>NZ_JBWHZP010000024.1:0-58694 GCF_056323165.1 Streptomyces sp. 3-6
GCCATGCTCCGCGACGGCACGTTCTTCCAACCTCACACCGCCCCCCAAGCCACCTGAAACATCACCAATCAACCGACCCGCCCCTTGACGAAAGAGATAGGGGCACCCCCCATTCATGGCACAGGTGATCCCCGCCGAAAGGGAGCACCTTTCGGCACCTCAAGAAATACCCAAGGCATCACGAATGCATAACGCCGCTCAGAATCCCCACGCAGCGAACTCATTTCATGATGTGCCCACGACCTGACCGGTCGAGGGCCGACCATCCTCACTTCCTATCACCTTTATCGGGGGAACGACGTTGAGCGAAACAGCACCACCAGCTGTCCCACCACAAGAAAACACGGGTCTCACGGAGAACTGCGAGCACGGAGAACAAGACCACGACCACCGGGTTCACGCATGGGGGACGAACTTCTGACAACACCACGACGTGCGGCGCTCAGCTCCGTGATCCTCCTGTGCGGCGCACTGGCCGCCTGCACGGGAAAGGGAGATTCCGACGGACCCGCCCCTCCCTTTCCCTCCACGTCCCCATCGACCATCGCACCCCCTCCCCAGGAGAAACTGACAGCCCCCGAGCGCGAGCCCGAGTTCGAGGAGATATTCTCGGCGGGCCCCCGGCCCGGCGTCATGCGATTCGGCACGGTCGAACTGCCGAAGGGGGGAGGTCGTGATCAAGGTGAACTGCAGCTCCGTCTCGAAGTCGGTGGACATCGAGCTCACTCTCGAAAAGCTCGGCGGATTCACCGTCGGCTGCTCCGGCGCGTCCGTGAAGAGGGTGGGGCACCAGTGGAACCTGGAGGCCGCGCAGAAGGCCGACTTCACGGTGAATGCGGAGGGCTCAGTCCGCTGGTTCGTGAGTGTCCAGGCCCTCGCACGCTGATCCGGACGCGTTCCCCGCCTTCGGGAGGAGTCGCAGTCAGGGCTCCCCCGCTCCCGTTCCCTCCACCGGGGGTACCGATGACAGGAGTCTCCGTCGGCCCGTCCACCGCCCGCCACCGCACGCACACCTTGGTGCCGCGCTTCCGTTCTGCCATCATGCGCAAACGGAACAATGTTCCGACGACTGGGACGGAAGGAGCGGCGCGGTGAGCCACAGCAGCCAGGGCGACGGTGGCGTCGGAAACAGCGTCGGCAGCACGGAGGGTGCGGCCGGCGGCTCCCGGCGCAAGGACGCGCGGCGCAACAAGGCCGCGCTGCTCGACGCGGCCGCCGCGGCCTTCGTCGCCTCGGGCGTGGACGCCCCGGTGCGGGACATCGCGGCCCGGGCGGGCGTCGGGCTGGGCACCATCTATCGGCACTTCCCCACCCGCTCCGACCTGATCATCGCCGTCTACCGGCACCAGGTGGAGGCCTGCGCGGAGGCGGGTCCGGCCCTGCTGGAGAGCAGCGCCTCACCGTTCGAGGCCCTGCGTCAGTGGATCGGCCTGTTCGTCGACTTCCTGGTCACCAAGCACGGCCTCGCCGACGTCCTCCGCTCCGACCAGGCCGGCTTCGAGGCCCTGCACACCTACTTCCTGGACCGCCTGGTCCCGGTCTGCGGCCGGCTTCTCGACGCCGCGTCCGAGGCGGGCCAACTCCGCGCCTCCATCGAGCCGTTCGCCCTCCTGCGGGGTGTCGGAAACCTCTGCATCGGCGGCGAGAACGACCCCGACTACGACCCCCGCCGACTGGTCGAGCTGCTGATCACGGGGCTGCGGCGGGGCTGAATTCGGGAGGGCACGAAAGCGGTGACCGGGGCTGGCACGACCTGTGCCACAGAGGCCCGCCCCTCGCACGCCCCTGCAATCCCCCCGGCCGACGACTGGCCGGGGCCCGTCGGTCCCGCACGCCCCCGGGGTCGCCGGTGTCCGCCCCGCCGGGTGCTTCACGGCACTTCCCCTCAGGGAGAATCACCCGCCGTGACAACCGAGGACCATGACCGCGGACCCAACCCCCGCTTCGCCGAAAGCGTCGGCGGCTTCATCGTTCCGGGAGGACCACCGCGCTATTCCCGGCACACGGGACGCCCGGTGCGTTACGTGGCGATCGCCAACCCGGAGAACCGGGTGATCGGTTACGTATGGGGCAACGACGAGGACGACGCCGCCGGCGTGCTGGTGCACAGCACGGCGAGCCCTGCGGAGTCCAACATGGCCGGCGCATGGGTTTTCCGCCTGCACCGCGCGAAGGAACGCGGCGAACGGCCCACCCACGTGCTGGAGGAGATGCTGAGGAACCCGTCCTCCGCGGGCGGTTCCCACATCGTCGCCGGCTCCCTCGCCGAGGCCGAGAGCATCGCCGTCCTCGACGACCTCACGGGACGTAGGTGGCGCCAGGACACGATCAAGGGCGGAGCGGTGGCCTCGATCTACGGCCTCGCCATCGGCGACGCCCTGGGCTGTCCGACCGAGTTCCTCGACCTCGCGACGCTCACCCGGCGTTACGGCTCCTGGCGGCAGCTGGAGCTGCCCGTGCAGGACGGGGTGGCCCGGGTGTCGGACGACACCCAGATGACACTGGCCGTGGTCGAGGCCCTCGCGGAGGCCTCGCTGGACGGCGTCTCCTCCGTGACGGCGGCGACGGTCGAACCGGCCCTGCGCAAGCATTTCGTGGCCTGGCTGCGCTCCCCCGACAACAACCGGGCCCCGGGCCGGACCTGCCTCGACGCCTGTGCGGCCCTCGAACGCGGCGTGCCGTGGCAGGAGGCCACCGTGCTGCCCTCCAAGGGGTGCGGGGCCAACATGCGGGTCGCGCCCGTCGCCCTGCTGCCCCGTCTGACGGCCGAACAGCGGGCCGGGACGGCCCAGTTGCAGGCGGCGCTGACCCACGGCCACCCCACCGCGCTGGCCGCCGGCGACCTGACGGCGCACGCGGTGTGGCTGCTCGCCCACAACTGCCACCCGTCGGAGCTGTTGCCGCGCCTGCGCCACTACGGCCGGTCGGCACGCCGGACCTACCACGGCGACTGGCTCGGTGACCTGGCCCAACGGGCCGGCGCCTCCGACCCCGTCGCGTTCATCGCCCACGGCTGGGACGAGACCCTGGCGGCCCTGGACACGGTCGCCGCCGCCCTCGCACAGCCGGACCCGGAGCGCGACCCGTGCGAGGTGGCCGGTGGCGGCTGGATCGCCGAGGAGGCGCTGGCGGCCGCCCTCTACTGCTTCCTGCTCTTCCCCGAGGAGCCCGTCGCCGTCGTCCAGCGGGCCGCGTTCTCCTCCGGCGACTCCGATTCCATCGCGGCCCTGGCCGGAGCATTGGCCGGGGCCTCGGTCGGCGGCCCGGCCTGGCCCGCCGACTGGGTGCGCGCCCTGGAGTACGGGGACCGCGTGCGGCCGCTGGTCACCCCGTGGGACGCGGGCCACACCCACGCCCGCTGGGGCGCCCCGGGGCGCGGGACCGCGCCGGGGCGCCGCGCGTGAACCGGCCCGCGCGGCCGGCCACCGAATGGCTCCGGCAGACGTACGGCGGTCTGGTCGAGCTGAGCGCGCCCGACCCCGTGCACGAGACCCCGACGGCCTGGCTGCTCGCCTGCCGGTCCGTGACACAGCCCGGCTTCCCCCGCACGCCCATGCTGGCGGCGTCGGTCGTCGTCCCCCGGTACAGCGGGCTCCCCTTCCACCCCTCCCCCAGCGCCCCGCTCGCCGACCTCGATTCCGCACCGGCCTGGGTACTCGCCGACCGGCTGGTGTCCCAGCCCAAGCGGCTCAACATCCGCGGCCGGGCGGTGGCCCTGCACCACCGGATCGACGGAACCAAGGCCAGTCCGCTGCCGTGGGCTCCCGGCCACGAGGCCCCGGGCTGGTGGGGAAGACTCGTCCGGCGCTACTTCCCGGGGTTCCGGGAGACCCCGGCCGGCGACTGGGACGACGTCGTCCGCGCGCTCACCGGGGCCGGGCCCGACGCCCGGGGCCTGATCTGGGTCCGGCGGGAACTCGGCGGCCAGGAAATCACCGGCCACCTCGTCCACGCGCACAACAACGACGGCCGCGTGGTCCTCCTCGACGCCATGACCGCATCGCCGGCCAAGCTGGAGACCGGCGGGGTGCGCGAGCTCCGTCTGCTGCTCGCACCGCCCGGCGGCGGGAACGCCTGACCCGGCCGCTTCCGTCGGGCCCGCACCCCTTCCCCGGTTCTGGTACGTACCAACCCCTTGCCCCCGGCCCCGGCACGTCGCAAGCTCCCCTCATGGAGCTGGAGTTGCGGCATCTGAAGACGATCAGGGCGATCGCGGACGCGGGCAGCCTCACCCGGGCAGCGACCGAACTGGGGCTGGCCCAGCCCGCGTTGAGCGCCCAGCTCAAGCGGATCGAACGGGCCCTGGGCGGCGCGCTGTTCGAGCGCGGGCGCCACGGCGTGCGGGTCACGGCGCTGGGCGAACTCGTGCTGGAACGCACCCGGGTCGTCCTGCCCGCGGTGACCGAACTCCAGCAGGAGGCGGCCCGGTTCGCCCGTACGCCACGGACCACCGCCCACCTCCGGCTGGGCGGCACACACGGTCCGCTGCTGGGCGCGCTCGTGGACCGGCTGGCCGACGCGGTGCCCGAGGCCCGGGTCAGCACCTGCACCTCCTGGTCCGACCGGGAGCTGGCCCGGCTGCTGGTCGAGGGCCGGCTGGACTTCGCGCTCGCCGGGACCTGCGGCTCCGCTCCCCCGCCCGCCGCCGACGGACTGGAGTGGCGCGAGGTCGCGGTCGACCCGGTGTTCGTGATGCTCGCCGACGGCCACCCGCTCGCCCACCGCGCGGAGCTGGACCTGGCCGAACTGGCCGACGCGGAGTGGGCTGTCGTCCCCGGCGACGGCTGCTTCGGGGACTGCTTCACGGCGGCCTGCGCCCGCGCCGGGTTCACCCCCCGGCGCATGTACGAGACCGACACGGCGGCCCTGGTGCACCTCGTCCAGGTGGGCCGCGCGCTCGGGATGTGCCGCGCCACCTTCCCCACCACGCCCGGCATCATCACCCGCCCGCTCACCGGCACTCCCCTCACCTGGCGGCACCTCCTCGGTTGGCACACCGTGGCCCAGCGGGACGTCCTCGCCACGACCGTCCTGGCCCAGGCGCGGATGGCGCACGCGGGAGTGGCGGCGCGCTGCGACAGCTACACCGCCTAGCTCTCCGCCCGCCGCGACCCGGCGCCCCCGGCCCTCCCATAACGCCGTGCAGGGGGTCGGCCGACGTCTTATGGCGGCCCGCTGACCCTCCCTACGGTTTCGGCACCTCCCCACCCGAGACACCGAGGAGATGCCCCATGTCCTCCCTGCTCAGACGACACCCCCGGGCCGGTGCCGCAGGCGCCGCGCTGGCCGCGACGGCCGCCCTGCTCGTGGCCGGGCTCAGCGGCTCCGCGAACGCGGGCACCCCCTCCGACGCCCGGCCCGGCGACGCACCCTCGGCCGCCGACACCCTGCGCACCGACGCCGCCCCGCCCGCCCTGCTGAAGTCCATGGAACGCGACCTCGGCATCGACCGGAAGCAGGCGGAACGGCGGCTGGTGAACGAGGCCGAGGCCGGAGCCACCGCGGGCCGGCTGAGCCTGGCACTCGGAGCCGACTTCGCGGGCGCGTGGGTGTCCGGCGCCGACTCCGGCACCCTGACCGTGGCGACCACGGACACCCGCGACGTGCCGGCCATCGAGGCACGGGGCGCCGAAGCCGCCGTCGTCCGCCACTCCCTCGCCGAGCTGGACGCCGCCAAGGCCCGACTCGACAAGGCCGCCACCGGCCGCGACACCACCGGGGCCCCCGTCTGGTACGTCGACGTCCGCAGCAACCAGGTCGTCGTGCAGGCCGTACGCCCATCCGCAGCCCGCTCCCTGCTCTCCGCAGCCGGCGTCAGCAGCTCGCTCGCCCGCGTGGAGAAGTCCGCCGAGCAGCCCCGCCCGCTCTACGACCTGCGCGGCGGCGAGGCGTACTACATCAACAACAGCGGGCGCTGCTCCATCGGCTTCCCCGTCACCAAGGGCACCCAGCAGGGCTACGCCACCGCCGGCCACTGCGGCCGGACCGGCGCCGCCACCAGCGGCCACAACCGGGTCGCCCAGGGCACCTTCCAGGGTTCCGTCTTCCCGGGCCGCGACATGGCCTGGGTGGCCACCAACTCCTCCTGGACGGCCACGCCGTACGTGAAGGGCTCCAGCGGCCAGAACGTCCAGGTCACCGGCTCCACGCAGGCCCCGGTCGGTGCCTCGATCTGCCGTTCCGGCTCCACCACCGGCTGGCACTGCGGCGTGATCCAGCAGCACAACACCAGCGTGACCTACCCCGAGGGCACCATCACCGGCGTCACCCGCACCTCGGTGTGCGCGGAGCCGGGCGACTCCGGCGGCTCCTACATCTCCGGCAGCCAGGCCCAGGGCGTCACCTCGGGCGGCTCGGGCAACTGCAGCAGCGGCGGCACGACGTACTACCAGCCGCTCAACCCGCTGCTGCAGAACTACGGCCTGACGTTGAAGACGACCGGCGGGGACGACGAGGAGCCCCCCGGTGAGGAGCCGGGCGGCACCTGGGCGGCCGGCAGCGTCTACCGGGCCGGCGACACGGTCACCTACGGCGGCGCCACCTACCGCTGCCTCCAGGGCCACCAGGCCCAGACCGGCTGGGAGCCCCCGAACGTCCCGGCACTGTGGCAGCGCGTGTGACCACCGGCTGACCATCTCGACGGGGGAACGGACCGGCCCCGGGCACGTCCTGACGACGCGCCCGGGGCCGTTCGGCCGTGCAGAACCGGCCGGTCAGTCAGCCGTGCCCGACGTCTCCCCGCCCGCTGCGTAAACCTCCGCCATCGAGGTGGCGTCGATGGCCCGGGTGAGCCAGAGATCCAGCACCTCGAGGTCGTCACAGCTCTCGATGCGCTCCCGGTCCCCCTCGGTCACCTCGACACCCCGATGCTGCAACAGCAGAAGGAGCGCACTCGCCCGCCCCTCGGCCCGCCCCTCGGCCCGCCCCTCCTCACGGCCCTCCTCACGCCCCTCCTCGCGCCCCTCCTGCCGGAGCTTCTGTGCTGTCTGCGACTGGAAGAAGGAGAGGTCGACGGCCATGAGATGCCTCCAGAGATCCGCGGCCCGGGACGTGCCGAGGCCTTGTTCGTCCGTGCAGCCGACGCGCTCCGCGGGCTGCTCCCCGCCGTCGCCCACCATCCCCCACCGCCACCCGGTGCGACGCCCCCGCAGCCGCACGGCCGTGCAGAACGCCCTGTCAGTCAGCGGTTCCCGACGTCTCTCCGGCTGGTGCGAAGACCTCCGCCATCGAGGTGGCGGCGATGGCCCGGGTGAGCCAGAGATCCAGCACGTCGAGGTCGTCACAGCTCTCGATGCGCTCCCGGTCCCCGTCGGTCACCTCGACGCCCCGATGGCGCAGCAGCAGAAGGAGCGCGTTCGCCTGCCCCTCGGCTCGACCCTCCTCACGGCCCTCCTCGCGCCCCTCCTGCCGGAGCTTCTGTGCTGTCTGCGACTGGAAGAAGGAGAGGTCGACGGCCATGAGATGCCTCCAGAGATCCGCGGCCCGGGACGTGCCGAGGCCTTGTTCCGTGAGTTCGATGAAGGTGCCGGCGGTGGTCTCGTCGTCGGCCGACAGGCTTTTCAGCGCCTTTGCCAACGCGTTCAGTATGGCATCGGCTTCCGGCTCGCAACGGTGAAGAGCAGCCGAGAGGATCGTGAGCGGAATGTCCCGGGCGGCTTCGTCGGGGCTGTCGATCACCGGCACGTCATTCGGCCCCAGGACCAGCGGCCGCAGGGTGAGGGAGGGCCACTGTCGGGGGCCGATGTCGAACTGCTGGGCGGCCCATGCAGCCGTCTTCCGGTCCGGGCACACGACGAGCAGCACCGGGGGGATGCCGTACTTGGCGTACACGTGGGAGAGGTAGTAGGCCCAGCTGGCGGGCTTGTCCGCGCTGGGCGCGCTCTGCGACTCGACCGCCAGCACGAAACTGCCGTCCTCGGTCTCCATGCGCAGCAAGGTGTCCACCCGACGCTCCAAGGGCCGCGTCTCCGTGAGGTCGGTGGAGAGTTCGGACGCGGACAGGGGTGGGGGGAAGGCGACGCCCAGATGCCTGGCGGCGCGGGCGAAGAGGCCCGGTTCCTGCTGGAAGATCCGGTGCAGTGCCTCATGGGATGAGCTGACCATGGCGCCAAACTATGGACGCCGACGGGTCAGCCTCGCGCAGATGCCCGGACTCCCCCCGAACGAGTGACCGACACCGCCGGAGCTGACGCCACAACACAGGAGGGCCCGCACGCACGCAGAAGGCCCGCACGACCGAAGTCGTGCGGGCCTTCCCAGGTGCTCGCAGTGGAGCTACCAGGTCAGATCAGCAAGCTCACTTGTTGATCTTGGTGACCTGGCCGGCGCCCACGGTCCGGCCACCCTCACGGATGGCGAACTTCAGGCCCTCCTCCATGGCGACGGGCTGGATGAGCTCCACCTTCATCTCGGTGTTGTCACCCGGCATGACCATCTCGGTGCCCTCGGGGAGGGTCACCACGCCGGTCACGTCCGTCGTGCGGAAGTAGAACTGCGGGCGGTAGTTGTTGAAGAACGGGGTGTGGCGGCCACCCTCGTCCTTCGACAGGATGTAGGCCTGGGCCTCGAACTCGGTGTGCGGGGTGACCGAGCCCGGCTTGATGATGACCTGGCCGCGCTCGACGTCCTCGCGCTTGATGCCGCGGAGCAGCAGACCGACGTTCTCACCGGCCTGGCCCTCGTCGAGCAGCTTGCGGAACATCTCGATGCCGGTGACCGTGGTGGTGGTCTTCTCCGGCCTGATGCCGATGATGTCGACGGTCTCGTTGACCTTGAGGACACCACGCTCGATGCGGCCGGTGACGACCGTACCGCGACCGGTGATGGTGAAGACGTCCTCGATCGGCATCAGGAACGGCTTGTCGACGTCACGCTCGGGCTCGGGGATGGACTCATCCACGGCCTTCATGAGCTCGAGGACCGAGTTGCCCCACTCCTTGTCGCCCTCCAGGGCCTTCAGAGCGGAGACCTTGACGACCGGAACCTCGTCGCCCGGGAACTCGTACTCGGAGAGGAGCTCGCGCACCTCGAGCTCGACGAGCTCCAGGATCTCCTCGTCGTCCACCATGTCGGCCTTGTTCAGGGCGACCACGATGTACGGAACGCCGACCTGGCGGGCCAGGAGCACGTGCTCCTTGGTCTGCGGCATCGGGCCGTCGGTCGCGGCGACCACGAGGATCGCGCCGTCCATCTGGGCGGCACCGGTGATCATGTTCTTGATGTAGTCCGCGTGACCGGGGCAGTCGACGTGGGCGTAGTGACGCGACTCGGTCTGGTACTCGACGTGCGAGATCGAGATCGTGATACCACGCTGGCGCTCTTCCGGCGCCTTGTCGATCATGTCGAAGGCCGAGGCCTCGTTCAGGTCGGGGTACGCGTCGTGCAGCACCTTGGTAATGGCGGCCGTGAGGGTCGTCTTACCGTGGTCGATGTGACCGATGGTGCCGATGTTGACGTGCGGCTTAGTCCGCTCGAACTTCGCCTTCGCCACTGGGGTCCTCCTGTGGAGTGGTTCTGTACGCCTTACTTCATCGGCGCCAGGTGATCTGTGCTGGGAAACCCGGGCCCGGGGTGTCCCGCCAGGATGGCGGCGGGACACCCACCTGCAAGCTCCGGGGTCAAGCCTAAGGCGTGGGGACGCCGTCCGTTAAACGGAGCCCGTCACTCGCCCTTGGCCTTCGCGATGATCTCCTCGGCGACGTTCCGCGGAACCTCGGCGTAGGAGTCGAACTGCATCGAGTAGCTTGCGCGACCCGACGTCTTGCTGCGGAGGTCTCCGACGTAGCCGAACATCTCCGACAGGGGCACGAGGCCCTTCACGACGCGGGCACCGGCGCGCTCCTCCATGGCCTGGATCTGGCCGCGGCGGGAGTTGATGTCGCCGATGACCTCACCCATGTAGTCCTCGGGCGTGGTGACCTCGACGGCCATCATCGGCTCGAGGAGCACGGGGCTGGCCTTGCGCGCGGCCTCCTTGAAGGCCTGCGAACCGGCGATCTTGAACGCGAGCTCGGAGGAGTCCACCTCGTGGTAGGCACCGTCGAGCAGCGTCACGCGGACACCGGTCATCTCGTAGCCGGCGAGGATGCCGAACTGCATGGCCTCCTGCGCACCGGCGTCGACCGAAGGGATGTACTCCTTCGGCACGCGGCCACCGGTCACCTTGTTGACGAACTCGTACGAGGCGTCGCCGCCCTCGATCGGCTCGATCGCGATGATGACGCGGGCGAACTGGCCGGTACCACCCGTCTGCTTCTTGTGGGTGAACTCGACCTTCTCGACCGACTTGCGGATGGTCTCGCGGTACGCGACCTGCGGCTTGCCGACGTTGGCCTCGACCTTGAACTCACGGCGCATGCGGTCGACCAGCACCTCGAGGTGCAGTTCGCCCATGCCGCCGATGATGGTCTGGCCGGTCTCCTCGTCCGAGTGGACCTGGAAGGAGGGGTCCTCCTCGGCCAGGCGCTGGATCGCGACGCCGAGCTTCTCCTGGTCGCCCTTCGACTTGGGCTCGATGGCGACCTGGATGACCGGCGCCGGGAAGTCCATGGACTCCAGGATCACCGGGTTCTTGTCGTCGGACAGCGTCTCACCGGTGGTGGTCTGCTTCAGGCCCATGACGGCGACGATGTCGCCGGCGCCCACCGACTCGATCTCCTCACGCTTGTTGGCGTGCATGCGGTAGATCTTGCCGATGCGCTCCTTCTTGCCCTTCACGGAGTTCAGCACCTGGGTGCCGGACTCCAGACGGCCGGAGTACACACGGACGAAGGTGAGCTTGCCGAGGTGCGGGTCGCTCATGATCTTGAACGCGAGGGCGGCGAGGGGCTCCTCGTCCGACGGCTTGCGCTCGATGACCTTCTCCGCGTCCTTGACGTCGTGGCCCTCGATGGCCTCGACGTCGAGCGGGGAGGGCAGGTAGCGCACGACCGCGTCGAGCAGGGGCTGCACGCCCTTGTTCTTGAACGCGGTGCCGCAGAACACGGGGGTGACGGTGGTGCCGCCGCCCTTGCCGGACGCGATGGTGATCCGACGGATGGCCGCGTAGAGCTGCTCCGCGGTGGGCTCGGTGCCCTCCAGGTACAGCTCCATCAGCTCTTCGTCGTTCTCCGCGACGGCCTCGAGCAGCTTGCCGCGCCACTCCTCGGCGGCCTCGGTGTGCGTGGCCGGGATGTCGACGGTGTCGTACATCTCGCCCTTGGTCGCCTCGGCGGACCAGACGAAGGCCTTCATCGTCACGAGGTCGACGACGCCCTTGAAGTCGGCCTCGGCGCCGATGGGCAGCTGCATGACCAGCGGCTGCGCACCCAGACGGTCGGAGATCATGTCGACGCAACGGTGGAACTCGGCACCGGTGCGGTCGAGCTTGTTCACGAAGCAGATACGCGGAACGCCGTAGCGGTCCGCCTGACGCCACACCGTCTCGGACTGCGGCTCGACACCGGCCACGCCGTCGAACACCGTGACGGCACCGTCGAGGACGCGCAGCGAGCGCTCCACCTCGACGGTGAAGTCGACGTGGCCCGGGGTGTCGATGATGTTGATGGTGTGGTCGATGTTCTCAAGCGGCCAGTGACAGGTGGTCGCAGCAGAGGTGATCGTGATGCCACGCTCCTGCTCCTGCTCCATCCAGTCCATGGTCGCGGAGCCCTCGTGCGTCTCACCGATCTTGTAGGAGACGCCCGTGTAGAACAGGATCCGCTCGGTGGTGGTCGTCTTGCCCGCGTCGATGTGGGCCATGATCCCGATGTTGCGGACCTTGGCCAGGTCAAGCGAAGTGGTAGCCATAAGGCTTCAGTCTTCTCTCGGTTTCGAAGGGGTTTCGACTACCAGCGGTAGTGGGCGAAGGCCTTGTTGGACTCGGCCATCTTGTGCGTGTCCTCGCGCTTCTTCACAGCGGCACCCAGGCCGTTGGAGGCGTCGAGGAGCTCGTTCAGCAGACGCTCGGTCATGGTCTTCTCGCGACGGGCGCGGGAGTAACCGACCAGCCAGCGCAGCGCCAGGGTGTTGGCACGGCCGGGCTTGACCTCGACCGGCACCTGGTAGGTGGCGCCACCGACACGGCGGGACTTGACCTCGAGGGTCGGCTTGATGTTCTCGAGAGCGCGCTTCAGCGTGATGACCGGGTCGTTGCCGGTCTTCTCGCGCAGGCCCTCCATGGCGCCGTAGACGATGCGCTCGGCGGTGGAGCGCTTGCCGTTCAGCAGCACCTTGTTGATCAGGGAGGTCACCAGAGGAGAACCGTAGACCGGGTCGATGATGACCGGGCGCTTCGGGGCGGGGCCCTTACGAGGCATTCTTACTTCTCCTTCTTGGCGCCGTAACGGCTGCGAGCCTGCTTGCGGTTCTTGACACCCTGGGTGTCGAGCGAGCCACGGATGATCTTGTAGCGAACACCCGGCAGGTCCTTCACACGGCCGCCGCGCACGAGCACGATGGAGTGCTCCTGCAGGTTGTGTCCCTCACCCGGAATGTAGGCCGTGACCTCGATGCCGCTGGTCAGACGCACACGCGCGACCTTACGCAGGGCCGAGTTCGGCTTCTTCGGGGTGGTGGTGAACACACGCGTGCAGACGCCACGACGCTGGGGCGAACCCTCAAGTGCGGGCGTCTTGTTCTTCTCGACCTTGTCCTGCCGGCCCTTGCGGACCAGCTGCTGGATCGTAGGCACTACTTCTCCGGTTTCTGTGTGCCGATGGGTACAGCTAACCTGGAACGTCACCGACCCACGCGGTCGGGTGTGTCGAATCACGCGGACTCCCGCCGCAAGGCAGAAAGAATGCGCAGATTGCGGTGGCCGTTCACAGCCCTCAGTGCGGTGGAAAGGCACGCACGAAGGCCAGGGCACACCCCAGGCACAAGGTCTGAGCGTACCTATCGCATTCGCTGCGGTCAAAACAAATGGGCCATGCCCCCGACCTCGTCAAGGGCCCGTCCGCGTCTCAGCCCGCCGAGGTGAGTGCCAGCGCGAACGACACCATGAACAGCAGGACCCAGCCGGCCGTGGACAGCCAGCCGAGCACCAGTCCGACGAGCGCGAACCCGTCGCCCTCCTCACCGGTCCGCCGGATCTCGGAGCGCGCCGAATGGCCGAGGATGACCGCCGGAATGCCGGTGAGCCCGGCCGTGAAGAGGCACAGCCCGCCGCAGACGGCCGCCGCCACCGCCTTGCCGTTCGTCCGCGGCCTCGGCGGCACCGGCAGGAAGGCCGGAGGAACGCCCACCGGGGGCGCCGGGTGCGCCACCGGCCCCTGGGGCAGGTCGGCCACCAGCAGGGCCAGTTCGCCCACCGTACGGGCCGCGTAGGCCCGTGCCACGCGCCGGTCGAACTCGGACTTCTCCAGCCGGCCCTCGCCGTACCCGGACCGGAGCACGTCGACGGCCCGCTCCCGGTCGGCGTGCGAGGCCAGCATCGGGGAGCCGGCCTGGCCGGCCCATGGCTGCGGAACGCCGGGCCCCTGCTGCCAGGGCTGCCACTGCGGATACGGCGAATGCGACACCGAGCACCATCTCCCCCGTTGACACCGGGTCCCTCCATGATGCGCTGGAGCGGACGTTTCCGGCACTGTTACGGACGGAAACCGTGGGCCGGACGGTTCCCGGCGCCCCCGCGCGCCCGGCGTGAGCGGGGCCACACCCCGGCGTGCGCGGGGGAATCGGGCGCCCCCGGGAGCCTCCGACCAGCTTCCGGGGGGCCTGCGCGCCCCGGCCCTCCCGGGCCCCGCCGAGGGCCGGCTCCGGCCCCGAACGTCCGTCCCGCCCGCCCCCGACGTCCCGCCCCCCGGGACACGCCGAGGGGCGGCCACCCCGTACGGAGTGACCGCCCCTCGGATCAAGCGGCTCGCTTACTGGTTGTACGGACCGTAGTCGTAGTCCTCCAGCGGAACGGCCTGGCCGGAGCCGGTGCCGAACGGCGAGTAGTCGATGTCGTCGTAGCCGACGGCCGAGTACATCGCAGCCTTGGCCTCCTCGGTCGGCTCGACCCGGATGTTGCGGTAGCGGGACAGGCCCGTACCGGCCGGGATGAGCTTACCGATGATGACGTTCTCCTTGAGGCCGATGAGGCTGTCGGACTTGGCGTTGATCGCCGCGTCCGTCAGCACCCGGGTCGTCTCCTGGAAGGAGGCGGCCGACAGCCAGGACTCCGTCGCCAGCGAGGCCTTGGTGATACCCATCAGCTGCGGACGACCCGAGGCCGGGTGACCGCCTTCCTGGACCACACGACGGTTCTCGGTCTCGAACTTCGACCGCTCGACCAGCTCGCCGGGCAGCAGCTCCGCGTCGCCCGACTCGATGATCGTCACCCGGCGCAGCATCTGCCGGATGATGATCTCGATGTGCTTGTCGTGGATCGACACGCCCTGCGAGTTGTAGACCTTCTGGACCTCGCCGACCAGGTGGACCTGGACGGCACGCTGACCCAGGATGCGCAGCACGTCGTGCGGGTTGGTGGCACCCACGGTGAGCTTCTGGCCCACCTCGACGTGGTCGCCCTCGCCGACCAGCAGACGGGAGCGCTTGGAGATCGGGTAGGCCGTCTCGTCGCTGCCGTCGTCGGGCGTGACGACGATCTTCTTGGTCTTCTCGGTCTCCTCGATCCGGATGCGGCCGGCCGCCTCGGAGATCGGGGCGACACCCTTCGGGGTACGGGCCTCGAAGAGCTCGACGACACGCGGCAGACCCTGGGTGATGTCGTCACCGGCCACACCACCGGTGTGGAAGGTACGCATCGTCAGCTGGGTGCCGGGCTCACCGATGGACTGGGCGGCGATGATGCCGACCGCCTCACCGATGTCGACCAGCTTGCCGGTGGCCAGCGAACGGCCGTAGCACATGGCGCAGGTGCCGACGGCGGACTCGCAGGTCAGGACCGAGCGGGTCTTGACCTCCGCGACGCCGCGGCCCACGAGCTCCTCGATGAGCACGTCGCCCAGGTCCGTGCCGGCCGGGGCCAGCACCGAGCCGTCGACCACGATGTCCTCGGCGAGGCAGCGCGCGTACACGGAGGTCTCGACGTTCTCCGTCTTGCGCAGCGAACCGTCCTCGAGGCGGTCGGCGATCCGCAGCTTGAGGCCGCGGTCGGTGCCGCAGTCCTCCTCGCGGATGATGACGTCCTGGGAGACGTCGACCAGACGACGGGTGAGGTAACCCGAGTCGGCGGTCCGCAGGGCGGTGTCCGCCAGACCCTTACGGGCACCGTGCGTGGAGATGAAGTACTCCAGCACGGACAGGCCCTCACGGAACGACGCCTTGATCGGACGCGGGATCGTCTCGTTCTTCGCGTTCGACACCAGACCACGCATACCGGCGATCTGACGCATCTGCATCATGTTGCCTCGTGCACCCGAGTTCACCATCATGAAGATCGGGTTGGTCTTCGGGAAGTTGTCGTTCATCGCCTCGGCGACCTCGTTGGTCGCCTTGGTCCAGATCGCGATGAGCTCCTGCGTGCGCTCGTCCTTGGTGATCAGACCGCGCTCGTACTGCTTCTGGACCTTCTCGTCCTGCGCCTCGTAGCCGCGGACGATCTCCTTCTTCGCCTCGGGGACGACGACGTCGGAGATCGCGACGGTGACGCCGGAGCGGGTGGCCCAGTAGAAGCCGGCCGACTTCAGGTTGTCGAGCGTGGCCGCCACGATGACCTTGGGGTAGCGCTCGGCGAGGTCGTTGACGATCTCGGAGAGCTGCTTCTTGCCCACCTCGTAGTCGACGAACGGGTAGTCCTCGGGCAGCAGCTCGTTGAAGAGCGCGCGGCCCAGGGTCGTCGTCAGCCGGAACGGGTCGCCCTGCTGCCACTCGGCACCGCCGACGGGCTCGCCGTCCTCGCCCACCGGCGGGGTCCAGCCGCGCGGCGGGATGGTGCCGACCGGGAAGCGGACGTCGATCTTCGACTGGAGCGACAGCTCGCCCGCGTCGAAGGCCATGATCGCCTCGGCGACCGAGGCGAACGACCGGCCCTCGCCCTTCAGCTCGCGCATCTCGCCGTCGGTGGTGAGGAAGAACAGACCGAGGACCATGTCCTGGGTCGGCATCGTCACCGGACGGCCGTCCGCGGGCTTGAGGATGTTGTTCGAGGACAGCATCAGGATGCGGGCCTCGGCCTGCGCCTCCGCGGACAGCGGCAGGTGCACGGCCATCTGGTCACCGTCGAAGTCCGCGTTGAACGCGGTGCACACGAGCGGGTGGATCTGAATGGCCTTGCCCTCGACCAGCTGCGGCTCGAAGGCCTGGATGCCGAGGCGGTGCAGCGTGGGCGCACGGTTCAGCAGAACCGGGTGCTCCGCGATGACCTCTTCCAGCACGTCGTACACGACCGTGCGGCCGCGCTCGACCATGCGCTTGGCCGACTTGATGTTCTGCGCGTGGTTCAGGTCGACCAGGCGCTTCATCACGAACGGCTTGAACAGCTCCAGCGCCATCGCCTTCGGCAGACCGCACTGGTGGAGCTTCAGCTGCGGACCGACGACGATCACGGAACGCGCGGAGTAGTCCACGCGCTTGCCGAGCAGGTTCTGGCGGAAGCGGCCCTGCTTGCCCTTGAGCATGTCGGACAGCGACTTCAGCGGACGGTTGCCGGGGCCCGTCACCGGGCGGCCACGACGGCCGTTGTCGAAGAGCGCGTCCACGGCCTCCTGGAGCATGCGCTTCTCGTTGTTCACGATGATCTCGGGCGCGCCGAGGTCGAGAAGCCGCTTCAGGCGGTTGTTGCGGTTGATGACACGGCGGTACAGGTCGTTCAGGTCGGAGGTCGCGAAGCGGCCACCGTCCAGCTGCACCATCGGACGCAGGTCCGGCGGGATGACCGGCACGCAGTCCAGCACCATGCCCTTGGGGCTGTTGGAGGTCTGCAGGAACGCGGAGACGACCTTCAGCCGCTTGAGGGCACGGGTCTTCTTCTGGCCCTTGCCGGTGCGGATGATCTCGCGGAGGCGCTCGGCCTCCTCGTCGAGGTCGAAGGACTCCAGGCGCTTCTGCAGCGCCGCGGCACCCATCGAGCCGTCGAAGTAGGTGCCGAAGCGGTCGCGCAGCTCGCGGTAGAGCAGCTCGTCGCCCTCCAGGTCCTGGACCTTGAGGTTCTTGAACCGGTTCCACACCTCGTCGAGGCGGTCGATCTCGCGCTGCGCGCGGTCGCGCAGCTGCTTCATCTCGCGTTCGGCGCCCTCGCGCACCTTGCGGCGCACGTCGGCCTTGGCGCCCTCGGCCTCCAGCTCGGCGAGGTCCGTCTCGAGCTTCTTGGCGCGGGCCTCCAGGTCGGCGTCGCGGCGGTTCTCGATCTGCTGGCGCTCGACGGAGACGTGGGCCTCCAGCGAGGGCAGGTCGCGGGTGCGGCGCTCCTCGTCCACGTACGTGATCATGTACGCGGCGAAGTAGATGACCTTCTCGAGGTCCTTGGGAGCCAGGTCGAGCAGGTAGCCCAGCCGGCTCGGGACACCCTTGAAGTACCAGATGTGCGTGACGGGCGCGGCGAGCTCGATGTGGCCCATCCGCTCACGGCGCACCTTGGCGCGCGTGACCTCGACGCCACAGCGCTCGCAGATGATGCCCTTGAAGCGGACGCGCTTGTACTTGCCGCAGTAGCACTCCCAGTCCCGGGTCGGACCGAAGATCTTCTCGCAGAAGAGTCCGTCCTTTTCCGGCTTGAGTGTGCGGTAGTTGATGGTCTCGGGCTTCTTGACCTCGCCGTGGCTCCACTGACGGATGTCGTCAGCGGTGGCCAGGCCGATCCGGAGCTCGTCGAAGAAGTTGACGTCGAGCACTATGCGTCAATCCCTCTCAGGGTCGTAAGTCGTGGGGTCTGAAACGGGGTCCTGGGGCCGGCCCGGAGGTTCAGGGGAATTCATCGCTGAACCTCCGGACCGCGGCTCCCGTCAGACCTCTTCGACGCTGCTCGGCTCGCGCCGCGACAGGTCGATGCCGAGCTCCTCCGCAGCGCGGAAGACGTCCTCGTCGGTGTCACGCATCTCGATGGACATACCGTCGCTGGACAGCACCTCCACGTTCAGGCACAGGGACTGCATCTCCTTGATGAGCACCTTGAAGGACTCGGGGATGCCGGGCTCGGGGATGTTCTCGCCCTTGACGATGGCCTCGTAGACCTTCACGCGGCCGGTGACGTCGTCGGACTTGATGGTCAGCAGCTCCTGGAGCGCGTAGGCGGCGCCGTACGCCTCGAGTGCCCACACCTCCATCTCGCCGAACCGCTGGCCACCGAACTGAGCCTTACCGCCCAGCGGCTGCTGGGTGATCATGGAGTAGGGGCCGGTCGAGCGGGCGTGCAGCTTGTCGTCGACCAGGTGGTGCAGCTTGAGGATGTACATGAAGCCGACGGAGATCGGCTCCGGGAACGGCTCGCCGGAGCGGCCGTCGTACAGCCTCGCCTTGCCGGACGGGAGCACCATGCGCTCGCCGTCGCGGTTGGGGATGGTGTGCTGCAGCAGACCCGCCAGCTCGTCCTCGCGCGCACCGTCGAAGACGGGGGTGGCGACGTTGGTGCCGGGCTCGACGCGGTCGGCGCCGATGGCCTGGAGCCGCTCCGCCCACTCCTCGGCGAGACCGGAGACGTCCCAGCCGCGGCTGGCGAGCCAGCCGAGGTGGATCTCCAGGACCTGTCCCGGGTTCATGCGGGACGGGACGCCGAGCGGGTTGAGGATGATGTCGACCGGGGTGCCGTCCTCCAGGAACGGCATGTCCTCGATCGGCAGGATCTTGGAGATGACGCCCTTGTTGCCGTGACGGCCGGCGAGCTTGTCACCGTCGGTGATCTTGCGCTTCTGCGCGACGTAGACGCGCACCAGCTGGTTCACACCGGGGGGAAGCTCGTCGCCCTCCTCGCGGTCGAAGACGCGCACGCCGATGACCTTGCCGGTCTCGCCGTGCGGCACCTTCAGCGAGGTGTCACGGACCTCACGGGCCTTCTCACCGAAGATCGCGCGCAGCAGGCGCTCCTCGGGGGTCAGCTCGGTCTCACCCTTGGGGGTGACCTTGCCGACGAGGATGTCTCCGGCGATGACCTCGGCACCGATGCGGATGATGCCGCGCTCGTCGAGGTCGGCGAGGACCTCCTCGGAGACGTTCGGGATGTCCCGGGTGATCTCCTCGGGGCCGAGCTTGGTGTCCCGGGCGTCGACCTCGTGCTCCTCGATGTGGATCGAGGAGAGGACGTCGTCCTGCACGAGGCGCTGCGACAGGATGATCGCGTCCTCGTAGTTGTGGCCCTCCCACGGCATGAACGCCACGAGCAGGTTCTTGCCGAGCGCCATCTCGCCGTTCTCGGTGGCCGGACCGTCGGCCAGGACCTGGCCCTCGATGATCCGGTCGCCCTCGCTGACGATGACCTTCTGGTTGACCGAGGTGCCCTGGTTGGAGCGGGCGAACTTGTGCAGGCGGTACGTGATGTACGTGCCGTCGTCGTTCGCGGTGGTGATGTAGTCCGCGGAGACCTCCTGGACCACACCCGCCTTCTCGGCCTTGACCACGTCGCCGGCGTCGACGGCGGAGCGGTACTCCATGCCGGTGCCGACGAGCGGGGACTCGCTCTTGATAAGCGGCACGGCCTGGCGCATCATGTTCGCGCCCATGAGGGCACGGTTGGCGTCGTCGTGCTCGAGGAACGGGATCATGGCGGTCGCGACCGACACCATCTGGCGCGGCGAGACGTCCATGTAGTCGACGTCCTCGGGGCTGACGTAGTCGACCTCGCCGCCCTTGCGGCGGACCAGGACGCGGGCCTCGGCGAAGCGCAGGTCGTCGGTGAGCGGCGCGTTGGCCTGGGCGAGGACGAAGCGGTCCTCCTCGTCGGCGGTCAGGTAGTCCACCTGGTCGGTGACCTGGCCCTCGAAGACCTTGCGGTACGGGGTCTCGACGAAACCGAACGCGTTGACCCGGCCGTAGGTGGCGAGCGAGCCGATCAGACCGATGTTCGGGCCTTCGGGCGTCTCGATCGGGCACATGCGGCCGTAGTGCGAGGGGTGCACGTCACGGACCTCGAAGCCGGCCCGCTCACGGGAGAGACCACCCGGGCCGAGCGCGGACAGACGACGCTTGTGCGTCAGCCCGGACAGCGGGTTGTTCTGGTCCATGAACTGCGACAGCTGGCTGGTGCCGAAGAACTCCTTGATGGAGGCGACGACCGGCCGGATGTTGATCAGGGTCTGCGGCGTGATCGCCTCGACGTCCTGGGTGGTCATGCGCTCGCGGACGACGCGCTCCATGCGCGCCAGACCGGTGCGGACCTGGTTCTGGATCAGCTCGCCGACGCTGCGCAGGCGGCGGTTGCCGAAGTGGTCGATGTCGTCGGTCTCGACGACGACCGGCTGGCCGTTGTCGCCGACGGTCTCGATCTCACCGGCGTGCAGCTTCACCAGGTACTTGATCGTCGCGATGATGTCGTCGACGGTCAGCACACCGGCGTCGAGCTGGGTGTCGGTGCCCAGCTTCTTGTTGACCTTGTAGCGGCCGACCTTGGCCAGGTCGTAGCGCTTGGGGTTGAAGTAGAGGTTCTCGAGCAGCGTCTGCGCGGCCTCACGCGTGGGGGGCTCGCCCGGACGCAGCTTGCGGTAGATGTCGAGCAGCGCGTCGTCCTGGCCCTGGGTGTGGTCCTTCTCCAGGGTGGCGCGCATCGACTCGTACTCGCCGAACTCCTCGAGGATCTGCTCGGTGGTCCAGCCGAGCGCCTTGAGCAGGACGGTGACGGACTGCTTGCGCTTGCGGTCGACGCGGACGCCGACCATGTCGCGCTTGTCGATCTCCATCTCCAGCCAGGCACCCCGGGACGGGATGATCTTGGCGGAGAAGATGTCCTTGTCGGACGTCTTGTCGATGCTGGAGTCGAAGTACACGCCGGGCGAACGGACGAGCTGCGACACCACGACACGCTCGGTGCCGTTGATGACGAAGGTGCCCTTGTTCGTCATGAGCGGGAAGTCGCCCATGAAGACGGTCTGGGACTTGATCTCGCCGGTCTCGTTGTTGGTGAACTCGGCGGTGACGAAGAGCGGGGCGGCGTACGTGAAGTCGCGCTCCTTGCACTCGTCGATGGAGTTCTTCGGCGGCTCGAAGCGGTGGTCGCGGAAGGTCAGCGACATCGACCCGGAGAAGTCCTCGATCGGGGAGATCTCCTCGAAGATCTCCTCCAGACCGGACTTGGTGGGGACGTCCTGACCGTTGTCCAGAGCCTGCTCGACGCGAGCCTTCCAGGCATCGTTGCCGAGCAGCCAGTCGAAGCTCTCGGTCTGGAGCGCGAGAAGGTTCGGAACCTCGAGGGGCTCCTTGATCTTTGCAAAGGAGATGCGCAGCGGGGCGGTGCTGGCGCCGTTGTTCGTATTCGCGGTCGAGGCAGTGCGCGAGGCGGCCAAGAGGGGGTCCTTCCGAGGGCTCGGACTCACTACGCGCGTACCGGCCCCCCACTGTGCACGGACCTGGAGCCCTCTGATGAGGCCCGGAAAGGCCAGGTCAGAGATGGTCCCATCGTCTGTGCTCGAGCGAGGGCATGCCCCTGGTGACGGGCAGGGGACAGCTAACAGGCAGCGCAAAGGGTCAGTGTAGCCACTTGGCACACTGATGTCCAGTGCGGGTTTTCGAGACCCTCGGAGGCCCTCGTTGTTCTCAACTCCTGCGACAAGGCGCTGCCCTCAACGCACGGTGATACTGCCCTCTTCGCCGTCGATCCATGCCTCGGATTCGGATCCTTGTGACGACGCGTCCTGAGAATTGCGCGCTGCGTGCGGTTCGTCAAGGCCCCCCTTGCCCGGGCCGTCGTCCACCGGGCGACCCCTGGCGGCCCGTCGAGGCACATCAAAGATCACCATACCCCCCGCCGTCCCGGGGGCAAGGCAGCCGCCGCCGGGCCCCTCAGACACGGAAAAGCGACCACCCGGATGGATGATCGCTCTTCCGTGCTGACGCGTTACACATCCCGTGGGACGTGCTGCGGATCCTGCCGGATCCGCGAGGTCCTACTTGACCTCGACCGAGGCGCCGGCGCCCTTGAGGGACTCGGCGGCCTTCTCGGCCTGCTCCTTGTTGACCTTCTCGAGGACCGGCTTCGGGGTGCCGTCGACGAGGTCCTTGGCCTCCTTCAGACCCAGCGAGGTCAGCTCACGCACGACCTTGATGACCTGGATCTTCTTGTCGCCGGCGCCGGTGAGGATGACGTCGAACTCGTCCTTCTCCTCCTCGGCCGGGGCAGCCGGGCCACCCTGGGCCGGGCCCGCGACGGCCACGGCCGCGGCGGCGGCGGTGACGTCGAACTTCTCCTCGAAGGCCTTCACGAACTCGGAGAGCTCGATGAGGGTCATCTCCTCGAACTGGGCAAGCAGCTCGTCCTGGGTGAGCTTCGCCATGATGGCGGTCCTTCCACTAAATCGGCAGGTGCCGGATGTACTGGGTGAGGCGGGCGTACGTCGGGCCCGCAACGACCCCCACCACACGCGGTGAGGATCGGTCAGCGAGCCGAATTACTCGGCACCGCCCTGCTCGTCCTGCTTGGCACGAAGCGCGTCCACGGTGCGGACCAGCTTCGACGGGAGCGCCTGGAACACCTGGGCAGCCTGGGTCTGCTTGCCCTTGAAGGCACCCGCCAGCTTGGCGAGCAGAACCTCGCGGGACTCGAGGTCCGCGAGCTTCTTGATCTCGTCGGCGGACAGCGCCTTGCCGTCAAGGACACCGCCCTTGATGACGAGATTCGGGTTGTCCTTGGCGAAGTCACGAAGACCCTTCGCCGACTCCACCGGGTCACCGGTGACGAAGGCGACTGCCGTCGGACCGTTGAACAGGTCGTCCAGCGTCGAGATCCCGGCCTCGTTGGCCGCAATCTTGGTCAGCGTGTTCTTCACCACGGCGTACTGGGCGTTCTCACCGAGCGAACGGCGCAGCTGCTTGAGCTGGGCCACGGTGAGACCGCGGTACTCGGTCAGCACGGCAGCGCTGGAGTTGCGGAACTGGTCCGTCAACTCGGCCACTGCGGCAGCCTTGTCGGGCCTCGCCATAGAGCCTCGGCCTCCTTCCGGGTGATTCGGACCGCGCGGACCCGAAGGAGGACTGGGGAAAACGAAACGCCCCGGCGCAGGCGCACGGGGCGAGGCTCGACCGGTTCCGGCACCGCCTTGCGGCAGCGTCGACATCCGGGAGTTCTTCCACAGTCACCTGCGCGGGTCGTCCGCAGTTCAGCGGATCCTTCGGCCACCGCGCCCTCTCGCGAGCGCACGGCAACGACCAGCGGTCTTTGGCTTCCTCAGGAGGGTACGGGAACGGCTCACCGGGAGGCAAATCCGCTCCCGTACTGCCCCGCGGCCGGGTGCGGGCCGACGCGATCAGCCCTCCCCGAGGCCCTCCAGCAGCTCCTCCAGGTCGGCGGTCTCGCCGGCCGGCGGTGCCTCGACGGTGACGGGCTTGTTCACGTCGTGGAAGGTGATCGTCATGTCCAGCGGTCCCTGGGCAGCGTCGCCGCGCATCCGGAACCGCTTGGTGCGGTCCTCACCGTCCACCCACAGGTCCATGGTGAGCTCGTCCACGCCCATGGCCGCGTACCGCTCGATGTTCTGCTCACCGCGCTCGGCGGCCGCCGCGTCCTTCTTCTTCAGCGAGGCGCGCAGGTCGTCGAGCGTGACGGTGCCGGAGTACCGGGTGGTCCCGACGCCGTCGATCTCCTCCGTGCCGGTCTTCTCCACGTCCTTGGCACTGGTGAGGAACCCGGCCTCGGCCGCCGGGTCCTGCCGGGCCCGGTCCGCGGCACCCCGGTCGGCGAGCGCCCCGTCGGCGCCCGTCGCGGCCAGGTCGAACTTCATCCACTTCTTCCCGTCCAACTCCTCGGCCATGCCGGCGCCGCCGCCGATGTACATGACCTCGTCGACCAGCCGGATCTCGACGGTGCCGTCCGCGCCCTGGTCCAGCGCCGTCATCTTCATGCCCATGGCCGGCTCGGGCTCGAGCCGCATCACGGCCTCCCCCTCGACCCGGCCCTGCTCGGGCACCTCGCCGGTCAGGGTGTAGCGGAACGAGGTCAGGTCCCCGGTGCTCTTCGCCGCCCTGGCGACGGCGGCGGCCGGGGTCATGGCGGGCGAGTCGGTGCTCTGGGAACAGCCGACGGCCCCTGCGGCGAGCAGGAGTGCGGCCAGTCCGGCAACGGGTGCGGATGACTTCACGGAATCCCCCAGCATGTCGCCCCCCGACGCAACTCCCCCCGGGGAACGCATGGTTGGCGCGCTCGATGAGTGGGGAGGCTACCCCACCGGAACGGCGGAAGTGTTCGATTTTCCGGGGCGGGGACCGGGGCCGAGGCCGGGGGCCGGGGGCCGGGGGCCGGGGGCCGGGGGCCGGGACAGCCGCCCGCCGTACATCCCGTCCGGGGTGGGCGGTGGCTGGTGCCCGACAGGCGAGGTCCGCCCCGTCACGACGCCCGCCACGTGCTCGCGGCGCACCCGGCGCCGCACGGCCCGCCCTTCGAGCGGACGACGGGAAGGTGACGCCCGTGCCTACGAGTGCCCGCCGGACGGCCCGCCGCCGTCGCCCACCAGGTCCTTGACGTCCCTGGTGTCCGCGGCGGGCGGCGCCACGGTCGTGACGCCCACCCCGTACCCGGAGTAGTACGCGGTCTGGGTCAGCTCGCCCGATGCCGTGCTGGCCCGCTCCACCTTCTTCACCAGCAGGTCCCGGTCGTCGACCCAGACGTCGACGGTCTGGGTGGTGACCCCGGCGCGGGTGAGCCGGTCCCTGAGGTCGGCGAGCTCGGCGGGATCGAGTCCGGAGCCCCGGCTGTCCGCGCCGTCGAGGGCGGCCACGTTCACGGACCCCCGGTAGTGGGTGGCCCGGTCGCCGCGCACCCGCTCGTCACCGACCCGCCGGGCGTCCCCGCAGGCCAGCAGCAGCTTCACGGAGTGGTGGGGGGCGGTGTCGCGCATCTGGTCGCCGAACCGCGCCCCGGCCCCGTCGGCGAGCCCGTCCAGGTCCCGGTAGGCGTACCGGATCCAGTGCCGGCCGCCCGTCTGCGCGGCGAAGGCGTCGCCCATGCGGGCGTAGTAGGCGTCGGGGAGGTAGCGGGCCTCCATCGAGGTGCTGCCGAGCCGGCGCATGGCCTCGGCGACGCTGCCGCCGGTGTAGGTGAGGGTGAGGGTGCCGGTCAGGCCGTCGCGCCAGGACAGCACTCCGGTGGCCTTCATCGACATCAGGGCGCCCATGGTGGTCGTCGACTCGACCCGGGCGGAGTGCGCGCGGCCGGTGGCGCGCTCGGCGGCCTGCAGGGCGGCGACGGCCGCCGGGTCCGCCGTGCTCTCCCGGCCCCGGGAGGCGTCGCCCCCGCCGGCGGCGCGGGAGGGGGACGTGGTCGGCCCGGAGGAGCTGGTGTCCCCGGAGGAACCGGTCGTCGTGCAGGCGGACATCGCGGTGAGGCCGGTGAGCGCGGCGGCCGCCGCCAGCGCGAGACCGGTGCGGCGCACCGAGATGATCGTCGTCGGTCCCGGTCCCACCCCTGTGCCCCCGTCCCTCCGTGCGAACCCCGTGTCGGCACCGTAGCGCAGACGGCCGGTGGGCGGGCCGGAACGGGGACGGGCCCGAACGGGGACGGGCCCCGCACCTGAGCAGGTGCGGGGCCCGTGGACCGGTTGAGGTGAGCCGTGGGGCTCAGACCGCGGCCGGGTCCTCCTCGACGAGGAGGTTGCGGGTGCGGTTCGGGTCGACCGGGATGCCGGGGCCCATCGTGGTGGTGATGGCGGCCTTCTTGATGTACCGGCCCTTGGCGGCGGACGGCTTCAGACGGAGGATCTCCTCCAGCGCGGCGCCGTAGTTCTCCACCAGCTTGGAGTCGTCGAAGGACGTCTTGCCGATGATGAAGTGCAGGTTCGAGTGCTTGTCGACGCGGAACTCGATCTTGCCGCCCTTGATGTCGTTGACAGCCTTGGCGACGTCCGGGGTCACGGTGCCGGTCTTGGGGTTCGGCATGAGACCACGGGGACCGAGCACGCGGCCGAGGCGGCCGACCTTGCCCATGAGGTCCGGGGTGGCGACGACGGCGTCGAAGTCCAGGCGGCCCTTCGACACCTCGTCGATCAGCTCGTCGGCGCCGACGATGTCGGCGCCCGCGGCACGCGCGGCCTCGGCACGGTCACCGGTCGCGAAGACCAGGACCCGGGCGGTCTTACCGGTGCCGTGCGGGAGGTTCACGGTGCCACGGACCATCTGGTCGGCCTTGCGCGGGTCGACACCCAGGCGGAAGGCGACCTCGACGGTGCCGTCGAACTTGGTCGTGGAGGTCTCCTTGGCGAGACGGACGGCCTCGAGCGGGGCGTAGAGCTTCTCCCGGTCGACCTTGGCGTCCGCAGCGCGGAGAGACTTGCTGCGCTTGCTCACTACTTGCTCCTGTGGGTTCTTAGGAGTCGTGGTGCGGGCCGAGCAGGCCCTGCCACACTTCTGCTTCGGGTTGCGGGGGTGGAGGTCAGCCCTCGACCGTGACGCCCATGGAACGGGCGGTGCCGGCGATGATCTTCTCGGCGGCGTCCAGGTCGTTGGCGTTCAGGTCGGGCATCTTGGTGGTGGCGATCTCGCGAACCTGGTCACGGGTGATCTTCGCGACCTTGTTCTTGTGCGGCTCGCCGGAGCCCTTGTCCACGCCCGCGGCCTTGAGGATCATCTTGGCGGCCGGCGGCGTCTTCGTGATGAAGGTGAAGGAGCGGTCCTCGTAGACCGTGATCTCCACCGGGATGACCCAGCCGCGCTGCGACTCGGTCGCGGCGTTGTAGGCCTTGCAGAACTCCATGATGTTGACGCCGTGCTGACCCAGCGCGGGGCCGACCGGCGGGGCCGGGTTCGCGGCACCGGCCTGGATCTGGAGCTTGATGAGCCCCGTGACCTTCTTCTTCTTGGGAGGCATGGCTCTCCGGGTCCTTTCATTCGGGTCCTGCCCGCGACCGGGAAACCACCCGGACGCAGGCATACCGCACAACGATAGCGGGTATGTATGCGCGGCCAAAAACCGAGCAGGTCAGCCGAGGGCGTGAGCGCTCGACTGACCTGCCCGGAAGCTGTGTGCCGGAGGGAACCGGCGCGGGGCGCTAGTTCTTCTGGATCTGGTCGAAGGAGAGCTCGACCGGCGTCTCGCGGCCGAAGATCTCCACCAGGCCCTTGACCTTCTTGGAGTCGGGGTTGATCTCGTTGATGGTCGCCTGCAGCGTCGCGAACGGGCCGTCGGTGACGGTGACCGAGTCGCCGACCTCGAAGTCCAGCACCTGGACCTCGACCTTGCGCTGCGGAGCCGGCTTGCCCTCGGCCTCGGCGGCCTCGCGGGCCGCCTTCTCCTCGGCCTCCGGGGCGAGCATCTTGACGATCTCGTCCAGCGTCAGCGGGTACGGGTTGAAGGCGTCGCCGACGAAGCCCGTGACGCCGGGCGTGTGCCGCACCGCGCCCCAGGACTGGTCGGTGAGGTCCATCCGGACCAGGACGTAGCCGGGCAGCTTGTTCTGCCGGACCGTCTTGCGCTCGCCGTTCTTGATCTGGACGATCTCTTCCTCGGGCACCTCGGCCTGGAAGATGTAGTCCTCGACGTTCAGCGAGACGGCGCGCTGCTCCAGGTTGGTCTTCACGCGCTTCTCGTAGCCCGCGTAGGTGTGGATGACGTACCACTCGCCGGGCAGCGTCCGCAGCTCCTCGCGGAGCTTCTCGACCGGGTCGCGCTCGTCCTCGGCCTCCTCGGCCTCTTCGGAGGCCTCCTCGTCCGCGGCGGCGGCTTCCTCGCCCGCGGCGGCGCCGGCCTCGTCCGGGGCGGCGTCGGCAGCCTCGACCTCGGCGGAGGCCTCGGTGTCCGCGCTGTCCGCGCCGTCGACGGTGGCGAGCTCGTCCTCGACGGACTCGGCCCCTTCGCCCCGAGGCTCAACGGCGTCGTTCACGTTCGGGTCAGACACGGTGGCTGCTTCTTCCTGGATACATAGGGGTGGAACATGCGAAAGGAGCGCCGGGTACCTCGGCGCTCTTCGCTTGCGGCTCAGCCGAAGACGTATTTGGCGGCGTGACTGAATCCATAGTCGATCCCGGTGATCAGTCCGATCATGAGGATGACGAAGATGATCACAGCCGTCGTGTACGACGTCAGCTGGTTGCGGGTCGGCCAGACCACCTTGCGGAGTTCCGCGATGATCTGCCGGTAGAAGAGCGCGAGGCGCCCCAGCGGACCCTTCTTGGCCCGCTTGCCGCCCTTGCGGGTCTTCTTCTTGGAGTCCGGAGCCTCGTCTTCGGCATCAGGCATGTCGATGGAGCCCACGGCGTCCGTCACTCGTCCTCACCTGATTCCGGGTCGTGGCCGTGCCGCGCCCGGTTTGAGCCGCACGGCGGTGCATTGCTGTACGTACATGCGCACACATCCTGGCGAAGGTGTGTGGAGCAGGGCCGGAGGGACTCGAACCCCCAACCGCTGGTTTTGGAGACCAGTGCTCTACCAATTGAGCTACGACCCTTTGTGTGTTCCCCAACGTACCGCATCCCACTCGTCGCCTGGTGTGCACCGGTCGGCGCGGGCCGTCGGAGGCCAACGAGGTGAGAGTGTACGTGGTCCTGGCCCGGGCGTCGAACAGAAAGCGCCCGTGGGGGCGTCACCGGCCGAAGATCGACCTGCTCGGACGGGCCGGCCCGGGGGTGGTCCGGACTGGTGTTCAGGGGTCTGCCCGGACCTGTTCAGTCTGTGAAACCCCTGTGCCGGGCGGGTTTCCGGTCTGGAACGATGGGTGCATGAGCGCTGCAACCCCTCCCTCCGAGCGCCGGGTCTCCGCCCGCATCGGCGCGATCTCCGAGTCCGCCACCCTCGCGGTGGACGCCAAGGCCAAGGCCCTCAAGGCCGCCGGGCGGCCGGTGATCGGCTTCGGTGCCGGTGAACCGGACTTCCCGACGCCGGACTACATCGTCGAGGCCGCCGTCGAGGCGTGCAAGAACCCGAAGTTCCACCGCTACACGCCGGCCGGCGGCCTCCCCGAACTGAAGGCCGCGATCGCCGCCAAGACGCTGCGCGACTCGGGCTACGAGGTGGACGCCTCCCAGATCCTGGTCACCAACGGCGGCAAGCAGGCCATCTACGAGGCGTTCGCCACGATCCTCGACCCGGGCGACGAGGTCATCGTCCCCGCCCCGTACTGGACCACCTACCCGGAGTCGATCCGGCTGGCCGGCGGTGTGCCGGTCGAGGTGGTGGCCGACGAGACGACCGGCTACCGGGTGAGCGTGGAGCAGCTGGAGGCGGCCCGCACCGAGCGGACGAAGGTCGTCCTCTTCGTGTCCCCGTCGAACCCGACCGGCGCCGTCTACAGCGCCGAGGACGCCGAGGCGATCGGCCGTTGGGCCGTCGAGCACGGGCTGTGGGTGCTCACCGACGAGATCTACGAGCACCTCGTCTACGGCGATGCCACGTTCACCTCGCTGCCGGCCGTCCTGCCCGAGCTGCGCGACAAGTGCATCGTGGTCAACGGCGTGGCCAAGACGTACGCGATGACCGGCTGGCGGGTCGGGTGGCTCATCGGTCCGAAGGACGTCGTCAAGGCGGCCACCAACCTCCAGTCGCACGCCACGTCCAACGTGTCCAACGTCGCCCAGGCGGCCGCCGTCGCCGCGGTCTCGGGCGACCTGGACGCCGTGGCGACCATGCGGGAGGCCTTCGACCGGCGCCGCCGCACCATCGTGCGGATGCTGAACGAGATCGACGGCGTGGTCTGCCCCGAGCCCGAGGGCGCCTTCTACGCCTACCCGTCGGTGAAGGCGCTGATCGGCAAGGAGATCCGGGGCAAGCGCCCGCAGAGCTCGGTGGAGCTGGCCGCGCTCATCCTGGAGGAGGTCGAGGTCGCGGTGGTCCCGGGTGAGGCGTTCGGCACGCCGGGGTACCTGCGGCTGTCCTACGCCCTCGGTGACGAGGACCTGGTGGAGGGCGTGAGCCGGATCCAGAAGCTGCTGGCGGAGGCCCGCGACTGATCCGGGTGCCCTGACGCCGGATCCGGCCCGGCATCCGGTACCCGCGGAACACCGCACCGGGCGGGCCGTCCCCCAGGGGGCGGCCCGCTCCGTCGTCCCCCCTGGGGAACGGCCCGGCGGCACCGTCCCCCGCGTTCAGCGCGGGCCGGCGCACTCACGTGCGAGCAAGACCACGTTCCGGGAAAGCGCTACCGGCTCGGACCGCGGGTGCGGCACGATCGGGCAATGGAACGTGTACGTGATGTCTCCCGGCTGCCGAAGGCCCATCTGCACCTGCACTTCACCGGGTCGATGCGCCCGACGACCGTCCTGGAGCTGGCCGACAAGCACGGTGTCCGTCTCCCGGAGACGCTGACCGACGCACTGACCAGCGGCGAGCCTCCCCAGCTGCGCGCCACGGACGAGCGGGGCTGGTTCCGCTTCCAGCGGCTGTACGACGCCGCCCGCTCCTGCCTGCGGGAACCGGACGACATCAGGCGGCTGGTGCGGGAGGCGGCGGAGGAGGAGCTGCGGGACGGCTCGGGCTGGCTGGAGATCCAGGTGGACCCCACGTCGTACGCGCCCCGGCTGGGCGGCCTGATCCCGGCGCTGGAGATCATCCTGGACGCCGTGGAGACGGCGCAGCGGGACACCGGGCTCCGGATGCGGGTGCTGGTGGCCGCGAACCGGATGAAGCACCCGCTGGACGCCCGCACGCTGGCCCGCCTCGCGGTGCGGTACGCGGACCGGGGCGTGATCGGTTTCGGGCTCTCCAACGACGAGCGGCGCGGGATGGCCCGGGACTTCGACCGGGCGTTCGCCATCGCGCGCGACGGCGGACTGCTGTCGGCGCCGCACGGCGGTGAGCTGGCCGGCCCGGCGTCGGTGCGGGACTGCCTGGACGACCTGGGCGCCACCCGGATCGGGCACGGGGTCCGGGCGGCGGAGGACGAGCGGCTGCTGAAGCGGCTGGCGGACCGCCAGGTGACCTGCGAGGTGTGTCCGGCGTCCAACGTGGCGCTGGGCGTCTACGACAAGCCCGAGGACGTGCCGCTGCGGAAGCTGTTCGAGGCGGGAGTGCCGCTGGCCCTGGGCTCGGACGACCCGTTGCTGTTCGGGTCCCGGCTGGCGGCCCAGTACGAGATCGCCCGGCAGCACCACGGTTTCTCGGACGCGGAACTGGCGGAACTGGCCCGGCAGTCGGTGCGCGGGTCGGCGGCACCGGAGGACGTCAAGAAGGAACTGCTGGCGGGCGTGGACGCGTGGCTGGCGGAGCCGGTGACGGGCTGAGGGCGGGTGGACGGCCCGCCCTTGCCGGTCCGGGGCCTGGCCCAGGTACCCGCGTCGTGGTCCCGGCTCCGTCCCTGTTCCGGGCTCCGACGTGGCCGCGGAGGCGCGGGGTCCGAGGCGGTCGGATCGTCGGGCTCCGGGGCGTCGGCCCGCCCGCTCCGGTCACCCGTCGGAGGCTCCGGTCAGAGGCTCACGCCGACCGTGACCGGTTCGTTGACGAGGGTGATGCCGAAGGTGCGGTGCACCCCGGCGACCACCTCGCGGGCGAGGGCCAGCAGGTCCTCCGTGGTCGCGTCGCCGCGGTTGGTCAGCGCGAGGGTGTGCTTGGTGGAGATGCGGGCGGGTCCGGTGCCGTAGCCCTTGGTGAACCCGGCCTTGTCGATCAGCCAGGCGGCGGAGGTCTTGGCCTTGCCCTCACTGGCGGGGTAGGCGGGGGGTTCCACGTCGGGGCCCAGGTGCTGCCGCACCCGCGCGCGGAACGCCTCGAAGGCGTCGGCGTCGAGGATCGGGTTGGTGAAGAACGAGCCCGCCGACCAGGTGTCGTGGTCCTCGGGGTCCAGCACCATCCCCTTGCCCGCGCGGAGCTTCAGCACGGTCTCGCGCGCCGCCTCCAACGGGACGCGGTCGCCCGCCTCGACACCGAGCGCCCGGGCGGTCTCGGCGTACCTGAGCGGTCCGGAGAGGCCGCCCGCGTCCTCCAGGGCGAACCGGACGCGCAGCACGACGTAGCGCTCGGGGTCGGCCTTGAAGCGGCTGTGGCGGTAGGAGAACGCGCAGTCCTCGTTGGCGAGGGTGACCGTCTCGCGGACGGTGCGGTCGTAGGCGATCACCTCGGTGATGGTGGAGGAGACCTCCTGGCCGTACGCGCCGACGTTCTGGATGGGGGTCGCCCCCGCCGAACCGGGGATGCCGGCCAGGCACTCGACCCCGGCCAGCCCGGCCTCCACGGTGCGGGCGACGGCGTCCGTCCAGACCTCGCCGGCCGCCAGTTCGAGGCGGGTGCCGTCCAGGTGGAAGCCGCGGGTGGCGATGACGAGGGCGGTGCCGTCGAAGCCCTTGTCGCCGATGACGAGGTTGGAGCCGCCGCCGATGACCAGCAGCGGGGTGCCGGTGTCGTCGGCCTCGCGGACGACGGAGATCACCTCGTCGTCCGTCGTCGCGGTGACCAGCCGGGTCGCGGGACCGCCCAGCCGGAAGGTGGTCAGCGGGGCGAGGGGGGCGTCGTGGAGTTCCTGCACGGGCCCAAGACTACGGCCCCCGCCGGCCGGGCCGGCGGGGGCCGTGCGGACGTCACCGTGTCCATGCACGGGACGGCCGCGGTGTCAGGTCAGGCGGCGGCGCACCTCGGTCCATTCCACCGGCAGGTCGTCGCTCGTCGCCGTCCAGGAGACGAACTTCGCGTCCCGCATGTGCCGGGCGAGGCCCCGGGCCGTGGGTTCGTGCGGACGGCTCCGGGCGAAGGCGGAGAGCGCCCTCGGCGACTCCCAGGCGGAGAGGGTCCAGAAGGTGCGGCGGAACGGTTCGGCCCTGAGGGTGGCGCCGTACGCGCCGGGTGCCCTGCTCACCTGCCACCAGACGGCCGGGGTCCTCAGGAAGAACCGCAGGGCCCCCCACAGGCTGCGGGTCTCGAAACGGGAGGCGAAGACGTGCACCTCGGTGCGGGCCGGCGGGGTGTGCGGGACGGTCCAGGGGAGGGTGGGCATGACCGGGTCCTTCCTTGGGTCTCGGTGGGTTCCGGTGGCGTACTCGGTGGGTGTTCGGAGGGCGGGTTCGGTGGGGGGCGGTGGACTGCTCCGGGGATGCTCGACCGAGTTCGGTGGGCTGTTCCCGGGGCTGGTCGAGGGCGGCCGGGGCCGGGCGGTCACGAGACCTTTTCGAGGGCCGGGGCGGCCGCCTCCGGTGCTCCCGAGGGGCCCTCCGGCCGTCGGCGGGCCGGGATGAGCAGGGCGGCGACTCCGGCGAGGGCGACGGCCGCGGATCCCGCCACGAGCGCCGGCCGCATGCCGTCGACGAACGCCTGGCCGGTCTCGTAGCCGCCGCGCGCCGCGAAGATGGAGGCCATCACCGCGATGCCGAGGGCACCGCCCACCTCACGCAGCGCGTTGTTCGAACCGGAGGCGATGCCCTGCTCCTCCTTGCGGACGCTGGACATCACCAGGTTGGCGGCCGGGGCGAAGAACAGGCCCATGCCGATCCCGCTGATGATCAGTGCGGGCAACTGGGCGGCGTAGGAGACGTCGGTGGTGACCACGACGGCGAAGTAGGCGAGGCCCAGGGACTGCAGGAACAGTCCGACGGCGACGACCGGGCGTCCGCCGATGCGGTCGGAGAGGATGCCGGCGAGGGGCGCGGCCAGCATGGGCATACCGGTCCAGGGCAGCATCCGCAGGCCCGCCTCGGTGGGCGAGTAGCCGAGCACGTTCTGGAGGTACTGGGCGAGCAGGAAGATCGAGCCGAACATCCCGAAGAACATCAGCAGGCTGGCCGCGTTGATGCCGGAGAAGGCCCGGGAGCGGAACAGCCGCATGGGCAGCATGGGGTTCCTGGCGCGGGTGCTGTAGAGGACGAACCCGACGAGCAGTGCCACGCCGGCGAACAGGCCGGTGAGGACGAGGCCGCCGGTCCAGCCGTCGGCGGGGCCGCGGACCAGGCCGTAGACGATGCCGAAGAGGCCGCCACTGGCGAGCAGGGTGCCGGGAACGTCGAGCGGGGCTCCGGTCCCATAGGACTCGGTGAGGCGCAGACGGGCGAGCGGGATGAGGGCGAGGCCCAGCGGAACGTTCAGCCAGAAGATCCACTCCCAGGCGATGTGCTCGGTGAGGCTGCCGCCCACCAGGGGCCCGGAGGCCACGGCGAGTCCGTTGACCGCCCCCCAGATGCCGTACGCCGCCCCGCGCCGGGCCTCGGGCACGGCGGCCGTGAGCAGGGTCAGCGTCAGCGGCATCATCACCGCCGCACCCGCTCCCTGGACCGCGCGGGCGGCGATGAGGGAGTCGATGCCGGGAGCCATGGCCGCGGCGGAGGAGGACGCGGTGAAGATGCCGAGGCCGACCATGAAGAGACGCCGGCGCCCGAAGCGGTCACCGAGGGCGGCGCCGAACATCAGCAGTACGGCGAAGGTGAGCGTGTAGGCGCTCACGGTCCATTCGAGGTCGTGCAGGGCGCCGCCGAGGTCCTCGCGGATGGAGGGCAGCGCGGTGGTGACGACGAGGTTGTCCAGGGCCGCCATGAAGCCGGCGACGCTGGTGATGACGAGGGCCCAGACGGCTTCCCCGCGACGTTCGGATCGAGGTGACATCGCTCCCCCAGGAGGTGCTCGCTCGTTGATTAGTAATTGATGACTAACTTCTGAGGCCAGAAAAAACCGATCCCGATCCCCCGGTACCGACCGGGCGGGGTGGCCCACCGGCCCTTGAACCCTCTGCTCGTTGGTACGCGACCGCCGGAGGTGACCCTCAGGCGTGACTGCTCGATCGTGCGGTTCTCTGCAGTTCTGCCGTGCACGTCGACGCGCGGGCGTCCGGTCCGCCCGGCCGGGGCAACAGACCCGCTAGGCCGGCGGCCCCTCCGGCGCGGGCTCCGAGTCGTCCTGTTCCGCCTGCTCCGGGTCGGGCAGGGCGAGCCCTTCCCAGACCCGGTGCTCCGGCGGGAACCCCATGGCTGCCAGGCAGTTGATGAGCATGCCGTAGGCCATGAAGGTCGTCGTCTCACGGACCTCCGCCCCGAGAGCGACGTGGGCGGTGTCCCACAGACGCATCCAGCCGTCTCTCACCCTGGCGCCGAACTCGTGGTCGCCCTCCCGCTCGGCGGCGGCCACCGCGAGGTACATCTGCATCTGCATCTGCAGTTGTTCCGGCTGTTCGGCGATCGTCCTGTTGTACGCCTGCGCCATGGCACGCAGGGCGTCCTCGCCCGAAAGACCCTCGGCCGCCTCCTCGAAGCTGCGGATGGTGCCTTCCACGCAGTGCTCGGCCGCCGCGAGGAAGATGGCCTTCTTGCTGGGGAAGAGCCGGAAGAGGTACGGCTGCGAGACACCGACCCGCTGGGCGATGACCTCCGTCGACGTGCCGTGATACCCACCACGCGCGAACTCGGCCGTCGCCGCGCGGATGACGCTCCGCCGACGCTCTTCTGCACTCATCCTGGCCATGCAAATGAAGTTAGTGCTCAATCACTAACCATGTCAAGGGGGAAGGTGCCGGGAGCGAACACCGGCATCGCACGCCGGGCGGGGGACGACCGGGGAGGGGTGAGGGGCGCGACGTGTGCGCCCGTGCGCGATCTCTGCACGAGGTGTGCGTTGTGTGCGTTCCGCACGACCGCGCCGCAACGCGAGGGGGCGTTCTCCGTGAGAACGCCCCCCTCGTTCGTGGCCGATCGAATCGCCGGACCGATCGGTCGCCGCGCGACCGCCTCAGGCGAGTCGCACGACCGCGCGGGACATGCCGAGCACCTTCTGCCCCGCACTGGTCACCGTGAGATCCACGCGGACCGTGTTGTCGTCGAGCTTGGCCCCCACCTTGCCGCTCACCTCGATGGTGGCCCCCTGGTCGTCGTTCGGGACGACGACGGGCTTGGTGAACCGCACGCCGTACTCGACGACCGCGCCGGGGTCCCCGGTCCAGTCGGTCACCACGCGCACCGCCTCGGCCATCGTGAACATGCCGTGCGCGATGACGTCGGGCAGACCGACCTCCTTGGCGAACTTCTCGTTCCAGTGAATCGGGTTGAAGTCCCCGGAGGCACCCGCGTACTGGACGAGAGTGGCGCGGTTCACAGGGAACGTGCGGGCGGGCAGCTCGGTGCCGACCTCGACATCCGCATAGGCGATCTTCGCCGTCATGGTGTTCGTCACGCCCCCTCGGCCGCGCGGGCCACCAGCTTGGTGCGGGCGGTCACGACGTGCTCGCCGGCCTCGTCGTAGACGTCTCCGCGGATGTCCAGGAAGTCGTTGCCCGCCATCGACTTGATGCCCTCGATGGTGGAGACGACGGAGAGCCGGTCGCCGGCCCTGACCGGGCGGGTGTAGGCGAACTTCTGGTCGCCGTGCACCACCCGGCTGTAGTCCAGGCCGAGTTGCGGGTCGGCCACGACCTGCCCCGCGGCCTTGAAGGTGATCGAGAAGACGAAGGTCGGCGGGGCGATCACGTCCGGGTGTCCCAGCGCCTTGGCGGCCTCGACGTCCGTGTAGGCGGGGTTGTCGTCCCCGACCGCCTCGGCGAACTCACGGATCTTCTCCCGGCCCACCTCGTAGGGCTCGGTGGGCGGATACGTCCGCCCCACGAAGGACTGGTCCAGCGCCATGCGCGCGGCACCTCCTGTGTCGGGTGTTGACGAGCGTCGTCGACAGGCAGTGGGGAAGTCGACGAACAAGGGGGAAACGACGCGAGGCCGCCCCCAGTGGTTCGGGGACGGCCTCGCGTACGAGCCTGATTTATCGCGTCTCGCGGTGCGCGGTGTGCGCATTGCAACGCGGGCAGTGCTTCTTCATCTCAAGACGGTCCGGGTTGTTACGCCGGTTCTTCTTGGTGATGTAGTTCCGCTCCTTGCACTCCACGCAGGCCAGCGTGATCTTCGGGCGGACGTCGGTGGCAGCCACGTGAGTGCTCCTTGACGAACGGATTGACTTGAATTAACGCAGAAAGAGTAGCCGATCGAAGGACCGACCCCGCAATCGGCTACTGTCTGTAGCGGTGACCGGACTTGAACCGGTGACACAGCGATTATGAGCCGCTTGCTCTACCGACTGAGCTACACCGCTGAGATGCGGTCGGACCCCGCCTCGCGACGGGAACCTCACACACCAGAGCCCCAAAACGGAATCGAACCGTTGACCTTCTCCTTACCATGGAGACGCTCTGCCGACTGAGCTATTGGGGCGAGCGAGGAAGACATTACACGCTCCGCGGCCGATCGCCCAAATCCGATTCGCGGGTCCGATCCACTCGGATCCGACGGCTTCGCTCCCCTCGGTTCCGACGCCTCGGGCCACGCGGAGCCGACAGTCTGATCGACTCGGACCTGACCGCCCAAGCCGAATCCGAGGGGGGTGCGAGGGGGGTGCGAGGGGGCCCGGGCGGGTCCGAGCAGGCCCCCGAGCCGGCCCTGGGGGGACCCGAGCGAGAGTTCGCCGGCGGCACGGGCGGAGGTTGTCCGGATGGCCGAAGGCCCGAGGGAGTCAGCCAGGTCGCCGAAGGCCTGAGAGAGTTCGCCGGTCACAGAAGGCCTTGAGGAGGTTCGCAACGAGGCGGCCCGAGCGGTCGCGCCGTCCCGGTCCGTTCCCGGCGGCGCGCCTCCCTCTCTCCCTACACGGGGCTCCATCACAGGGCCCATGTACAAGCCCCACAGACCCGTACAGAGGACCCGTGCACAGCATCCGTACACCCGGCCTCCACGACCCTTCGAGGCCACGACGGCTCCCCGGGTATCGGTCCGCCACCGGCGCACTCTCCGCCCCCGCACCACCACGCCGGTACGACTATTGCGCTCCTCCCGGCGGGGACCTGGCCGCCGTCCTAGGCTCGACCCACTCTGCGTGATCTTGCCGCAGCGTGGCCGGTGCCACCGTGCGATCCGCAGGCCCTCCGCGCGCAGCCCGAGCCCCTGGAGTGCGATGCCCGACAGCCAGCCGCAGCCACCGTCCTCGCCCTCGTCCTCCGGCCCGGCTGCCCAGCCCCCGCTCCTGCTGTGCGGCGCCCGGCTGACCGACGGCCGGACCGTGGACGTCCGGCTGTCCGGCGGGCGCATCGAGGCGGTCGGAACGGCCGGCAGCCTCACGGCCGACGGCACCCGCACCGGCGGCACACGGGTGGACCTCACCGGCCATCTCCTCCTCCCCGCCCCCGCCGAGCCCCACGCCCACCCCGTCACCGCCCTGTCCGCCGACTCCGGGGGCCCCGTTTCCTACGCCCCCGACGCCGTCCAGCGCCGGGTGACCGAGGCCGTGCTGCTCCAGCTCGGACACGGGGCGACCGCGGTGCGGGCCCACGTGAGAGTGGGGGACGTGGCCGGGCTCGGGGCCCTGACGGCGGTGCTGGAGGCGGCGCGTGCGCTGCGCGGGCTCGCCGAGCTGACGACGGTGGCGATGCCTCGGGTGCTGACCGGAGTGGCCGGGGCGGAGGCCCGGGCGGTCCTGCGGGACGCGGTGAAGATGGGGGCCACGGTGGTGGGTGGCTGTCCGGACCTCGACCCGGATCCCACGGGGTACGTGGAGGCCGTGCTGGAGGTCGCCACCGAGCACGGCTGCCCGCTCGACCTGCACACCGACGCCGCCGACCCCGCCCGGCTCACCCGGCTGGCGGCGATGGTCGGCGGACTGCGCCCCGGCGTGACCCTCAGTCCGTGCACCGGCCTCGCCCGGATCCCCGGCGACCAGGCCGCCCGCGCCGCCGACCGGCTGGCCGCGGCGGGCGTGACGGTGGTGTGCCTGCCCCAGGGCGGCTGCGGGGCCTCCGGCGCGGACCACCGCGGGAACGCACCGGTGAGTGTGCTGCGCGCGGCCGGGGTGCGGCTCGCGGCGGGCAGCGGCGCTCTGCGGGACGTGTCGAACCCCGTCGGCCGTGGCGACCCGCTGGAGGCGGCGTACCTGCTGGCCTCCGCTCACGGGCTGACGCCCGGCGACGCCTACGCCGCGGTGAGCACCTCGGCGCGGGCGGCACTGGGCCTGCCCGAGGTGCGCGTGGAGGCGGGCTTCCCGGCCGAGCTGCTCGCGGTCCGCGGGGAGAGCCTGCCGGGCGCGCTGTCCCTGGCGTACAGCCGCGTCGTGGTGCACCGGGGGCGGGTGGTGGCCCGCACCAGCGCCGTCCGCGAGTACCGCGGTTCGGCGACGACGACGGAGTGGGGCCTGCCGCGCCAGGGGCGTGGCGGAACCACGTGACCGACGACCTGACCGACGACGCCTCGCGGTGAGCCGCCGGGAGGCATCCCGGCGGCTCACCGGAGCCGCGGCATGCTCGCTTCCCGTCACCCGAGCGGCACTTGCTCCACTCCCCCGGTTGCCTTGACCACGCCGTACCGAGGAAGTGCGGGAGGAACGGATCGGAACGGGAGTCCGGAGCGGATCGGACGGCCACCGGTCCGCGCAGCGGACACCTCCCCACGCAGCGGACGCCTCCTCCGCGTGCCGGACACCGGCCGGTGTGGAGTGGCGGACGGCGAGTGGTGCGGCGAACGCGGCCCGCCGGGCGTACGGTCGAAGACATGCGCATTGTCATCGCTGGTGGTCATGGTCAGATCGCGCTGCGGCTGGAGCGGCTGCTCGCGGCGCGCGGAGACGAGGCGGCGGGCATCATCCGCAAGCCCGAGCAGGCGGACGAACTACGGCGGTTGGGCGCCGAACCGATCGTCCTCGACCTGGAGTCGGCGAGCGTGGAGGAGGTCGCCCAGGCGCTGGAGGGAGCGGACGCGGCGGTGTTCGCGGCCGGTGCGGGCCCGGGGAGCGGAGCCGCACGCAAGGAGACGGTCGACAAGGCAGCGGCGATCCTCTTCGCCGACGCGGCCGTCCGCGCGGGCGTGCGCCGCTTCGTCGTGGTGTCGTCCATGGGCGCCGACGCCTCGCACGAGGGCGACGAGGTGTTCGACGTCTACCAGCGTGCCAAGGGTGAGGCGGACGACTACGTGCGCGGTCTGGACGCCCTCGACTGGACCATCCTGCGGCCCGGCATGCTCACCGACGACGAGGGGACCGGTCTGGTCCGCCTGGAGGCCCACACCGGCCGCGGTCCGATCCCCCGCGACGACGTGGCCGCCGTCCTGGCGGAGTTGGTGGACACCCCGGCGACGGCCGGGCTGACCCTGGAACTGATCAGCGGGCCGGCCCCGGTGTCGGTGGCGGTGAAGTCGGTGGCGGGCAACTGAGTCCGACCGACCGGCCGAGCAGCGAACGGCCGTCTCCCCACCGCGGGGGACGGCCGTCTGCTGTCTGCTCACCGCCGGGGGGGACGGGCCGTCCGCTCACCACCGGGGCAGCCGTCCCCCCACCGCTGTGGACGGCCGCACTGCCCTGCGGACCGGCGTCCGAACCAGAGCCGTTGCCCGAGCCGGAGCCGTGGTCCGAGCCGGAGCCGTGGCCTGAACCGCAGCCGTTGCCGAAGTCACCGACGGGGCCCGACCGTTCGGCCTGGGCCTGACCAGCCCTGCCCTGTCGCCGTTCCGGAGGCGGACGGGTCGTCCCAGGGCTGGTGAACCGGGCCGGAACCGGACGGCGAGGACCGGTTCCCGGTCAGAACAAGGGCATCTGCCCGGGGAACTCGGGCACGACGTACCCGTCCAGTGCGGGCTGCTCGGCCCCCAGCCGGGCCTGCCGACGGGAACCGGGGCACGACGTCAGCTCCCCGCTCTGCCGCGCGCCGGGCGGATCGTGACGCGCGTACCGGCCGGCGACGACAGCGATCTCGCGACGGCACTCGGGACACGTTCTGCGACGGGACGACATACCGCCAGTCTGCCCGGGCCCCATCCCGCTCGGCATCAGCGTGCCCTTTCGCGCCCCGTACTCGTCACTCCCTCACTCCCGCGCCCGCAGCGGTCGGCGCAGGCGCCTTCGTCCCACAACCGCCCGACACCGAAGTGTCTCCGGGCGGAAGCGCTCCACGGCCCCGGCCGCCTCCCGAGCCCGGCGGGAAGCCGCCCCCCTGGTCGCGGTGCCCCACGGGTCATGGCGTCTCGCTCTCCTCCAAGGCCACGAGCACGTACCCCAGGTCCCGCGGCATCACGGCGATGTGGACGTCCCCCTCGGACGAGGTGCACTCGACGATCCTCGAACCACCGTTGAACCGCAGCGCTTCACGCCACGAAGGTGACCGCAGGCCGACCTGACGCAGTCCCGAGGGAAGCGTTGTCGCCGCTCCGACTCTGGTGCGGGGCTCCCACGTCATCGCTGAGGGGCCGATCACCATCCGTCCTCGCAGCCACCGGCCCTCGACCGCGGGATGCCGCAACAGGCAGGGGACCCGGATCTCATGCCCCCGCGCCGCCCTCGCCGCACGCTGCTCCGCCTTTCTGAGCAGCAACCACGTCGTCAGCCCGCCTGTCGCGAGCACAACCAGAAGTTGGATCACCGCGACAGTCAAGCAACACTCGGCGTCCGTTCCCAACGTCCCGACAGGACTCTTTCGGCGATCGGGGCGCTGACGTCCACCGCGTGAATGCGTGTCCGTGCCCGCGCCCGCGCCCGCGCCCGCGCCCGCGAGCAGAGTCGCGGCGGCGGTCCTCCAGGGCGAGGGCTTGATCGGGTTGACACCGACCGAGCCGACAGCGGGACGACAGTCGGCCCCCGCCCCAAGCTGCCCCACGTCTGCCCCACACAGCTGACCAGCGCTCGCATCTGGGTCTGGGTGGGAGGGGGCAACCGGACTCGATACGGAAACGACGAAAGGGTCTGTGATCAGCATTGCTGCTGATCACAGACCCTTTCGGTCGTGTGGCGGCGCCAGGATTCGAACCTGGGAAGGCTGAGCCGGCAGATTTACAGTCTGCTCCCTTTGGCCGCTCGGGCACACCGCCGGGTTTGCTGCCGATGCACCGCCTTGCGGCGCTGCTCCGTGGCAACGACGTAAACAATACCCGATGGGCAGGGGTGCTTCGCCACCCGATTGATCGCCGCCGGGCGGGCCGGGGGTGGCTAGGCTTGGGCGGATGCGGCGCGGGACCGGCACGGGGCCCGACGACCGCTCACGTTCGCCGGTACGGATGCGGTTCGCAGCCGATGCGCACCCTGATACAAGGAGCCACAGGACATGGCCGACTCCAGTTTCGACATCGTCTCGAAGGTCGAGCGGCAGGAGGTCGACAACGCCCTCAACCAGGCCGCCAAGGAGATCTCGCAGCGCTACGACTTCAAGGGCGTGGGTGCCTCGATCTCCTGGTCCGGGGACAAGATCCTCATGGAGGCCAACTCCGAGGACCGGGTGAAGGCTGTCCTCGACGTCTTCCAGTCCAAGCTGATCAAGCGTGGCATCTCGCTGAAGGCCCTGGACGCCGGTGAGCCGCAGCTCTCCGGCAAGGAGTACAAGATCTTCGCCACGATCCAGGAGGGCATCTCCCAGGAGAACGCCAAGAAGGTGGCGAAGATCATTCGCGATGAGGGCCCCAAGGGCGTGAAGGCCCAGGTGCAGGGCGAGGAGCTGCGGGTCACCTCCAAGAGCCGCGACGACCTGCAGGCGGTCATCGCGCTGCTGAAGGGCAAGGACTTCGACTTCGCGCTGCAGTTCGTCAACTACCGGTAGCCGCCGGGTGCCCCGCGAAGTGGGACGACCGTGAGGTCGGGCCGGAGCGGCGGCAGCCGCGTGCCTGCGCGCGGCGATACGAGCTGACGGAGCGGTACGACGGCAGGACGAAAAGGGTGGGCACCGGCGGTGTCCACCCTTCGTCGTATCCACACTTCGTCGTGTCCGGCCGCGGTGTGTCGGGCGGTGTCAGTCGCGTGAGTGGCCGAAGAGCAGGCGGTAGGCGATCAGGAGCACCAGAGAGCCTCCGATCGCGGCGACCCAGGTGGTGCCGTCGTAAAAGTCCTTGGTGATCGGATGGTCGAGCCAACGGGACGAGATCCAGCCGCCGAGGAACGCGCCGGCGACGCCGATCAGGGTCGTGCCGATGAGGCCGCCCGGGTCGCGGCCCGGCAGCAGGAACTTCGCGATCGCCCCGGCCAGCAGCCCCAGGATGATCCAACTGATGATCGTCATACCTCGTCCCTGCCCTTTCCTGCCGTGCCACACCCTCCCGTCCCGGGGTGTTCATGCCTTTGTGGTGTGGAGGACGCCTCGGGGGCGCCGGGTGGTTGCGGTGATCAGTAACGTGCAGCTCATGACAGCCTCCTCGGGCCCCGGTCTCCGCCGCACCCTCGGTGTCGGCGACGCCGTGGTCATCGGCCTCGGTTCGATGGTGGGCGCCGGGATCTTCGCCGCGCTCGCGCCCGCCGCCCAGGCGGCCGGCTCGGGGCTGCTGCTCGGGCTCGCCGTCGCCGCCGTGGTCGCGTACTGCAACGCGACGTCCTCGGCACGGCTGGCCGCCCGCCACCCCGCTTCCGGCGGCACCTACGTGTACGGACGTGAGCAGCTCGGCGCGTTCTGGGGGTACCTCGCCGGCTGGGCCTTCGTGGTCGGGAAGACGGCCTCCTGCGCGGCGATGGCACTCACCGTGGGCGCCTACGTCTGGCCGGACCGGGCGCATGCCGTGGCGGTGGCCGCGGTGGTGGCGCTGACCGCGGTGAACTACGGCGGCGTCCAGAGGTCCGCGCGGCTGACGCGGGTGATCGTGGCCGTCGTCCTCGCCGTCCTCGCGGGTGTCGTGGTGGCCTCGCTGTCGTCCGGGCAGGCCGAGGCCGGGCACCTGTCCCTCGGAGCGCCGGGCGGAGTCGGCGGGATCCTCCAGGCGGCGGGGCTGCTGTTCTTCGCCTTCGCCGGGTACGCACGCATCGCGACGCTCGGCGAGGAGGTCCGCGACCCGGCACGCACCATCCCCCGCGCGATCCCGCTCGCGCTGGGGATCGCCCTGGTCGTCTACGCGGCCGTCGCTGTCGCCGTCCTCTCCGTGCTGGGGCCCGACCGGCTGGCCCAGGCCACGGCTCCGCTGGCCGACGCGGTGGGGGCGGCCGGAGTGCCCTGGCTGGTGCCCGTGGTACGGACCGGTGCGGCCCTGGCGGCGCTCGGATCGCTGCTCGCGCTGATCCTGGGGGTGTCACGGACGACGCTGGCCATGGCACGGGACCGGCATCTTCCGGCCGCTCTGGCGGACGTGCACCCGCGTTTCCAGGTGCCGCACCGGGCCGAGCTGGCCGTGGGTGCCGTGGTCGCCGTCCTGGCCGCGACGGGGGACGTGCGGGGCGCCATCGGGTTCTCCTCCTTCGGGGTGCTGGTGTACTACGCGGTGGCCAACGCCTCTGCCTGGACGCTGCGCCCCGGGGTGGCGGCGCGCGTGGTGCCGGCCGTCGGGCTCGTCGGGTGTGCCGTGCTGGCCTTCTCCCTGCCGGTCGGCTCGGTGATGGCCGGTGCGGGCGTGCTGGCGGTGGGTGCGCTGGTGTACGGGGCGCGGCGGGGGACGGCTGCTCTGCGGTAGGCCGGCGGTCGGCCATCGGGCCCTCCCGTGGCCCGGGCGGGGTCGGGAGCGGGTCGGGGCGTGGTCGCCGGGCGTGCGGTGTGCGGGGGTACGCGGTGGATGCGGTGTGGTCATGCGTCCATCGTGGGGCCGGTTGGCGGTGTTCGGGGAAGCCTGTGGACAACCGACGGCTTGTGGAGAACCGACGGCCTGTGGACAACTGACGACTGCCTGACGGACAGCCGACGCTTGTGGACAGCCGACGGCTGGTGGACGGTGCACGGTTCGCGCAGCTCCGGTTTTCGTGGACCGCCGGCCCACGGTGCGCTTCGGCACCCGCTCGGGTGCGCTCCGGCGCCGCCCGGCGCGAAACCGGGTCGGCCTGCCCCGCGCCGGGCGGGCCCCAATGAGCCCCCGTTCGCCCTGCCACGGCGGTAGCGTTGCCGCCGGATGCCGATCTGCTACCGGGCACTGTGGGGCGATGTATGAACCAGCGCGTGAATCTGGTGACCTTGGGGGTCGAAGACCTACAGGTCAGCCGCCAGTTCTACAGCGGTGGCCTGGGCTGGACACCGCTGCTCGACCTGGACGAGATCGTCTTCTACCAGATCGGCAAGGGGCTGGCTCTCGCGCTCTTTCCCCTGGACGCCCTCGGTGCCGACACCGGGCTCCCCGCAACGGCCGGTACACCGTTCACGCTGGCGCAGAATCTCGGTTCACCCGCCGATGTGGACCGGGCCGTGCAGCGGGCCCGCGCGGCGGGAGCGACGGTGCTCAAAGAGCCGCAACGCGCGGCGTTCGGCGGCTATCACGGCTACTTCGCCGACCCCGACGGTCACCGCTGGGAGGTGTGCCACAACCCGGGTTGGTCGGTCGCCGACGACGGCACCGTGACGCTGACGGCTGTCGAGACACCGGACACGGCGGGCTGAGGCCGCTTCGCAGCCCCTACGATCCGCCTGGACCCCAGGGACGCCAAGGCCCCCAAGGCCCCAGCACCCCCGGCAATCCCGGCGACAGCGGAGACGCGGCACCGGCCTGCTCCTAGTACGCCGGTGTGAACGGCCGGTCCGTGCGGACGATCTCGCGGCCCATGGGGAGCAGGGAGACCGGGATCAGCTTGAAGTTGGCGATGCCGAGCGGGATGCCGATGATCGTGACGCACAGGGCGATGCCGGTGGCGATGTGGCCGAGGGCCAGCCACCAGCCGGCGAGGAGCAGCCACAGGACGTTGCCCACGCAGGACGGCGCGCCCGCGTCCCGGCGTTCGACGGCCTCGTATCCGAAGGGCCACAGGGCGTAGACGCCGATGCGGAACGCGGCTATCCCGAAGGGGATGCCGATGATGGTGATGCACAGCAGCACGCCTGCGAGCAGATAGGCGAGGAAGAGCCAGAAGCCGCTGAGGACGAGCCAAATGACGTTCAGGATGGTCTTCACTGGGGGCGACCTGCCATCTTCTCGAGCCGGGCGATGCGTTCGGCCATCGGCGGATGGGTGGAGAACATCTTCGACAGCCCCTGGCCCGGCCGGAACGGGTTCGCGATCATCATGTGGCTGGCCGTCTCGATCCGGGGCTCGGGGGGCAGCGGGAGCTGCTTGGTGCCTATCTCCAGTTTGCGCAGGGCGGCGGCGAGTGCGAGTGGATCGCCGGTGAGCTGGGCGCCGGAGGCATCGGCCTCGTACTCGCGGGAGCGGCTGATGGCGAGTTGGATGAGGCTGGCGGCGAGGGGGCCCAGGATCAGGATCATCAGCATGCCAAGGATGCCGGGGCCGTCGTCGTCACTGGAGCGTCCGATCGGGATCAGCCAGGCGAAGTTCACCAGGAACATGATCACGGAGGCGAGGGCTCCGGCGACCGACGAGATCAGGATGTCGCGGTTGTGGACGTGGCTGAGTTCGTGGCCGATGACGCCGCGCAGTTCGCGCTCGTCGAGCAGGCGCAGGATGCCTTCCGTGCAGCACACGGCGGCGTTCCGTGGATTGCGGCCGGTGGCGAAGGCGTTGGGTGCCTCGGTGGGCGAGATGTACAGCCGGGGCATGGGCTGGCGGGCCTGCGTGGAGAGCTCGCGGACCATGCGGTACAGCCCGGGGGCCTCGAACTCGCTGACCGGGCGGGCCCGCATCGCGCGCAGGGCGATCTTGTCGCTGTTCCAGTACGCGTAGGCGTTGGTGGCCAGGGCGACCACGACGGCGACGACGAGGCCCGTGCGGCCGAAGAAACTGCCGATGACGATGATGACTGCGGACAGTCCCCCGAGGAGGACCGCGGTCCTGAGCCCGTTGTGCCGGCGGTGCACGGTACGCCCTCCAAGTCGTGCGGCAGGGGGACCCTTGCGCTTGCTCGCTGATCTTCCGTCCGACCTGTGACGGCACGGGTGTGTGCTGTCACGTCCAGTGGACCCTTCCCTTTCGGTCAACGCCAGGCGGGGGGCACGAGTTCCCAGGGCCCCGTGGTGGCGCGTGTCAGCCGTCCGGGTGAGGTGGGGTCCCGACGGCGGACGCGTGCGCGCCGGGTGCCCCGCGCCGGGCGTCGGATGCCCGGCGCCGACCGTCGGATGCCCGGCCGGGGGTCAGAAGAGGCCGGTGCCGGTGAAGCGCAGGATGAGCTGGGGCGCCCCCGACAGGGCGACGCCGAGGACGCCGGTGAGGGCCAGGGCGGCGGTGAGCGGGGCGGGGAGGCGGTGCCGGGCCGGTGTGCCGTCGGGGGCGCGGAACAGCAGGGCGGCCCACCGGAGGTAGTAGACGAGCGCGATGACGACGTTGACGGCCATGACGACGGCGAGCCAGCCGAGTCCGGCGTCGACGGCCGCGGCGAAGACGGTGACCTTGGCGAAGAGGCCGATGATGCCGGGTGGCAGTCCGGCCAGGCAGAGCAGGAAGAAGCCCATGAGGAGGGCGGTGAGCGGGTTGGCGGCGTAGAGGCCGCGGTAGTCGGCGACACGGTTGAGGCGGTGGCCGCGGCCGACGAGGGCGGCGACGGCGAACGCGCCGAGGTTCACGGCGGCGTACATGAGGGCGTAGGCCACGGTGGAGCCGATGGACTTCTCGGCGTCGCCGGAGTACGCGGCGGCCGCGATGGGGACGAGGAGGAAGCCGGCCTGCCCGATGGACGACCAGGCGAGGAGGCGTACGGCGCTGTACGCGCGGGTCGTCCCCTGCCGGAGCGCGCCGACGTTGCCGACGGTCATGGTGAGCGCGGCGAGCACGGCGAGCGCGGGCCCCCACACGTCGGCGTAGGAGGGCAGGGCGACGACGGTGACGAGGATGAGGCCGGTGAAGCCGACCGCCTTGCCGATGACCGACAGGTAGGCGGCGATCGGCAGGGGCGCCCCGACGTAGGTGTCGGGCACCCAGAAGTGGAAGGGGGCGGCGGCGGTCTTGAAGGCGAAGCCGACCAGGGTGAGGACGACGCCGGTCTGGGCAAGGGTGTGGAGCTGTCCGTCGACGTCCTGGATGCGGGCGGCGATGCGGGTGAGGTGGAGGCTTCCGGTGGCGGCGTAGAGGAAGCTGACGCCCATCAGGGTGACCGCGGTGGCGGTGACGGACGACAGGAAGAACTTCAGCGCGGCCTCGGAGGACCTGCGGTCGCCGTGCCGGAGGCCGACCAGGGCGAAGGCGGGCAGGGAGGCCACTTCCAGGGCGACGACGAGCGTCGCGAGGTCGCGGGCGGCGGGCAGCAGGGCGGCGCCCGCGGCGGAGGACAGCAGCAGGAACCAGTACTCGCCGTCGGGGAGCCGCCCGCGGTCGTCGTCGAGGGCGGTGACGGACAGCAGGGCGGTCAGGAGGGCGCCGCCGAGGACCAGGAACTGGATGACGAGGGTGAAGCGGTCGGCGGTGTAGCTGCACGTGCCGGGGTCGCCGACCAGGCAGAAGGTGCTGCGGTCGGCGTCGAGGAGCGGCAGCAGCAGGAAGGTGGCGGCGGCGAGCCCGGCGACGGCGATGCCGCCCAGCAGCGGTTTGCGGTGTTCGGCGACGAACAGGTCCGCGACGAGGACGAGGAGTCCGGTGACCGCCACAAGGGTGGGCGGGGCGATGGCCAGCCAGTCGACGGACTGGACGAGGGAGCTCATCGGATGCCTCCTGCGAGGAGCTGCTGGACGGCGGGGTCGGTGAGCCTCAGCAGGGCTCCCGGCCAGAGCCCGGCGACGACGGTGAGGACGACGAGGGGTGTCCAGGCCGCGAACTCGTGGCCGCGCACGTCGGTGAGGGCCGGCGCGTCCTGCGGAGCGGCGCCCATGCAGACGCGGCGGACCACGACGAGCAGGTAGGCGGCGGTCAGCAGGGTGCCGAACGCGCCGATCGACATGAAGGTCAGGAAGGCGGGCCGGCTGAGGCCCTCGGCGGGGTCGAAGGCGCCGAACAGGGCGAGCATCTCGCCCCAGAACCCGGCCAGGCCGGGCAGGCCGAGGGAGGCGACGGCGGCGAAGGCGAGGAGGCCGCCGAGGCGGGGGGCCCTGCCGTAGAGGGCGGCGCCGGTCCGCTGGGCCAGGGTGTCGAGGTCGGTGCTTCCGGTGCGCTCCTTGAGCCCGCCGACGAGGAAGAACAGCAGGCCGGTGATCAGGCCGTGGGCGATGTTGGCGAACAGGGCGCCGTTGACGCCGGTCGGGGTCATGGTGGCGATGCCGAGGACGACGAAGCCCATGTGGCCGACGGAGGAGTAGGCGATGAGCCGCTTCAGGTCGCCGTTCGCGCCGGGCCGGGCGAGGGCCAGGCAGGCCAGGGACCCGTAGATGATGCCGACGACGGCGAACGCGGCGAGGTAGGGGGCGAAGGTGCGGAAGCCGTCGGGGGCGGCGGGCAGCAGGATCCGGACGAACCCGTAGGTGCCCATCTTGAGCAGGACACCGGCCAGCAGGACCGATCCGACGGTCGGGGCGGCGGTGTGGGCGTCGGGCAGCCAGCTGTGCAGGGGCCACAGCGGGGTCTTGACGGCGAGCCCGATCCCGATCGCCAGAACGGCTGTGACCTGCACGGATGTGGTCAGGGAGCGGCCGTTGTCAGTGGCGAGTGCCAATATGTCGAATGTGCCCGCTTCGATGCCGATCAGGAGCAGGCCGAGCAGCATGACCACGGAGCCGAGCAGCGTGTAGAGGATGAACTTCCAGGCGGCCTCGGCCCGGCCCTCGCCGCCCCAGCGGGCGATGAGGAAGTACATCGGGACGAGGACCATCTCGAAGGCCAGGAAGAACAGGATCAGGTCGAGGACGGCGAAGGTCGCCAGGGTGCCGGACTCGAGGACGAGCAGCAGGGCGACGAACGCCTTCGGGGACGGCCCCGCGGGCGGCTTGACGTAGGAGTAGAGGGCGCTCAGGAAGGTCAGCAGGGCGGTCAGGACCAGAAGGGGGAGGGAGATGCCGTCGGTGCCGAGGTGGATGCGCACGTCGAGTGCGGGGATCCAGCTGATGTCGGTCGTGGCCTGCATCCTGGACGGCTGGTCGTGGTCGAAGCCGGCCGCGAGGACGACCGCGGCGAGGAGGACGGCTCCGGTGACCGTGACGCCGTGCCGGAGCACGGCCTGCTCGGGTGACTTCCCCTTCAGCCCGGGCGGCGCGGGCAGCAGGGCGGTCGCGGCACCGAGGAGCGGGCCGACGACGAGAAACGCCAGAAGGAACTGCATCACGGACTCGCTGATATCGATCACGCCTGCTCACGCTCCCGTGGCGACGAGGACGGCGGCGACCGCGAGGACGACGGTGCCGGCGAGCAGCGCGCTCACATAGGTCTGCACATTGCCGGTCTGGGCGCGGCGCACGGCGGTCCCGAGCCAGCGGGGCAGCGTGCCGGCGCCGCGGACGTAGGTGTCGACGACCTCCCGGTCGAGGAACCGGACCAGTGCGGCGCCGGCCCGCACCGGGCGGACGAAGAGGGCCGTGTACACGGCGTCCAGGTGGAAGCCGGCGGCCGCGTGCCGGTGCAGGGGGCCGAGCAGCAGCCGTCCCGGGTCGGCCGGGTCGGGGGCGCTCGCGATGTCGCCGTAGGCGGGCCGGTGGCCGGCGATGGCTTCCGCCTCCACGTCCCCCGGGTCCGCCTCGGGGTGGGCGGCCACGGCGCCGAGCGGTACGCGGGCCGCGTGGGCGGTGGTGTGCCGCCAGGTGGCGTAGGTGACGATGCCGCCGACCAGGGCCACGCCCGTGCCGAGGACGGAGGTGGTGAGGGTGGGTGTGAGGCCGTGCCCGTCGAACCAGTCCGGTAGCGCGCGGAACGCGAGGCCGCCCAGGGCGAGGGACGGGACCGCGAGGACCCAGAGCACGGCGGTCATCGTCAGCGGCTGCCGGCCGTGGTCGGGCGCCTCGGCGCCGTGGCCGCGGAAGGCCAGCAGCCACAGACGCGTCGCGTACGCGGCGGTGAGCAGGGCGGTGACCAGGCCGGCGAGGAGGACGATCCATCCCGCCGCGGCGGGGGTGCGGTCGCTGTGGCCGGTGACGACGTGTTCGGCGGCGCCGAGGACGGCCTCCTTGGAGAAGAAGCCGCTGAACGGGGGGATGGCGGCGAGCGCGAGCAGGGCCACGGTCATCGTCCAGTAGGCGTCGGGCACGCGGTCGCGCAGGTGGCTCATGCGGGACGTGGCGGCCAGGGAGTTGGTGCCGGCGGCGTGGATGACCACACCGGCGGCGAGGAACAGCAGCGCCTTGAAGGCGCCGTGGGACAGGAGGTGGAAGACGGCAGCACCGCGGTCGGCGACGGCGAGGGCGCCGGTCATGTAGCCGAGCTGGCCGATGGTCGAGTAGGCGAGGACGCGTTTGATGTCGTCCTGGGCGAGCGCGGCCAGCGCCGACCCGGCCATGGTCACGGCGGCCATGACGGCGAGGACGGTCATCGCGGCCCCGGACGCCTCGAAGAGGGGAAGGAGGCGGGCGACGAAGTAGACGCCGGCGGCGACCATCGTCGCGGCGTGGATCAGCGCGGAGACGGGGGTGGGGCCCGCCATGGCGTCGGGCAGCCAGGTGTGCAGCGGGAACTGCGCCGACTTGCCGGCCACGCCCGCCAGGAGGAGCAGCGCGATGAGCGTGGGGTGCTCGATGCCGCCGCTCGCCACCGCGCCGAGGACCCGGGTGATGCGGAAGGAGCCGGCCTCGTGGGCGAGGGCGAACAGGCCGATGAGGAAGGGGACGTCGCCCAGTTTGGTGACCAGGAAGGCCTTGAGGGAGGCGGCGCGGGCCTCGGCGGTCTCCCAGTAGTGGCCGACGAGGAAGTAGGAGCAGATGCCCATCACTTCCCAGCCGACCAGGAGCACCATCAGGTCGCCGGAGTAGACGACCAGGAACATCGCGGAGGTGAACAGGGAGACGAGCGCGGCGTAGGAGGGATAGCGCGGGTCGGTGCGCAGGTAGCCGATGGAGTAGATCTGCACGCAGCAGGCGACGACGCCGACCACCACGGCGGTGAGGGCGGCGAAGCCGTCGATGTGCAGGGCGAGGGCGATGGGGACGGACCCGGTCGGGGCCAGCTCGGTGGCGGCGTCGACCGCCCGGCCTCCGCCCTGCCGCCCGGCGACGATCGCGGCCAGGACGAGGGAGGTGAGGGTCGGCAGGACCGCGAGCGGGCGCACGAAGCCGGGGGCGGTGCGGCCGAGGAGCAGTCCGGCGACCGCGCCGAGGAAGGGCAGCAGGGGGACGAGGACGGCGAGGGTGGTCGTGGTCACGCGGTGGCCTCAGCCTTCTCGGCGGCCGGCCCGGTCGCCTGGGCCGCGGGAGCGTCACTGTCGGATGCGCCGTCGGAACCGTCGCGGCCGTCGGGTTCGTCGGGGCCGTGGCCCTCGGCGGTGTCGCGGAGCCTGTCGATGTCCGCGGTGCCCCGGTTGCGGTGGACGGCGAGGACGATGGCCAGCCCGATGCCGATCTCCGCCGCGGCGATGGCGATGGTGAACAGGGTGAGGGCCTGCCCGGAGTGGAGGGTCTCCTCGGCGGCGCGGCTGAGCCACACGTCGAAGGCGACCAGGTTCAGGTTGACCGCGTTGAGCATCAGCTCGACCGACATCAGGACCAGGATCGCGTTGCGGCGGGCGAGGACCCCGTACAGGCCGGTGCAGAAGAGGAGGACGGACAGCACGGCGGGATAGGCGAGGTGCATCAGCGGTCCCCTTCCGTGTCGCCGTGCCCGTGCCCATGGCCGGTGGTCGGGGTGGTGCTGCCGCCTGGCTTCGACGAGCCGGCGTTCCCGGCGGCAGGGGTGTCCCGGCGGGTTCCGGCCCCGGTCGCCGTGGCTCGGCCGGGGCGCGGTGTCCTTCCAGCGGCCCCGGCGCCCCTGGTGGATGTGGTGGCCCCGGTGCCCGGGGCGCTTCCGGCGGGGCCGCCGGCGGGGGTGGTCCTGGCCGGGTCGGCCTTCGCCTTGCAGGACAGGACGATAGCGCCGACGAGGGCGGCGAGGAGGAGGACGGAGAGGGCCTCGAACGGGAGGACCCAGTGCTGGAAGAGGCTCGCGCCGGTCACCTCGGTGGACCCGGCGGGGGCGCCGTCCAGGTCGATCCAGGTGGTGCGGAAGGCGTCCACGACGACCCAGACCAGGGTGCCCGCGGCGGCCACCGCCACGGCGAGCGCGAACCACCGGTTGCCCGAGTCGGCGTCCGGGGAGCGCCCGATGGGGGCCCGGGTCAGCATCAGACCGAACAGGATGAGGACGATGACCGAACCGACGTAGATGAGGACCTGTACCCAGGCGATGAACTCGGCCGTGAGCAGCAGGTATTCGACGGCGAGACCGCCCAGGGCCACCACCAGCCACAGGGCGGCGTGCACCAGTTGGCGGGTGGTGACGGTGATGACGGCGGCGCCGAAGGTGACCAGGCCAACGAGGAGGAAGGTGATCTCGACGCCCGTGGGCGAGAGGAAACCGTGGGACTCGGCCGCCAGGTGCGGTGCCTGGGGAGCACCGGTGCGCATCGCCAGGTCGGCGACGCTCGCTGCGAGGGTCATTCCCGGCCCTCCTGCCGTGGGCGCCGTGGATCCCGTGACTGCCGCTGGTCGTCCGCGTCGCGCGCCTCGCCCGTGCGGTCCGGGCGGCTCGGCTGGTCCGGGTGGCCGGCCCGGTCCGCGCCGCTCGTCCCGCCCGGACCGTCCGTACCGCCCGTCCCGCGCGAACCGTCCGGATGACGCGGCTGGTGCGGCTCGCGCGGCTGGTCCGGCTCGCGCGGCTGGTCCGTCTGCTGCTTGGACTCGCCGGCGGGGCGGGTCGGGGACTCGGCGGCGCGGGCCTGCTCTTCGGCGTGCGAGACGGTTCCGGCGGCAGCAGCCGGGGACGTCGGCGCGGGCGCCGGGGCACTCGCCGGCTCCTGGGCCGCCTGGGCGGCGGCCAGCTTGTCGGCCGTCCTGCGGGCCGCGGCGAGTTCCTTGGGTTCCTCGGCACCGGGGTCGAGGGCCGGCGGGGCCGGGACGGTCCACATCCACTCGCGGAGCTTGTCGCGCTCGTGGGTGAGGTCGCGGATGTCGGTCTCGGCGTACTCGAACTCGGGTGACCAGAACAGGGCGTCGAAGGGACAGACCTCGATGCAGATACCGCAGTACATGCAGAGGGAGAAGTCGATGGCGAAGCGGTCCAGGACGTTCCGCTGGCGTTCCCGGCCACCGGGAGCCGCGGGCGGGACGGTCTCCTTGTGGGAGTCGATGTAGATGCACCAGTCCGGGCACTCGCGGGCGCACAGCATGCAGACCGTGCAGTTCTCCTCGAAGAGCGCGATCACCCCGCGACTGCGCGGGGGCAGGTCGGGCTGGGTGTCCGGGTACTGCGCGGTGACGGACTTCTTCGTCATGGTCCGCAGGGTGACGGCCAGCCCCTTGGCCAGACCGCTGCCGGGGACGGGAGCCATTACGCGATCACCACCTTGACGATGCCGGTGAGGGCAATCTGAGCGAGAGCGAGGGGGACCAGGACGGTCCAGGCGAACTTCTGCAACTGGTCCTCACGCAGCCGGGGGTGGGTGACGCGGAGCCAGATCACCACGAAGGCGAGGACCGCGGTCTTCAGCAGGGTCCAGAACCAGCCGAGTCCGTCGGCACCCCACGGGCCGTGCCAGCCGCCCAGGAACAGGACGGTGGTCAGCGCGCAGAGGACGACGATCCCGGCGTACTCGGCGAGGAGGAACAGGGCGAAGCGCAGACCGGTGTACTCGGTGTACGCGCCGAAGATGATCTCCGAGTCGGCGACGGGCATGTCGAAGGGCGGACGCTGGAGTTCGGCGAGCCCGGCGACGAAGAAGACGAGCGCGCCGGTGATCTGCCAGGGCAGCCACCACCACTCGAAGGCGTCCAGGATGCCGACGAGCGAGACGGTGCCGGCCGCCATCGCCACGGAGGCGGCGGTGAGCAGCATCGGCAGTTCGTAGGCGAGGAGTTGGGCGGCGGTGCGCAGGCCGCCGAGGAGGGAGTACTTGTTGGCGGAGGCCCAACCGGCCATGAGCGAACCGAGCACGCCGACGCCCATGATCGCGAGGACGAAGAACAGGCCCGCGTCGATCACCTGGCCCACCGCGCCCTCGCCCGGCCCGATCGGGATGGCCAGCAGCACCAGCAGGTACGGCAGGAGCGCGACGGCCGGGGCGAGTTGGAAGACGCAGCGGTCGGCCCGGGCCGGGACCACGTCCTCCTTCTGCGCGAACTTCACGCCGTCGGCGATGAGCTGGGCCCAGCCGTGGAAGCCGCCCGCGTACATCGGGCCCAGGCGGCCCTGCATGTGGGCCATCACCTTGTGCTCGGTCTGACCGACGAGCAGGGGGAAGGTGAGGAAGACGACGAAGACGATCAGGAGTCGAAGGGCGACGTCGAGCACGTCGGTCACTGTCGGCCTCCCCGATGGTCATCGGCGTCGCCGGAGCCGGCAGACCCGTCGGAGTCGGTGGACCCGGCGGAGTCGGCAGACCCGTCGGAGTCGGTGGACCCGGCGGAGTCGGCAGACCCGGTTGATCCGTCAGACCCGGCGGAGTCGGTGGACCCGTCCGATGCGCCTGAGCCGTCACGCCCGTGGGTTTCGCCTGGTGCGTCATGCTCGTCGGTTCCGGCTGGCCCGATGGCCTCGCCGGGTCCGTCCGATCCGGCGGGCGCGCCTGGCCCACCGGACCCATCGGTCGTGTGGTCGGTCGGCCCAGTCGGCGCGGGGACTCGTCCCAGGGCCGGGGCGGTACCGGTGCGGCTCCCCGTACCGGGGCCCTTCTCCGCGCGCGTGCTGCCTTCGGTGCCAAGGCCGCCGGCAGCGCCGGCGCCCGTGACGGAGCCGTCGGCAGCATCGGTGCCCGTGTCGGCCGTGGCGGTGCCCGTGCTGGGGCCGGTGCCGCGGTCGTTCTCGGCCTTGTCCTGGGCCGCGCCGGGCTCCTCGGTGCGGGCCTCCGGGTCCGTGTCAGGGCCTGCGTTGCCTCGGCCGGCCCGCTCGGCCTGTTCGGCCTGCTCGGTGGGCTCGGCCTGGGCCCCGAGTGCGGTCCGGTTGTCGGCTTGGGCCGGGTCGTCGGTCTCCTCGAAGGCGGGGCGGGCGTGGTGCCAGGGGGCGTCCGGGCTGCGGGGACCGGAGGGAGGCCTGGCCTCCGTGACGGGTGCGGTTCCCCGCCCGGCACCGCTGTCCTGAGCGGAAGGTGCCTCGGCGGAGGAGTTTTCGGCAGAGGCGTCCTCGGCCGAGGTCTTCTCGGTGGTGGTCTTCTCGGTGGTGGTCTTCTCGGCCGGGGCGTCCTGGCGCTGCCGGCTCGCCCGCTGGCTCGCCGAGCCCTCGGACGCGCTGCGGGTCCGCCGGGCGGGCCGCGCCGGGCGGGCGCCTGCCCCGGATGCCTCGGACGTCCCGGATACCTCGGACGTCCCGGGTGCCTCGGAGGTCCCGGGTGCCTCCGACGTCCCGGGTGCCTCGGACGGGGTGCGTGACGATGTGTCGGAGAGGGGCGCGCCGGGGGGTGCCGACGGCTGTCCGGCCGACTGGCTCACCGATCCCTCCGCCGCGGAACGCATCCGCCGGGGCCGTCGGCCGCCCCCGGAGGGACCGGCGGGACCGGCGGGGGCCCCCTCGACCGGACGCGCCCCCGCGTCCGCCTGCGCGTTCGCGCCTGTGCCCGTGCCCACGGCGCGGCCGGTGCTGCTGCTCGGCGGGGTGGGCGACTGGCCGACCGAGCCGTCCGCGGCCGAGCGGGTGCGGCGGACCGGACGGTCGCCCGCCGCACGTCCGGCCGCACCGGTCGCACCGGTGGCACCGGCAGCCCTGCCCGCTCCCCTGGCCGGGCGGGCCGGGGCCGCGGGGAGCCGGCCCTTCAGCGGGCCCCACTCGTTGGGGTCGGGGACGCCCGGGGGCAGCATCTGACGGCGGCGCGGACCACCGTGCTCGGACTCGCCGGGCTCCTTCGCGCCCGGCCACGCCTTGGCGACCCGGGCGGCGAGGACGAAGTCCTTACGGAGGGGGTGGCCTTCGAAGCCCTCGGGCAGCAACAGGTGGTCCAGGGCGGGGTGGCCGGTGAAGTCGATGCCGAACATCTCGTACGTCTCGCGCTCGTGCCACGCGGCGCCCGCGTAGACGTCCACGGCGGTCGGGAGGGCCGGGGCATCGTGCGGGACGGTGGTGCGCAGCAGCAGTCGGCGCACCGGTGACAGCGCGGCGACGTGGGCGGCGACGCGGAACCCCGTGCCGGGTTCGTCGACCGCGCTCAGCCAGTCGAAGTAGGTGCAGCCGAGGCGGTCGCGCGCCGTCTCCAGCGCGGTGATCCAGGATGCGGGCGGCACGTCGACGGTGAGGACGTCGTACGACTCCTCGGCGGTGGCGTCCGCGCCGAACAACGCCTCGGTGCCGTCGGGGAGCCAGCCGACCGTCGTCATCGGTCACCCTCCGCATCCGTCGCGCCCGACGCGCCACCCGACGCGCCGCCCGAAGCACCCGACGCGCCCGCAGCCCCCGTCGTACCCCTGGCATCGGCAGCCCCCGCGGCACCGGTGGCCTCGGTGGCCCCCACCGCACCCGTGGCCTCCGCTGCCCCCGCCGATCCGGTGGCTCCGGGCGCCCCCGGTTCGGGTGCGGGCGGCCGTACGAGCCCGCTCTGCAGGGCCGCCGCGGAGGGACGCTGCGCCGCGTACCGCTCCCCCAGCGACTCCCGGGCGATCTTCTCCTGGAGTTTGAGGATGCCCTGGAGCAGCGCCTCCGGCCGGGGCGGGCAGCCGGGGACGTAGACGTCCACGGGGATGATCTGGTCCACGCCCTTGGTGACGGAGTAGGAGTCCCAGTACGGGCCGCCGCAGTTGCTGCACGCGCCGAAGGAGATGACGTACTTCGGCTCCGGCATCTGCTCGTACAGGCGCTTCACGGCGGGCGCCATCTTGTCCGTGACCGTGCCGGACACCACCATCAGGTCGGCCTGGCGCGGTCCCGGGGCGAACGGGATGACCCCGAGGCGGATGAAGTCGTGGCGGGCCATCGACGCGGCGATGAACTCGATCGCGCAGCAGGCGAGGCCGAAGTTGAAGACCCAGAGCGAGTAGCGGCGGCCCCAGTTGAGGATGACCTTCATCGGCTCGGGGGCCAGCCGGGAGAGGAGCCCCAGCCTGGCGCCGCCCTCGTCGGGCGGCATCGCCGGGTCGGGCAGCAGCACCGGCTCGGCGCCCCGGTCGGCGGGGGACGAGGAGGCGGCTGCGGCCCCGGAGGCCGCCGGGGCCCCGGGAGTCGCAGGGGTCGCGGGGGTCACGTCCATGTCAGGACGCCCTTCCTGTATGCGTACAGCAGTCCGACGGCGAGGAAGCCGAGGAAGATGAACATCTCCACCAAGGTGGTCGCTCCGTAGCCGTCGGCGGCGAAGACGGTCGCCCACGGGAAGAGGAAGATCGAGTCGACGGCGAAGATGACGTAGAGGAAGGCGTACACGTAGTAGCGGACCTGGGTGTGGGCCCAGCCCTCGCCCACCGGGTCGACACCGCATTCGTACGTCATCAGCTTCTCGGGCGTGGGGACGACGGGCCGCAGCAGCCGGCCCGCGCCGAAGGCCACGGCGACGAACAGCACGCCGACGACGGCGAGCAGTCCGACGACCGAGTACGCCTGGAAGTAGTCCGCCGCGACGTGCGCGGCGACGACGGTCGAGTCGACGACGGTCGAGTCGATGACGGTCGAGTCGACGACGGTCGGTTCCCGCACGTCCGCCCCTCACTCCTCGGCTGTGTTGCCCCTGATCCACGCCCGTGACCGTCGGCACCGGCACCGGCACCCGGCAGAAGGCACCCGACGGGCCGTCGGACGCGCTCCCGTCCGGGCCGGACCGTCCGGGCCGATCCGAACCGTCCGGGCCGAACCGTCCAGATCGGTCCGTACGGGTTCCGTCCGGGCCGCGTCCGGACCGTCCAAGCCGTGCGAACAGTCCGAGCCGTTGGTCCGGACCGTCCGGGCCGTCCGAACGATCCGCACCGTTCGTCCGGGCCGTTCGTCCGGGCCGTTCGTCCGGGCCGTTCGTCCGGGCCGTTCGTCCGGGCCGTTCGTCCGGGCCGTTCGTCCGGGCCGTTCGTCCGGGCCGTTCG
>NZ_JBWHZP010000025.1:0-56011 GCF_056323165.1 Streptomyces sp. 3-6
GGGCAGATCTTCGTCAAGGGCGAGGTCATCAAGACGGTGCCGGAGTCGAAGATCGTCGAGACGCTGATCGAGGAGGCGATGAAGATCGCCGAACAGATGGAGAAGGACGGCATCGCCTCGGGCGAACCCCAGATCTCCGTCGCCGACTGACCCCGCCGCCGCCCGCTCCCGGCGGACGCGCCCCGGCCGGCCGGGCGGGGGCCCGCGGCCCCCGTCGACGGCACCGACGCCCCGTGCCCCGGCCCTTCCGGCCCGGAGCGCGCGGAACCGGCACGCCTGAGGACCGGACCGGGACACCTCCCGGCGCCGGACCGGGGGCCTGCCGGGCCGGGCGGGCACGGATACCGCGCCGGACGCGTACGGGAACCGGGCCCGACCAGGGCGCGGTCCGGCCGGACACGTACGGGTACCGGGCCGGACGGGTACGGGCTCCGGGCCGGAGGCCCACCGGTACCCGGCCGGACGAACCCGGGTACCGGAGCGCGCCGCGGCGGGCCCGCGCACCCGGCACGCACCGCGAAGCGGCCCCCGGGAAGGCACCGGCACGATGCGGCGCGGCCCCGGCTCCGCGGGTACAGTGCGGAAACCAGCAGACCCCAGTGTGTGAGGCCCCCGCGCGTGTTGACGCAGACCACCTCCCGGGTCCTCGAACCGAGTGACCTGGACGCCGCCCTCGCGGTGCTCGACCGCGAGCCGGTCGCCAACGCCTTCGTGACGTCCCGGGTGCGGGTCGCCGGCCTGGACCCCTGGCGGCTCGGCGGCGAGATGTGGGGCTGGTACGAGGGCGGCATGCTGACCTCCCTGTGCTACGCGGGCGCCAACCTCGTCCCCATCTGCGCCACCCCCCGGGCGGTGCGCGCCTTCGCCGACCGGGCCCGCCGGGCCGGCCGCCGCTGCTCCTCCATCGTCGGCCCGGCCGAACCCACCGCCGAGCTGTGGCGGCTGCTGGAACCCCAGTGGGGCCCCGCCCGCGAGGTCCGCCGCTGCCAGCCGCTCATGGTCACCGACCGGATGCCCGCCGACCTCGCCCCGGACCCCTACGTGCGCCGCGTCCGCAAGGACGAGATGGAACGGATCATGCCGGCCTGCGTCGCCATGTTCACCGAGGAGGTCGGCATCTCCCCGCTGGCCGGCGACGGCGGCCTGCTCTACCAGGCCCGGGTCGCGGAGCTCGTCGGGGCGGGACGTTCCTTCGCCCGCTTCGACGCCGACGGCAACGTCGTCTTCAAAGCGGAGATCGGCGCGGCCACCGACCGCGCCTGCCAGATCCAGGGCGTCTGGGTGGCCCCCGAGCACCGCGGCACCGGCGTCGCCGCCCCCGGCATGGCCGCCGTCCTGCGGTACGCCCTCGCCGACGTCGCCCCCGTGGTCAGCCTCTACGTCAACGACTTCAACACCCCCGCCCGCCGCACCTACCGGCGGGTGGGCTTCGAGGAAGTCGGCGCGTTCATGAGCGTGCTGTTCTGAGACGGCCGGGCGACCCCTCCGGACCGGCCCCGCCGCCCTGTAGTCTCCCCGCATGCTGCGCTTTCCCGGTCACGGCCGACCCGACGCCGACGACATCGTGATCGGCCCCCTCGACCTCCCGGCCCACGTCGACGCGGCCCTGGACGTCCAGGCGGCCGCCTTCGGGCTCGGCCCCGACGAGGTGGCCGTGCGCCGGCAGATCGTGCTGCGCCACATGACGCTCCCCGGGGCCCGGGCGTTCGGCGCCACCACCGCCTCCGGGCGCCTCGTCGGCTTCGTCTACGGCATGCCCAACGACCGCGGCCACTGGTGGTCCACCGTCGTGGAGCCCTACCTGCGCGCCCTCGGCCACGGGGACTGGCTCGACGACTCCTTCGTCATCACCGAGTTGCACGTCCACCCGCGGCACCAGCAGCACGGCATCGGCCGGGCCCTGATCACCACGATCACCGACGGCGCCGACGAACCCCGCTCGATCCTCTCGGCGATCGACGTGGAGAGCCCCGCCCGCGGCCTCTACCGCTCCCTCGGCTACCAGGACCTGGCCCGCCGGGTGCACTTCCCCAGCGCCACCAAGCCGTACGCCGTGATGGGCGCGCCGCTGCCCCTGCTGCGCCCCTGACGGGGCCGGGCCGTAACCGATTTCCACCGCCCCGTCCCGCCCGGCTAACCTCTCGTCATCACCTTCCCCCCTCTCGGCTGCGTTCGAGCCGGGGGACCCCCAGCAGCAGGAGTGACGAGAACCATGGCGAACGCACCGGTCCAGCGCATGTCCCAGTTGATGGCGAAGACGCTGCGCGACGACCCGGCGGACGCCGAGGTCCTCAGCCACAAGCTGCTGGTCCGCGCGGGCTACGTGCGCCGCACCGCCGCCGGCATCTGGAGCTGGCTGCCGCTCGGGAAGAAGGTCCTCGCCAACGTCGAGCGCATCGTCCGCGAGGAGATGGACGCCATCGGCGCCCAGGAGGTGCTGCTGCCCGCCCTGCTGCCGCGCGAGCCCTACGAGGCGACCGGCCGCTGGGACGAGTACGGCGGCGAGCTGTTCCGCCTGAAGGACCGCAAGGGCGGCGACTACCTCCTCGGCCCGACGCACGAGGAGATCTTCACCCTGCTGGTGAAGGACCAGGCGTCCTCCTACAAGGACCTGCCGGTGATCCTCTACCAGATCCAGACCAAGTACCGCGACGAGGCGCGTCCCCGGGCGGGCATCCTGCGCGGCCGTGAGTTCCTGATGAAGGACTCCTACTCGTTCGACGTCACCGACGAGGGGCTCGGCGAGTCCTACGCCCTGCACCGGCAGGCGTACCAGCGCGTCTTCGAGCGGCTGGGCCTGGACTACCGCATCTGTGCGGCCACCGCGGGCGCGATGGGCGGCTCCAAGTCCGAGGAGTTCCTCGCCCCGGCGGAGGCCGGCGAGGACGTGTTCGCCGACTGCCCGCACTGCGACTTCGCCGCGAACACCGAGGCGATCACCTACGAGGTGCGGCCGGTCGACGCGGCGGACGTGCCCGCGGCCGAGGACATCCCGACGCCCGACACCCCCACCATCGAGACCCTCGCCGCCTCCCTCGGCGTCCCGGCCTCGGCCACCCTGAAGAACCTGCTGGTCAAGGTGGACGGCGAGATCGTGGCCGTGGGGGTGCCCGGCGACCGCGAGGTCGACATGGGCAAGCTGGAGGCGCACTTCGCGCCCGCCGAGGTCGAACTGGTCACGGAGGCGGACTTCGCGGCCCGTCCCGAGCTGGTCCGCGGCTACGTCGGCCCGCAGGGCCTGGAGAAGGTCCGCTACCTCGCCGACCCCCGCGTGGCGCCCGGCACCGCCTGGATCACGGGCGCCAACAAGACCGACACGCACGCCAAGAACGTGGTCGCCGGACGGGACTTCGAGGTCGACGCGTACGTGGACGTCGTCGTCGCGCAGGACGGCGACCCCTGCCCGAAGTGCGGCACCGGGCTGCGGCTGGACCGGGCCATCGAGATCGGCCACATCTTCCAGCTCGGCCGCAAGTACACCGACGCCCTGAAGCTGGACGTGCTCGGCCAGAACGGCAAGCCGGTCCGCGTCACCATGGGCTCCTACGGCATCGGCGTCTCGCGCGCGGTCGCGGCCCTGGCCGAGCAGCACGCCGACGACAAGGGCCTGATCTGGGCCAAGGAGGTCGCGCCCGCCGACGTGCACGTGGTGGCCGCGGGCAAGGCGCTGCAGACCGAACTGGCCCTGGACGTCTCGGAGAAGCTCGCCGCGGCCGGGGTGCGGGTCCTGGTCGACGACCGCGCGGGCGTCTCCCCGGGCGTGAAGTTCACCGACTCCGAGCTGATCGGTGTTCCGCAGATCCTGGTCGCCGGACGCCGTGCCGCCGAGGGCGTGGTGGAGCTGAAGGACCGGCGCACCGGTGAGCGCGAGGAGCTCACCGTCGAGGAGGCCGTGGCCCGTCTGACGGCCCTCTGACCCGGCCCGTGGGTCGCCTCCGGCCGGCTCGGCCGGGCCGGAGGCGACGCCGCTCGGGACGGCCCGGCCGCGCGGCGCACGCCGTGGGCCGGGCCTCACGCCGGGGTCAGCAGACGCCGGCCGTGACCGGTTGTTCGGTGAGGCCGACGGGAAGTTCGATGCGCGCACCGCAGAAGCACAACAGCGCGGTGCCGGTGCCCTCCGGCGCTCCCAGGTCGATCGTCAGCAGGGCCCGCAGTTCCCGGAGCACCTCCCGGGCCCGGGAGCCCCGCGCCACCAGGACGCTGACTTCGTCGGGGTCCCACACAACGATGTCCGGCAGATCGTCCGCCACGAAAACGTGGATGCACATGACTGTCTCCCCAGGGATGCACAACGGCATGGAATTCCGCTTCGGGAGGCCAGCGGCCACCCGATGGTATCGATGCTCTGGGCCACCTGTGGGGTTTTTGGTGCAATCGTCGGCCGTCGGGCCACTGTGACGGGTGGGATCACGACATCCGGCTGACCTGGAGCATGGCCTCGGCGTCCTTGATGAGCGCGCGCTGCCGCGCTTCGGGGAGCTGGCGGTAGAGCTTGAGCAGCCGGGCCTCGCGCTCGTCGCGGCCCGGTCCGGGCACCGGGCGCCCGACGGCCTCGAAGAACTCCTTGGGCGTCGTCCGCACACCCCACCGCCGGAACACCTCGACCATGGCCCGCAGGCGCTCCGGGGGGATCCGTGAGGTGCCCCGGGTGCGGTTCATCCAGGCGTTGAGCGTCTGGTAGGAGATGTCCGCCTCCCGTGCCAGGTCCTTCTGGCTCCGGCCGGGGACCTGCGCGAGGAGGCGCTCGAGCAGCGCTGCGAGATCCTCGCCCGGCCGGTCCTGGTCGTCGCCGGTGCTGGAGGAGGTGGGGGAGGGCGTCTCGCGGTTCGTCACGCGTCAGAGGATCGGCCATGGCCATCTACAAGCGCAAGTAGATCGCAGATCGTCACCGGACCGCCTGGTGTGCGCCCGCGCGCGTCAGCCGCCCGCGCACAACCTCCGGTTCCCGTGCGGCCCGTAAACCGAGTATGCCCCGGGTACCTTGACACGATCTACATCTACACGGAGACTGTAGACGGCTTCGGGGGTCGGACATCGGCCAGGCCGGCGGTGGGCGGGCGTACGCACGTGCGTCCGGGCCGCCCCGGCCGAGGGTCTCCTCGGGTGGTGGGGCCCACACGAAGTGTCACGCAAGAATCTACATCCACATGAAGATTGCAGGCAGGGTCGCGTGTCCTGTCCTGCGCACCCGCGAGGCGCCGCACACCGGGCGCCCGCCGTGACCCGACGTCGAAGGAGTACCGACCGTGTCCTTACACACCGGCAGGGGGACCGCCCCGGAGCCCGCGTGGCTCGCTCGTGCCCGCACCGGGGACAGGGAGGCGTTCGCCCACCTCTACCGCGAGCACTACGGCTTCGTGTACCGCTATCTGCTGTGCCGCACCCGCGACCGTCACCTGGCCGAGGACCTGACCCAGGAGGTGTTCGCCCGCGCCCTGCGCACCATCGGCGGCTTCGCCTGGCGGGGCACGGACCCCGTCGCCTGGCTCACCATCATCGCCAGGAACCTGCACCTCGACGAGGTGGGCCGCAGCCGCACCCGCCGGGAGATGCTCGTCGCCGAGTTCGGCGACCCGGTGCAGCCCGGCCCCGGCACCGAGTCGCTGGTGCTGCGCGAACTGGACGCCATCGAGGCCGGCGAGACCGTGCGCCGCGCGCTGGGCGCCCTCGCCCCGCCCCAGCGGCACTGCGTCGAACTGCGCTTCCTCGGCGGGCTGTCGGCCGAGGAGACCGCGCACGCCATGGGCCGCACGGTCGGCGCCGTCAAGGCGCTGACCCACCGCGCCATGCACAAACTGCGCTGGGCGGCGGGAGTGATGCCCTCGTGAACGAACGCCCCCTGCACGCCGTCGACGGCCACCTCCCCGTGGCGTACGACCCCCTCCCCGCCGGCGCGGAACACGCCTGCCCGGCGGACGCCCCTCTCCCGGCCGCGGACGGGCACGCCCACGCGGTGGAGGCGCACCTGCACGCCGTGGACGGCCACGCCTACGCGGCGGACGCCCACCTTCCCGCCGGCGAGGGGCACGCCCACTCGGCGCACGCCCCCTTCCCGGCCGCGGACGGCCACGCCCACGCGGCGGACGGTGCCGCCCTCCGGCTCGTCGACGGGCACCCCTGGGCCGTCGTCGACGGCCACACCCACCCCGAGGACGGGCGCACCCACCCCCCGGACGGACACCCGCACGCCGCGGACGGCTTCCCCGAGCACGCCCGCGCCGACGCCCCCGTCGACGTCCGCACGGTGTCCGTCGTCCGCGTGACCGTGACGGCCCACCGGCACGACCACGTCCTCGACGTCCACCTCCCGGACGCCCCGCCGGCCCTCCCCGCCGGACTCCTTCAGTTCCCCGTGCGGATCCTGCCGAGCCCGGCGGACCACCTCCACGCCCTGCCCGGCGGAGGCGGAACGGAGCAGCCCGCCCCCGCCGGTGTCCCCGCCCCGGCCGCCGTCCCGGAGCAGGACGCCGCCGCCCGCGCCCGGGCCGTGGCGCGGGCCGTCGAGCGCGAGATCGGCACCCACCCGGACGTGCGCGGCGTCCGGGCCGACGGCGACACCGTGCGGGTCCTCCTCGGGCTCGCACCCCCGTATCCGCGCTGGGACGCCTGGTGCGCCTACTTCGGGATCACCGTGTCCGGCGAGGCGTTCGGCCCCCGTACGCTCGCCGGGGAAGGCCGGCGCGACGGAGTCCGGGTGACCGTCGTCGCCCGCGCCCCGGACGGCCCCCACGAGCATGGTGCGCGCGGGACGGCCGAGCGGACCCACCGGCACGGCGACACCACCTACGACCTGACGCTCCCGCACCGCGACGCGCACGGGGAGACCTGGTACTTCCAGGGGCTGCGCACCCCCGACGGGATGCCCCTGATGTCGGTGGACGGCCGCCCGGAACGCTGCTCCCTGGCCAACGTCGCCGAGTACGCCGGCCCGCTCACCCCCGTCCGCGGCACCCCTCACGACGAGGAGGACCGATGAGCCCCCGGGCCGCCGTGGGGGCCGCCGGACGGCGTTCCGGCGGCCTGGTCGGACGGCTCCTGCGGCACCGCACGGCCCGCCGCCGGGAGACCGAGGACCGGCTGCGCCTCCAGCACGAACTGTCCGTCAGCAGACAGCGGCTGGCCCGGTGGCAGCAGCACGCCGACTCCTACGAACGCCAGTTGGGCCGCGTCCAGCGGGAGCGGGCCCACCTCCTCGCCTGGCTCGCCGCGCTGCACCCGGCCAGCGCGGTCCTCACGCCCCTCACCGGCCCCGGCCAGGGACCGCAGGGCGCGTACCGCCTGTGCCTGGTCGCCGGGGGCTGGCACCTGTCGTGGCGGATAGCACCGGGCGACCTCGCCCTGTTCGCCCACGTGCCCCCGGGGCCGGAACCCGTCCCGCACCCGGTGCCGGACGGTGACGCCCCCGACCAGGAGGCGGTCATCCGCCGCCACACGCAGCTGCTGGCCTGCGAAGGAACCCTGTCGGCCGGTTTCGCCGCCGCGGCCGGACGGCAGGCACCGGGGCCCTCGGCCGGTTCGTGAGCCGTGCCGGGGGACACCCGGGAATCCGGCCGGCAAGCTCGGGAGGCACGCCGACCGGATCACCGGCGCCCCCCTGCCACCATCACCGGCAGGGGGGCGCGCCCGCACCCCGCCCGGGACCTCCGGGGCCCGCCACGTCCGTCGAGCCTTCCACGACCGGGCCCGCCACGATTTCCGAGCCTTCTACGACCGGGCCCGCCACGACCTCCGAGGAGTCAGAGCCAGGTGGCGAACTCCAGCAGCAGCTCCGCGTCCTGGACGCGGCCCACCCGGCGGGCGCGCACGCCCGACTCCACCGCACGGAAGAGGGTCCAGCCGCGCAGCCGCTCCTGGTCCACCTCCAGCGACTCCGCGAGCCGCTTCACCCGGCGGCGGGTCGTCGCCGCGCCGGACGGCTGGGCGATCAGGTCCTCCACCCGGTCGCGGACGAGCCGGGCCAGGTCGAAGGCGCACTCACCGACCACCGGGTCCGGACCCACCGCCAGCCACGGCATCCGTTCGCCCGCGAGCACCTTGCTCTGCCGGAACGTCCCGTGCAGGAGGCGGGGTTCGGGCGGCCCGGCGAGCAGTTCGTCCCGGGCAGCCAGCGCGTCCCGCACCAGTGCGGCCGACTCCGGGTCCGCCCCGGCGCCCGCCCGCATCGCCTCCGCCTGCCGCCCGGTCCGCTCGGCCACCGTCTCGAAGACGTGGTCCCCGGGCGGCGGCACCCACAGGCGGCGCAGCGTCCCCGCCGCCTCCAGCAGCGCCCGCGCCTCGGGCAGCGACCGCACCGACACGTCCGGGTGCAGCCGCTCCAGCAGCAGCACCCCCTCGGGCTCCCCCGGGACGGCCTCCGCGTCCAGCAGCTGCACCGCGCCCCGCCCGGCCCAGTGCGCGAGCGCGGCCCGCTCGGCCTCCGGCCGGAACCGGCGCGGCGCCAGCTTCAGCACCGCGGGCGTGCCCTGCGCCGTGCTCACCAGCACCACCAGACTGCTGCGGCCCCCGGGCACCTGCACCCGCTCCACGGTCAACCCGAGCGCGGCCACGGCCCGCCGTGCCGCACCGGGCACCTGCTCCAGCCAGCGGTCACCGTCCGGAGCCGTCTCCGCGAGCGCCCTCACCAGACGCCTCGGCGGGTCGAAAACCATGCGCGCGTCGTTCCCTTCGTGGTGTCGCGGAGCCTGCCCGCGGTGTCGCGGGGCCCGTCGCCCGTCGTGCGCCGTCCGCGCGCCCGGCGCCGTGCCGTCCCGGGCCGTGCCGCCCGCGGGCGCCTCAGTCCTGCGGACCGGCCCGCTCGGCCAGCCCAGGGAAGGCTACGCTCCCCCCGCTCCAGCGGGCCGAGCGCACCGCCGCCTCCCGCAGCGCCTCCGCGGCGGCCCGGCGCCGTCCGCCCCGGCTGTCGCGGACCAGGTCCGCGTAGACGCCGGCGAGGCGGTTCTCCAGTTCCGCCGCCAGCCGCACGGCCGCCGCCGCGTCCGGCACCGGGAAGGGCAGCGCGTACCCGGCGGCCGCGGCGACCGGGGCGGCCCCCGCCTCCCGGACGTCGCGCACCAGCGCGTCCCGGCGGGCCCGGTGGGCGTCGTAGGCGGCGCGCGCCTGAGGCCGGTGGTCCGTGCCGACGCGTCCGCCGACGACGCCGTAGCCGTACACCGCCGCGTGCTCCGCCGCCAGGGCCGCCTGCAACGCCCGCAGCTCCCGCTCCTCCGCCTCGCTCACGCCCGTCCCTCCGTCAGCAGGAACACGTGCGCCGCCCCGGCCGCCGCCGCGGAGGCCAGCAGCCGGGCCAGCTCGCCCGGCGCCTCCAGCAGCGCGCGGGTGCGCCGGTCGGCGAGCTCCCGTTCCGCCGCGGCGAGGCCGGCCAGGGCCTCCTTCGGCGTCGCCGGCACGGCGGCGGAGGACGGCGCGGAGGGGGCCGCGGACGCCTCGGCGCCGGTGCCGGACGGCGTCGGCGCCCCCGACGACGAGGATGGCGTCGGCGCGGGCCCGAAGGCGTCGGCGTGCCGGACGGTGTCCGCGCGCAGCGGGCGCAGCCGCTCGGCGAGCCCGGGGTGCGCGGCGATCACGGCGTCGTACCGGGCGGCCAGCTCCCTGCTGTCCCGGGCCGCACGCGCGCGGACCCGTTCCGCGGCCGAGGGGCCGCTGCCGCGGGTGGTGGCGGAGTCGTCGGACCCGGCGGAACAGCCCGCGGCGACGAGGGCCGCCGGGGCGACGGCGAGCAGGCTCCGTCTGCGGGGCCCCGAGCGGGTGCCCGGGAAGAGGGGGAACGGCACGGGAGACGTCCTCGGGGGGCTCGGTCGAACGTGGCGGCGACGGCGGGGGCCGCAGACGCGTGATCACGGTACCCGGGGTCGCCCCCGGCGGCGGTCAGCGGCACCCTCCGTCACCGGGTGGACGGCATCACCCTCTGCGACCGGATACCCTTTGACCAGACACGCGCACCGTCCCACAACAGCACACGCGGCCGAGGAGTCACCCGGATGAGCACCACCCAGAGCGAGAGGCTGCGAGAACTTCTGGAACCGCTCGTCAGCTCACAGGGCCTCGATCTCGAGGAGATCGCCGTCGACTCGGTCGGCCGCAAGCGGGTGCTGCGCGTCACCGTCGACTCCGACACCGGTGCCGATCTGGACCGGATCGCCGAGGTGAGCCGTGCGCTCTCGGCGAAGCTGGACGAGACGGACGCGATGGGCAGCGGGGAGTACACCCTCGAAGTGGGCACCCCCGGCGCGGAGCGCCTCCTCACCGAGCACCGGCACTACGTGCGGGCCACCGGACGCCTGGTGAGGTTCCAGCTGACCGAGGGCGGCGAGCTGACCGCCCGGATCCTGACGGCCGACGACGAGGGACTCGACGTCGAGGTGCCGGGGGTCAAGGGGCGCAGGCCCACCGCGCGCAGGCTCGCCTTCGGCGACATCACCCGGGCGCGCGTCCAGGTCGAGTTCAACCGCAAGGACGACAAGTCCGACGACGCGTCCGCCAGGCAGGGCGACGAGAAGGAAGAGGAGGCGTAGCCGTGGACATCGACATGAGTGCCCTGCGGGGCCTGGTGCGGGAGAAGGAGATCTCCTTCGACCTGCTGGTCGAGGCGATCGAATCGGCTCTCCTCATCGCCTACCACCGGACCGAGGGCAGCCGCCGCCAGGCGCGCGTGGAGCTCGACCGGAAGACCGGGCACGTGACCGTGTGGGCGAAGGAGGACCCCGAGGACGTCGAGGAGGGCCAGGAGCCCCGCGAGTTCGACGACACCCCGTCGGGGTTCGGCCGCATCGCCGCGACCACGGCCAAGCAGGTGATCCTGCAGCGGCTGCGCGACGCCGAGGACGACGCGACGCTCGGCGAGTACGCGGGCCGCGAGGGCGACATCGTGACCGGCGTCGTCCAGCAGGGCCGCGACCCGAAGAACGTACTGGTCGACATCGGCCGGCTGGAGGCCATCCTGCCGGTGCAGGAGCAGGTCCCGGGTGAGACGTACCCGCACGGCATGCGGCTGCGCAGCTACGTCGTCCGGGTCGCCAAGGGCGTCCGCGGGCCCTCGGTCACGCTGTCGCGCACCCACCCCAACCTGGTGAAGAAGCTGTTCGCCCTGGAGGTGCCGGAGATCGCCGACGGCTCCGTGGAGATCTCGGCGATCGCGCGTGAGGCCGGTCACCGCACGAAGATCGCCGTCCGTTCCCTGCGGTCCGGGCTGAACGCCAAGGGCGCCTGCATCGGCCCCATGGGCGGCCGGGTGCGCAACGTCATGGCCGAACTGAACGGTGAGAAGATCGACATCGTCGACTGGTCGGACGACCCGGCCGAGATGGTGGCGAACGCCCTGTCGCCCGCCCGGGTCTCCAAGGTGGAGGTCGTGGACATGGCGGCCCGGTCCGCCCGGGTGACGGTGCCGGACTACCAGCTCTCCCTGGCCATCGGCAAGGAGGGCCAGAACGCCCGGCTCGCCGCCCGGCTGACCGGCTGGCGGATCGACATCCGGCCCGACACCGAGCAGCCCGGCGGGGCGTCCGGCGAGTAGCCCGGGCGGCGGTGCGGCCGACGGCCGCACCGCGCGTCGCCCGGCCGGCCGGAAAGCCGCCGGGGAATGGATCCAGGCCGCAGGTCGCTGAGATCACGACAGCTTTTTCTGCGGCACGTGTTCGATCCTTGCCCCGAAGGGGTGAGGTCGCTTCGGGGAGGTAGACTGAGCTGTGTCTGGCCGGACACCTACCCGTGCATGCCCCGAACGCACCTGCGTGGGGTGCCGGGAGCGGGCGGTCAAGAACGAGCTGCTGCGCATCGTGGCGGTCGAGGGCGCCTGCGTCCCCGATCCTCGCGGTACGCTGCCCGGCCGGGGTGCCTATGTACACCCCGTCCCGCTCTGTCTGGACCAGGCGGTGCGCCGCAGGGCGTTCCCGCGGGCGTTCCGCGTCCCGGGACCGCTCGACGTAAAGGCGTTGCGCCACTACGTCGAGCAGGCACAGGGTTGCTGACAGCAGCCCGACAGGAAGACATGCCGCACGGAACCCCCCGTGCGGTCTGGTACCTCGCGAGTCGAAAGCAGGTCGAGATTGCGATGAGCACTCGATGAGTACGCGATGAGTACGCCCATGAACTAGCGACGGTCCGGACGCAACCCGGACCTCAAAGGAGCGAAGTGGCTAAGGTCCGGGTCTACGAACTCGCCAAGGAGTTCGGCGTGGAGAGCAAGGTCGTCATGGCCAAGCTCCAGGAACTCGGTGAATTCGTCCGTTCGGCGTCTTCGACCATCGAAGCGCCCGTAGTACGCAAGCTGACCGACGCCTTCCAGGGCGGCGGCGGCAACGGCAAGTCCGCGGCGAAGCCGGGAGCGCCCCGCAAGGCGGCCCCCAGGCCCGCGGCACCCTCTCCGGCACAGGCCGCAGGCCCCCGCGCCGCCAAGGCGCCGGGGGAGCGTCCGGCTGCCCCGAAGCCGCCGGCCGCGCCCAAGCCGGCCGCGTCCCAGTCCCCGGCCCCGTCGGCGCCCTCGCCGGCGACCCCGGGTCCGCGTCCGACGCCGGGCCCGCGCCCCGCGCCGCGTCCGGCCCCGGCCGCGCCGGAGTTCCAGGCCCCGCCCGCGTCGCCGGCCGCCCCGTCCGGGCCGAAGCCCGGCGGCGCGCGTCCCGGTGCCCCCAAGCCCGGCGGTCGTCCCGCCGGTCAGGGTCAGGGGCCGGGCCAGGGTCAGGGCCGTCCGGCCGGTCAGGGACAGCGTCCCGGCGGTCCCCGTCCGGGCGCCCGCCCGGCCGGCCCGCGTCCCGGCAACAACCCGTTCACCTCGGGTGGCTCCACCGGCATGGCCCGTCCTCAGGCGCCGCGTCCCCAGGGACAGCGCCCCGGCGGCCCCGGTGCTCCCGGCGGCGGTCCCCGTCCCCAGGCACCCGGTGCCCCGGGCGGCGGTCCCCGTCCGCAGGCTCCGGGCGGGCAGCGCCCGACCCCGGGCTCGATGCCGCGTCCGCAGGGCGGGGCTCCCCGTCCCGGCGGTCCGCGTCCGAACCCCGGCATGATGCCGCAGCGTCCCGCTGCCGGCCCGCGTCCCGGCCCCGGCGGCCGCGGTCCGGGCGGTGCGGGTCGTCCCGGCGGCGGTGGCGGCGGCGGCGGCCGTCCCGGCTTCGCCGGGCGTCCCGGTGGCGGCGGCGGTGCCGGCCGTCCCGGTGGCGGCGGCGGTTTCGCCGGCCGTCCCGGCGGCGGCTTCGGTGGCGGCGGTGGCCGTCCCGGCTTCGGTGGCCGTCCCGGTGGTCCCGGTGGCCGCGGTGGCACGCAGGGCGCCTTCGGCCGTCCCGGCGGTCCCGCGCGTCGCGGCCGCAAGTCGAAGCGGCAGAGGCGCCAGGAGTACGAGGCCATGCAGGCCCCGTCGGTCGGCGGTGTGATGCTGCCTCGCGGCAACGGCGAAGCCATTCGCCTGTCGCGCGGTGCCTCGCTCACCGACTTCGCGGAGAAGATCAACGCCAACCCGGCGTCGCTCGTCGCGGTCATGATGAACCTCGGCGAGATGGTCACCGCGACCCAGTCCGTCTCCGACGAGACGCTCCAGCTCCTCGCGGACGAGATGAACTACACGGTTCAGATCGTCAGCCCGGAGGAGGAGGACCGCGAGCTGCTCGAGTCCTTCGACCTGGAGTTCGGCGAGGACGAGGGCGACGAGGAGGACCTGGTGGTCCGTCCGCCGGTCGTCACCGTCATGGGTCACGTCGACCACGGAAAGACCCGACTGCTCGACGCCATCCGCAAGACCAACGTCGCCTCCGGCGAGGCGGGCGGCATCACCCAGCACATCGGTGCCTACCAGGTCACGACCGAGGTCAACGAAGAGGATCGCAAGATCACCTTCATCGACACCCCGGGTCACGAGGCGTTCACCGCCATGCGTGCCCGCGGTGCCAAGTCGACCGACATCGCGATCCTGGTCGTCGCGGCCAACGACGGCGTCATGCCGCAGACGGTCGAGGCGCTCAACCACGCCAAGGCGGCGGACGTGCCGATCGTCGTCGCGGTCAACAAGATCGACGTCGAGGGCGCCGACCCGACCAAGGTGCGCGGTCAGCTGACCGAGTACGGCCTGGTGGCCGAGGAGTACGGCGGCGACACCATGTTCGTCGACATCTCCGCCAAGCAGGGTCTGCACATCGACAGCCTCCTGGAGGCCGTCGTCCTCACCGCCGACGCCTCGCTCGACCTGCGGGCCAACCCGAAGCAGGACGCGCAGGGCATCTCGATCGAGTCCCGGCTCGACCGGGGCCGCGGTGCGGTGGCGACCGTCCTCGTCCAGCGAGGCACGCTGCGGGTCGGCGAGACGATGGTGGTGGGCGACGCCTACGGCCGCGTGCGCGCCATGCTCGACGACAACGGCAACAACGTCACCGAGGCGGGCCCGTCGACGCCGGTCCAGGTCCTGGGCCTGACCAACGTCCCGGGTGCGGGCGACAACTTCATCGTCGTGGACGAGGACCGTACGGCCCGTCAGATCGCCGAGAAGCGCGCCGCCCGTGAGCGCAACGCCGCGTTCGCCAAGCGCACGCGCCGCGTGTCGCTGGAGGACCTGGACAAGGTGCTCAAGGCCGGCGAGGTCCAGCAGCTGAACCTGATCATCAAGGGTGACGCGTCCGGATCGGTCGAGGCCCTCGAGTCCTCGCTGCTCCAGCTGGACGTCGGCGAAGAGGTCGACATCCGCGTCCTGCACCGCGGCGTCGGTGCGGTCACGGAGTCCGACATCGACCTGGCGATGGGCTCCGACGCCATCGTGATCGGCTTCAACGTGCGCGCCGCCGGGCGGGCACAGCAGATGGCCGAGCGCGAGGGTGTGGACGTCCGGTACTACTCGGTCATCTACCAGGCGATCGAGGAGATCGAGGCGGCCCTCAAGGGCATGCTCAAGCCGGAGTACGAGGAGGTCGAGCTCGGCACGGCGGAGATCCGCGAGGTCTTCAAGTCGTCCAAGCTGGGCAACATCGCGGGTGTGCTCATCCGCTCCGGCGAGGTCAAGCGCAACACCAAGGCGCGCCTCATCCGCGACGGCAAGGTGGTCGCGGAGAACCTCACCATCGAGGGACTGCGTCGCTTCAAGGACGACGTCACCGAGATCCGCGAAGGCTTCGAGGGCGGTATCAACCTCGGGAACTTCAACGACATCAAGGTCGACGACGTCATCGCGACGTACGAGATGCGCGAGAAGCCGCGGGCGTAACCGCCACGGTCCACGCGCCGGCCGACGGGACGCTCCATGTCCCGTCGGCCGGCGCGTGCCCGGTCGCGGACCGGCCGGGAGCCGCGGGGCGCGATATCCGTCGATCACGCGGCCCGCTTCGTTGTACCGTTCGTGATGCCCCCGCCCACTGGATGGCGGGGCCATCGATCCCGTGCCGGCGGGTGAACCGGTTGCACATGTATGTGGGGACGCTGTCCTTCGACCTCCTCCTCGGCGACGTCCGGTCGCTGAAGGAGAAGCGCTCCGTCGTCCGCCCGATCGTCGCCGAACTCCAGCGCAAGTACGCGGTGAGCGCGGCCGAGGTGGACCATCTGGACCTCCATCGCAGGGCGCTCATCGGCCTCGCGGTGGTCTCCGGCGACGCGGGGCACATCACCGACGTGCTGGATCGGTGCGAGCGGCTGGTCGCCGGGCATCCGGAAGTGGAACTGCTGTCCGTCAGGCGGCGCTTCCACGGCGAAGACGACGACTGACGACCAGGCTGTCGAGAACGAGATCAGGAAAGAACGGGAGACGGACCAGTGGCCGACAACGCGCGGGCGAAAAGGCTGGCGGACCTCATCCGAGAGGTGGTGGCCCAGAAGCTGCAGCGCGGGATCAAGGACCCGCGGCTCGGCACGCACGTCACCATCACGGACACCCGGGTCACGGGTGACCTGCGGGAGGCGACCGTCTTCTACACGGTGTACGGGGACGACGAGGAGCGCCAGGCCGCCGCGGCGGGCCTGGAGAGCGCCAAGGGCGTGCTGCGCTCCGAGGTGGGCCGCGCTGCCGGCGTGAAGTTCACGCCCACGCTGACCTTCGTCATGGACGCCCTCCCGGACACGGCACGCAACATCGAGGACCTCCTCGACAAGGCGCGCCAGTCCGACGCCAAGGTGCGCGAGGCGTCCGCGGGCGCCGCGTACGCCGGCGAGGCCGACCCGTACCGCAAGCCGGACGAGGACGAGACGGACGACACCGCCGAATGACGCAGAAACCCCCCACGCCCGACGGCCTTGTCATCGTCGACAAGCCGTCGGGCTTCACTTCGCACGACGTGGTCGCCAAGATGCGGGGCATCGCACGCACCCGCCGGGTCGGTCACGCCGGCACCCTCGACCCGATGGCGACGGGCGTCCTCGTGCTCGGCGTCGAGAGGGCCACCAAACTGCTCGGCCACCTGGCGCTGACGGAGAAGGAGTACCTCGGCACCGTCCGGCTCGGGCAGGACACCGTCACCGACGACGCCGAGGGGGACATCACCTCCTCCACCGACGCCTCGAAGGTCACCCGCGAGGCCCTCGACGCCGGGATCGCCGCACTGACCGGGGACATCATGCAGGTCCCGTCGAAGGTCAGCGCCATCAAGATCAACGGCGTGCGGTCCTACAAGCGGGCCCGCGAGGGCGAGGACTTCGACATCCCGGCCCGGCCGGTCACGGTCTCCTCGTTCGACCTGTACGACGTGCGGGAAGCCGTCGCCGAGGACGGCACCCCGGTGCTCGACCTGGTCGTCTCCGTCGTCTGCTCTTCCGGCACCTACATCCGGGCCCTCGCCCGCGACCTGGGCGCCGGACTCGGGGTCGGCGGCCACCTCACCGCGCTGCGCCGCACCCGCGTCGGCCCCTACCGTCTCGACGCGGCGCGGACCCTGGACCAGTTGCAGCAGGACCTCACCGTCATGCCGATCGCCGAGGCGGCGGCGGCCGCGTTCCCCCGCTGGGACGTCGACGCCCGGCACGCCCGGCTGCTCACCAACGGGGTGCGGCTGGAGATGCCCGAGATGTACGCGGGCACCGGTCCGGTGGCCGTCTTCGGCCCGGAGGGCGGCCTGCTCGCCCTGGTCGAGGAGCACAAGGGCAAGGCCAAGAGCCTGGCCGTCTTCGCCTGACGCTGACGGCCCGCGGCGCCCGCCCGGGAGGGGGGTGGAACATGCGTCTGCCCTGCGGGCTTGCCCACCGGTCGGCCGCCTGATCGGCTCGGTTGCTCGCCGGGCGGTCCGGTTGCTCGCCGGGCGGCTCGGTTGCTCGTCGGTCGCGCTTGCCCGCCGGTCGGTCCGGTCGGCTCGCCGGCCCACCGGTCGGTCCGCTCGCCCGCCGGTCGGTCCGCTCGCCCGCCGGTCGGCTCGCTGGCGGGCGAGTTGGGCCGTCGGTCCGTCAAGTGCCCCGCCGCGGATGCGGGCTGTCGGCCTGCGGAGGGGGTCCGTCGCCCCGCGGACGAGGACCCGGCCGACGCGGTGCGTCGCCCTGTCGATGACGGCCCTGTCGATGTGTCCCCCTGTCGACCCATCGACCCATCGACCCGTCGATGCGTCGACTCGTCTCCTCCACGCGGCCGGTCCGTCGGGCGCCGCCATGCCGGTACGAGCCCGCCACGGGCGGCCTGTGCTGCCGGTCCCGTCCGTGGAGCGGCGTCACGGGACTCCCCCTGCCGCCGCTCCACGGTCCCCCTCGGTTCCCCCACCCCTAGGGTGTATCCACCAGGCATCCTTTGTTCACCCGTACGTGCAGGCGCTCGGAGTGAACCGGGGGAGCGGAAGGGGGCGCGTTCGCCGAAGGGCGTTTCCCGCTGATCATCGTGGCCTACTGTCCAGAACACAGGCACGGTGGTAAGGCAGTACGGCGGGGAGGTTCGGCGATGAGCTCGATGACATCGCGCCACCGGCTCCCTCGCGGTCTCGACACCTCCCACGCGCCGGGCACCGCTCCGGACGCCGGGGACACCCACGCCGGGGACACCCCCCTCGGGCCACCGCCCCCGGAGGACCTGCTGGTCCGGGTCCACGACCTCGCCGGGCGACCGCGCGGCACCGGCTTCCTCGCCGACCACCACGGCACGGTGATCACCAGTCACGAGGCCGTCGACGGACTGCCCCGCCTCGTCCTGCGCGCCCCGGACGACCGGCACTGCGTGGTCGACGCCGACGCCGTCACCCCGCTGCCCGCCCTCGACCTCGCCCTGGTCCGCACCGACGGCCTCGGCCTCGACCCGCTGCCCGTCACCGTCCGCGACCGGATCGACAGCGGCACCTATGTGACGCTCGCCGCCGGCTGCTGGCGCGAGGCCCGCGTCCTGGGCGCCACGGCCGTCACGTACACCGCCACCGACCGCTCCCACCACCTCGACGACGCCCTCGAACTGGCCATCGGCACCGCGGGACGGGACGCGTTGCGGCTGGGCGGCGGAGCGGCCGGCGGGCCCGTGCTCGACGCCCGGACCGGCGCCGTGCTCGGGGTGCTCGGCACCGCGCTGCGCTCCCCGCACCGCGACAGCGGCTTCGCCGTCCCCCTGCGCTCACCGGTCCCCACCACGGCGGCGGACGCCCCCGGCCGGGCGGACGGCACCGCCGCCGGTGCCCGCCGGGCCGACGGCCCGCTCGCCGCCCTCCTGGCCCGGAACGCCACCACGGTCCCCGCCTACGGCGCCGACCTGAACGTCGCCGGGGTCCTGCACCTCACCGCCACCTCCGTCGCGCAGGACGGCCCCCCGGGCGTCCTCACCGGGGACACCGGCGCGCCCGGCGGCGTGCCCCGCATCGAACGGGCGGGCGTGACGGCGGAGTTCACCGCCTTCGAGCAGGGTCCGGCGACCGTGCTCGCCCTCGTCGGCCCGCCCGGCAGCGGCCGCACCACCGAACTCGCCGCGTACGCCGCCCGCCGCCACCGGGACGGCCGGCCCACGCTCTGGCTGCGCGGTGCCGACCTCCACCAGGACGACACCTCCCTCGCCGACGCCGCCCGCCGCGCCCTGGACCGGGCCGCCCGCATCGTGGCCGCTTCCCGCAGCCCCCTGCCGGCCGGCCCGGACGGCCTCGGCGACACCGGGCCCGAGCACCTCGCCGCCCTGGCCCGCGCCGCCGGACGCCCCCTGACCGTCCTCCTCGACGGCCCCGAGGAGATGCCCCCCGTCCTCGCCCACCGTCTCGCCGCGTGGACCGACGGCACCGTGCGCTGGCTGCGGACGACGGGCATCCGCCTGGTGGTCGCCTGCCGCCCGGAGTTCTGGGACGACGCCGCGCCCCGCTTCCCCGCCGGCCTGCTGCACGCGGCCCGGGACACGGCGGACCGCGCCGACCCGGCCCCCGCCCACGTGCCCCTCGGCGACCTGTCGGCCGAGGAGGCCCGGCGCGCCCGCGCCCACCTCGGCCTGCCCGACGACGTCCTCACCGGTGCCGACGCCCGGCACCCCCTCGCCCTCCGGCTGCTGTCGGAGATCCGGGACGCGCTCGGCGGCACACCCGGCGTGCCCGTCGACCGCGACGCCCTCTTCTCCGCCCACCTGGACCTGATGTGCCTGCGCGTCGCGGTCCGCCTCGCCGCCGGGAACGGCCTGCGCGGCACCGCCGTCCGCCGCCTCGCCGCCCGCGTCGCCGGGCAGCTGCACGAGGCCGCACGGCGCAGCCTCGGGCCGGGCCAGGGGGAACTGGAGCGGACCGCGTTCGAGGAGCTGTTCCCCTGGGGCCCCGCCCCCGCCCACCTCGGCGGGGGCACCGGCTGGGCCACCGCCGTGCTGACCGAGGGCGTCCTGGTGCCCGCGGGAGCCGGATACCGCTTCGCCCACGAGGAGTTCGCCGACTGGATCCAGGGCGTCCACCTCGACCTGGACGAGGCCCTGCGCGCTCTGGTCCACGCCCCCCGCCCCGCCGGCGACCCGGACCGCGTCCCCGTCCCGCACCACCGGGCCGGCCCCGTCGTGGAGGCCCTGCTGCGCCTCGGACGTCGCGGCGGCCCCGGCCCGCTCGCCTCCCGGCTCGCCGACCTGGTGCACGCCCTGGACGCCGACCCGGCCTCCTGGTGGGCCGCCCGGCTGCTCTCCGCCACCCTCACCCGGGTGCCCGACGCCACGCCCTGCACGGCGGTCCTCGGGCTGCTGGCCCACCGCGTGGTCGCCTGGCGGGAGCAGCGCCGCCCGGTGCCCGCCGAGCTCGGCCCGGACTTCTGGAGCACCGTCCCGCTGCCGCCCGACACCCGCTTCGCCCTGCTGCGGCGGCTCGTCCCCGCCGACGGCCCGCCGTGCGAGACCGGCCCGCGCTTCCTCGACGCCGCCGCCCGGCTGCTCACGGCCGCCCCCGTCGACGTCATCCCCCAGCTCGTCCGCTGGTTCGACGACGAACGGCCGCTGCCCGCCACCCCGCACGCGACCGTGGCGACGGCCGCACAGGTCCTGCTGCACACCCACCGCGACCGCGCCCCCGACGCCCTCACCGAGGCGCTCGCCGACAGCGCGCACCGCCGGGCCCAACAACTGCTGGCCGTCCTCGCCGAGGAGGAACCCGGCGCCGTCTGCCGCGCCGTCCACCGGTGGGCGCACGACGGGCGGTCCGCGCGCCGGGCCCTGGCCGTGACCCACGGGCTGCGCGTCGTCCCGTACGCCCGCGACGGCGCCGACCGCGCCCTGCTGCGGCGGGCCGCCCTGGCCCTGCTCGACCGCGCCGACGACCCCGCCCCGCACGGCGGCGCGCTCGCCCTGCTGGTCCGCGACCCGAGCAGCCGGGACGAGCACCTGGCCCGCGCCCTGGAGCACTTCGCGGCCGGGGACCCGCAGCTCCCCCCGGACGCACTGACCGGCGCCCTCATCACGCACCCCGGGCCGGTCCTCGCCGCCTTCGGGGCCCGGCTCACGCGGGCGGACGCCGACGAGACCCTCCGTGCCCTGGGCGACGCCACCACCCCGGGCCTGGCCGGCCGGGTCGCCGCGCTGCTGCGGGACGCCGTGCGACGGCGCCCGGAACTCGCCGGACCCATCGCCGGGTACGCCGAGCGGCGCCTGAACGGCGGACCCGCCGCCCAGGACGTCCTGTTCCCGCTGCTCGCCGGACTGCTCGACGGCGGCCCCGCCCCGCTGCGGGCGGCCCTCGCCGGCCTCCTCGCCGACCCCGGCACACCCGCCTCCCGGCCGCTGCGCCGCGTCCTGCTGGACACCCTGCTCGCCCGCGAGCAGGACCCCGACGTCCTGACCGCGGTGCTGCACGCCGCCGCCCGCACCACCGGCCCGGACCTGCGCGACCTCGTCCACCGCACCGGCCTCCTGCTCGCCCGCACCGCGGACGGCGCCGCCCGCCTCGACCGGGCCCTGGCCGACCTGGCCCGCCATGTCCCGGGCTTCGCCGCGGCGCTGGCCGGCCTGCTGTCCGACGCCCCGGGCGTGTGGGCGCCGCTGATCGGCCCCGGCGCCCGCCGGACCGTCGAGGACGTGGTGGGCGCGCGCGTCCCGGTGTGAACCGGGCGCGGGGTGGCGGGGCGGGGCCGGCGGCCCGGGTGAGCGCCCCTGCGAGCATGCCGCTGCGCGTCCCGGCGGGGCGGCATGGCACCCTTAGACCTGCGCGGAAAGAAGTCCACGCGACGTCCACGGACTCGGCTCGACAAGGTTTCGACAAGGAGCAGGCACAGTGCAGCGCTGGCGTGGCTTGGAGGACATCCCCCAGGACTGGGGGCGCAGCGTCGTCACCATCGGCTCCTACGACGGAGTGCACCGCGGGCACCAGCTGATCATCCGGCACGCCGTGGACCGGGCCCGCGACCTGGGCGTCCCGGCCGTCGTCGTCACCTTCGACCCGCACCCCAGCGAAGTGGTCCGCCCCGGCAGCCACCCGCCGCTGCTCGCCCCCCACCACCGGCGCGCGGAACTCATGGCGGAGCTGGGCGTGGACGCGGTCCTGATCCTGCCGTTCACCACCGAGTTCTCGAAGCTCTCCCCGGCCGACTTCGTGGCGAAGGTGCTGGTGGACAGGCTGCACGCCAAAGCGGTCGTCGAGGGCCCCAACTTCCGTTTCGGCCACCGGGCCGCGGGCACCGTGGACTTCCTCGCCGAGCAGGGCAAGCTCCACGACTTCGAGGTCGAGGTCGTCGACCTGTTCGTGTCCGGTGAGGCGGGCGGCGGCGAGCCCTTCTCGTCCACCCTGACCCGGCGCCTGATCGCGGAGGGCGACGTCGAGGGCGCAGCCGAGATCCTGGGCCGTCCGCACCGCGTGGAGGGCGTCGTCGTGCGCGGCGCCCAGCGCGGGCGCGAGATGGGGTTCCCGACGGCCAACGTCGAGACCCTCCCGCACACCGCCGTCCCCGCCGACGGCGTGTACGCCGGCTGGCTGCACGCCCAGGGGGAGGCCATGCCGGCCGCCATCTCCGTGGGCACCAACCCGCAGTTCGACGGCACCGAGCGCACCGTGGAGGCGTACGCCATCGACCGCGTCGGCCTCGACCTCTACGGCCTGCACGTCGCCGTGGACTTCCTGGCCTTCGTCCGCGGCCAGGCCACGTTCGACACGCTCGACGCCCTGGTCGAGCAGATGGGCCGGGACGTGCAGCGCTGCCGCGAGCTGGTCGCGGCGGCCGAACAGCGGGCGTAGCGGGGCGCGACGCGGCCCGACGGTCCGCACCCCCTACGGGTCCCGGGTGCCCCGGGCCCGGGTGAGGGCTCCCGGAGGCGCCTGCGTGCCGCCCGCGGCGCCCGGCTCCCGGATCGTCGCCGGTGTATGCACTCCGACCCCGGTGCCTGCCCCCCGGCTCCGGAGGCTGGACCGGCCCCGGGGTCTGGACCGTTCCCGGTACCTGCTCCCCCCGGGTACGTGCTGAGTCCCGGTACCCGCTCGCCCCGGTATCTGGCCGCCTCCCGGTGCCCGGTCCGTCCGTTGCCGGTGCCCGGTCCGTCCCGGCGCCCCCGGCCCCCTCGGCCTCAGTGTTCCGCGGCGGTGTCGTCCTCCGTCTCCCGCACGCCGGTCGTGTGGGCCCAGTGACAGGCCACCTGGGCCGTGTCGCCGCCGTCCAGGACCGCCGGGTCCACGGTCCGGCACGCCTCCGCGACGCCGGCCCGGTCCGCCTCGCCGGTCGCCAGGACCTGGCAGCGGGCGTGGAAGCGGCAGCCGCCCGGGATGCGGGACGGATCCGGCGGTTCACCGGTGAGCACCACCGGCTCGCCCGGCGCCTCCGGCAGCACCGACAGCAGGGCCCGGGTGTAGGGGTGCCGGGGAGCGGTCAGCACCTGCTCCACCGCCCCGTTCTCCACGATCCGGCCCAGGTACATCACCGCCACCCGGTCGGCGATGTTCCACGCCAGACCCAGGTCGTGCGTCACCACCAGTGCGGACAGGCCCAGTTCGGTCCGCAGGCGCAGCAGCAGGGCCAGGATCTCCCCGCGCACCGAGGCGTCCAGGGAGGCCACCGGCTCGTCGGCGACGAGGAGTTCGGGCTCCAGCACCAGCGCGCCCGCGATCACCACCCGCTGCCGCTGGCCGCCGGACAGTTCGTGCGGGTAGCGCAGGAAGAACCGTTCGGGAGGCCGCAGCCCGGCCCGGGACAGCGCGTGCGCCACCGCCGCCCGCTCGTCACCGCCGTGGCCGTGGATGCGCAGCCCCTCGGCGACCGCGTCGTACACCGTGTGCCGGGGGTTGAGCGAGCCGCTGGGGTCCTGCAGCACCAACTGCACGCGCCGGCGGTACGCCTTGAGGGCCCGCCCGGAGTGGTCCAGCGGCTCGCCGTCGAACGTGACCCGCCCGCCGGTGGGCCGCACCAGCCCCAGCAGCGCGCGGGCCAGCGTCGTCTTGCCGCAGCCCGACTCGCCGACCAGGGCGACGATCTCACCGGAGCGGATGTCGAGGTCGACACCGTCCACGGCGCGGGCGCCCGGCGCGCCGCGCCGCCCGGGGAAGGCGACCCGCAGACCCCGGGCACTCAGCAGGGGGGCGGCGGGAGTCGTGGTGGGGGAGGTGGTCATGGGGTGCTGGGCCTCGCCTTCCGCAGGGGGACCGCCGCGGCGGCGGCCGTCGCGTCCTCACCGACCCGTACGCAGGCGGCCCGCCGGTCCGCGTCCACCCCGCGCAGCGGCTGGTCGTCCACCGCGCAGGACTCCAGCGCCACCGGACACCGCGGGTGGAACGCGCAGCCGGAGGGCAGCGCCGACGGGTCCGGGGGATCCCCGGCGAGGCCGCGCGGCGCGAAGCGCGACGCCGGGTCGCCGATGCGGGGGAACGCCGCCGACAGGGCCCGGGCGTACGGGTGGACGGCGGCCCGGTGGACCGCGTCGGCCGGGCCCTCCTCGACGACCCGGCCCGCGTACATCACCGCCAGCCGGTCGCAGGTGTCGGCCAGCACCGCCAGGTCATGGCTGATCATGATCAGGCCGACGTCCTGGTCGGCGACCAGCCGTTCGATCAGCCGCAGGATCTGCGCCTGGATCATCACGTCGAGCGCGGTGGTCGGCTCGTCCGCGATGATCAGCCGCGGATCGCAGGCCAGCGCCATGGCGATCATCACCCGCTGCCGCTGTCCACCGGACAGTTCGTGCGGATGGGCCGCCGCCCGCGCCGCCGGGAGCCCCACCTGTTCCAGCAACTCCCCGGCCCTGCGCCGTGCTTCGGCCGGGGTCACCCGGCGGTGCAGCAGCAGGGGCTCGGCGATCTGGTCGCCCACCCGGTGCACGGGGTTCAGGGAGTGCATCGCGCCCTGGAACACGATCGAGGCGCCGGCCCAGCGGACCGCCCGGACCCGGCCCCACTTCATGGCCAGCACGTCCTCGCCGTCCAGCAGCACCTGCCCGGCGGTGTGCGTCCCCGGGGGCAGCAGCCGCAGCAGGGCCAGCGCCAGCGTGGACTTGCCGCAGCCGGACTCCCCGGCGATCCCCAGTTTCCGGCCCGCCTCCAGCCTCAGGTCGACACCGCGCACGGCGGCGACCCCGCCCGCGTAGGTCACGGTCAGGTCCCTGACCTCCAGCAGACTCAACGGGCCACCCCCAGCCTGGGGTTGAGGACGGACTCCACGGCCCGCCCGCACAGCGTGAACGCCAGTGCCACCGAGGCGATGGCCACCCCCGGCGGCACCAGGTACCACCAGTGCCCGGAGCTGACCGCGCCCGCCTCCCGGGCGTCCTGGAGCAGCCCGCCCCACGACACCACCGTGGGGTCGCCGAGCCCGAGGAAGGCCAGGGTCGCCTCGGCCAGGATCGCGGACGAGATGATCAGGGTCGTCTGGGCCAGCACCAGCGGCATCACGTTGGGCAGCACGTGCCGGCTCATGATGTGCCAGTGCCCGCCGCCCAGCGCCCGCGCCCGCTCGATGTAGGGCCGGGTCTCCACCGCGAGCGTCTGGGCGCGCACCAGCCGGGCCGTGGTCGGCCACGTGGTCACCCCGATCGCCACCACGATGGTGACCAGCGAGCGGGGCATCACACTGGCCAGGGCGATCGCCAGCACCAGGGTCGGCATCACCAGGAACCAGTCGGTGATCCGCATCGTCACCGTCGCGTACCAGCCGCGGAAGTGTCCCGCGGTCACCCCGATCAGCGTGCCGATGGCCACCGACAGCACAGCCGCGAGCAGCCCCACCAGCAGCGACACCCGCGCGCCCTGGACCACCAGGCCGAGCAGGTTCCGCCCGAACCGGTCGGTGCCGAACGGGAACGCGGCACTCGGGCTCTCCAGGGCCTCGCCGGGAGCGTCCGTCACCTGGTCGACGTCGGAGCCGACCAGCAGCGGCGCGGCGAGCGCCAGCACCCCGGCCAGCAGCAGCGCGGCCAGTCCGGCGACGCCCGCCCGGTGGGTGCGGTACTGCCGCCAGAAGCGGGCCACCGAGGCGCGCCGCCGCTGCCGGGCCAGCGCCCGCGCGGATGCCTGCGCGGGCATGGACCCCTGCGTGGGCACTGACCCCTGTGCGGGCACGGGCGCGGGCCCGCCCGACGACGGGTCGGCAGGCGGCGCGGAAGCAGGCGGCCGGGAAGCACGGGGCGGGGAAGCAGGCGGCGAGGAGACGGGCGGCGGCCGGTCCCCGGCCGGGGTACCGGAGCCCGGCGCCGGCGTGTCGGTCGTGCCGTCGTGGTCGGTCGTCATCGGCCCACCCGGGGGTCGAGCAGCGGATAGATCAGGTCGGCCAGCGTGTTCATCAGGATCACCGCGGCCGCGAACACGAAGAACAGGCCCTGCACCAGCGGCAGATCGGGCACGCTCAGCGCCTGGTAGAACAGCCCGCCGAGCCCCGGCCAGGAGAAGACCGTCTCCACCAGGATCACGCCCGCCACGGTCCGCCCGAGGTTGATGAACACGAGCGTCACGGTCGGCAGCAGCGCGTTGGGCACGGCGTGGCGACGGCGCACCAGGTCGTCGCGCAGTCCCTTGGCCCGCGCGGTGGTCAGGTAGTCGCTGCCCATCTCGTCGAGCAGCGCGGACCGCGTCACCAGCAGCGTCTGCCCGTACTCCACCGCCACCAGCGTCAGCACCGGCAGCACCAGGTGGTGGGCCACGTCCAGCACGTACGCGAAACCCTCCTCGCCGCCGGACTCCATGCCGCCGGTCGGGAACAGCCCCGGGACCGGGCCGACGCCGACCGACAGCGTGACGATCAGCAGCAGGCCGAGCCAGAAGGACGGCACGGAGTACAGGACCAGCGCCAGACCCGTGTGGAACCGGTCACCGAGCCGCCCGTTGCGCCACGCCGCCCGCGTGCCGAGCAGGACACCCAGCGCCGTGTAGAGGACGAAGGCGGTCCCGGTCAGCAGCAGGGTGTTCGGCAGCGCCTCGGTGATCTTGTCGATCACCGGGGCGCGGAACTGGTACGACGTTCCCAGGTCGCCGGTGAGGGCCTTGCCGCAGTAGTCGGTGAACTGCTGCCACATCGGCAGGTCGAGCCCGAACTCCCTCCGATAGGCGTCCAGTTGTTCCGCCGACACCTGGCGTCCGCCGGTCATGAACTTCACCGGGTCGCCCGGGATCAGCCGGAAGAGGAAGAAGCTCGTGACGAGGACGGCGAACAGCGACACGGCGGCGCCGGCCAGCTTGCCCGCCACGTACCGCAGGTAGCCGGTCGTGGTGCGCGCCCGCGGGCCGCCGCGGCCGGCCGCCGGTCCGTCCCCCTTCACCGGACCGGCGGCCGGCGCGCCCTCCACGGGCGCCGATGCTGCGTCAGCGGTCATCGGACGCCCGTCCGCCGCCTACTCACGGTCGTCGGCGGTCGCCCGCCGCCGCAGCGTCACGAACGCCCCCAGCCCCGCGAGGACCACGGCCCCCGCGACGATCCCGACGACCACACCGGCCGACGAGGAGCCGCCCCCCGAGTCGTCCGAGGCCGCCGGCACCGCGGACCACCAGCTCCAATAGCCGTCCTGGCCGTAGATGTTGCCCGCCTTCGCCGGCATCGTGGTGATCGACTCGATGTGGTCCGTGCGGTACGCCTCCACGGCGTTCGGGTACGCCATGACGTTCATGTATCCGAGGTCGTACAGCCGGGACTGCATCTGCCGTACCAGATCGGCGCGTTCGGCCGGGTCGTACTCGGCGAGCTGGCGTGCGTACAGCTCGTCGTACGTCTTGTCGCAGATGAAGTTGTCGGTGGCGCCGGTGTCCTTCGGTGTCGCCGGCAGGGCGGCACAGGTGTGGATGGACAGGACGAAGTCCGGGTCGGGGTTGACCGACCAGCCGTCGAACGCCAGGTCGTACTCGCCCGCCAGCCACGGATCGGTCACGTTGTCCAGGCAGTTGAGCCGCACCCCGATGCCGAGGTCGCCCCACCACTCCTGCAGGTACTTGCCGATGGCCTTGTCGTTCGGGTCGGTGGCGTGACACAGCACCCGGTAGGTGATCGGCTCGCCGTCCTTGCCGACCCGCCTGCCGTCGGCGTTCTCCCGGTACCCCGCCTCGTCGAGGAGCGCCGCCGCCTTCGCCGGGTCGTACGCCAGCTCCTGGCCGGCGGACGGCTCCCAGAAGTACTGCGAGAAGCGCGGGGGTATGTAACCCGCCCCCTCCACGGCGTGCCCCTGGAACACCTTGTCGATGATCGCCTCGCGGTCCACCGCCATGAACAGCGCGTTGCGCACCCGCTGGTCGAGCAGCGAGGGGTGGCCGTCGCCCATCTTCTCGCCGTTCCTCGCCTTCGCGCCCGGGTTCGTGGCGAGGGCGTAGAAGCGGCGCCCGGGCGCGTCGTTGACCCGGATGTTCTTCTCCTTCTTCAGCGACGCCGCCTGCGCCGGGGTCAGCGACGGCGAACCGGCGACGAACGACACCTCGCCCTTGCGCAGCGCCGACACGGCCGCGTCCTGGTCCTTGTAGTACCGGAAGACCAGCTCGTCGAACTTCGGCGCTCCGCGCCAGAAGTCCTTGTTGGGCTCCAGCCGCACGTAGCTGTCGGCCTTGTAGTCGGTGAGGACGAACGGCCCGTTGCCGACGAGGGGGAAGTCCTGGTCGTTGTTGAACTTCGCGTAGTCGTCGACCTTCTCCCACACGTGCTTGGGCACGATCGGCACGTCCAGCGCCGTCATCGTGGCCTGCGGCTTCTTCAGCCGGATGACCAGTTCGGTCGGGCTGGGCGCCGTGACCTTCTCGAAGTTGGCGACGAAGCTGCCGTTGGCGGTCGCCGCGCCCCCGTCGGTCATCATCGTGTTGAACGTCCAGGCCGCGTCCTCGGCGGTGGCCCGCTTCCCGTCCGACCACGTCGAGTCCGACCGGATGGTGTACGTCCAGGTCAGCTTGTCCGGCGACGACTCCCACTTCGTGGCCAGCCCGGGGACGACGTGGTTGTCCTCGGGGTCGTAGTTGGTCAGGTACTCGTACGTGAGCCGGTGGATGCTCGTACTGAGCAGCCGCACCGCGAGGAACGGGCTGAGCGAGTCGACGCTCTGCGCCACCGCGACGGTGAGCACCTTCTTGCCGTCGTCGGCCGCCTCGGCCTGCTGGGGCGCCGGGTTCAGCGGTGTCACCAGCCCGGCGGTCAGCGTCAGCGCCGCCGCACCGGCCACCGCGACGACACGCAGCGGACCGCCGCGGAGCGACCCGCGCGGGGGCCGGGGGTGGGGCCGGGGGTGGGGGGAGGGGCGCTGCCCGCCGGGGGGCCCGCCGTACTGATCGTTCGTGTCCATAAGAGGGCTGACCTCGCGTCATCGCTCGCACGGGAAGGACGGGTTGATCAGGTGGGTGATGAGTGTGTCTATCAGCGCCCTCTGCCACCGTCAACGGCGCGTGCACCCCATGTGGCCTGCGGAAATAACGAATTGGCGAGCATTTCCCGCCCATTGGCGGAGACCACTGAAGCACTCCAGGCCAGGGGCTGACGGCCGGATCCGGCCGTCGGGCGGCGCGAAGTGCGGTGTGGACGGTGAAGGGGCCGGGGCGGGGTGTGGACGGTGGCCGGGTCCTACGGGTGGGCCGGGCACAGGGGCGTGTGCGGGGTGGGCGCGGCCGAAACGGGGGTCGGAGCCTGGGAAGGGGCGGGGAAACGGGGTTGACCCTACGGAAGGGGCGGAAACGGCCGATCGGCCCCTTGGAGGAGGGGCCGATCGGAGGACGGACGGGGCAGGGGCGGACGGGCGCGCGGTGCTGCCCGGCGGGAGGCGGCCGGGTGTTGCCGCCTCCCGTGCCGGCCGGTCGCCCTACTGCTGGGGCGGCGGGGTCCGGTCCTGCTGGGGCTGCGCCTCCGGTGGGGCGGCCGGGGGCTGGGGCTGGGCCGGCGGATGCGGCTGGGCCAGGGGGTAGGCCTGGTCCGGAGCCGCCCCCGGTGCCGGGGGCTGCGGGTGGGCGGCATGCGGCGGGACCGGCGGCTGCCCCGGGTGCCCGTGGGGAGGCTGGGCCTGCGGGTGGTCCGGCGCTGCCGGGTGGGCGTACGGCGGTGCCTGCGGGTGCGGTTGCCCGGGGTGCGCTCCGTACGGCTGCTGCGGGTACGGGCCCGGGCCCTGGGGCTGACCGGGGACCTGGGACCCGGGCGTGTGGTGCCCTCCGGCGGGCGGCTGCTGCGGGCCGGGGGCCTGCGCTCCGCCCGGGTACGGCATGCCCGGCACGCCCTGTCCGGGGGCGGCCTGCCCCGGCACGGGCTGCCCTGGCATGGGGTGTCCCGGCCCGGGCTGACCTGGCCCGGGCTGACCTGGCACGGGCTGTCCCGGCAGCGGCGGGGCGGCGACCGGGGGCGGGTTGCCGTCGGAGGTCCACAGGCCGTGCGCCTGCTGGTGCCGGACGAAGTCCTCGGCCACCAGCGCCGCCAGGTTGAAGTACGCCTCCCGCACCTTCGGCCGCATCATGTCCAGGTCGACCTCCGCACCGGCGGCCAGGTGCTCGTCGAACGGCACGACCACCACACCGCGGCAGCGCGTCCTGAAGTGGGACACGATGTCGTCCACCTTGATCATCTTGCCGGTCTCGCGGACCCCGGAGATGACCGTCAGGGACCGAGAGACCAGCTCCGCGTACCCGTGGGCCGACAGCCAGTCCAGCGTCGTACTGGCGCTGGACGCACCGTCCACCGACGGTGTGGAGATGATGATGAGCTGGTCGGCCAGGTCGAGCACCCCGCGCATCGCGCTGTACAGCAGACCCGTGCCGGAGTCGGTGAGGATGATCGGGTACTGCCGGCCGAGCACGTCGATCGCGCGCCGGTAGTCCTCGTCGTTGAACGTCGTGGACACCGCGGGGTCCACATCGTTGGCGATGATCTCCAGACCGGAGGACGCCTGGGAGGTGAACCTCCGGATGTCCATGTAGGAGTTGAGGTACGGGATCGCCTGGACCAGGTCGCGGATCGTCGCCCCGGTCTCCCGCCGCACGCGCCGGCCGAGCGTGCCCGCGTCCGGGTTGGCGTCGATGGCGAGGATCTTGTCCTGCCGCTCGCTGGCGAGGGTGGAGCCGAGCGCGGTCGTCGTGGTCGTCTTGCCGACGCCGCCCTTCAGGCTGATGACGGCGATGCGGTAGCAGGAGAGCACCGGCGTGCGGATCAGCTCCAGTTTGCGCTGCCGCTCCGCCTCCTCCTTCTTGCCGCCCAGCTTGAAGCGCGAGCCGCCGGCCGCGGGGCGGCTGCTCTTCGCCTTCTGCCTCTTGTTGTTGAGGAGGCGGTCCGAGGACAGTTCCACGGCCGCGGTGTAACCGAGCGGTGCCGCACCGGGGTTGGTCGGCTGCCGCTGGTCGTGCTGCACGGGCTGCGGCCAGGCGGCCCCGATCCGGGGGTCGACCGGCGGCTGCCCGGGCTGCCCGCCCTGCCCGTGCTGGTCCGGCCGGGGTGCCTGCGGCGGCACGCTCGGATGCTGCGGCTGCCCGGGGCCACCGGGCTGCCCCGGCACCTCCTGCGCAGGCTGCGCGGACTGCGCAGGCTGAGCGGGCTGGGCGGGCGGCGGCTGCTGGGGGAAGCCGTAACCGCCCGGCTGGGCCGGGGGGTTGGGCGACGGGACCGCCTGGGGAGGGGTGTGCGGGAAGCCGTAACCCGCGGGTGCGCCGGGGCCGGGGGTACCGGCCTGCGGGAACCCGTACCCCGGCTGCGGGGCGGCCTGACCCGGTGCGCCGGACTGGCCCGGGCCCTGCTGCGGCGGCACCGGGCCAGCAGGCGTCTGCCAGGCGGCCGGCGCGGGGTGCGGGGCCTGGGGGGCCTGCGGGGGGAAGGCGGGCGGCTGCTGGACGGGGACGCCCGGCTGCGGCGCGGTCGGCGCCGGGGAGGTGCCCTCCGGCTGGGGCGCCGGAGCCGGTGCCTGGGCCGCCGGTGCCTCCTGTTCCGGCGCCTGCGGGGCGGCCGGGGGCTGCGGCACCCCGTGGGGCTGGGCCGGCCACTGGCTCGCGGGTGCGGGCGCCGCGGGGTAGGCGGGGGGCAGCGGTGGGACGTTCTGCGAGGGCGGGGGCGGAGCCCAGGCGGGCGGGGCCGTGTCGGCCGTGGCCGGAACGGCGTCCTGCGGCGCGTCGGCACCGTGCGCCTCGACGGGCGGCGCCGACGCGGGCGGTGCCGTGGGCGGGGCGGTCGCGCCGTCGGGGGTCACCGGCTCACCCTCCGGCGGCGTGGAGCCGTCTGCGGCCTCCGCCTCCGGGCGGGAGCCCTCCGGCCCCTCGGACCCGGGCTGGGCGTCCGGCGCCTGTCCGGTGTCGGCGGACGCCGGCCGAGCGTGCTCGCCGTCCTGCTGCCCGGCTCCGTCCCCGGCGCTCGGGTCCGCTCCGACGGTGGGTCGCGCACCGGCTGCGGCTGCCCCCGCCGACGGCACCGCCTCGTCCGCGTCGGTGTCCGCGATCGTGTTCGCGTTCGTGTCCGCGTTCGCGTTCGCGTTCTCGTCCGCAGGGACGCCGCCACCGTGGCCCTCGGCACCGGCAGCGGTGCCGCCACCGTCCGGCCCGGAGCCGTGCGGCCCGGAACCGTCCGGCCCGGCCGCGGCGTCGCGGTCGGCCTCCGGGCCGGGACCCTCGTCGGCCGTGGCGATCCGCGCGCCGCCGTGGTCCTCCGGCGCGCCGCCGGACGCGGTGGCCGCGTCGCCGTGCTGCCCGCCCCCTGCGGTGGTCGCGTCGCCGTGCTGTCCGCCGGTGGGCCCGCCCGTGTCCGGCTGTCCCGCCGACGCTTCGGCGGCCTCCGAAGCGGCGGTCGTTCCGGCCGTCGTTCCGGTCGTCGCTCCGGGCTCCGTGCCGCCCTCCTCGGGGCGCGCCGCCCCCGCGGACCGGGCTTCCGCCTCAGCGGCGGCGTCACGCCGTGCGAACTCCTGCTTCAGGGCGGCGGCGGAGAAGCGCATCGTGGCGCCGCTCTCCAGGTCACCGTTTCCGGGGTCCGGCGGGTAGGCGTCGCCGCCCACCGGGGCGGGCGGTACCGCGGCCCGAGCGGCCGGGCCGGTCACCCGGTCCGCGTCGTCCGCCGCCCCCTCGCCCTGCGGGCGGGGCGGTTCGGGCTGCTGGGGTTCGAAGCCGCTGCCCGCCGGCAGCCGGGGCACCGCGCCGGAGCCCGTCGGGGGTGGGCCCGCGGCTCCCGCACCGCCACCGGAGGCGTTCTGCGTGTACCAGGCCGGTGGTGCGTAGTCGATGGTGAACTCGCCCGTCGCCTCGACGGACTCCGCGTCGGGCTGGTCATCGCCGGGTGTCGCCCAGCCCCCGCGGTTCCCGTCCCGATCGCTGTTCACAGTTCCTCCTGGTGTGGTGGCGCACCCTCGGGCCGTGCCGGGGCGCCCCTGCTCGTCGTCCGAAGTCCTCCGGGGGCTGTCCGAGGCCGTTGCGGAGTCGTCCGTCGCACGGTGCCCCCGACCGGACCCAGCCTAATCACCACCACCGGCACCCCGGCAGGCCCCGTCGACCCCTCGGTACGCTTCCGCGTCCCGGCGGCCGACGGCCTTCAGTCCATCCGCCGGGGCGTACCCAGCAACCCGATCTCCGCGTCGGTCGGTTGGGTCATCACGTACTGCCGGTCACGGTCGGCGCACCACAGGGTGACACCGTCGGGCAGCGTCGGCAGGGCGTCGATCTCCGCCCGGGGCAGCCCCATGGTGCGCCCCAGTTCGGCCGACTCGTCCGGCGAGATGCGCTGGACACCCACCAACCGCGCCTGACGCAGCAACCGGGGCGCGACGGGGCTCAGATAGGGCAGCAGCGTCAGGACCGCCTGCCAGCGCCCGGACACCACCCGGCCGCGCGGCGGACGCATCCCGCAGTCCCGCACGACCAGGACCGGTGTGCCGGCCGACGCACCCTGCGGCGGCACCCGCCCGACGTCGTACACCGCGAGGCCGTTCTGCCCGCCGCCCATGGCGTGCACCATCTGCGTCCACGCCTGCGGACGCCCGGTCTCCACGGCGACCCGGGCACCGGTCGCCGCGGCCCGCAGCGCCAGCACCTGGACCGTCCACAGGCTGCCGATCAGCACGATGTCGTACGGGGTGGGCCGGTTGAGCCCCAGCACCGCCGGCTGACCCTCGGCGTCCACCCCGATGACGACCCCGTCGTCCCCGATCGGCAGCGCCAGGGTGTCCAGGTCGTCGGCGCTCAGGGTGTGCCGGCCGTGGCGCGGGCCGATCAGCCCGAAACCGGTGCGCAGCAGCTCCGCGGCGCGGGACGCCACCGTGTCCGGCGTACCCGCAGCCGGTGCCGCCGGGCCCGAGCCGGGCGCGGGCGCGGGGACGCCGGGGCCGGCGCCGGGTCCTGTCGTCATGGCCGTCACCGCACACCTCCCAGGGGCAACGTGGCGAGTACGCCGGGCAGTTGCTCACGGTCCAGGCGCATGAGGGTCGCACCGGCCTCCCGCGCGGTGCCCTCCAGCGCCCGCCGGGCCTCGGTCAGCTCCTCCGCGCTGCGACCGGTCACCCGCAGGTGCCCGGTCAACGACAGCTCCCGCCGGCCCTCCGCCGCCAGGGTGAGACTGACGGTGGTGGCGAGCGCCGGAACCGCGGTGACCCGGGCGACGAACTGGGGGAGCGGGACACCGCCCTCGGCGCCGAACGCGGGCCACCTGCGCACCCAGTACGTGGTGTGTCTGCGGTTGTCGCAACGCCAGCTGCGGCCCGACTCCTCGGTGCGCCGCTCCTGCCGGGAGGACCGCCCCGCCTCCGCCGTCACCAGCGGGTTGGCGCAGGCCGACGTCGCGATGGCCGAGGTCAGTTCCTCCTCGTCGAGCACCGTGGCCCGGAACCCGGCACCGGTCAGCCGGCTGGCCAGGTGGTCGGCGACCCGCACCGCGCACTTCTGCGCCCCCACCAGCCCGCCGCCCCGGGCCGCCACGGCCTCCGGACACAGCTCCGGGTCCACCTTCAACGCGATCCAGGTGATGCGCACCGCGGGAGCGCCGGTCTGCTCCTGCAACGGCGCGTAGTTGCTGACCGCCACCGACTGACGGGGCAGGTGCAGTGCGGGGGCGGGCTGCGTGTGCAGCACGATCTGCGCCGACTCCAGACGGATCCCGTCCACGTCGAGCGCGTCCCGCACCAGCGCCAGCGGCAGGGGCCGCCGGGACCGCTCCGCCCGCAGGGCCGTCGCGTCCGCCTCCACCTGCACCACGGCCGTCACGAACGTGCCGTCCCCGACCAGGCCGACGGGACGCCGCTCCCGCCCGCCGAACGTGTACGTGCGCAGGCTCGGGTCGCACTCCACGGCCGGCGCCAGCCCGGCCTCCGTCCCCGCCGGGATCTCCAGCTTCGCCGCGCGCCTGCGCCGGGAACGCAGCGCCCGCACCGTGGCGATCCACTCGGGCAGCGAACGGCCGCGGCGGCGCACGAAGGCGAGCAGCACCAGCAGCACGGCGACGACGGCGGCCGGCACCAGGAACAGCGGCCCGAACAACCAGCCCGCCAGGAGCACGGCGGCGGCCAGCTCCACCAGGACGATCCGTTGCAACCGGAACGAACCCGGGCGTCCCGCACGCACCTTGAGCTGGAGACCCCCGCGCGGGGACGGCTGCCCCGCGGCCCCGGCGTCGGGTGCGGCGGCACCGCGCGTCCGGGTCCGGCCACGGCCCGGGGGCCGCCTTCCGGAAGCCATCACTGCATTCCCCCCATTTGTTCACAACACGCAGGAAATCCCGCGTCCCACCAGGCCCTGCGGGGCCCAGGCACCCTACCCGCTCCGCCAGTTGCTCCCCACACCAGGCATAGTAGGGGCCCGGTCCGACACCGGCGGGCGGACGACGGCGATCCCCGCCCCCGGAACGGGTGCGGGCGGGACACGTGCGGAACACGGGGAGAGACACGCACCAATGGCATCTCGGCGGGATCAGCTCAACGCCTACACCTTCGCGAAGCGCCGCTTGCTCGCGGCCTTCGTCCAGTCGTTCCCGCAGGGATCCGAGGAGGGAGCGCCCCGCCCGCTGCGGGGCGTCGTGCCCGGCGTCGTCATCGGCGTGATCGTCATGGCCGTGTTCGGCGCCTGGGGCATGCTCAAGCCCACGGCGCCCAAGGGCTGGGACACCCCCAACGAGAAAGTCATCATCGCCAGCGAGTCGACCACCCGGTACGTCGTGCTGAAGACCGGCGACGAGGCCCAGTTGCACCCCGTCCTCAACATGGCGTCCGCCAAGCTGCTCCTGGCCCCCAACAAGGGCGACGTCGTCACCGTCAGCGAGTCGCTCCTCGACAGCGGCAAGATCCCGCACGGCGCCACCATCGGCATCCCCTACGCCCCCGACCGCCTGCCCTCCGCGAAGGAAGCGGCCGCGGCCAAACGGTGGGCGGTCTGTGAACGCCCCAGCGCGGGCGGCCGGTCCATCCAGAAGGCGGCCCTCGTCCTCGCCGACCGCGAACGCTCCCTGACCGAGGGCAAGCAGAAGCTGAAGGGCGGTCAACTGCTCTACGTCGTCGACCCCGACGGCCACCGCCACATCGTGGACGCGGGCGGCACCGCCTACCGCGTCGACGAACTGGACAGCGGCGACGACCTGGAACTCCTGCTGCGCACGATCGTCGGCTCCGGCAGCGAACCGCAGCGGGTCTCCCGCGAGTGGCTGGCCACCCTCCACCGGGGCGACCCGGTCACCTTCCCCGAGCTCGACGCCACTCCCGGCGCCCCCGCCGACGCGCCCGGCCGGCTCGACCCGTCGGCCAACAGGGTCGGCACCGTGCTCAGGGCGCCCGACAACAACAAGGTGCAGCACTACGTCGTCCTCCCCGGCCGGGTCGCCCCCGTCTCCGCCTTCGTCGCCAAACTCCTGCTGTCCAGCGAGGACCTGACCTCGCTAGGCCAGACCGGACACGCCCTGGACATCAGCCCCGGCGCGATCGTCCCCGGCAAGCCCTTCGGCCAGGAGCACGACTGGCCTACCGGCACCCCCGAGGCGGTCAACGAGCCCTCCACCGTCAAGGGCAGCCGCAACACCGTCTGCAACGTCCTGCACCACGTCGGGGACAAGGGCGCCACCACGCTCACCACCTGGGCCGGCACCGACTTCCCGGCCGACCTCCCCGCCGGCTCCTCCAGCGCCTACGTCACCCCGGGCTCCGGACAGCTCTACCGTCAGTTCCAGGGCACCGAGACCAAGGCCGGCCCCGTCTTCCTGGTCACCGACACCGGCCTGCGCTACGTCCTGCAGTCCAACGCGGACAGCGCCACCGACGACGCGGGCATCGGCATGTCCGCCGAGGAGAGGAAGCAGTTGGAGCAGCAGGCCCAGCAGGCGCAGACCCGCCTCGGCTACGCCGACGTCGACCCGGCACCCGTCCCGGCCGCCTGGTCCGCGTTCCTGCCCACCGGACCCCGCCTGTCCACGGCAGCGGCCCGCCAGCCGCAGGGCTCCTGACCCCGGGGGACGGCATGCGACGCACCCACCTCGCCCTGCTCCGGACGGCGACCGCGGCGGTCCTGCTGGCGGCCCCGGTCACCCTCGCCCCGCCCGCCGCCGCGGACGACTCCTTCTCCGACCAGTGCGAGTACCCCAACGCCTCCTACCCCGGCCGCCCCTGGAGCCTCCAGCGCGTCCAACTCGACGCCCTGTGGAGCCAGTCCAAGGGCAAGGACGTACGGGTCGCCGTCATCGACACCGGCGTCGACGCGACCCACCCGCAGCTCAAGGACGCCGTCGACGCCAAGAGCGGCCGCAACTTCCTGCCCAAGGGCCTCAAGGACGACAACGGCGACCCCGTCGACCGCGGCAACGAGAACGGCACCACCGACACCGTCGGCCACGGCACCAAGGTCGCCGGCATCATCGCCGCCCGCCCGGCCGACAAGACCGGCTTCGTGGGCCTCGCCCCCGAGGCCACCATCATCCCGATCCAGCAGAACGACGCGGACGGCAACGGCGACACCGACACCCTGGCCCGGTCGATCCGCCACGCCGTCGCGGCCGAGGCCGACGTCATCAACATCAGCCAGGACACCTCCGACGCCGCCGAACCGGACCCGAAGCTGAAGACCGCCATCGACGAGGCCCTGAAGAACGACATCGTCGTCGTGGCCTCGGCCGGCAACGACGGAGCGGGCGGCAACGTCAAGAAGACCTACCCGGCCTCCTACGACGGCGTCCTCGCCGTCGCCGCCTCCGACCGCAACAACGAACGCGCCTCCTTCTCCCAGTCCGGCGACTTCGTCGACGTGGCGGCACCCGGCGTCGACATGATCTCCACCGTCCCCAAGGGCGGCCACTGCCTCGACAACGGCACCAGCTTCTCCGCGCCCTACGTCGCCGGCATCGCCGCGCTCATCAGGGCCAAGCACCCCACGTGGACGCAGCGTCAGATCGTCGCCCAGATCGAGCAGACCGCGGAACGGACCATCGCCGGCCGCGACCGCCTGGTCGGCTGGGGCGTGGTCGACCCGGTCGCCGCCCTCACCGAGGACGACCGCCCGATCGAGTCCCCGCGCCCCCGCGAGGGCCTCGCCCGCGCCGAGGCACCCGCGGCGGCACCCCTCCCGCTCGGCGAGACCGCCGACGAACGCAACGCCCGCCTCGCGACCTACGTCGCCGTCGGCACCGCGGTGCTGGTGGCCGGCTTGGGCGGTACGGCGGTGGCCGTCCGGGACGCGCGCAGGCGAAAGAGGGCGGTCACCCCGGAAAACGTCGACAGCACGATGTGAGAAACACCGCTCGGTCACCGACGCCTTGACGGCAACCGGCTCCGCGTCCGTACCGTCCGGTGAAGAGAGGGTGAGGATACGCCGTTCCGTACGACCGCGACGGCGTATGGCAGTTGGGACTGTCGGTGCGGATCACTAGAGTGGTTCCGTTGCGGTCGTGATCGCTTCGGGGCGCGAACGGAACAACGCCCGAGCGGGTCCGACCGGCCACGGCACGGGGACAACGGGGCAGCAGTACCCACGGGGAGGAAGAAGCATGGGGCTTCCAGAGGAGGACAGGGCCGGAGCACCGGGCAAAGCGTCCGGATCGGCGGACCTGCGCCGCGGCGTGATGGCGCTGTCGAAGTTCAAGGAGAAGGTGGACGACCTCCTCGAAACCTTCGAGGGATCACCGGGCGGCCCGGCCAAGGTCTCGGCCCACAGCCTTCCGCAGACCGCCTTCGGCACCGGCGCCTTCCCCGAGGGCAAACAGCTCCACCTCGAGTACGAACGCGTCCACGAGCGGATCACCGCGCTGTCCAAGTCCCTCGGCCTGCAACTCGAAGCCATGCGCATCGCCGTGCACGGCGTGGACGTCGACTTCGACAACCTCGAGGAGGAGCAGCGCCGCCAGTTCCACCTGATCCGGACCGAGGTCAACCGGACCAGCGAGGAGATGCGCGACGCCCGGGACAAGCGGGACAACAAGGCGGACCAGACCGACGGGGGGTACTGATGAGCGGCGACAAGAACAGGCCGGATCCCTACCAGGACGAGCGCGAGGACGCCACCTCGCAGAACGGCGCCCTGGACGCGGTCATGAACATGACCCGCGTCGTCAACCCGTTCAACCCCCTCTCGCCCTTCCCGAACGCCCGGGGCATCCACTTCGCGTCCACCAACTTCGAGGGCTACGACCTCAACGACATGGTGGACATCGTGGAATCGGCCAACCCCGAACTCCTCGAGTCCGCGGGCGAGGCGCTCCTCGCCGCCCGCACCGCCATCGAGGAGGCCGCGGACATACTCGACGGTGACCTCAAGAACATCGACTGGAAGGGCGAGGCCCACGACGCCTTCCAGAAGTGGGCCAAGAGCCTCGTCACCACCGCCAAGGGCTTGGCGAACTACGCGGAAACCGTCGGCACCCAGGTCATGGCCGCCGGCTCCGGCCTCGCCTCCGTCCGCAAGTCCATGCCCCCGCGCGACTCCCGCGCCGACCCCAAGACCGTCGACGACATCCCGCCCATCCAGCGGCTCGACACGAACGAGGAGTTCACCGCCGCCCGCAAGGCGGAACAGAACCGCCAGGAAGCCATCAACCAGATGTACCGGCTGGCGTCGTTCTACCGGGTGTCGCAGGGGAAGATGGCCTCGGCGGAGGAGCCGGTGTTCCCGAAGATGCCGGATGTGGGGGTCCCGAAGCCGCTGCCCTACGAGAGCTTGCCCACGCCGCCTGCGTCGGAACAGCAGTTGCCCGCTGCCTCCTACGACGCCCGCACCACAGCGCAGAGCGAACGGGGAGCGGAGCTCGGGCGGCAGTCCGTGGACGCGCAGGCATCGCTCAAGGAAGCGACCAAGCCCGATGGGCTGCCGAAGTCGAATGTCGGCACGGAGATCAACACCGTCGGCACCCTGCCTCCTCAGGAAGCAGTGAGGCCGCCGACGGCCGGTGCGCCGTCGGCGACAGCCGGTCCCGTCGGCCAGTCGGGTCCCGTTCCTCCCATGGCGCCCAGCATGATGCCGCCCGCCCTGCGCGGAACGGCGGGGCGCCCGATGGGTGGCCCTGGCGGGTTGCCCGTGGGCAAGGTTCCTCCCGCGGCGCACGGTCCGGCCGGCGCGCCGGGGCGGAACGGCCCGATCGGGCGTATGGGGCCGGGTGCCATGGGCACGGGGCCGGGCATGGGAGCGGGGGGCGCCGGGCCGATGGGCAGGGCCACCGGTCCGCTGGGTCCCGTCGGGCGTGGCGCCATGCCAGGGGCCTCCGGCGCAGGGAGCGGCACCGCGGGACGCGGCATCGTCGGTGGCGTACCGAGAAATGCGACGCCGATGCCAGGTCCCGTAGGCGGCGGCGCTCGCGGGCCGATGGGCCCCATGGGACCACCACTGGCAGGCCGCAGCGGAACCCCCGGCCGACGCGGTGACGGCGTGGTAGGCGGACGCCCTGTAGTCGGGGCACCGCAGTCCGGTGCCGGGACAACCCCGAGGCTGCCACGCAGCAACGTCATTGGCGGAGAGGGCGCAGCCGCGGCCCGCTCGAACGGGCAGAGGCCCGGTCAACAAGGCGTGATCGGAGCACCCCCCGGGACAGCGAACAGGGCACCATCGGGCCGCCGTCCAGCCGGCAGCTCCGAGGGTGTCATCGGAGCGCCTACGGCGGCTGGGGCGGCCTCCAAGAAGAGTGGCCGCTCATCTGAGGAACCCGCAGCGCGGCATGGCGCGTCAAAGGGCCGGAACGCCGGCTCGGGCCGTGCACGTCGCCGGGGGCGCCGCGACGACACATCGGCGTCCAACTGACCGGATGGACAAGGGACAGGCAGAAGCATGGTGTCAAGGGTGAGCCGACTCGCTGGGCGGAACACGTCTGCGGCCTCGCAGAGACGGAACAGGAGACGGAGCGCCGTCATCTGCTCGATGGTCGGCGCTGTCGCTCTGCTGTCGACCGGTCTCACGACGGGCGCCGCAGCCGCCGACGTGCAGTCCAAGCAGTGGTATCTGTCGGCGATGAAGGCCGAGGGGATGTGGAAGGTCAGCACCGGTGAGGGCATCAAGGTTGCTGTGATCGACAGCGGCGTCAATCCTGACACTCCTTCTCTCAGAGGTCAGGTCCTTGCTGGTGAAGTGCCGGAGTCCGTGGGCCACGAAGCGACTGAGGACTATTCGGGTCACGGCACGAGCATGGCTGAGCTGATCGCCGGCACGGGGGCGGGCGGTGGACTCAAGGGACTGGCCCCGGGAGCGAAGATCGTTCCCTACCGGGTCGCCCTCGTCGGCTCGACAGCCAGGAAGCCCGTGAAGAACGCCCCCGACGTCGCAGAGGTGATCAGGGCCGTTGCTGACAGTGACGCTCGGATCATCAACATGTCGTTCGGCGTCGATGCCGAGAGCGACGAGGAAATGGCGGCAGTCAAGTACGCCCATTCCAAGGGGAAGCTGATGATCGCCGCTGCCGGCAACGATGCGATGAAGCGCAACCTCATCGACTACCCGGCTGCTTACCCCTACGTCGTAGGCGTCGCCGCCACCGATGAGTCCGGCAAGGTCGCCAAATTCTCCGAGCACGGTAACTACATCGATGTGGCTGCGCCGGGGGTGAACATGCCTTCCTACTGCGACGCCACCCTCCGTTCCTATTGCGACGGCGACGGCGGCACCAGTGGCGCCACCGCCCTCACCTCCGCCGCAGCCGCCCTGATCTGGTCCGCGCACCCCGACTGGACCGCCAACCAGGTCCTCGCCAGCCTCATCGACACCGCCAGTCGCGACTGGGCCAAGGACGACCCGAGCATCTACCTCGGCTACGGCCTGATCCGCCCCCGCAAGGTGCTGGAGAAGCCGGACTTCGACCCCGGCCCGCCCGATGTCGACCCGTTGGCCCGGGAGAACGAGAAGGGTGTGCTCGACGAGTCGGGCAAGCCCGTCTCCGCGTCCGGTTCGCCGTCCGCGAAGCCCTCGGAAGGGTCGGCGGACGACCGGTCCTCGGTGTCCGCCTCCGCCGAGGACGCCTCCGACAGCGGCAACACCACCCTCTGGGTGGTCCTCGGAGGTGTGGCCGCGGCCGTGGCCCTCTGCGGCGGCGCCTTCGCCGTGCTCCGTTCACGGCGGACCCCCTAGCCCGACCCCGACCACCCACCACCGCGCGGTGAGCCACACGCACCACGACCCACCGCACCACCGCACTCACGAAAGGGACCGCCGACATGGCTGACGGCCGCAAGCTCTACGAGGCCCAGGTACAGAAGCTCCAGACCAACGTCATCGACCGGTACGACTCGATCCGTCAGTCGCTCGCCCGCCTCCAGGGCACGATCGACATGATCGAGAAGCACTGGACGGGCCAGGGCGCCATCGCGTTCGACAAGAAGCAGACGGAGATCAACGGCCACATGGCCGCGATCGGCCGGATGCTCGACGACTTCCTCGAGGGCATCGAGCTGAACAAGAAGGACAAGCGGAACCTCGAAAGCCAGATCGAGGCGGACATCGTCAAGATCTCCGTGGACGACCTCGGCGGCAAGACCTCCGCCCTCAGCCAGTACTGACGCGAGCCGACCACCTTCCGGCTCTCAACGAAACGAGGAAACCATGTCCGGAGTCCACTACGACGAACTCGCCGTCAAGTACGGCACGATGGACGCGCTCGCCACCGAGCTGGGCGACCAGGCCAAGAAGCTCGAGGACGACCTCGAAGCCCTCAAGAAGGCCGTGCTCGACGCGGCCGCCGGCTGGGGCGGCGAGGCGTACGAGGAGTTCACCAAGAAGACCAAGGAGTGGGACCGCCACGCCCGGGGCATCCACCAGGCGCTGACGAGCATCGCCCAGCGCGTGGGCACCGCCGGCGGTGACTACCGCGGCGGCGACCTGAAGGGCTCCAGCTACTTCATGTAGTCCGAGCAGGCGGCCGGAGGCACGCACGCCTCACACGAACGGGGTGGACACGCACGGGAGGTGTCCACCCTTTCGTGTGCCCCCGCTCCTGCTGTGCGGCAGCCGTGCCCGCTTCTCTCAGCCCAGTTCCCGCCCCGTGTTCCCCCGCGCCGCGAAAGAACTGTTGAGCGAGTCCTCACGCAGCGAGCGCCGCACCTCGCCGTCCAGACCACGTTCCTTGCTCCAGACGTCGACCATGTCGGCGCTCTGCCGCTCGAGAAGAATCCGACTGCCTTCCGCCTTGCCGCTGAGGAGCGCACGCTGCCACGAGCCCACAAGGTGATGCACCGGATCCTCGTCGTAGGACGACGGCTCGGGAATTCGCTTCGTCAGCCACTGGAGAACCTCCCGCTCCCACTCGGCGGCACCGTCCCGGCCCAGGTCCTCCCGCACGTCCTCGGCCACCGCGTCCAGCGCACCGAGCATGTGGGCGTTGCGCGCAGGTGGAGCCGTGAGCTCGGCGCCGGTCGCGTCCCGTTCCACCGCTGCAAGTCCTTCCGCAGCGTGCCGAGTCGCTGCCAGCCGGAGGACGACGAACGCCTTGGGCTCCTCGGACACCGCCCGCACGGTCCGGAGCAGCGCAGCGCGCGGAACGGCCATGTGGACGCCATCGTCGTCCTCCCACGCCGGCTCGGAAGCGGAACTTCGGACGACGTAGTCAGCGCTGCCCATACCGAGCATCACACCTGTGTCCGACGCGTAGTCCGCGAGCGATTCGGCAAGCGGCACACCCACCCCCGGATCCAGACGGCCCCCGGCCCTCGTCACCTCGTCGTCGACAGCCAGGAGCACATCCTTCATGGCCTGAGCCTGCCGAAGTGAGTGCCGACCCGGCAGGGACCCCACGGTGACCTCTCGTACCACCGCCCCGAGCCCGGAGCAGTCCATTCCGGGCATGTGGGAGTCACCCAACGCTTCCTGGACACGTTTGTCTTGCAACAGGTTCTCGCAACCGTCGCTCTCATCGTCGGGGCCGAAGAAGAGCCATGCTCCGATCCCGGCTACGGCTGCGCATGCTGCGGCGATCAGTACGAGGAGGTATGAGTGACGGTTGCGGGGCAAGGGCTTTCGAGGCATGAAAGTTCCTGGGGCTGAAGGGCTGCGGAGCGCGATCAGTTCGTCGTGTCCGTCAGGTACTTCGCAGCGGTGCGCGAACCACGGTCGTGGCCGTTGGGAATGCCGTCGGTGAGCCGGGTCTCCGCGCCGGGCGGCCCCACACGTGGTGTCGCCGACGCGGAGGTAGCCGTCTCCCGTCGACGCTGCGCAAGTGCATGGGCGAGGGGCTGACACAGATTCCTGGATACGGGCGCGCCGGCGAACCCACGCGGTCAGAGCACCGGCTGAAGCGGTTCACCGCCGGCCCGGCCGAAGCGCCCCACAGCCCCGGCCGTACGACCCACCGACCAGCCGGCCCGCCCCTACAACTCCTCCTCCGCCACCAGCCCCGTCTGCACCAGCGGGCGCCCCCGGCGCCGGGAGACGAACACGCCCCGCCCGGCCGGCATCGGGCGCGGGCGGACGCCGCCGAGCACGTCGCCCTCCCCGGGGTCACCGGCCAGGACGACGCCCTGGGCGCCGAGTTCCTTGATGCGCTGCATGAACGCCTCGTACGACGCGCGGCTCGCGCCGGCCGTGGAGCGGGCGATGATGAAGCGGACGCCGACGTCCCGGGCGAACGGGAGCAGTTCGGTCAGGCCGCTCAGCGGGTTGCCGCTGGACGTGGCGACGAGGTCGAAGTCGTCGATGACCACGTACACGGTCGGGCCCTGCCACCAGCTGCGGTCCCGGAGCTGCTGTGCGGTGACGTCCGCGGTCGGGGTGCGCCGCTGCATCAGGTCGGCCAGGGCCGCCATGTGGTGCTCCATGGCGTTGGACATGGGGATGTACTCGGCCAGGTGGGTGTCGGGGGTGACACCGAGCAGGGACCGCCGGTTGTCCACCACGAACAGCTTGCACTCGTTGCCCGGGTAGCGCGTGGTGAGCTGCTTGATCAGCAGCTTCAGCAGGTTCGACTTGCCGGACTCGCTCTCGCCGAAGACGAGGAAGAACGGGTCCTGGTCGAAGTCGACGAACACCGGCTCCAGGTTGTCCTCGTCCAGCGCGAACGCCACGCCCCGCCTCGGGAACCGGTCGCCCGGCGGCAGCTGTTCCGCCGGGAACGTACGGGGCAGCAGCCGGACCGCCGGGGCCTCGGAGCCCTGCCAGTGCCGGGACACCTCGGCGGACAGGGCCGCGGTGGCGTCCGCGAGGTCCGTGTCGGAGGTGAGGCCGTCGATGCGCGGCACCGCGGCCATGAAGTGCAGCTTCTGCGGCGACAGACCCCGGCCGGGGACCCCGGCGGGCACGTTCGCGGCGATCTTGCGGTCCAGCTCGGAGTCCATGGTGTCGCCGAGCCGCAGCTCCAGCCGGTTCAGCAGGTTGTCCTTCAGGGCCGACCGCACCTCCATCGAGCGGGAGGCCGACAGGATCAGGTGGACGCCGTAGCCGAGCCCGCGCGTGGCGATGTCGAGGATCACCTGATCGAGTGCCTCGTAGTCGCCGCGGAAGGTGGCCCAGCCGTCGATCACCAGGAAGACGTCGCCCCACGGCTGGTCGGCGACCGAGATGTCCCCACGGGCACGCCGGGTGCGGAACTCCGCGATCGACGAGATGCCCGACGCGCGGAAGTACTCCTCCCGGCGGTTCAGCACACCGTAGACCTCCGCCACCGTCCGCCGGACCTTCTCCGGGTCCAGGCGGGAGGCGATGCCGCCGACGTGCGGCAGCCCGGCCACCGCGGCCATGCCACCACCGCCGAAGTCCAGCCCGTAGAACTGGACTTCCTCGGGGGTGTGGGTCAGGGCGAAGGAACAGATCAGCGAGCGCAGCAGCGTCGACTTGCCGGACTGCGGGCCGCCGAGGATCTGCATGTGGCCGGCCGCGCCCGAGAAGTCCACCCACAGCGGGTCGCGGCGCTGCTCGTACGGCTTGTCGACGAGGCCGACGGGGACGAGCAGCCGGCCCGCTCCCTCGTAGCCGGGCTGGGTCAGGCCTCGGCCCGGCACGGCCGTCAGACCGGGCAGCAGGCCGTCCAGCGAGGGCGGGCTGTCCAGCGGCGGCAGCCAGACCTGGTGCGCGGCCGGGCCCTGGGCCTCCAGCCGCCGGACGACGACGTCCAGCACGGTGTCGGCGAGCGCGTCGTCGACCTCGTCGGGGCCGCCGGGTGCGGCGCCCCGCTGCTGCGGCACGGGCGCGTAGTGCACCGGCACCTCCGCGGCCGTGAACAGCACCGGCCGCCGGTCGACCGGCAGCGGGCCGCCCGCCGCCGGGTTCTGCTGCCCGCCGGAGCGGTAGACGCCGGAGACGTAGGCGGCTTTGAAGCGCGTCATCTCGTCGGTGCCGAACTTGAGGAATCCCGAACCCGGCACGTTCGGCAGTTCGTAGGCGTCCGGCACGCCCAGCGCCGCCCGCGACTCGGCGGCGGAGAAGGTGCGCAGACCGATGCGGTACGACAGATACGTCTCCAGGCCGCGCAACCGGCCCTCCTCCAGACGCTGCGAGGCCAGCAGCAGGTGCACGCCCAGCGACCGGCCGATGCGGCCGATCTGCACGAACATGTCGATGAAGTCCGGCTTGGCGGTGAGCAGTTCGCTGAACTCGTCGATCACCAGCAGCAGCGACGGGATGGGCTGGAGGGGTGCGCCCGCGGCGCGGGCCTTCTCGTAGTCGTGGATGTTGGCGTAGTTGCCCGCGTCGCGCAGCAGCTCCTGGCGGCGGTTGAGCTCACCGCGGATGGAGTCGCCCATGCGGTCGACGAGGGTCAGGTCGTCCGCGAGGTTGGTGATCACCGCGGCCACGTGCGGCATCTGCGCCATGCCGGCGAAGGTGGCGCCGCCCTTGAAGTCGGCGAGGACGAAGTTCAGGGTCTCGGAGGAGTGCGTCACGGCGAGGCCCAGCACCAGGGTGCGCAGCAGCTCCGACTTGCCGGAACCCGTCGCGCCGACGCACAGGCCGTGCGGGCCCATGCCCTCCTGCGCGGCCTCCTTGATGTCGAGCATCACCGGGCGGCCGTCCTCGCCGACGCCGATGGGCACCCGCAGCCGCTCCGCCTGCGACCGCGGCCGCCAGGTCCGCCGGGTGTCGACGGAGGCGGCGTCGCCCAGGTTGAGCAGGTCGGTGAACTCCAGGTTCGCCAGCAGCGGTTCGTCGTCGTCGCCGCCCTCGGCCATCCGCAGCGGCGCCAGCTGGCGGGCCAGGGCCTCGGCGGACTCGTACGACAGGGCGTCCGGCGTTCCCTCGTAGACGGCGCCGTGCGCCGACTCCAGGTGCAGCGACCGCGGCCGGACCACGACGGACAGGTCGCCGCGCACCCCGGCCGGCTCGCCCTCGGTCACCTCGACCAGCGTGACCCCCTGCAGACCCTCCGGGCTGAGCAGCATCGAGTCCGGGGGCAGGGACACGCCGTCGAGCACGACGACGATGTGCGGGGTCTCCGGCAGCGGGGCGGCGTTCGGGTGGAAACGGGGCCGCCCGGTCAGGCGGGAGGAGAGCAGGTCCTCCGTCTCCCGGGGGTCGGCGCCGATCAGACGGCGGGTCCCGGCGCCGTCCGCGACCCCGGACAGCTGGACGTGCGGCAGCCACTTGGCCCACTCCCAGTGCGCCAGTGCCTCCCGCCCGGCCACCACGGCGACGATCAGGTCCTCGGGGGAGTGCAGCGCGGTCAGCGAACCGACCAGGGCCCGTGCGGAGGACCGCACCGACTCCGGCTCACCGCCCAGCGTCACGTGGTAGAACGCCCGCAGCGACACGGCCATCGGCAGGTCGTCCAGCGTGCCGTGGACCGCGACGAACCGCTGCATCGCCCCCGCGGCGAGCGGCTCCAGCTGCTCCACCGGACCCGTCTCGGGGGTGACCAGCTCGGTGGCCAGCGCCTGCGGACCGAGCCCGATGCGCACCTGCCCGAAGTCCTCGTCGCCGGGCCGCCGTTCCCAGACGCGGCTGCCCTCCGCCACCAGGGCCCACAACTGGTCCGGCGACGGATGCAGGTAGTACTGGGCGTCGCGCTGCCTGCGCGCCGTCTCCTGGACCGTCCGGCGGGTCTGGGAGAGGTAACTCAGGTAGTCCCGGCGCAGATCGGCGAGCTGACCCTGGGATCCCCGGCGGAAGCGGATCACCATCGCGATCGACATGGCGATCGTCGACGCGATCATCACCATGCCCATGATCCGCATGAACGGCTGACCGCTGGTGAAGAAGAACACCACCGAACCGCCCATGCCGAGCGTCGGCAGCAGCTGCATCAGCACGCTTTCCCGGTGGTCCCGCGGCAACTCGGGCGGCGGCTGCACCACGACCTCACCGGACGGCACCTCGGGCGGCAGCGCTCGTGGCGGACGCTTCACGACGATCTGGGTCACTGCTCACCAATTCCCTTGGCGGCCCGCCGGGTTTGTCGTCCACCACCCCGTGTCAGGCGGACGAGGGCCGCCGCGCGATCCTACTGATCCCCTCACGTGCCGACGGACGGTAGGGTGCCGGATGTTCGCGTCAGCACACGCGAACCCGGCCGGGAATATGGGGCATACGTGAGATCCGGCGCGGCGGGGAACGCCGTCCCGGACCGCACGGGCCCGCACCCGGCTGCCGAACAGCCGTCAACCGCCTGCTCCACGGCGGGCAGTGGCACCGCCGGAAGAAAACACAGGCCCTTCACCCCGTACCCACGGACCGGGGCCCGTGACGCAGGGCGGAGGCCACCGGGCCGCACCGACTCGGCGACGACGCAGTACCGTGCACGACCGAAGCAGTACGGGCGTCGTGCGGACGCAGCACGAAACAGTGACGCAGTACGCGACAGTACGGACGCGCTCCGGACAGGGTGCGGACGCGCTCCGGACGCAGTGCGGACTGCAGTACGGACTCAGTACGGATTCAGTACGGACGCAGCACCGAGGGGGAACAGCAGGTGAGCATGACGGCCTCGACGGCGGCCACCGGCCCGGGCGGACCGGGGCAGGGGACGCCACCCACCCGGGCGGCACAGGGACTCGGTTTCTGCCGGGTCACCATCGTCGCCCCCGACAGCCGCATCGACGTGGCCCTGCCCGACGACGTGCCGGTCGCCGACGTCTACCCCGAGATCCTCCGCCTCTCCCGGCAGACCGCCGAGGAGGGCGCCCCGGTCGGCTACCACCTCGTCCGCCGGGACGGGACCGTCCTCGACAGTTCCCGCTCCTTCGCGGCACAGCGCATTCTCGACGGCGAACTCCTCACCCTGCGCCCGTTCTCCGCATCGCTCCCGCCGGCCGTCTTCGACGACGTCTCCGAAGCGGTCGCCTCCGCCGTGACCCGCGACCGCTCCCTGTGGCGTGACGACCTCACCCGCGCGGCGGGCCTGACCGGCGGCGGGGTGCTGCTCGCCCTGCTCGCGTTCGTCGCCTGGTCCGCCGACCCGCGCCACGACATGCACGGCCTGCCCGGCATCCTCGCGGGCGTCACCGGCGTGCTCCTCGTGGTCCTCGGCTGCGTCCGGGCCCGCGTCTACGACGACCGTGCCGCGGGCGTCGCGCTCGGGCTCGCTGCCCTGCCGAACGCCGGCGTGGCCGGTTCCGGGCTGCTCTCGCTGTCCGAGGGGCAGGGCATCGGCAAGCTGCAGTTCCTGCTGGCCTGCGCGGCCGTCCTGGTGGCCTCGGTGGTCCTCACCCTGTGCTCCCCGCGCGGCGACGGCCCGTTCGTCGCCTTCGCGGTCGCCTCCGGCCTCGCCCTCGCCGCCACCTTCGGGGCGCTCCTCGGCGACTGGACCCCGTCCGAGACGGCCGCCCTGTGCGCCCCCGTCGCCGTCGGGGCACTGGCCTTCCTGCCGGGCATGTCGATGCGTTTCGCCCGCCTGCCCATCGGCTTCGACGCACCGGACACCACCCACCGCACCGCGTACGGCGCCGACCCCGAACCCCAGGAACCGGTCGACGCCGAACGCATCGGCGCGCAGGCCCGGCGCGGTCACGAACTGCTCGTCGGCCTGGTCGGCGGCTGCGCCCTGCTCGCCGCAGGCTCCGCGCTGGTGCTCGGCTTCTCGGACGACGTGTGGGCCCAGCTGCTGGCGCTGGCCACCGGCATCGCGCTGCTGATGCGCGCCCAGCTGTTCCGCTACACCGCGCAGGTCGCCGGTCTGCTGGCCGCCGGCCTCGGGTCACTGGTGGCACTCGGCCTCGGGCTGGCGCTCAACCCGCCGCACGCCCTGGTCCGCGACGCGCTCACCGGCGACCGGGCCGACCTGGACCTCCGTACGGTCTGGCTGGTCGCGGCCATCGCCGTGGCGGCCGCGATCATCACCGCGATCGGACTGATGGCCTCCCGCACCGGACTCACGCCCTTCTGGGGCCGCTTCCTGGAGATCGCCGAGGGCTTCGTCCTGCTGACGCTGGTCCCCCTCGCGCTGGCTGTCTTCGAGGTCTACCAGTCGGTGCGGTCGATGACCGGCTGACGGACGACGAGCGGACGCCCTACGGGCAGCCGACCGACGCCTGACGGACGGCCGGCCGACCGGGCCCGCCGCGTCGGGGCACACGGCGCACGTGCGTGGGCCGCGCGCCGTGCGACGCGCTGCCACGCACGCCGACGCGCCCCACAGCCGGGCGTGCACCGCACGACTACGCGCGGGCGTGCGCCGCACCACCACACGCGGGGCGTGCACACCGCACAGCCACAAGCGGGCGTGCGCCGCACCCCGTCGCCACCCGCCGGCGCGCAGCAGCGAGGCAGGGCGCGCCCCGCGCCCGTCAGCGGGCGCTCCGGTGACGCGCCCCTCCGGCACGTCCACCCCGGCGCTGCGATGCTGCGCATCCGGGCGCCGGGCGGACGGACGTCCCGCCCGCTCCGGCACCTTCCGGCGCGCGTGGGATCAGCCCGCCTCGGGCCCCGCCGGCTCCAGGTCGAACTCCCCGTCCCGGGCGCCCAGCACGAAGGCCCGCCACTCCGCCTCCGTGTACCGGAGCACGGTGTCCGGGTCCAGGGAGGACCGCATGGCCACCGCACCACCGGGCAGGTAGGCGATCTCGACCCGCTCCTCGTGCTCCTCGGTGCCCGGTGCGCTGTGCCATTCGACGCCGGAGATGTCGAGCCCGTACAGCTCGTCCTTCTCCCGCTCCTTGCGCGCCCTGATCTCCTCAGCCGTCTCCGCCATGCCGCAGCGACCCCTTTCCGCCTGTTCCGTCTGTTCCGACTGTCCACCTGCTGTGCCGTACTCTCCGGTGACGGCGACCGCGACCGTGACCGCGACCCGACCGGCGACCCCGGCGCAGACCGTGGACCCCGGCCACCACAACCCTGCGCCCCGACCGCTGACGGCGACCGCGCCGCGAGCCGGACCTGCCCGGCGTGTCCACGGTCCGGCGCTCACCCTAGTGGCCGCGAGCCCTCCACCAGGGCGGTTCCGCGGACCGTGGACGGGAGCCCCGTCACCGCCTGATAGGCTGGCCGATGGCCGTTTGTGTACGCACCCCCGGAGCGCCCGCTCTGGAGGCCGCGCCCAGCGGATCCGCGCCTTCCGAGTCATGGAAGATCCCCCGAGACGAAGACCGGGGGCACTCGGTGGCCACTCATCACACCTTTGAGGAGTACGCGTGTCGCTCGACGCCGCTACGAAGAAGCAGATCATCTCCGAGTTCAGCACCAAGGAGGGCGACACCGGCTCCCCCGAGGTCCAGGTCGCGCTGCTGTCCCGCCGGATCTCGGACCTGACGGAGCACCTCAAGACCCACAAGCACGACCACCACTCCCGTCGTGGTCTGCTGATCCTGGTCGGTCAGCGCCGCCGGCTGCTGCAGTACCTGGCCAAGAAGGACATCGCGCGCTTCCGTGCGCTGGTCGACCGCCTCGGCATCCGTCGCGGTGCGGCGGGCGCCAAGTAGGACGGCGTGAGGGGAGCGGTTCCCTGAAGGATCGGGGACCGCTCCCTTTGCTGTACGTGCGGAGTGTCACCGCCTCTTTGTAGTGTGGTAACACACGCCTTGGGAACAACTCACCGTGACGCTCGGCCGCACCCGCGGGACGGACGCCACAGACGTCCGCACCGCACCCGCGGCACTGACGTCACAGACGCCCGCACCGCAATCCGCGGCACGGACGTCACGGACGCCCCTCGGGGCGTCACGACGCAAGGGGAGAAGCGCACCTCGCCGCCGCCGGTCCTCGGTAGTGGCCCCCGGGCAATGCGAACCCGGGAGCTTCGATCGAAGACCGGCCCGCACCAGACGGAGCGCTTCTCCACCACGTCCCCCACGCCACACGGGCGCGAGGGACGAAAAGACGACATGTAACGGAGAAGACACTGGTGGAGAACGAGACCCACTACGCCGAAGCCGTCATCGACAACGGATCCTTCGGCACCCGCACCATCCGCTTCGAGACGGGCCGCCTGGCCCGTCAGGCCGCCGGTTCCGCCGTGGCCTACCTGGACGACGACACCATGGTGCTGTCGGCCACCACCGCTTCCAAGAACCCCAAGGACCAGCTCGACTTCTTCCCGCTCACGGTGGACGTCGAGGAGCGGATGTACGCCGCGGGCCGCATCCCCGGCTCGTTCTTCCGCCGTGAGGGCCGCCCCTCCGAGGACGCCATCCTCACCTGCCGCCTCATCGACCGCCCGCTGCGCCCGTCCTTCAAGAAGGGCCTGCGCAACGAGATCCAGGTCGTCGCCACGATCATGGCGCTCAACCCCGACCACCTGTACGACGTGGTGGCCATCAACGCCGCCTCCGCGTCCACGCAGCTGGCCGGACTGCCCTTCTCCGGCCCGATCGGCGGCGTCCGCGTCGCGCTGATCCGCGGCCAGTGGGTGGCCTTCCCGACGCACACCGAGCTCGAGGACGCCGTCTTCGACATGGTCGTCGCGGGCCGCGTCCTGGAGGACGGCGACGTCGCGATCATGATGGTCGAGGCCGAGGCCACCGAGAAGACCGTCAAGCTGGTCGAGGGCGGCGCCGAGGCCCCCACCGAGGAGGTCGTGGCCGCCGGTCTGGAGGCCGCGAAGCCCTTCATCAAGGTGCTCTGCAAGGCGCAGTCCGACCTCGCCGCGAAGGCCGCCAAGCCCACCGGCGAGTTCCCGATCTTCCTGGACTACCAGGACGACGTCCTCGAGGCGTTGACCGCCGCGGTCAAGCCCGAGCTCGCCCAGGCGCTCACCATCGCCGGCAAGCAGGACCGCGAGGCCGAGCTCGACCGCGTGAAGTCCCTCGCCGCCGAGAAGCTCCTGCCGGAGTTCGAGGGCCGCGAGAAGGAGATCTCCGCCGCCTACCGCGCGCTGACCAAGTCCCTGGTGCGCGAGCGCGTCATCAAGGAGAAGAAGCGCATCGACGGCCGCGGACTCACCGACATCCGCACCCTGGCCGCCGAGGTCGAGGCCATCCCGCGGGTGCACGGCTCGGCCCTGTTCGAGCGTGGCGAGACCCAGATCCTGGGCGTCACCACCCTCAACATGCTCCGCATGGAGCAGCAGCTGGACACCCTCTCCCCGGTGACCCGCAAGCGCTACATGCACAACTACAACTTCCCGCCCTACTCCGTCGGCGAGACCGGCCGCGTGGGCTCCCCCAAGCGCCGCGAGATCGGCCACGGCGCTCTCGCCGAGCGCGCCATCGTGCCGGTGCTGCCGACCCGCGAGGAGTTCCCCTACGCGATCCGCCAGGTGTCCGAGGCCCTCGGCTCCAACGGCTCGACGTCCATGGGCTCCGTCTGCGCCTCCACCATGTCGCTGCTGAACGCCGGTGTGCCGCTCAAGGCCCCGGTCGCCGGCATCGCCATGGGCCTGATCTCCCAGGAGATCAACGGCGAGACGCACTACGTCGCCCTCACCGACATCCTCGGTGCGGAGGACGCCTTCGGCGACATGGACTTCAAGGTCGCCGGCACCAAGGAGTTCGTGACCGCCCTCCAGCTCGACACCAAGCTGGACGGCATCCCCGCCTCCGTCCTGGCCGCCGCCCTCAAGCAGGCCCGTGACGCCCGCCTCCACATCCTCGACGTGATGATGGAAGCGATCGACACGCCCGACGAGATGTCCCCGAACGCGCCGCGGATCATCACCGTGAAGATCCCGGTCGACAAGATCGGCGAGGTCATCGGCCCGAAGGGCAAGATGATCAACCAGATCCAGGAGGACACCGGCGCCGAGATCACCATCGAGGACGACGGCACCATCTACATCGGTGCCGCCGACGGTCCGGCCGCCGAGGCCGCCCGCGCCACGATCAACGGCATCGCCAACCCGACGATGCCCGAGGTCGGCGAGCGCTACCTGGGCACGGTCGTCAAGACCACCACCTTCGGCGCGTTCGTCTCCCTGCTGCCCGGCAAGGACGGCCTGCTGCACATCTCGCAGATCCGCAAGCTGGCCGGCGGCAAGCGCGTGGAGAACGTCGAGGACGTGCTCGGCGTGGGCCAGAAGGTCCAGGTCGAGATCGCCGAGATCGACTCCCGCGGCAAGCTCTCCCTGATCCCCGTGATCGAGGGCGAGGACGAGTCCGGCAACGGCTCCGACGAGACGAAGGACGACGCCGCCAAGTGACGTCCCGTGGCTTCCAGGCGACGGCCCGCACCTCCCCGGAGGCGCGGGCCGTCGCCCGTACCCAAACCCTGATCAAGGGCGAGAACGGCACCGGCACCGTCCGCAGGACCACCCTCCCGGGCGGCCTGCGCATCGTCACCGAGACCCTGCCCTCGGTCCGCTCCGCCACCTTCGGCATCTGGGCACACGTCGGCTCCCGCGACGAGACCCCGGCGCTCAACGGCGCCACGCACTACCTTGAACACCTGCTCTTCAAGGGCACCGCCCGCCGCTCCGCGCTCGACATCTCCGCCGCCCTCGACGCGGTCGGCGGCGAGATGAACGCGTTCACGGCCAAGGAGTACACGTGCTACTACGCGCGCGTGCTCGACACCGACCTGCCGCTCGCCATCGACGTGGTGTGCGACATGCTCACCGGCTCCCTGATCCGCGAGGAGGACGTCGACGTCGAACGCGGCGCCATCCTCGAAGAGATCGCCATGACCGAGGACGACCCCGGCGACTGCGTGCACGACCTCTTCGCGCACACCATGTTCGGCGACAACCCCCTCGGCCGCCCCGTCCTCGGCACGGTCGACACCGTCAACGCCCTGACCGCCGACCGCATCCGGCGCTTCTACCGCAAGCACTACGACCCCACCCACCTGGTCGTCGCCTGCGCCGGGAACATCGACCACGGCACGGTCGTCCGCCAGGTCCGGGCCGCCTTCGAGAAGGCCGGCGCGTTCCGCGACCCGGCCGCCGTCCCGATCGCCCCGCGCGGCGGACGCCGCGCCCTGCGCACCGCCGGCCGGGTCGAGCTCCTCGACCGCAGGACCGAGCAGGCGCACATCGTCCTCGGCATGCCCGGCCTGGCCCGCACCGACGACCGCCGCTGGGCCCTCGGCGTGCTCAACACCGCCCTCGGCGGCGGCATGTCCTCCCGCCTGTTCCAGGAGGTCCGAGAGAAGCGCGGCCTGGCCTACAGCGTGTACTCCTACACCTCCGGCTTCGCCGACTGCGGCCTGTTCGGCGTGTACGCGGGCTGCCGGCCCTCCCAGGTGCACGACGTACTGAAGATCTGCCGCGACGAACTCGACCAGGTCGCCGCGCACGGCCTGCCCGACGAGGAGATCGAACGCGCCGTCGGCCAGCTCCGCGGCTCCACCGTCCTCGGACTGGAGGACACCGGCGCGCTGATGAACCGCATCGGCAAGAGCGAGCTGTGCTGGGGCGATCAGATGTCGGTCGACGACATGCTCGCCCGGATAGCCTCGGTCACCCCGGACGACGTCCGCGCCGTCGCCCGCGACATCCTGGGACGCCGGCCCTCCCTGTCGGTCATCGGCCCGCTCAAGGACAAGCAGGCGGCGCGGCTGCACGACGCCGTCGCCTGACAGTGAGGATGTGACGTGGTGACGCCGCTGGTGGGTCTGACCCCTCGCCTGACTGACGTCTCGACTGTCCTGTTTGGGATTTGTCGGCCCACCGGGCGTCACCA
>NZ_JBWHZP010000026.1:0-55614 GCF_056323165.1 Streptomyces sp. 3-6
CATAGCGTAGGGGAAACGCCCGGTTACATTCCGAACCCGGAAGCTAAGCCTTACAGCGCCGATGGTACTGCAGGGGGGACCCTGTGGGAGAGTAGGACGCCGCCGAACAATACGTGACAGGGTTGGACCCGGAACTTCGGTTTCGGGTCCAACCCTTTTTTGTTGCCGGTCACTTGGAGTTCACGTCGCCCGACGAGCATCCGCCTCATGGGTATTGCCGCACTGCTCAGAGCCGCCGGCGTCGGCATCGGTGACGAAGTCGTCGTACCGGCCTTCGGGAACGTGGAGATCGCCGAGGCCGTCACGACGGTCGGCGCGATGCCGGTGTTCGCCGACATAGATCCGGTGACGTACGGACTGTCCCCGGCCGCCGTGGCGGACGCCCTGACTCTCCGGAGCGCCGCCGTGGTCGCCGTGCACCGCTTCGGCAGGCCCGCCGACCTGGCGCGACTGAGGTCCGTCGGGCAGCGGCACGGGCTGCTGGTCCTCGAGCACCACGAGGGCAGCGCGCCGCGGGACGACATAGCCCGGCGCCGGGAACGCGCCGCCTTTCTCGACGCAAGGCTCACAGGCGTGGCGACACCGGACGGAGCCGCCGGGCACACCTACGAGCAGTACGTCGTCCGGGTGCCCGGCAACGGCCGGCCCGACCGGGACGCCTTCGCCCGTGCCGTACGGGCCAGGGGCGTCGAGTGTTCGGTGCCCGTCAAGACCCCCGTGCACCGGCTGCCCGGGTTCCGCCGGTGCGTGTCCCTGCCCGAAACCGAGCGGGCCGCCGACGAGACGCTGGCGCTTCCGGTGCACGCGGCACTCACCAAGCGGGACATGCAACGCATGGCCTCCGCGTGCAATGCCCTCGGCGGACTGCTCCAGCCCGCTTCCTGAAGCCCCGGAAGGGTGGTTGGGAGCACGGTCCTGTTCGGGGTATGATCTATTCCGTTGCCGCGGGGAAACCCGGCCGGTAACAGGCCCCTATAGCTCAGTCGGTAGAGCGTCTCCATGGTAAGGAGAAGGTCAACGGTTCGATTCCGTTTGGGGGCTCCGTGACGAAAAGGCTCCGCCCATGATTCGGGCGGGGCCTTTCTCATGTTCGTGGCCGCGACCGTGTGCGCGGCAGGGAACAGGACCGGGACCGGGACGTCGACGCGGGCGAGCGCCGCATCCCGGCCGCGCACCTCGCAGTCCTCGTACCGCACGTGTCGCAGTCCACATGCGCACGGCTGCCCCGCGCCTCACGGTTCCTCAGTCCGTGTGCAGCCCCGGAACGCGCATCGCGAGGATCGCCATGTCGTCGGACGGGGCGTCCGAGGCGAAGCGCTCCACGGCACGCATGATGCGGGCCGCGACGGCGCCGGCGGTGAGGCCCGTGCACGTCGTCAGGACGTCGGCGAGTCCGTCGTCGCCCAGCATCCGGGAGCCCTCCCGGCGTTCGGTGACCCCGTCCGTGACGCAGAGCAGGACGTCGCCCGGATCGAGGACGACCGTCTGCTCGTAGAGCTCCAGGTCCTCCAGCACGCCGAGGAGCGGCTGGGGTTCGGCGGCCGGTTCCACGGTGCCGTCCTGCCGCAGGCGCAGCGGGAGCGGGTGGCCGGCGCAGACGACCTTCAGTTCGGCGCTGCCGTCCTCCTGGGGGCGCAACTCCCCGTAGAGGAGCGTGAGGAAGCGGCTGCGGGCGCCCTCGTCGAGGATCGCGGAGTTGAGCCGCTCCAGGACGGCCGGGCCGCTGAGGCCCTCGCGGGCGAGCAGGCGCAGGGCGTGCCGGGCGAGACCGGTGACCGCCGCCGCGTTGGGCCCCGTGCCGCAGACATCGCCGATGGCGAACCCGTAGGCGCCGTCGCTGATCGGGAACAGGTCGTAGAAGTCGCCGCCGACCTCGTTGCCCTCGCCGGCCGCGCGGTAGATGACCTCGACCTCGACGCCCTCCACCAGCGGGAGTTCCGGCGGCAGCAGGCTGCGCTGGAGCGACTGGCTGATCGCGGTGCGCTCCGAGTAGAGGCGGGCGTTGTCCAGTGCCAGGGCGGCCCTGCGGGAGAGGTCCTCGGCGAGTTCCAGGATCTCCTGGCGGAAGTGTTCGTCGGTCGGCTTGCCGAGGGTCAGTATGCCGATGACGCGGTTGCGGGCGACCAGCGGCAGCACGACGATCTCGCCGCCGACCGCGGAGGCCGTGGCGAGGGTGGGGCCGATGCCCGGGGTGACGCGGTGGTCGGGACCGCTCAGGCCGAGGCTGCGCATGGAGGTGCGCAGGGCCGCCTGGTGGGCCACCTCGCCGGGGGCCGACCACACGCGGGCGCCGGGCGTGGGCACCGGGTCGGGCGGCGGGATCTTCGACAGCAGCGACTTGATGCCGTCGATCTGCTCCTCGTCCTCGTGCAGGACGTAGGACAGGTACGGCTCGGAGGACTGGTCGGCGATCGTGTAGACGGCGCACCAGGTGGCGAGGGTGGGCACCGTCATCTGGGCCATCAGGGCCAGGGTCTGGTCGCGGTCGAGGGTGCCGGCCAGCAGGTCGGACGCCTCGACGAGGAAGCTCAGGGAGCCCCGGCGCAGCCGTTCCAGCTCGCCGAGGCGGGCGGACTCGACGGCCAGGGCGATCCGGTCGGCCGCGAACTGCAGGCGCAGCGCCTCCTCGTTGGAGTAGCGGCCGGGTGCCTCGGCGGCGACGCCGAGGGAGCCGGTGAGGCGGCCCTCGACCTTGAGCGGGACGGTGACGACGGACCGCATGCCGGTGCCGTTGAGGAGGGGGACCGCGCCGTGGACGGCGGTCAGGTCGTCGTGGACGGCGGGCATGCGGGCCGAGCCGTAGCGGCCGGGGCCGGCTTCGACGGGCACGCGGGCGAAGCGCTGCCGGGCGGAGGGCAGGCCGGTGGAGGCGCGGACCTCCAGTTCCGTCTCGTCGTCGGTGGCGAGGAGCAGGAAGGCGGAGTCGCCGTCGAGCATGTCGCGGGCGCGTTCGACCGTGCGCTGCAGGAGGCCGTCGAGGTCGTCGGGGGCGGGGGAGCCGATGAAGACCTCGAAGGGGTCGGTGTTCTGGCCCTCGCCCAGGGAGCCGGCACTGTCGGAGGACGGTGAGCGCAGCGGTGTCTGGAGGACCGCGCGTTCGTGGTCCCGGACCAGCAGGCACACGGTGGACGGTTCGCCGTCGGTGTCGCGGACGCGCAGGTGGGAGGCGTACACGGGCAGGACGCGGCCGTGGGCGCCGCGGATGCCGTAGCTGCCCTCCCAGCGGGACAGCTGGAGGGCCTCGGCGATGCCGGTGCCGGTGCCGGGGGTGTGCGGCCAGGCCGCGAGGTCGGTGAGGGGCTTGCCGGTGACCTGCTCGGCCGGGTAGCCGAACAGTTCCTCCGCGTCCTCGTTCCAGGAGGTGATGGTGCCGGCCCGGTCGATCTGCAGCACGGCGACCCGGACCCGTCCGTCGGCGAGGGGCAGCAGGTTGGGCGGCAGGGCGGGTCCGGCCGCGCGGGTGCCCACGGGGCGTTCCGGGAGGTCCAGCTGGAACCAGACGGTCTTGTGGGCGGGGGTGTACTCCACGCCCCAGCGGGATGCCAGGGCCGCGCACAGCTGGAGGCCGCGCCCGCCCTCCCGGTCGAGGCTGCCCATGGTGGCGAGGGAGCCCTGGACGGGGACCTCGCGTTCCGGATACCGGTCGGCCACCTCGATGCGGACGCCGTCGTCGCCGCGCAGGCAGAGCAGGTCAGCGGAGGTGCCGGCGTGCACCACGGCGTTGGTCACCAGTTCGCTGGTGAGAACGACGGCGTCGTCGACGATGTCACCGAAGCCCCAGCCCTGCAGGGTGTCGCGGACGAAGGCGCGGGCACTCGCGACCGAGCGCCCGACGGGCTCGAAGGTGGCGGCCGCGCGCGCGGTGATCACAGAACTCCTCGACCGGTTCTCGACGGGCATGACTCCGTGGCCGACCGGCTCCTGCCGCTGTTGCGGCAGCTCACCCGTCGGCCGTGGCTCCGGGGGGTGCTCCCCCGGGATCAGTCCGGTGGTCATTGGTGCGGCCGCCCCTCCGATGCCCGCTCGTCTTCGTCCACCGCCCAGGCCGGACGGACCGGCGCGGCTGGACAGCCGCATGCAAGGTTACTTACCTTCGCGGGTCAAGCGGATGCCGGTCTGCTGTGTTGTCGTCCGGAGGCGTCTGCCGTCCGGGGTCGTGTGCGGACGGTGTGCGAAGCTGCCGAACTGTTATGGCCTGGTTCGGTGGGGGTGAAACACTGGGCAGGCTAGTCGTGAAGGTCCGGGCAGGCGGAGTGTGCTTCGCGCCGGATGGGCAGCAGCCCGTCGGGGGGCGCCCTGCCGTGCCGGGCGGACATCGCAGTAGTACAGAAATGCGCAGTAGTAACCGGTACACCGTGCGGTGATGCCGGGGCACAGCGGTAACGGTCTAGCCCTGCGGGAGGGACACAGTGGAGTCTGGCGCAGCGACGCGGAGCACGAAGGCGCGCGCGAAGGGCGGACCGTCCTCCAGTGGACCGGGCAAGAAGCGGTCCGGGACCACCGTGGTGGACACCGCGGCCCTGAACCGGCTCCTGGTGGCTCTGGTGGCGATGCGCGACGGCAATTTCCGCAAGCGGCTCACGGTGTCCGGCGACGGCGTGATGTCGGAGATCGCGGCGGTCTTCAACGAGGTGGCCGACCGCAATCTGCACCTGACGGGCGAGCTGGCGCGGGTGCGGCGGATGGTCGGGCGTGAGGGCAAGCTCACGGAGCGGCTGGAGACGGGGGCCTGCGAGGGCTCCTGGGCGACGGCGATCGACCACTCGAACGCGCTGGTGGACGACCTGGTGCGCCCGGTGTCCGAGGTGAGCCGGGTGCTGTCGGCGGTGGCCGAGGGTGATCTGTCGCCGCGCATGGAGCTGCGGACGCAGGCGCAGGACGGCAGCGGTCATCCGCTGCGCGGGGAGTTCCTGAAGGTCGCCCGGACCGTCAACAACCTGGTCGACCAGCTGTCGACGTTCACCGACGAGGTCACGCGGGTGGCCAGCGAGGTGGGCACCGAGGGCAAGCTGGGCGGTCAGGCGCGGGTGCGCGGCATGTCCGGCTCGTGGAAGGACCTGACGGACTCGGTCAACACCATGGCGGAGCGGTTGACCGCGCAGGTGCGGGACATCGCCCTGGTGACGACGGCGGTCGCGCGCGGTGACCTGTCGCGCAAGGTGACCGTGCACGTCGAGGGCGAGATGCTGGAGCTGAAGAACACCGTCAACACGATGGTGGACCAGCTCTCCGCGTTCTCCTCCGAGGTGACCCGGGTGGCGCGCGAGGTGGGCACCGAGGGCGCGCTGGGCGGTCAGGCGCAGGTGCCCGGGGTGGCCGGGGTGTGGAAGGAACTCACCGATTCGGTGAACACCATGGCCGGGAACCTGACGGCCCAGGTGCGAGGGATCGCGGAGGTGACGACGGCGGTCGCCAACGGTGACCTGTCCCGGAAGGTGACGGTTCCGGCCCGGGGCGAGGTGGCCCAGCTCGCCGAGACGATCAACCAGATGACCGAGACGCTGCGGATCTTCGCGGACGAGGTCACGCGGGTCGCCAACGAGGTCGGGGCCGAGGGGCGGCTGGGCGGCCAGGCGAACGTGCCGGGCGCGGCGGGGACGTGGAAGGACCTGACGGACTCCGTCAACACGGTGTTCCGGAACCTCACCACGCAGGTGCGGGACATCGCCGCGGTGACGACGGCGGTCGCCAACGGTGACCTGTCGCAGAAGGTCACGGTGGACGTGGCCGGCGAGATGCTGGAGCTGAAGAACACCGTCAACACGATGGTGGACCAGCTGTCCTCCTTCGGTGCCGAGGTCACGCGGGTGGCGCGGGAGATCGGTGTGGAGGGCGAGCTGGGCGGGCAGGCCCAGGTGCCGGGCGCGGCGGGGACGTGGAAGGACCTGACGGACTCCGTCAACACGGCGTTCCGCAACCTCACCGGACAGGTGAGGAACATCGCGCAGGTGACGACGGCGGTCGCCAACGGTGACCTGTCGCAGAAGGTCACGGTCGACGTGTCCGGCGAGATGCTCCAGCTGAAGAACACCGTGAACACGATGGTGGACCAGCTGTCGTCCTTCGCGGACCAGGTCACCAGGATGGCCCGGGACGTGGGCACGGAGGGCCGGCTGGGCGGTCAGGCCCGGGTAGACGGTGTCTCGGGCACCTGGAAGGAGCTGACCGACTCCGTCAACTCGATGGCGGGCAACCTGACCTCCCAGGTGCGCAACATCGCGCAGGTGACGACGGCCGTGGCGCGCGGGGACCTGTCGCAGAAGATCGACGTGGACGCGCGCGGGGAGATCCTGGAGCTGAAGAACACCATCAACACGATGGTGGACCAGCTCTCCTCCTTCGCCGACCAGGTCACGAGGGTGGCCCGCGAGGTGGGCACCGAGGGCCGCCTCGGCGGTCAGGCGCAGGTGCCCGGGGTCGCCGGGGTGTGGCGGGACCTGACGGACTCCGTGAACGGCATGGCGTCGAACCTGACCGGCCAGGTGCGCAACATCGCGCAGGTGGCGACGGCGGTGGCGCGCGGTGACCTGTCGCAGAAGATCACCGTGGACGCGCGCGGGGAGATCCTCGAGCTCAAGAACACGCTGAACACGATGGTGGACCAGCTGTCGTCGTTCGCCGAGGAGGTCACCCGGGTGGCCCGTGAGGTCGGTACCGAGGGCATCCTCGGCGGCCAGGCCGAGGTGCAGGGCGTGTCCGGCACGTGGAAGGACCTCACGCAGTCGGTGAACGGCATGGCGAACAACCTGACCCTGCAGGTGCGCAACATCGCCGAGGTCACCACCGCGGTCGCCAAGGGCGACCTGTCGAAGAAGATCACCGTCGACGCCAAGGGCGAGATCCTCGAACTGGTCACCACGGTCAACACGATGGTGGACCAGCTGTCGTCGTTCGCCGAGCAGGTGACCCGGGTGGCGCGCGAGGTGGGCACCGAGGGCATCCTGGGCGGCCAGGCGCACGTGCCCGGTGTGACGGGCATCTGGAAGGACCTGAGCGACAACGTCAACCTGATGGCGAAGAACCTCACCACCCAGGTGCGGAACATCTCCCAGGTGTCCGCCGCGGTCGCCAACGGCGACCTGACGCGGCAGGTGAGCATCGAGGCGCGCGGTGAGGTGGCGCAGCTCGCCGACACCATCAACATCATGGTGAAGACGCTCAGCGCGTTCGCCGAGCAGGTCACCAAGGTGGCGCGCGAGGTGGGCACGGACGGCATCCTGGGCGGCCAGGCGCACGTCCCGGGGGTGGCCGGCACCTGGAAGGACCTCACCGAGTCCGTGAACCAGATGGCGTCCAACCTGACCGGCCAGGTGCGCAACATCGCGATGGTGACCACCGCCATCGCCAAGGGCGACCTGACCAAGAAGATCGACATCGACGCGCGCGGGGAGATCCTGGAGCTGAAGACCACCATCAACACGATGGTGGACCAGCTGTCCTCGTTCGCCGAGGAGGTCACCCGGGTGGCCCGCGAGGTGGGCACCGAGGGCCAGCTCGGCGGTCAGGCGCGGGTGCGGGACGTGGACGGCACCTGGCGGGACCTGACCGAGTCGGTGAACGAGATGGCCGGGAACCTGACCCGGCAGGTGCGGGCCATCGCGCGGGTGGCGACCGCGGTGACCCGGGGCGACCTGAACCTGAAGATCGACGTGGACGCGTCCGGGGAGATCCAGGAACTGCAGGACTACATCAACAAGATGATCGCCAACCTGCGCGACACCACGATCGCCAACAAGGAGCAGGACTGGCTCAAGGGCAACCTCGCCCGGATCTCCGCGCTGATGCAGGGCCGCCGCGACCTGGAGGACGTGGCCTCGCTGATCATGAGCGAGCTGACGCCGGTGGTCTCCGCCCAGCACGGCGCGTTCTTCCTGGCGATGCCGCTGGTGGACGGCGAGGACCTGCACTCCGCCGACGACGACCAGTTCGAGCTGCGGATGCTCGGCTCGTACGGCTACTCCATGGGCTCCATGCCGACGTCGTTCCGCCCCGGCGAGGGGCTGATCGGCACCGCCGCCATGGAGAAGCGCACGATCCTCGTGGAGAACGCCCCCAGCGGCTACCTGAAGATCTCCTCGGGGCTCGGTGAGGCGCCGCCCGCACAGGTCATCGTGCTGCCGGTGCTGTTCGAGGGCCAGGTGCTCGGCGTGATCGAGCTGGCCTCGTTCACGCCGTTCACGCACATCCAGAAGGACTTCCTCAACCAGATCGCCGAGATGATCGCGACCAGCGTCAACACCATCTCGGTCAACACCAAGACGGAGCGGCTGCTGCGTCAGTCGCAGGAGCTGACCGAGCAACTGCGGGAGCGTTCGGCGGAGTTGGAGCAGCGGCAGAAGGCGCTGCAGGCGTCCAACGCCGAACTGGAGGAGAAGGCCGAGCTGCTGGCCCGGCAGAACCGCGACATCGAGGTGAAGAACACCGAGATCGAGGAGGCGCGCCAGGTCCTGGAGGAGCGTGCCGAACAGCTCGCGGTGTCGATGCGCTACAAGAGCGAGTTCCTGGCCAACATGTCGCACGAGCTGCGCACCCCGCTCAACTCGCTGCTGATCCTGGCCAAGCTGCTCGCCGACAACGCCGAGGGCAACCTCTCGCCGAAGCAGGTGGAGTTCGCCGAGACCATCCACGGGGCCGGTTCCGACCTGCTGCAGCTCATCAACGACATCCTCGACCTGTCGAAGGTCGAGGCGGGCAAGATGGACGTCTCGCCGACCCGGATCGCGCTCGTGCAGCTGGTGGACTACGTGGAGGCCACCTTCCGGCCGCTGACCGCGGAGAAGGGCCTGGACCTGTCCGTGCGGGTGTCGCCGGAGCTGCCGGCCACCCTGCACACCGACGAGCAGCGGCTGCTGCAGGTGCTGCGCAATCTGCTGTCGAACGCGGTGAAGTTCACCGATTCCGGGTCGGTGGAGCTGGTCATCCGGCCCGCGCGGGACGACGTCCCGCAGCGGATCCGGGAGCAGTTGCTGGAGGCCGGGTCGCTGACCGATCCGCACGCCGACCTGATCGCGTTCTCGGTGACCGACACGGGCATCGGCATCGCGGCGAGCAAGATGCGGGTCATCTTCGAGGCGTTCAAGCAGGCGGACGGCACGACCAGCCGGAAGTACGGCGGGACGGGGCTCGGGCTGTCGATCTCCCGGGAGATCGCGCAGCTGCTCGGCGGTGAGATCCACGCGCAGAGCGAGCCGGGCCGCGGCTCCACCTTCACGCTGTACCTGCCGCTGCACCCCGGTGAGCTGCCGCCCAACGGCTACCAGCACGCGCTGCCCGCCCTGGAGGCCGGTGAGCCGGTGACGTCGCCGGGCCCGGAAGCGGCGGCCGACGCGCCGGGCGGGGCCGCGGTGCGCCCGGATCCGGCTGAGGCCCCGGCCGCGCTGTTCCTGCGGCGCCGCCGCAGCACGCCGGCGCTGGAGTCGCCGGCTCCCGAGCCGCAGCCGGAGCAGTGGGCGGGCGTCGAGCAGGAGCCGGCGCCCCGGTCGGCGCGGGGCATCCGCTTCGGCGGGCAGAAGGTGCTGATCGTCGACGACGACATCCGCAACGTGTTCGCGCTGACCAGCGTGCTGGAGCAGCACGGCCTGTCGGTGCTGTACGCGGAGAACGGCCGGGAGGGCATCGAGGTGCTGGAGCAGCACGACGACGTGGCGGTCGTGCTGATGGACATCATGATGCCGGAGATGGACGGGTACGCGACCACCACCGCGATCCGGCGGATGCCGCAGTTCGCGGGGCTGCCGATCATCGCGCTGACGGCGAAGGCGATGAAGGGCGACCGGGAGAAGGCGATCGAGTCGGGTGCCTCGGACTACGTGACGAAGCCGGTCGACCCCGACCACCTGCTGTCGGTGATGGAGCAGTGGATGGGCAGCTGAGCGAGGGCCGCCCGGCGGGGCCGGGGCGGTGGGACCGCCGGCCGTGCGGTGTGCGACCGTGGGGGAGGCGCCGGTGTTCGTTCCGCAGCCGCCCACCCGGTGTGCGGGAAGCCGTGTAGAAGGGCCCGATCCGGGGAACCTTCTGGTCTCCCGCCGCGTTTCCGGTGTGTGCACAGTGACATCACGGTGACAGGGTGTGGTGACGGGCGGGGTGCGGCTACGATGACCGGCACAAGGACGGGCGGCGCAAGGGAGCCGTCCCTCGGGGTGGCACCTGCCGGTGCCGTTCCAGGTCCTGCGAGTAGGGGAGGCCCCACGCCGGGGCGAGGAGGGCGGGCCATGGTGCAGAAGGCCAAGATCCTCCTGGTCGATGACCGGCCGGAGAATCTGCTGGCGCTGGAGGCGATCCTCTCGGCGCTCGATCAGACGCTGGTGCGGGCATCGTCCGGGGAGGAAGCGCTCAAGGCGCTGCTCACGGACGATTTCGCGGTCATTCTGCTGGACGTCCAGATGCCGGGCATGGACGGGTTCGAGACCGCGGCGCACATCAAGCGGCGGGAGCGCACCCGGGACATCCCGATCATCTTCCTGACGGCGATCAACCACGGCCCTCATCACACCTTCCGCGGCTACGCGGCAGGAGCGGTCGACTACATCTCCAAGCCGTTCGACCCGTGGGTGCTGCGGGCGAAGGTGTCGGTCTTCGTCGAGCTGTACATGAAGAACTGCCAGCTGCGCGAGCAGGCGGCCCTGCTGCGGCTGCAGTTGGAGGGCGACGAGAAGAACGCCGACCGCCCGGAGGAGCCGGCGGGCCTGCTCGCCGAGCTCTCGGCGCGGCTCGCCGCCGTCGAGGAGCAGGCCGAGGCGCTCACCAAGCAGCTCAACGACGAGGCGACGGACGCCGCCGCGGTGGCCACGGCCGCGCACCTGGAGCGGAAGCTCACGGGGCTGCGGCGCGCCCTCGACGCGCTGGAGCCGGGCGCCGGAAACGCCTCCTCCGTCTCCTCGCAGAACTGAACCGGGGCGCGGGGCCGCACAACCGCCGCACAACCACCGCCGTGCGCGCGGGTGTTGCGCGTCCCGCGGACACGGGTGGGCCTGACGCGCCGTCAACCGTCTCGTCACCTCCACGCCTCAACAGGCGCGACACGAACGGGTGAAGCAGTGGGCACACGTGTCCCCGGGCGTCTCCGGCGGTAACCTCACACCCATGGCCTCACGTCCCTCCGCAGCCAAGAAGCCGCCCGCGAAGAAGGCGGCCGCTTCCGCGAAGGCTCCGGCGAAGAAGGCCGCGGCCAAGAAGGCCCCCGCGAAGAAGGCGCCCGCGCGCAAGGCTCCGGCGAAGAAGCCCGGCCCCGCCCCGAACCCGACCAACGGTGTCTACCGCCTCGTCCGCGCGATCTGGCTCGGCCTGGCGCACGCCGTCGGCGCGGTGTTCCGCGGCATAGGGACGGGAGCCCGGAACCTCGACCCGGCCCACCGCAAGGACGGGCTGGCCCTGCTGCTGCTCGCCATCGCGCTCATCGTCGCCGCCGGCACCTGGGCCGACCTGGAGGGCCCGGTCGGCGACCTGCTGGAGATCCTGGTGACCGGCGCCTTCGGCCGGCTCGACCTGCTGGTGCCGATCCTGGTGACGGTCATCGCCGTGCGCCTCATCCGGCACCCGGAGAAGCCGGAGGCCAACGGCCGGATCGTGATCGGCCTGTCGGCCCTCGTCGTCGGCGTCCTCGGCCAGGTCCACATCGGGTGCGGCTCGCCCGCCCGCAGCGAGGGCATGCAGGCCATACGGGACGCCGGCGGCCTCATCGGCTGGGCGGCGGCCACGCCCCTGTCGTCCACCATGACCGATGTCCTCGCCGTGCCCCTGCTGGTGCTGCTCACGGTGTTCGGGCTGCTCGTGGTCACCGCCACCCCCGTCAACGCCATCCCGCAGCGGCTGCGGCTGCTCGGCGTGAAGCTCGGCTTGGTCCACGACCCCGAGCCGGAGGACTTCGGCGAGGACGACCAGCGCTACGAGGAGCAGTGGCGCGAGGCGCTGCCCGCGAGCCGCCGCAGGCGGGGACCCGCGCCCCAGGAGTACGACCCCGACGCGGCCGAGGAGCAGGCGCTGACCCGGCGCCGGGGCCGCACCCGCCGGTCCGCGGTGCCGCAGCCCGACCTGGACCGTGCCCAGGACGCCGTCGACGTGGCCGCCGCGGCGGCAGCCGCCCTCGACGGCGCCGTGCTGCACGGCATGCCGCCCTCGCCGGTCGTCGCCGACCTCACCCAGGGCGTGCGCGTCGGGGACACCGAGCCCACCACCCCCACGCCCGTCCCGGCCGCCCGGCCGCAGCAGGACTCCTCCCGTCCCGGGAAGGCGAAGCAGGAGCCGCGGGGCGACCGCCCGCCGGCCGGTGTGCTGGACATGACCAAGGCGCCGCCTCCCGAGCCCCGGGACCTGCCCGCCCGCGCCGAGCAGCTCCAGCTCTCCGGCGACATCACCTACGCGCTGCCCTCCCTCGACCTGCTGACCCGCGGCGGCCCGGGCAAGGCGCGCAGCGCGGCCAACGACGCCATAGTGGACGCGCTGCGCAAGGTGTTCACCGAGTTCAAGGTGGACGCCGCCGTCACCGGCTTCACCCGCGGCCCCACGGTCACCCGCTACGTCGTCGAACTGGGCCCGGCCGTCAAGGTCGAGCGGGTCACCGCCCTCACCAAGAACATCGCCTACGCCGTGGCGAGCCCCGACGTGCGGATCATCAGCCCCATCCCCGGCAAGTCCGCGGTCGGCATCGAGATCCCCAACACCGACCGCGAGATGGTGAACCTGGGCGACGTGCTGCGGCTCGCGGAGTCCGCCGAGGACGACGACCCGATGCTGGTGGCCTTCGGCAAGGACGTCGAGGGCGGCTACGTGATGGACTCGCTGGCGAAGATGCCGCACATGCTGGTGGCCGGCGCCACCGGCTCCGGCAAGTCGTCCTGCATCAACTGCCTGATCACCTCGATCATGATGCGGGCGACCCCGGAGGACGTCCGCATGATCCTCGTCGACCCCAAGCGCGTCGAGCTGACGGCCTACGAGGGCATCCCGCACCTGATCACGCCGATCATCACCAACCCCAAGCGGGCCGCGGAGGCGCTGCAGTGGGTCGTGCGCGAGATGGACCTGCGCTACGACGACCTCGCGGCCTACGGCTACCGGCACATCGACGACTTCAACCGCGCGGTCCGCGAGGGCAAGGTCAAGCCGCCCGAGGGCAGCGAGCGCGAACTGCAGCCCTACCCGTACCTGCTGGTGATCGTGGACGAGCTGGCCGACCTGATGATGGTGGCGCCGCGGGACGTCGAGGACGCCATCGTGCGGATCACGCAGCTCGCGCGGGCGGCCGGCATCCACCTGGTGCTCGCCACCCAGCGGCCGTCCGTCGACGTGGTCACCGGTCTGATCAAGGCGAACGTGCCCTCCCGGCTCGCGTTCGCCACCTCCTCCCTCGCCGACTCGCGCGTCATCCTCGACCAGCCCGGCGCCGAGAAGCTGATCGGCAAGGGCGACGGGCTGTTCCTGCCGATGGGGGCCAACAAGCCGACCCGGCTGCAGGGCGCCTTCGTCACCGAGGAGGAGGTCGCGGCCGTCGTCCAGCACTGCAAGGACCAGATGGCGCCCGTCTTCCGGGAGGACGTCGTCGTCGGGACCAAGCAGAAGAAGGAGATCGACGAGGACATCGGCGACGACCTCGACCTGCTGTGCCAGGCGGCGGAACTGGTGGTCTCCACCCAGTTCGGGTCGACGTCCATGCTCCAGCGCAAGCTGCGCGTCGGCTTCGCCAAGGCGGGCCGGCTGATGGACCTCATGGAGTCCCGGAACATCGTCGGACCGAGCGAGGGGTCGAAGGCTCGTGACGTTCTTGTGAAGCCTGACGAGCTGGATGGCGTGCTCGCGCTGATCCGGGGGGAGTCTGAAGGGTAGGCACGCGGGACACGGTCGTCACCCCGGCGCGGCCGGGTGGCGGATCGTGACTCACCCGTAAGGGATCCGTGAGCAACCGTTTCCCTGTGACGTACGTCAAGTTGAGGGAAGAACACACCGCAGGAGCGCCGTCGGGATGTCGGGCCATTCCGATGGCGTACAAAGTCCGACCGCCCGGTTGCCCCACCCTCTCGTACCCCTCCTAGACTGAACCTCCAGCACAGGCGGCTACACGCTCGAAAGGCGCCCCCGTGTCCATCGGCAACTCCCCTGAAGACGAGCGTCCGTTCGAAGACGTATCCGAGGAAGCCCGCCCCTCCGTCGGCCGTGCCCTGCAGCAGGCCCGCATCGCCGCCGGGCTGACCGTCGACGACGTCAGTACCGCCACCCGCGTCCGGATCGCCATCGTGCGCGCCATCGAGGCGGACGACTTCGCGCCCTGCGGCGGCGACGTCTACGCCCGCGGGCACATCCGGACCCTGGCCCGCGCCGTCGGCCTCGACCCGGCTCCGCTGATCGCACAGTTCGAGCGCGAGCACGGCGCGCCCGCGGCACCGACCCCCGCGGCCCCGCTGTTCGAGGCGGAACGCATCCGTCCCGAGCGCCGCGGACCCAACTGGACCGCCGCCATGGTCGCCGCGATCGTCGCGGTGATCGGCTTCGTCGGCTTCACCATGGTCAACGGCGACGACGGCGGCAAGGTCGACGTGGCGGACGACACCACTCCCAGCACCTCGCCCTCGCCCACCCCCAAGTCCAAGAAGCCCGCCGCCCCCGAGCCCGACCCCTCCGACAGCGCGATCGCCGCCGCACCCCAGGACAAGGTGACGGTCCGGGTCAGCGCCACCGACGGACGCAGCTGGATCTCCGCCAAGGACCACAACGGCCGGCTGCTCTTCGACGGCCTGCTCAAACAGGGCGATTCCAAGACGTTCCAGGACAGCTCGAAGATCAACCTGGTGCTCGGCGACGCCGGTGCGATCGACCTGTTCGTCAACGGCAAGAAGATCGAGGACGACTTCCAGCCGGGCGCCGTGGAGCGCCTGACCTACACCAAGGGCGACCCCCAGGCCGGATAGCCGGCCCCGGGGGAGCGTCCCGCCGACGGGCCCGGCCGGCAGCGGCCAACCCCGTCGGCGGGGGGCGAGGCCGGGACGAAGTAGTCTTGAGCCCATGCCTGAACGCCGTACCGTCGCACTCGTCACCCTTGGCTGCGCCCGTAACGAGGTGGACTCGGAGGAGCTCGCAGGCCGTTTGGAGGCGGACGGCTGGCAGCTCGTGGAGAACGCCGAGGCCGCCGACGTCGCGGTCGTGAACACCTGTGGCTTCGTCGAGGCGGCCAAGAAGGACTCCGTCGACGCCCTCCTGGAGGCCAACGACCTCAAGGGACACGGGAGAACGCAGGCCGTCGTCGCGGTGGGCTGCATGGCCGAGCGGTACGGCAAGGAACTCGCCGACGCCCTCCCCGAGGCGGACGGCGTGCTCGGCTTCGACGACTACGCCGACATCTCCGACCGCCTCCAGACCATCCTGAACGGCGGCATCCACGCCTCCCACACCCCGCGCGACCGGCGCAAGCTGCTGCCGATCAGCCCGGCCGAGCGGCAGGACTCCGCCGCCGCAGTCGCCCTCCCGGGCCACGCGCCGGCCGACCTCCCCGACGGTCTCGCGCCCGCCTCGGGCCCCCGGGCGCCGCTGCGCCGCCGGCTGGACGGGGCGCCGGTGGCCTCGGTGAAGTTGGCGTCGGGCTGCGACCGGCGCTGCTCCTTCTGCGCCATCCCCTCCTTCCGGGGCTCCTTCATCTCGCGTCGTCCCAGCGACGTGCTGAACGAGACCCGGTGGCTGGCCGAACAGGGTGTGAAGGAGATCATGCTGGTCTCCGAGAACAACACCTCCTACGGCAAGGACCTCGGCGACATCCGCCTGCTGGAGTCGCTGCTGCCCGAGCTGGCGGAGGTCGACGGCCTGGAGCGGGTGCGGGTCAGCTACCTCCAGCCCGCCGAGATGCGCCCGGGACTCATCGACGTGCTGACCTCCACCCCGAAGGTCGCCCCCTACTTCGACCTGTCCTTCCAGCACTCCGCGCCCGGCGTGCTGCGCGCCATGCGCCGCTTCGGTGACACCGACCGCTTCCTGGAGCTGCTCGACACCATCCGGAGCAAGGCGCCCCAGGCGGGCGTGCGCTCCAACTTCATCGTCGGCTTCCCCGGCGAGTCCGCGGACGACCTGGCCGAGCTGGAGCGTTTCCTCAACCACGCGCGCCTGGACGCCATCGGCGTCTTCGGCTACTCCGACGAGGAGGGCACCGAGGCGGCGACCTACGACCGCAAGCTGGACGAGGACGTCGTCGCCGAGCGGCTCGCGCGGGTCTCCCGGCTGGCCGAGGAACTGGTCTCGCAGCGCGCCGAGGAGCGCGTCGGCGAGACCGTGCACGTGCTGGTGGAGTCCGTCGACGAGGAGGAGGGCGTGTACGGCCGTGCCGCCCACCAGGCGCCGGAGACGGACGGCCAGGTGCTGCTCACGAGCGGCGAGGGTGTGCGGGTCGGCCGTATGGTCGAGGCGAAGGTGGTGGGCACCGAGGGTGTCGACCTGGTGGCCGAGCCGCTGTTCCAGGGCTCGCTCGCACACATCGAGGAGGCGGGCAGATGACGGGCGCCCCGGCATCCGCGGCAGGCGGCCCCTCCGGCGCGAGGAGGCCGGCGGCGGCGCATGCCGCCCCGGGAGCGGTCCCGGGGCCGGTGGCCGGACGTCCGGCGGCCCGCAGGGCCGGGGACGCGGCACCGGGGACCGACCGGGTGCTCGCCGGCGGGGCCGGCGCCTCCGGCGCGGCCGACCACCCGTCCGACGACGCCGGGACGCGTGCCCGCGGCGGGAAGATCACCGCGGCGGCCGTGAACCAGGCCAGTGTCTGGAACATCGCCAACCTGCTGACCATGCTGCGGCTGCTGCTCGTCCCGGCCTTCGTCATGCTGATGCTGGCCGACGGCGGCTACGACCCGGCCTGGCGGTCGCTCGCCTGGGCGGCCTTCGCGATCGCCATGATCACCGACCTGTTCGACGGTCACCTGGCCCGGACCTACAACCTGGTCACCGACTTCGGGAAGATCGCCGACCCCATCGCCGACAAGGCGATCATGGGGGCGGCGCTGATCTGTCTGTCGGCGCTGGGCGATCTGCCGTGGTGGGTCACCGGCGTCATCCTCGGCCGGGAACTCGGCATCACGCTGCTGCGTTTCCTGGTCATCCGCTACGGGGTCATCCCGGCCAGCCGCGGCGGCAAGCTCAAGACGCTCACCCAGGGCGTGGCCGTCGGCATGTACGTCCTGGCGCTGACGGGGCCGCTGGCGACGCTGCGCTTCTGGGTGATGGCCGCCGCCGTCGTGTTGACCGTCGCCACCGGACTGGACTACGTGCGCCAGGCGGTGGTCCTGCGCAGGCGGGGAATGGGCGAGCGCCGTGCGTCGTTGGAGGAGAAGGAAGCGTGAGTTCGACGGCCGCCCAGGTGGTGCGACTCCTCACGGCGAGCGGCGGGACGCTGGCCGTGGCCGAGTCGCTGACGGGCGGCCTGGTGGCGGCGGAGATCACCGCCGTCCCCGGGGCATCCCGGGTCTTCCGGGGGTCGGTGACCGCCTACGCCACCGACCTGAAGCATCGACTGCTCGGCGTCGACGACGCCCTGCTGGCGGCGCGCGGAGCCGTGGACCCGCAGGTCGCGGCGGACATGGCGGCCGGGGTGCGCAGGGCGCTGGGCGCCGACTGGGGCATCGCCACGACCGGAGTGGCGGGCCCCGATCCCCAGGACGGGCAGGAGGTCGGGACGGTGTTCGTGGCCGTCCACGGACCCTCCGGGACCGGTCCTGATTCCCACGCCGACGGAAAAGTGGAGCGACTGCGGTTGAACGGCGGCCGCGCGGAAATTCGTATGGAGAGTGTACGCAGCGTACTCGCACTGCTCCTGAGGGAGCTTGCGGACGAACAGACCGGAAACGAGCGGGCACAGGATACGGAACGGAACGGGGGGTTTTGATGTTTGCAGCCCAGAGTGAACACGACATCGCTCCCCGCACGGCCGCGGCGCGAGGCGGTACGGTGGGGCGAGAAGGATGCGGCTACACGGTCCGAGGAGGGAGCCACCGATGATTCTGCTCCGTCGCCTGCTGGGTGACGTGCTGCGTCGGCAGCGCCAGCGCCAGGGCCGTACTCTGCGCGAAGTCTCCTCGTCCGCCCGAGTCTCACTCGGCTATCTCTCCGAGGTGGAGCGGGGGCAGAAGGAGGCTTCCTCCGAGCTGCTCTCCGCCATCTGCGACGCGCTGGACGTACGGATGTCCGAGCTCATGCGGGAAGTGAGCGACGAGCTCGCCCTCGCGGAGCTGGCCCAGTCTGCTGCAGCGACCCCCAGCGAGCCCGTCACCACGCCGGTGCGTCCGATGCTCGGCTCCGTATCGGTGACCGGTGTGCCGCCGGAACGGGTGACCATCAAGGCGCCCGCCGAAGCGGTGGACGTCGTCGCCGCCTGACCGCGGTGGCGCACGCCCCTGGGGCGTGACGCTGAGAGATGCCCCGGTGGGGGCCTTTCCGGGACTTCCGGGAAGGTGCCGCCGGGGTTTTCGCGTGTCCGGGCCCGCCCCTCGGGGCGCCCGCGGCGGACCGGGTGTGCGTTTGCCGGTCCGCCGGGTGGCGGTCATCGTTGAGGGAGAAGACGGTGGGGGTGACCCCGGAGGTGCGGATGTACGTCGTGAAGAGCCCGTTGTCCGATGCGAACCTGAAGACCGTGTCCGAGGCGCTGCAGGGCGCGCTCGTCGACCTGGTGGACCTCTCGCTGGTGGCCAAGCAGATCCACTGGAACGTCGTCGGGCCGCGGTTCCGCTCGGTGCACCTCCAGCTCGACGAGGTGGTCACGGTCGCCCGGACCCATTCCGACACCGTCGCGGAGCGCGCCGCGGCGCTCGGCGTCTCGCCCGACGGGCGGGCCGCGACGGTCGCCGTCGGCAGCGGAATCGGAGTGACGCCGGAGGGCTGGGTCGACGACTCGGCCGCGGTGGGCGCGCTGGTGGACGCGCTGGGCGCGGTGATCGCCCGGATGCGGGAACGGGTGACGTCGACCGAGGAGGCGGACCCGGTGAGCCAGGACATCCTCATCGCGGTGACCGCGGACCTCGAGAAGCAGCGCTGGATGTTCCAGGCCGGGAACGGCTGAGCGGGATCCCCTCCGGCCCCGCCGTGGACCCGCGGCGGCGCCACGGACGCGCCGGCGGCCCCGAGGGCGGGCGCCGTGCTCCGGGCGGGAGGTGGCGGCCGTGACCGGGCACATAGTGCGCCGGGGGGCCGCCGCGGGGCTGGGCGTCCTGTGGTGCTGGGCGGTGGCCCGGCTGGTGTACGCGCCCGACGCGGGCGTCCTGGAGGGTGCCGTCGCCGCCGGCGGCTGGGGGCTGAGCGTGCTGCCGGTGCACTGCGTGCCGAAGGGGGACGCGGAGGGTGCCCTGCCGGCCGGACGGTGGCGACGGGCCTGGAACACCGGGAGGGGCGGGGGCCGTGCGGCGGGGCGGTGAGGTGTGGGGCGCTGACCTTCGGTGGATCTGCTCCGGGGGAGCGGGCGGCGGGTGACGGGAGATCGTACGGAGCGGCGGTCCGCGCACCCCGGCCCGACGCCTTTGTACCGGGCGGCGGGCCGCAGCTGCGGTGGTGACCGCGCTCGCCCGTCGACGGGGTGCGCGAGGCGGGGTCACCGTGGGGTCGTGCGCCGTGTCGCCGGGCCGCAGCGCCTCGCGTCGCCTGGCTGAGCCGCGTGCGGGCTCCTTCGGCGCCCCGCCCGGCGGTTCGGTTCCGTCAGCTGTTCGGGGTCGGGCCGGGTTGGCAGACGGGACACCAGTAGGTGGGGCGCTCGCGGGAGCCGTCGCCCTGCTCCGCGACCCGGATCGGTGTGCGGCAGCGGCGGCACGGACGGCGCCGGCGGCCGTACACGTACAGCTCCTCGCCCCGTCGGCCCGTGGTGGTGCGGACCGGGCGCTCGCGGTTGTACTCCAGCAGCTCACGGGCCAGGCCGACGAGCCGGGCGGCACGGTCGGCGGGGAGGCGCCCGACGGGCAGCCAGGGGGTGACGCCGAGCAGGAAGCACAGCTCGCTCTTGTACACGTTGCCGACGCCGGCGAGGTTGCGCTGGTCCAGCAGGGCCTCGCCCAGCGCACGGTCCGGGTCCTTGAGCAGATTGGCCAGCGCCGCGTCCGGGTCCCAGTCGGGGCCGAGGAGGTCCGGCCCGAGGTGACCCACGGCCCGCTCCTCCTCGGCGGTGCGCAGCAGCTCCAGCACCGGCAGGCGGTAGCCGACGGCCGCGCGGTCGGCGTTGGCCAGGATCGCCCGGATCTGGTGGGCCGGGCCCCCGTTCCAGCGCTGACCGGGCTCGAACACCCGCCAGGAGCCGTCCATCCGCAGGTGCGAGTGCAGGGTCAGACCGCCCTCGATCCGGGTCAGCAGGTGCTTGCCGCGCGCGGTGACGTCCAGGACCGTCCGGCCGGTGAGGTCGGCGGTGGCGAAGCGGGGCACGCGCAGGTCGCTGCGGACCAGCACCCGGCCGGCCAGGGAGTCGTCCAGTCGTTTCGCGGCCTGCCAGACCGTGTCTCCTTCGGGCATGCGTCCAGAGTGGCACGCCGGTCCCCACCCCTGCCGTCGCCCCTGCCGTCGCTCAGGGGCGCAGCCGCAGCCCGCGGGGCGTGGCGATGAAGCCGGCGCCCTCCAGCAGCGGGCCCAGCGGGGAGGTCAGGGACGGGGTGCCGTTGACGCGCTCGACCGTGACCGTGCCGAGGGAGCCCGCCCGGGCGGCCTCCGCCAGGGCCCGCGCGGCGGCCGGCAGGCGGGGGTCGTCGGCGGGCTCGCCGTCCGGGTCGGCGGGCCAGGCCAGCAGGGTCTTGCCGCCCCGTTCCATGTAGAGGGTCAGTTCCCCGTCGACCAGCACCACCAGCGAACCGGCCTTGCGGCCCGGCTTGTGTCCGGCGCCGTCCGGCGGCTCGGGCCAGCCCAGGGCCGCCCCGTACGCGTTCGCCGGATCCGCGGCGGCGAGGACCACGGCCCGGGACGCGGCGTCCGGACCGGTGCGACGGCCGGCGAACGGGTCGTAGGAGGAGCGCCCGCCGTTCTGCCAGGGCGGCGGGGCCGGCTCCCGGGGGCGGTCGCGCGGGGAGACGTAGTCGCCGGGAGCCGGGCGGTGGGCCCCGTCGGGGTCGGGCTCCCAGGGGCCGGGACCGGCCGGGAACGCGGACGGGTCGCCGGGGCCCGGGAACGCGTCGTGGACGTCGGCGGTCCCCGGGGCGGCGAACGGGTCCGGGCCGGGAGCCGCGGGGACGGAGTCGCCCCGGTCGCGGGCGTTGGCCGCTGCGCGGAGGCGGTCGACCGCGCCGTCCATCGCGAACTGGGCGGCACCGAGCCCCTCCACCACGTACCCGCGCCGCGCCTGCCCGGTCTCCTCGAAGGCGGCCAGGATGCGGTACACCGCCGAGAAGCCGCCCTCGACGCCCTCCGCGCCGACGACGCCCCGGGTCACCACGCCGTGCCGGTCCAGCAGGGTGCGGGCCAGCGCGTGGGCGCGCACCGTGGGGTCCGGTTCGCGGTCCGGCAGCAGGGACCAGCGGCCCCCCACGGTGGGCGGGCCGGTGCGCGCGCTGCCGCGGGCGGCGGCGGTGAGCGAGCCGTAGCGCCCGCGCGGGACCTGGCGCTTGGCGCGGTGGGCCGTGGAACCGGCGGTGCGGCCGGAGCTCAGCAGGGCGCGCAGGGGACCGAGCGTGTCGTTGGTCAGCCGCCCCGACCAGGCCAGGTCCCACAGGACGTCGGCCAGTTGCGGATCGGTGGCCTCGGGGTGCGTGGTGGCGCGGACCTGGTCGGCGATCTGGCGGAAGAACAGGCCGTAGCCGCCCGCCAGGGTGGTCAGCACCGACTCGTGGAGCGCGGTGAGCTCCAGCGGGTGCGGCGGCGGCAGCAGCAGGGGAGCCGCGTCCGCCAGGAGGAGCGAGACCCAGCCGTCCTTCCCGGGCAGTGAGCCGGCCCCGGCCCACACCACTTCGCCCGCGGCGGTCAGCTCGTCCAGCATCGCCGGGGTGTATCCCGCCACGCGGGACGGCAGCACCAGCTTCTCCAGCGCGGACGCGGGCACCGACGCCCCCTGCAACTGCTCCACCGCGCGCACCAGGCCGTCGACCCCGCGCAGGGCGTGCCCCGTGCCGATGTGCTGCCACTGGGGGAGGAACTGGGCCAGCGCCTGCGGCGGGACCGGTTCCAGTTCGTGCCGCAGGGCGGCCAGGGACCGGCGGCGGAGCCTGCGCAGCACGGCCGCGTCGCACCACTCCTGGCCGATGCCGGCGGGGTGGAACTCGCCCTGCACGATCCTGCCCGCCGCCGAGAGCCGCTGGAGCGCCCCCTCGGTGACGGCCACCCCCAGGCCGAAGCGGGCCGCCGCGGTGGCCGAGGTGAACGGGCCGTGGGTGCGCGCGTACCGGGCGAGCAGGTCGCCGAGGGGGTCCTTCACCGGTTCGGTGAACGCCTCCGGCACCCCGACCGGCAGCGCCGTGCCCAGGGCGTCCCGCAGCCGCCCGGCGTCCTCGATGGCCGCCCAGTGGTCCGCCCCGGCCACGCGCACCCGGATGGCGCGCCGCGCGGACGCCAGGTCCTGCGCCCACCGCGGCTCGGCGCCCCGTTCGGCGAGCTCGGCGTCGTTGAGCGGCCCGAGCATCCGCAGCAGGTCGGCGACGCCCTCGACGTCCTTCACCCGCCGGTCCTCGGTGCGCCACTGCAGCTCGCGCTCCAGCTCGGCGAGGACCTCGGCGTCGAGCAGTTCGCGCAGCTCCGCCTGCCCGAGCAGCTCGGCCAGCAGCCGGGAGTCCAGTGACAGGGCGGCGGCGCGGCGCTCGGCGAGCGGCGAGTCGCCCTCGTAGAGGAACTGGGCCACGTACCCGAACAGCAGGGAGCGGGCGAAGGGGGACGGCTCGGGCGTGGTCACCTCCACCAGCCGCACCCGGCGGGCCTCCAGGTCGCCCATCAGCTCCACGAGCCCGGGCACGTCGAAGACGTCCTGGAGGCACTCGCGGACCGCTTCCAGGACGATCGGGAACGAGCCGAACTCACCGGCCACCTGCAGCAGCTGGGAGGCGCGCTGCCGCTGCTGCCACAGGGGCGTGCGGCGGCCCGGGTTGCGGCGCGGCAGCAGCAGCGCCCGGGCCGCGCACTCCCGGAACCGGGACGCGAACAGCGCCGACCCGCCCACCTGGTCGGTGACGACCTGGTCGACCTCGCCCTTGTCGAAGACGACGTCCGCGGCGCCGACGGGCGCCTGGTCCGCGTCGTACGCGGTGCCCGCCCGCGCCGGTTCCTGGTCGAGGAGGTCCAGGCCCATCAGGTCGGCGTCCGGCAGCCGCAGCACGATGCCGTCGTCGGCGTGCATCACCTGGGCGTCCATGCCGTACCGCTCGGACAGGCGCGCGGCCAGCGCGAGCGCCCACGGGGCGTGCACCTGGGCGCCGAACGGGGAGTGCACGACGACCCGCCAGTCGCCCAGTTCGTCGCGGAAGCGTTCCACGACGATGGTGCGGTCGTCCGGGACGTGGCCGCACGCCTCGCGCTGCTCGGCGAGGTACGCCAGGACGTTGTCCGCGGCCCAGGCGTCCAGCCCCGCCGCGACCAGCCGGAGGCGGGCGTCCTCCGCGGACAGCGACCCCACCTCGCGCAGGAACGCGCCCACCGCGCGGCCCAGCTCCAGGGGGCGGCCCAGCTGGTCGCCCTTCCAGAAGGGGAGCCGCCCGGGGACCCCGGGGGCGGGGGAGACCAGGACGCGGTCACGGGTGATGTCCTCGATGCGCCAGGAGCTGGTGCCCAGGGTGAACACGTCGCCCACGCGGGACTCGTAGACCATCTCCTCGTCCAGCTCACCGACCCGGCCTCCGCCCTTCTTGGGGTCGGCGCCCGCCAGGAACACCCCGAACAGGCCCCGGTCGGGGATGGTGCCCCCGGAGGTGACGGCGAGGCGCTGTGCGCCCGGCCGGCCGGTGATCTCACCCGTCACCCGGTCCCACACCACCCGCGGGCGCAGCTCGGCGAACGCGTCGGACGGATAGCGGCCGGCCAGCATGTCCAGGACGCCCGTGAACGCCGACTCCGGCAGGGAGGCGAACGGCGCCGCCCTGCGGACCAGGGCGAGCAGGTCGTCGAACTGCCAGGTGTCCATGGCCGTCATGGCGACGAGCTGCTGGGCTAGGACGTCCAGCGGGTTGGCCGGCACCCGCAGCGACTCGATGGAACCCGAACGCATCCGCTCGGTGACCACGGCCGCCTGGACCAGGTCGCCCCGGTACTTCGGGAACACCACGCCCGTGGACACCGCGCCCACCTGGTGGCCCGCGCGCCCGACCCGCTGGAGCCCGGAGGCCACCGACGGCGGCGACTCCACCTGCACCACGAGGTCCACGGCGCCCATGTCGATGCCGAGTTCGAGGCTGGAGGTGGCGACCACGGCCGGCAGCCGGCCCGCCTTCAGATCCTCCTCGACCTGGGCGCGCTGCTCCTTGGACACCGAGCCGTGGTGGGCCCGCGCGATGACCGCCGGCGCGCCCTGGGCGGCCCCCGAGCCGCCCATCAGCTCCGCGGGGGAGTGCTGCTCGTCCAGCGGCTCCCCGGTGGCCCGCTCGTAGGCGATCTCGTTGAGCCGGTTGCACAGGCGCTCGGCCAGGCGGCGGGAGTTCGCGAAGACGATCGTCGACCGGTGGGACTGGACCAGATCGGTGATGCGCTCCTCGACGTGCGGCCAGATCGACGGCCGCTCGGCGCCCTCCGACCCCCCGTCGGCGACGGGGGAGCCGCCCAGCTCGCCCAGGTCCTCCACCGGGACCACCACGGACAGGTCGAACTCCTTGCCCGACTCCGGCTGGACGATCTCCACCCGGCGGCCCGGGGAGAGGAACCGGGCCACCTCGTCGACCGGGCGGACCGTCGCCGACAGGCCGATGCGGCGGGCCGGCTCGGGCAGCAGCTCGTCCAGCCGCTCCAGGGACAGCGTCAGGTGCGCGCCGCGCTTGGTGCCCGCGACCGCGTGGACCTCGTCCAGGATCACCGTCTCCACTCCCGACAGCGCGTCGCGCGCGGCCGACGTCAGCATGAGGAACAGGGACTCCGGCGTGGTGATCAGGATGTCCGGCGGGCGCGTGGACAGCGCGCGGCGCTCGGCGGGCGGGGTGTCACCCGAGCGGATGCCGACCTTCACCTCGGGCTCGGGCATGCCCAGACGCACCGCCTCCTGCCGGATACCGGTCAGCGGACTGCGCAGGTTGCGCTCGACGTCGACGGCCAGGGCCTTGAGCGGCGAGACGTAGAGCACCCGGCAGCGCTTCTTCGGGTCGGCGGGCGGCGGCGTGGACGCCAGCTGGTCCAGGGCCGCGAGGAACGCGGCCAGGGTCTTGCCGGAGCCGGTCGGGGCGACGACCAGGACGTCCGACCCCTCGTGGATGGCCCGCCACGCCCCGGCCTGCGCCGCGGTGGGCGCGGAGAACGCCCCCGAGAACCAGCCACGGGTCGCGGAGGAGAAGCCGTCCAGGGCGTGATGCGGAGAGCCGACCATGCGTCCATCCTGCACCCGGGCACCGACAATGGCTCTGAGCTGCCCGGACGGCACGCTGCGCGTCCGCGCCGCGGGTGCGGCGCAGACCCCGCAGGGAGCGCCTGCGGGGTCGTGACCGCGGCACGGGGGGCCCGCGCGGCCGTGGCCGGGATGGCGTGACAATGTCGGTATGGCCGAAACGGGCAGGGAGCGCGCACGGCACTGGCAGTACGACGAACTGCCCGGTGTCGACCTGCTGCGTGCCCGGTACATCCGCAAGACGTTCGTCCGGCACACGCACGAGCACTTCGTGATCGCCGCGATCGCCGACGGCGTGGAGGTCTTCCACCACGGCAACGGCGACCAGTACGCCGGCGCCGGATCCCTCGCCCTCGTCAACCCGGACACCCCGCACACCGGCCGTGCGGGCGTCCCCGAGGGGTGGCGGTACGGCGCCGTCTACCCCTCGCCCGAGGTGGTGGGCGCCATCGCCGCCGAGACCACCACCCTGCGCGGCACGCCCGGCTTCGTGAATCCGGTCCTGGACGACCCCGGCTCGGTGCGCCTGGTCCACCAGGTGCTGCGGGCCACCGACGAGGGAAACGCGCTCGCCGCCGACACCCTCCTGAAGGTCGTCGTGACCCGCCTGCTGCGGCGCAACGGCGGCGCCCTGCCCCGCCGGGAGGTGCGGACCGCGGGCACCCGGACCGCGGCCCGCGCGCGGGCCCTGCTGGAGGAGCGGATGGCCGCGCCCCCGACGCTGGAGCAGCTGGCCGCCGAACTGGGAACCAGCCCGTTCGCCCTGCTGCGGGCGTTCCGGGACGCCTACGGCATGCCGCCGCACACCTGGCTCACCGACGCCCGGGTGCGGCGCGCCCGGCGGCTGCTGGACGCGGGGACGGCACCCTCCCTGGCCGCCCTGGAGGTCGGCTTCACCGACCAGCCGCACCTGAACCGGCACTTCAGCCGCATGATCGGCGTCCCGCCGGGCGCGTACCAGCGGGAGCGCCTGGGCCCCGGGCAGGCCCGCCGGGCCGCGCGGCTGACCGGGCAGGCCCGCCAGGCCCCGCAGGCCGGACGAGCAGCCTCGCAGGCCCTGCAAGCCGGGCAGGCTGGACGGGCCGGGCAGGCCGGGCAGGCCGGGCAGACCGGGCAGGCTCCGGAAGCCGGACGGATCGAGCGAACCGGGCAGGCCGGACAAGCGGAGCGGCTGATCGGGCGGACCGGGCGCCCCGGGATGCGAAGCGGGCGCAAGAACGTACAAGACGCACCGCCCGGCCCCGTCCTACGGTCCGGCGCGTGGCAGCAGAACAGGCAGTGGCAGTGAACCCTCCGGACACCGGGGAGGAGAAACCCGACAGTGCCGTCGTCCGGGACGCCCTCGGTGTCGGCGTCGCGGTCGGACTCTCCGGCTTCGCCTTCGGCGTGACCTCGGCGGGCAGCGGGCTCACCCTGCTCCAGACCTGCGTACTGAGCCTGCTGGTGTTCACCGGGGCCTCGCAGTTCGCGCTGGTGGGGGCCATCGCGGCGGGCGGCAGCCCGTTCACGGCCGCCGCCGGGGCGTTCTTCCTGGGCGTGCGCAACGCCTTCTACGGGCTGCGCCTGTCCCAGCTGCTGGCCCTTCCGCGCGCGGTACGGCCCTTCGCCGCCCAGTGGGTCATCGACGAGACGACCGCGGTGTCCCTCGCCCAGCCCACCCGGCGCAGCGCCCGGCTCGGCTTCGTGGTGACCGGCCTGAGCCTGTACGTGCTGTGGAACCTCACCACGCTGCTCGGCGCCCTCGGCGCCGAGGCCATCGGCGACACCGCCGCCTGGGGCCTGGACGCGGCCGGCCCCGCCGTGTTCCTGGCGCTGCTCGCACCGATGCTGCGCACCACCACCGAGCGCCTGGTGGCCGGGCTCGCCGTCCTGCTGGGGCTCGGTCTGCTGCCCGTCCTGCCGGCCGGGGTGCCGGTCCTGGTGGCCGCCCTCGCCGCGCCGGCCGTGCTGTGGGCGCGGGGCCGGGCCCTGGGCGCCCGGGACCGGGTCCAGGACGCACCGCGCGTCGGTGCGCCGGACGAGGTGTCCGAGGAGGACCGTTGAACATCTGGATCGCCATCGGCGTGACCGTCCTCGGCTGCTACGCCGTCAAGCTGGCCGGTCTCATGGTCCCGGCCGGCGTCCTCGAACGGCCCCTCGTGCGGCGTCTCGCGGCACTGGTTCCGGTCGCCCTGCTCGCCGCCCTCACCGCCCAGCAGACGTTCGGCGACGGGCAGGCCCTGGTCCTGGACGCGCGGGCGGCGGGGCTCGGCGCTGCCGCCGTGGCCCTGGTCCTGCGGGCGCCCTTCCTGGTCGTGGTGGCGGCGGCCGTCGTGGTGACGGCGGGCGTGCGGGCGGTGGCGGGCGGCTGAGCCGCCGGGGCGCCGGGCCGTCGAGTCCGTCCAGTCGTCGAGTCGTCGAGCCGCCGAGCCGCTGAGTCGCCGGGAGGCGTGAAACGGGGCCGTGGAACGGGGCTGTGAACCGGTCGGCCGGATCGGTCGAGCCGCCGAGGAGGAGGGGCGGTGGGGCGGCCGGGACGGCCGGTGGGGCCGTTGCGGTCGGGCCCGGAGCGCGCGCCCCCCCGGCACGCCCCGGAGCGCACTCCCGGGCGCACTGACGGAACCCGCCCGGGTCCCGTCAGCCGACGGAACGCCCGTACGCCCGCAGGGTGCGCAACGCGTCGATCGTCACCAGGGGACCGGACTCCAGGGCCGGCGCCGGCGCCCAGGGGCGCCACCGGACCGGCCAGCCGCCGTCCTCCTGCTGCTCGGCCGCCAGGAAGTCGAGCGACCGCTCCATCTCCGCGTCCGTGAACCATGCCCGGGCGAGCGAGCGCGGGGTCGGCGCGTAGTCGTGCGGGAAGTGGTGCTCCCCGGGGGCGTAGCCGGGAGCGACCGGGTGGCTGTCGCGGTCGTCCGGGTCGAGCACCACGAGCCGCTGCCCGCGCACCAGCCGGCCGAGCCGGTCGGCTGCGGCCCGCGCGCGGGGGCGGTCCGGGACGGAGTCCAGGAAGGACACGGCGGCCCGCACCTCGTAGGGGTGGGACTCCGTCAGGTTCTCGACGGCGTGCCAGCAGAAGTCGGTGGCGCGGAACAGCCAGGCGTGCCACACCTCGTTGCGGTGCAGCAGGCCCACCACCGGCCCGGTGGCGAGCAGCTCGCTGGGCGGGTCGTCCACCACCGGCACGAAGGGCGCCGCCGGGTAGCCGCGCTGGACGGGGTGGACGGCCGGGAGGGCGCCGTCCGCGGTGGAGACCGACGTCAGGTAGCGGCACACCTGCTCCGCGCGCCGGCCGCCGCAGCGGTCCACGGCGTCCAGCACGCGCAGGGCGTGGGCGGTGTGCAGCGGCTGGCTGACCGGACCGCGCAGATCGGGCTCCAGGGCGTGCCCGTAACCGCCGTCGGGATTGCGGTAGGCGTCCAGGGCGGTCTCCACCGGCTCGGCGTCGCCGCCCCGGAAGTCGTGGGCGAACAGGCGCTGTTCGAGCACGCGGGCGGTCAGCCAGACGAACCGCTCGGCCCGCGCGAGCGGGGTGCGTGTCCGGGACGTGGGGGGTGCCGGGGACGGTGGGGCTGCGGAAGCTCTCGTGTCGGCCATGGGTCCGACCGTAGAGCGCGGAGCGGCTCCGGACGGTGGCCCCGGCCGTGGGGCACCCCGCAGGCGGGATACTGGAGGCATGCGGTTGACGGTCTTCTGGCAGCGGATGGCGGAGCACTTCGGTGCGGGCTACGCCGACACCTTCGCGCGCGACCACGTCATGGCCGAGCTGGGCGGGCGCACGGTGCACGAGGCACTGGCGGCCGGCTGGGACGCCAAGGACGTCTGGCACGTCGTCTGCTCCGTGATGGACGTCCCCCGGGAAAAGCGCTGATCGTCACAGTGACCGCAGGACGGCAGACGGCTGTCGGTGCGGTGGGCGAAACTTGATCCGTGGCACCCACTGACGAGGCCGGGCAGGCAGCCCCGCACCCGCCGACGCTCGGCGCACCCACCCCTGCCGACCCTCCGGGCGGGCCCCCTCCGGCCGACCCCGTGGCCGGGCGGCCGGGTTCGGGCATGCCGCGCTGGCTGCCGCGCGCCATGGTGCTCGCGCTCGCCCTGATCGCTGTGTTCCAGCTGGGCAGCTGGGCGTTCCACGAGCTGACCGGCCTGCTGATCAACATCCTCATCGCGTTCTTCCTGGCGCTCGCCGTCGAACCGGCGGTGAGCTGGATGGCGGCGCGCGGGGTGCGCCGGGGCCTGGGGACCTTCCTGGTGTTCCTCGGCGTGCTGGTCGCGGCGGCCGGATTCGTCACCCTGCTCGGGTCGATGCTCGCCGGACAGATCATCAAGATCGTCGAGGACTTCCCGGAGTATCTCGACTCCGTGATCAACTGGATCAACGGCCACTTCCACACCGAGTTGCGGCGCGTGGACATCCAGGAGGGGCTGCTGCGGTCCGACTGGCTGCGCAACTACGTGCAGAACAGCGCCACGGGTGTCCTCGACGTCTCCGCGCAGGTGCTCGGCGGACTGTTCCAGCTGCTGACCATCGCCCTGTTCTCGTTCTACTTCGCCGCCGACGGGCCCCGCCTGCGCCGCACCATCTGCTCCGTCCTGCCGCCCGCCCGGCAGGCCGAGGTGCTGCGCGCCTGGGAGATCGCCGTCAACAAGACCGGCGGGTACCTGTACTCGCGCGGTCTCATGGCCCTGATCTCGGGGGGCGCGCACTACATACTGCTGGAGTTCCTCGAGGTGCCCTACGCGCCGGTGCTGGCGGTGTGGGTGGGCCTGGTGTCACAGTTCATCCCGACCATCGGCACCTACCTCGCGGGCGCCCTGCCCATGCTGATCGCCTTCACGGTCAACCCCTGGTACGCGCTCTGGGTGCTGATCTTCGTGGTGATCTACCAGCAGTTCGAGAACTACGTGCTGCAGCCCAAGCTGACCTCGAAGACCGTCGACATCCACCCGGCGGTCGCCTTCGGCTCCGTCATCGTCGGGACCTCCCTGCTGGGCGCCGTCGGGGCCCTGATCGCCATCCCCGCCATCGCCACGCTCCAGGCGTTCCTGGGCGCGTACGTGAAGCGGTACGACGTCACCGACGACCCGCGCGTGCACGGCCACCGGGGGACGGGCGCCGGGCGCGGGGTCGTGCAGGGTGTCGGACGGCTGTGGAGACGCCGCCCGGGGGCCGCACTCCCCGGCGACGACCGCGACGGGTCGTCGCCGGACGCCTGAACGCTGGGCCGCGGGGCCGGGAGCGCCGGGGAGCCGGGGCGTTTGGGTTTCCGGCCGGGGCAGCCCGTGCCGGCGGGAGGCCGGGGGACCGCGCGGTGTCCGGTGCCGAGCGGCGCGGTCGGTCCACGGCTCCTCCGTCGAGCGGCGGCGGTGCCCCGGACCTCACCCGCGACCTCGCCGTCCTCTCCCTGCTTCGGACCTCAGGCGCACCCTGTACCCACCCGCGGACCCGCGATCGCGATCCCGCGACACGCTCCGGGTGAGCTTGACACTGAAATCGAACATCTATTCTCATGGGGGTGCCGGTGAGGCTCGACGGTGGGTGTTCTGTTCCGGTTCATAGGGATATGCACCCCGGTTGTCCACAGGCGGGACGTGCGTCGGGGCGCATTGTCAGTGGCAGGCGCTAGCGTCTTTGACGTGAAGCGATCGACTCAAGCAAATCGGGTGGAACCCATGGCAGGAACCGACCGCGAGAAGGCGCTGGACGCCGCTCTCGCACAGATCGAACGGCAATTCGGCAAGGGCGCGGTCATGCGCATGGGCGACCGGACGAAGGAGCCCATCGAGGTCATCCCGACCGGGTCGACCGCGCTCGACGTCGCCCTCGGCGTCGGTGGCCTGCCGCGCGGCCGCGTGGTGGAGATCTACGGCCCGGAGTCCTCCGGCAAGACGACCCTGACCCTGCACGCGGTGGCCAACGCACAGAAGGCCGGCGGCCAGGTCGCCTTCGTGGACGCCGAGCACGCCCTCGACCCCGAGTACGCCAAGAAGCTCGGCGTCGACATCGACAACCTGATCCTGTCCCAGCCGGACAACGGCGAGCAGGCGCTGGAGATCGTGGACATGCTGGTCCGCTCGGGCGCCCTCGACCTCATCGTCATCGACTCCGTCGCCGCGCTCGTCCCGCGGGCGGAGATCGAGGGCGAGATGGGCGACAGCCACGTGGGTCTCCAGGCCCGCCTGATGAGCCAGGCGCTGCGCAAGATCACCAGCGCGCTCAACCAGTCCAAGACCACCGCGATCTTCATCAACCAGCTCCGCGAGAAGATCGGCGTGATGTTCGGGTCCCCCGAGACCACGACCGGTGGCCGCGCCCTGAAGTTCTACGCCTCCGTGCGGATCGACATCCGCCGGATCGAGACGCTCAAGGACGGCACCGAGGCGGTCGGCAACCGGACCCGCTGCAAGGTCGTCAAGAACAAGGTGGCGCCGCCCTTCAAGCAGGCCGAGTTCGACATCCTCTACGGGCAGGGCATCAGCCGCGAGGGCGGTCTGATCGACATGGGCGTGGAGCACGGCTTCGTCCGCAAGGCCGGTGCCTGGTACACCTACGAGGGCGACCAGCTGGGCCAGGGCAAGGAGAACGCCCGTAACTTCCTCAAGGACAACCCCGACCTCGCCAACGAGATCGAGCGGAAGATCAAGGAGAAGCTGGGCGTCGGCGTGCGGCCCGAGGAGCCTGCCGCCGAGGCCGGCCCGGACACCGCCGACGCCGCGGCTCCGGCCGCACCCGCCGCCGTGCCCGCTCCCACGGCCAAGGCGGCCAAGTCCAAGGCCGCCGCGGCCAAGAGCTGACCCGTGACCCGGCGGACCGACTGGGCCGAGTACGACATCGCCGCCTCCGACACCCCTGCGGGGGGAGGACGAGGCGGCGACGGCCCGGTCCCGGACGAGGGACTGCCGCACGGCCGGTCCTTCGGTGCCCCTGCGCGGGGAACCGGGCCGGAGGCGGAGCAGGCCGACGGGGACCGGCCGGACGGGCCGTCCGCGCACGGCGACGCCGAAGGGGGCGGGCGGCGCCGAGCGCGCGGCCGACGGGGGGACGGCCCGCGTGACGGCGGGCCGGGCGGCGGTCGCGGTCGCAGACGCCGGACCTTCGGTGACGCGGCCGCGGAGGACGGGGGCTTCTCCTCCTCGTCGAGGGCCGAGCGGGAGGAGCCCCCGGGGGACCCGGTCGAGCGGGCCAGGGCCATCTGCCTGCGCCTGCTCACCGGGACCCCGCGTACCCGCAAGCAGCTCGCCGACGCCCTGCGCAAGCGGGAGATCCCGGACGAGGCCGCCGAGGAGGTGCTGTCCCGGTTCGAGGAGGTCGGACTGATCAACGACAGTGCCTTCGCCGACGCCTGGGTGGAGTCCCGGCACCACGGACGCGGCCTGGCCCGCCGCGCACTGGCCCGGGAACTGCGCACCAAGGGCGTCGATCCGACGCTGATCGACGCCGCCGTCTCCCAGCTCGACTCCGAGCAGGAGGAGACCACCGCCCGCGAGCTGGTCGCCCGCAAGCTGCGCGCCACCCGTGGGCTGGACCGCGACAAGCGGATACGCCGCCTCGCCGGCATGCTCGCCCGCAAGGGCTACTCCGAGGGCCTCGCCCTGCGGGTGGTCCGGCAGGCGCTGGAGGAGGAGGGCGAGGACACGGACTTCCTCGGGGACGCCACCGACTGAAACCGCTGCGGACGGTGCCGCACGCCGGTCCGGGGCGCGGCGGTGTCGCACTCACGCCGGTCCGGGGCGACGACTTGCGATGACTGGCGACGCCTGGCCCGGCCCAGCTCCGGGGTGACGACCCGGCCGGGTCCAGATCCGGGGTGACGACCGGCCCGACAGGGCTCCCGTCCACCTGCCGCTGCGAAGTGCCCGGTCCCGGGCGGGCCCGGTGGAAGCATGGAGCGGGGCGGAGAGAGCGGGCGACCGGGCCGCCGCAGCCGACGGTGGGGCAGCGCCCGGGACGCCAGGGGCGCGTTCCCCGCCGACGCCCGTGCTGCTGGGCGCGCTAACCCTCCGGAGGCACCACCGGCAGGCCCGCCGCCCGCCATGCCTGGAAACCGCCGATCAGATCGGTGGCCCGGTGCAGTCCCAGCCGGTGCAGTGACTCCGCCGCGAGGCTGGAGGCGTAGCCCTCGTTGCAGACCACGATCACGTGCAGGTCGTGCCCCGTCGCCTCGGGCAGGCGATGACTGCCCCAAGGGTCCAGCCGCCACTCCAGCTCGTTGCGCTCCACGACCACGGCGCCGGGAATCAGCCCGTCGTGCTCCCGCAGGGCGGCGTACCGGATGTCCACCACCAGGGCCTCGCCGGTGCGGACGGACTCGGCGGCCGCGTGCGGCCCGACGCGGACGTAACCCGCCCGCACCCGCTCCAGCAGGTCATCGATTCCGGCGGGCGTGCCCCGGCCTTCGGGAGACCCGGCCGGAGGCTCGCCGGCGCCGGCGTCGTTGTGGCTCACTGCCAGTCCTCCGGGCGCTCGACCTGCTCCAGGCGCAGCACCGGGCCGCTGCGACTGTAGCGCCGGATGCGGGGGAGCGGCGGGTAGTAGGCGTGCACGGACACCGCGTGCCGGTCCGGGGACGCGTTGAGCACCTCGTGCACGTGGTGCTGCCCGAAGGCACGGCCTCGCCCGGTCGGCAGCAGGCGCTTCCGGTCCACCCCGTCGGTCAGTTCGAGCGTCCGCCAGCCGTCGGTGGGCAGGCGGACGGCGAGCGAGTCCTCCCTCAGTTCGCCCGAGGCGGTCACGAAGGCACCGTTCGAGTCGGCGTGGTCGTGCCACCCGGTGCCGCTGCCCGGTGGCCAGCCGATCAGCCACGCCTCGCTGCCCTGGGGGCCGTCGAGCCGCACCCAGGTGCGGTCGTGGGGGTCGAGGGGGAGGGCGGCGATCAGCTCACGGTCGGCGGCGACGCGTCGTACGTAGGCCAGGAGGTCCGCCTGCGAGGGCGCCGCGGGCGTCAGGCGCTCCGAGGGCGCCGAGGGAGCGGGTCGTGCCGACGGGGCGGGGGACGCGCCGAGGGAGGAGGGGGCGGCGGAGGAAGAAGGACTGCCGGAGGGTGAAGGACCGGCGAAGGACGAGGGCCCGGCCGGGGTCGGGGACAGGGCCGGGGATGAAGAGGCGGCTGAGGAGGAGGACATGTGCACCGTCCTGAGGGAGGTTCGCGGAGCGCGCGGGACGTCGACGCACGGGGGCGGCGGTCGGCGCGCGGAAGGAAGGAAGAGAACGCGAATCAACAGGACGTGCGACACACGCAGCCCGCGTAGCGGACGAGGTCCATGTGGACCCTCCGCCAGAGGTGCACGCAGGTGTCGGTCACGGCGGGAGTACACCACGCGGCGGACCACGCCTTCAACTCACGACCACCAGGTGACATCCGGGCAGGGGGAGGGGTAGAGGCAGGGGCAGGAGCGGTGACGGCATGTCGGCACCATGCGTGTGGTGGTCGTGCCCCGCCCGGCGCGCCCTGTCACGGGCGCCGGGGCTTCGGGGCGCCGGGAGGCCGGGGCCTGGTGGCCCGCCGCAGAGCGCGCACGGAAGTCCCTGTCCCGAGTCTACCCGTGACGGCAGGTCACCGAGGCGGGGAGAGCCGGGAGGAGCGCGCGCCGCCCCGACTGCGCCGCCGTCCGGGGCGCGCGTCGCAGCGAGTGCGCTGCCGTGGGGTGGGCGCGCCGCGTCAAGCGCCCAGCCGTCAGGGCGAGACGGTCTCCGCCCTCGCTTCCGCCTCGCTCTCCGTGCCGGCTTCCGGGCCGGAGCCCGTGTCCGCGCTCGACGGACCGCCGAGCACCGTCTCGGCCGCCGCGTGGAGATCCGTCGGCCGGACTCCGTTCAACGCCGTGACCAGGTGCCCGTCCGGACGGACCAGCAGCACCGTGTGTGCCGCCGCCCCCGGGTACTCCTCGGCGACCAGCAGTTCCGCCGGATGCGGCAACGCGGCCACGGCCGCCGCGAGCCGGGGCATGATGCCGGCGGAGACCCAGTGTCGCCGCGCCCAGACACCCGTACCGGGGGCGATCAGCACCACGAGCAGGGCGCCCCGTCCGAGCCGGTTCCGCAGGGGGACGAAGGTGCCGTCCTCCGCCGTCACGACGACGTCCGTGACCGGCGCACCGGGTTCCGTGCCGACCGGCACGGAGCCTTCCAGGCCGTGGGGCGTCAGCGGCGAGGCGTCGTACGTCCCCGGGGCGCCGACCGGGCCCTGCCCCAGGTGACCGTCCATCAGCAGCGCGTCGTGCCCGCGGCCGGGCACGGGCAGTCGGGAACGCAGCCCGCCGCCGCCGCGCAGCAACGGCAGCGTCTGGTCGGCCGCCCGCAACCGGGCGGCGACGAGGGCCCGCCGCTCGGTCTGGTAGCTGTTCAGCAGTGCCTCGTGCGGACCGTGGTGCCAGGCCAGTGCCAGCTTCCAGGCGAGGTTGTCGGCGTCGCGCAGCCCCTCGTCCAGGCCGTGCGTGCCCAGCGCGCCGAGGAGGTGGGCGGCGTCCCCGGCCAGGAACACGCGGTCCGCGCGCCAGCGCCGGGCGAGCCGGTGGTGGACGGTGTGGACCCCGGTGTCCAGCAGGTCGTACGGCGGGGTCGGGCCGCCGGTCCAGCCCGCCAGGGTCTCCCGGACGAGCGCCAGGAGCACTTCCGGTGTGACCAGGTCCTTCCCGGGGGGCAGCAGCCAGTCCAGCCGCCAGGCCCCGTCGGGCAGCGGTCGCGCGGTGATCTCCCCGGCCGAGGGCCCGCTGGTGCGCCACGGGGGGAGGCGGTGCAGCAGGGCCACGTCGTCCCAGGGCAGGTCGGCGCGCAGGGCCGCCACGGCGTGCCGCTCCACCGCCGTACGGCCCGGGAAGCGGATGTCCTGCAGTTTGCGCACGGTCGAGCGGGGGCCGTCGCAGCCGACGAGATAGCTGCCGCGCCACCAGGTGCCCGCCGGTCCGCGGGTGTGGGCGGTGATGCCTGAAGGTTCCTGCTCCAGCGAGTCCAGGCGGCTGCCCACCGCGATCTCGGCGAGCGGTTCGCCGGCCAGGGCCGCGCGCAGGGCATGCGTGAGTTCGTGCTGGGCGATGTGCAGGGGGGCGGGCTCACCGGTGTCGTCGAAGAGGATCTCGCGCATCACCTGCTTGCGCCGCATCGACCGCCATCCGGCCCAACGCGTGCCGTACTCGTCGAGGGCGACGCCGGTCAGTCTCTCCAGGAGCGCCGCGGTGTCCTCGCGCAGCACGACGGTGCGCGCGGCGCGTGGTTCCTCCTTGCCCGGCCCCTCGTCGAGGACCACGCAGGGCACTTCCTGACGCGCCAGCGCCAGGGCGAGCGTGAGCCCGACGGGCCCCGCCCCGACGATGATCACCGGGTCCACGGCGCCGCGTCCCCTGCTCGAAGTGACGTCCCGGGGGACGGGGGTGAACAGAAGAATGGAGCAGGGTGCACGATCACACAACGTATGCAACCCATTGCCGGTGCTTGCGTCAAGTGACCGCAGCGAGTGGCGATCATGAAGGTCGCCGGAGTGCGTCACCCCCATGGCCTGCGCGCACGGGCGTGTCCCCGGACACGACCGTGGCCCACCGGTCACCGGTGGGCCACAGTCGACTTCCGTGTCCGGACGGCGTCAGAGAGTCTTGCCTCCCGCGCCGCCGTCGGGGTTCGCCCCGACCTCTCCCGCGTTGAGGTCGGCGACGTCCTCGGCCCCCAGCACGGCGCCCGTGCCGCGCTTGCTGCTGCGGAGCTTGTTCTCCAGCCAGGAGGCGAAGGAGGTGAGGATGAAGTTGAGCACGATGAAGATGATCGCCACGACGATGAAGCTGGGGACGACGTTGGCGTAGTTCGCCGCCAGCGTGCCGCGCGAGTTCAGCAGCTCGGTGAAGCCGAGCATCACACCACCGAGCGCGGTGTCCTTCACGATCACGACGAGCTGGCTGACGATGGCCGGCAGCATCGCGGTGACGGCCTGCGGCAGCAGGATGCTCTTCATGGTCTGGCTCTTGCGCAGACCGATCGCGTAGCCGGCCTCCGCCTGGCCCTTGGGCAGGGAGAGGATGCCCGCGCGGACGATCTCGGCGAGGACCGAGGCGTTGTAGAGCACCAGACCCGTGACGACCGCGTACAGCGGGCGGTCGGCGCTGCTGACGTCCGTGGACCGCGCGAAGAACTCGTTCGCGAACAGCATCAGGAGCAGCACCGGGATGGCCCGGAAGAACTCCACCACCACGGCGGCCGGCCCGCGGACCCACCGGTGGTCCGACAGCCGGGCGATGCCGAGGACGGCGCCCAGGGGGAGGGCGATGATCATGGACAGGGCCGCGGCCTTCAGGGTGTCGGCCAGGCCGGGCAGCAGGTAGGTCGTCCACGCGTTGGCCTCCGTGAACGGCTTCCACAGGGACCACTCCAGCTGTCCCTTGTCGTCCATGACCTGCCACACCCACCACAGCAGCAGTGCCAGGAGGACGAAGAAGACCACGGAGAGGATCACGTTGCGCCGCTTGGCCCGCGGGCCGGGGGCGTCGTAGAGGACGGAGGTCATCGCTTCACCGCCAGGCGCTTGCTGAGCCAGTTGAGGAACAGGCCGGTGGGCAGGGTCAACACCACGAAGCCGAAGGCGAACACCGCGCCGATGAGGAGCGTCTGAGCCTCGTTCTCGATCATCTCCTTCATCAGGAGCGCGGCTTCCGCCACACCGATCGTGGCCGCGACGGTCGTGTTCTTGGTCAGGGCGATCAGCACGTTGGCCAGCGGGCCGATGACCGAGCGGAAGGCCTGCGGCAGCACGACGAGCCGCAGCACCTGGCTGAAGTTCAGCCCGAGCGCGCGGGCGGCCTCCGCCTGGCCCACGGGCACGGTGTTGATGCCCGAGCGGATCGCCTCGCACACGAACGCCGCCGTGTAGGCGACGAGTCCGAGGACGGCCAGCCGGAAGTACTTGAGTTCGAAGTTGTCCGGTGCGCCCATCGCCAGGCCGAAGATGTCGGCGAGGCCGAGCGAGGTGAAGACGATGATGACCGTCAGCGGGATGTTACGGACGACGTTCACGTACACGGTGGCGAAGCCGCGCATGAGGGGGACCGGGCTGACCCGCATGGCTGCGAGCAGGGTGCCCCAGACCAGCGATCCGATGGCCGAGAAGACGGTGAGCTGCACCGTGACCCAGAAGGCGCCCAGTAGGGACGGGTCGTCATAGTTTGAAAGAAAGTCGAACACGATCTCCCGCGCTTCCGGGTGTGTGACGTACGTGGCGGACGTGACGTGCCGCCGCCGGCCAGATGGGAGGCGGCGGCACGTTCGCGGCTCCCCGCGGAGGGCGCGGGGAGCCTGCGTCGGCGGAGTCCCGCGTTACTGGACGATCTCGCCGATCTTCGGCGCGTCCTCGTTCTTGTAGTTCGCGGGGCCGAAGTTCTTCTCGACGGCCTCCTGCCACGAACCGTCGGAGACCATCTTCTCCAGCGCCTTGTTGACCTTGTCCACGGTCTCGGTGTCGCCCTTCTTGACACCGACGCCGTAGTTCTCGTTGCTGAGCTTCAGGCCGGCCAGCTTGAACTTGCCCTTGTACTGCTCCTGCGCGGCGTAGCCGGCGAGGATCGAGTCGTCGGTGGTCAGCGCGTCCACCTGCCCGTTCTGCAGGGCGGACAGGCACTCGGAGTAACCACCGCGGTTGCTCAGCTGGGCCTTCGGGGCGAAGTCCTTCTTGACGTTCTGCGCCGAGGTCGAGCCGGTGACCGAGCACAGCTTCTTGTCGTTCAGGTCCGTGGCCTCGGAGATGTCCGAGTCGGACTTGATCAGCAGGTCCTGGTGGGCCAGCAGGTACGGACCCGCGAAGTCGACCTTCTCCTTGCGCTCGTCGGTGATCGAGTACGTCGCCGCGATCAGCTTCACGTCCCCGCGAGAGAGGGCGTTCTCACGGTCGGCGCTCTTGGTCTCGATCCACTCGATCTGGTCGGGCTCGTAGCCGAGCTCCTTGGCGACGTAGGTGGCGACGTCCACGTCGAAGCCGGAGAAGGAACCGTCCGGCTCCTTCAGGCCCAGACCGGGCTGGTCGTACTTGATGCCGATCTTGATCTTCTCGCCGCCACCCCCGGAGGACGACGAACCGCTGTCGCCGCCGTCGTCGCCGCCGCACGCGGTGGCGGTCAGGGCGAGGGCGAAGACGACGGCCGAGGCGGCGGTGACCTTGCGGAGCTTCATGGTGCACATCCTTTGACTGGTGAAGTGACGCGGTCCGGTCGGTGTGGCCGGTGACGCGAGTCGTCGGGGCGCGATGCGCGCCGTCAGTGGTGCAGGATCTTCGACAGGAAGTCCTTGGCGCGGTCGCTGCGCGGATTGCTGAAGAACTGGTCCGGCGTAGCCTGCTCGACGATGCGACCGTCGGCCATGAAGACGACGCGGTTGGCGGCCGAACGGGCGAAGCCCATCTCGTGGGTCACGACGATCATGGTCATGCCGTCCCGGGCGAGCTGCTGCATGACCTCCAGCACCTCGTTGATCATCTCCGGGTCGAGCGCCGAGGTCGGCTCGTCGAAGAGCATCACCTTGGGTTCCATCGCCAGGGCGCGCGCGATGGCGACGCGCTGCTGCTGGCCGCCGGAGAGCTGCGCGGGGTACTTGTCCGCCTGGGCGCCGACGCCCACCCGGTCGAGCAGGGCGCGCGCCCGCTCCTCGGCCTTCTTCTTGTCCGCCTTGCGGACCTTGACCTGGCCCAGCGTCACGTTCTCGAGCACGGTCTTGTGCGCGAAGAGGTTGAAGGACTGGAAGACCATGCCCACGTCGGCGCGCAGCTTGGCGAGCTCCTTGCCCTCGGCCGGCACGGGCTTGCCGTCGATGGTGATCGACCCGGAGTCGATCGTCTCAAGACGGTTGATGGTGCGGCACAGGGTGGACTTCCCGGACCCGGAGGGCCCGATGACCACGACGACTTCACCTCGGGCGATCGTCAGGTCGATGTCCTGGAGTACGTGCAACGCGCCGAAGTGCTTGTTGACGCTCTTCAGGACGACCAGGTCGCCGGTCGCGGCCACATCTTCCTTGGCCACCGATACTTCGGTCATCGCTCTCAGGCTCCGTCCTCCTCGGTTTCGGAGGACAGTAGTAACCGTTCAGACCTGCGTCATTACATCTGAGGGGAATCTGAGCATCACGATCCGATAGCAATCGGACACCTGTCGTAGCACTTGTGAGCAGGGGTGATTTCGTGCGTGTAACGGTACCCAAGCGCAACCGGAACGCTCTTGACGCCGTCCTCCTGCATCGGCGTGACTGCAAGGTGCACGCGCGCGTGCACCCGTACTTCTACACGCATCGATCGTACGGCGGATGAACCGAGAGGGGACCGGATGAGACTGCTGCTCGTCGAGGACGACAACCACGTCGCCGCCGCCCTGTCCGCGGTGCTGGCGCGGCACGGTTTCGATGTCACTCACGCGCGCAGCGGCGAGGAGGCCCTCCAGGCGCTGGTCCCCGAGGCCGAGGGCTTCGGCGTCGTGCTGCTCGACCTCGGACTGCCGGACCAGGACGGTTACGAGGTCTGCGGCCGGATCCGCAAGCGCACGAGCACGCCGGTGATCATGGTGACCGCCCGCTCCGACGTGCGCTCCCGCATCCACGGCCTGAACCTCGGCGCCGACGACTACGTGGTCAAGCCGTACGACACGGGCGAGCTGCTGGCGCGCATCCACGCCGTCAGTCGCCGTTCCGTCCAGGAGGAGGTCCCCGGCGGGAGCGGGAGCGAGCTGCGCCTGGGGCCGGTCCGTATCGAGCTGCCCACCCGCCAGGTCACCGTGAACGGCGCGGTGGTCCCGCTGACCCGCAAGGAGTTCGACCTGCTGGCCCTGCTCGCCCAGCGTCCCGGGGTCGTCTTCCGCCGGGAGCAGATCATCAGCGAGGTGTGGCGCACCTCCTGGGAGGGCACCGGACGCACCCTGGAGGTGCACGTGGCCTCGCTGCGTTCGAAGCTGCGGATGCCCGCCCTCATCGAGACCGTGCGCGGCGTCGGGTACCGGCTCGTCGCGCCCGCGCCGTAGCGGGGCCGGGTGCACACGCGTCTGCTCCCGCTGCTCATCGTCCTGATGGCGGCGGTGCTGCTGGCCCTGGGCGTGCCGCTCGCCGTGAGCCTGGCCGGCGCGCAGCAGCAGAAGGTCATCGTGGACCGGATCGACGACACGGCGCGGTTCGCGGCGCTGGCCCAGTTCGTCACCGAGCCCACCGACCCGGTCGCGGGGGACATCAACGAGCGCCAGGAGACCCTCGGCCGGGAGCTGCGCAGCTACCACGAGGTCTACGGCATCAAAGCCGGGGTCTTCTACCTCAACGACTCACCCATGGCGCACGCGCCGGCCGACTGGTTCCTGCCCCGCACGGGCGAGGTCCGCGACGCCTTCCAGGAGGCGCTGCTGAGCCGCCGCAGCCACGACCCCGAGCAGGTGTGGCCCTGGCAGCGGCGCAACCTGGTGGTGGCCTCGCCGGTGATCCGGGACGGTGACGTGGTCGCGGTGGTGGTCACCGACTCGCCCACCGGGCAGATGCGCTCCCGCATCCTGCGGGGCTGGCTGCTGATCGCGGCGGGCGAGGCGGCGGCGATGCTGCTGGCCGTCGGTGCCGCCCTGCGGCTGACCGGCTGGGTGCTGCGGCCGGTCCGGATCCTGGACGCCACCACGCACGACATCGCCACCGGGCGGCTGAAGTCCCGCGTGGCGGTGGCCGGCGGGCCGCCGGAGCTGCGGCGGCTGGCTGGGTCGTTCAACGAGATGGCGGACCACGTGGAGAGCGTGCTGGAGCAGCAGCGCGCCTTCGTCGCGGACGCCTCCCACCAGCTGCGCAACCCCCTCTCCGCCCTGCTGCTGCGCATCGAACTGCTGGCCCTGGAGCTGCCGGAGGGCAACGAGGAGATCGCCTCGGTGCAGGCCGAGGGCAAGCGGCTGGCCCGGGTCCTGGACGACCTGCTCGGGCTGGCCCTGGCCGAGCACAGCGAGCCCCAGCTGCAGGTCACCGACATCGGCGCGCTGGCTGCCGAACGGGTGGCCGCCTGGGCGCCGACCGCCGAGGCGAAGGGGGTCCGCCTGGTCGGCACCTGCCCGCCGGCCACCGCCTGGGCGGACCCGGTCGCGCTGTCCAGCGCCCTGGACGCGGTGATCGACAACGCGGTGAAGTTCACGCCGGAGGACGGGACCGTCGAGGTGTCCGTCACCTCCGGCCGGGACACCTCCTCCGTCGTCGTCACCGACTCCGGACCCGGGCTGACCGACGAGGAGCTGACCCGGGTGGGCGACCGGTTCTGGCGCAGCGGCCGGCACCAGAACGTCAACGGCTCCGGCCTCGGTCTGTCCATCTCGCGGGCCCTGCTCACGGCGTCCGGCGGCTCCATCGCGTACGACCACCACGCCCCGCACGGGCTGCGCGTCACGGTCACCGTGCCGCGGAACGGGTTCGACGCCGGGCAGGACCGGCCTCAGGGCTTGACGGACCGGTAGTAGCGGCGGGCGCCCTCGTGCAGCCGGAGCGGGTCGGTGTAGATGGCGGTGCGCACGTCGACCAGCTGGGCGGAGTGCACGTCCGCGCCGATGTTGTCCCGGCTCTGCAGGACGACGCGGGTCAGCCACTCGGTGATCCGCGGATCCACGTCGGTGCGGGTGATCAGCAGGTTGGAGACGGCCATGGTCGGGACCGCGGCGCCGTACTGGCTGCCGGGATAGGCGGACTCGGGCATGTTGGTGGCCCGGTAGTGGCGGGTGGCCCCGCCCTTGCGGTGCAGTTCGGCGACCAGGCTCGCCTCGATCGGCACGAAGCGCAGCGCCGAGTCCTCGGCCAGGTCCTTCAGGCCGTCGGTGGGCAGCCCGCCCGACCAGAAGAAGGCGTCCAGGTCGCGCCCGAGGCGTTCCGGCCCGATGTCGATGCCCTCGGACGACGGCCGGATGCCGGACTCCGGGTCGATGCCGGCCGCCTCCAGGACGCGGTTGGCGATGAGCCGGACACCGGACTTGGGCGGCCCTATGGCGACCCGCTTGCCGCGCAGGTCGGAGACGGTGCGGATGTCCGAGTCGGGGGAGACCACCAGCTGCACGTAGTCGTCGTAGAGGCGGGCCACCCCGCGCAGCCGGTCCGCGCCCGGTCCGCCGCGCAGCCGGTAGGTCTCCACCGCGTCGGCGGCGGCGATCGCGTAGTCGGCACGGCCGGTCGCGACCCGCCGGAGGTTCTCCTGCGAGCCGTCACTGGTCTGCAGGCTTATGTCCAGGTCCGGAAGGTGCCTGCCGAGTGCGGTACGCAGCAGCTCTCCGTACTTCTGGTAGACGCCGGCGCGGGTGCCCGTGCTCATGGTCACCGTGCCGCCGGGCGGCTCCTCGGCCCAGGGTTTCTGCCACCACAGCAGCAGTCCGAGCACGAGGAGGGCGGCGACCGCGCCCCGCAGGGCCCGGCGCCTGCCGGTCCGGGACAGCGCGTGGAGCATGCGGCGATCCTGCCAGCCGACCGGCCCCGCTGACCAGGGCAGTGCCGGGCGGCCGGCCTCGCTGACGGGGGTGGGACGTACGGGACGGGCGGGGTGCTCGGTGGTGCGGGCGGGGTCCCGTCGCGCGGCCTGTGGTGTGCGCGGGTTCCGGATGCGCGGGACCGGCGGGGGCCGGGAGGGCCGCTAGAGTCGCGGCATGAGTGCATCGCCCGCCGACCTGGTCCGCGCCTTCCACCAGGCCTTCGGCCTGGAGACGTGCGAGGTGCCGTCCCGGGTCCCGCCCGAACTCGCCGCCCGCCGGGGCGAGTTGCTGGCGGAGGAGGCGGCGGAGGTCGCCGAGGTGTCGGTGTCCGGCCCCCTGGACCGGCTGGCGCACGAGCTGGCCGACGTGGTGTACGTCGCCTACGGCACGGCCCTCGTCCACGGCATCGACCTGGACGCGGTGATCGCCGAGGTGCACCGCTCCAACATGACGAAGCTGGGCCCCGACGGCCAGGTCGAGCGCCGCTCCGACGGGAAGGTGCTGAAGGGCGAGCACTACCGGGCGCCGGACGTGGCGGCGGTGCTGCGGCGTCAGGGGTGGGAACCGGACGACCGGGGCTGACGGGGCCGGTTCGCCGTGCGGATGTCTGGACCTCTGTCGGCCCGTCCGTCATTATGACGGATCCATGACAACGATGGCATCGGGCGTCCGGTGCCGTCGCATCCGGCAGCGAGGGCGGTCACCGTGCGCGGACTTCTCGTCAGGGCCACACTCGCCGCGGCCCTCCTCTTGGCGCCCCTGTCCCCGGTCACCGCGGCGGCGGCGCCGGACCACCGGGACGTGACCACCACCGCCGGCGAGCCGCCCCCGACCCCCGTCCCGGTCACCGGCCCGTCGTCCGGCGCACCGCGCGCGGTCACCGACGCCGAGGCCGGCTGGACCCCGCCGCTCAGCACGCGGGGCCGCTGGATCGTGGACGCCGACGGCGACCGCTTCAAGCTCCGCTCCGGGAACTGGCACGGCGCCAGCGGCACCTGGAACGGCTCCGGCAGCCGGGACGACGACGCCAACCACCACGCCGGCGAGAACGCGGGCCGTGTCCCGCTCGGCCTGGACCGCGCCCCGATCGCCGAGATCATCGCGGGCTTCCGGGAGATCGGGATCAACAGCGTCCGGCTGCCCTTCTCCAACGAGATGGTCCACGACACCGTCCCCGTCACCGACGACGCCGTCGCCGCCAACCCCTCCCTGCGTGGCCGAACCCCGCTCCAGGTGTACGACACGGTGGTGCGCGAACTGACCGCCGCCGGGCTCGCGGTGATCCTCAACAACCACACCAACACCACGCGCTGGTGCTGCGGCGTCGACGGCAACGAACGCTGGAACGCGAGCCGCACCACCGGGCAGTGGGAGGACGACTGGCTGTTCATGACCCGCCGGTACCGGGACAACGACCGGGTCGTGGGCGCCGACCTGTACAACGAGGTGCGCCGCTCCGTCTGGGACGACCCGAACTGGGGGCTCGGCGACCGGCACGACTGGTTCGCCGCCTCGCAGCGCGTCGCCGACCGCATCCTGACCGAGGCCGACCCCGACCTGCTGATCGTCGTCGAGGGCATCAACTGGACCGGCCTCCCCGTCGACGGCCTCCCGCACGGGCGGCCCACCCTGGAACCGGCCCGCCACCTCTCCCACACCCTCGTCGACTCCGGGAAACTGGTCTACTCGGCCCACTTCTACGGCTACACCGGCCCCCGCCACACCGGCGCCACCGGCCTGGGCGAGACCAGCGACCCCCGCTACCAGGACCTGACCCCGGCCGAACTGGTCGACGTCGTGAACCGGCAGGCCCTGTTCGTCGCCGCCGAGACCGACCGGCACTTCACCGCCCCCGTCTGGATCAGCGAGTTCGGCGTCGGGGGCCGCGAGGAGACCGCCGCCGCACCCCGCGCCTGGTTCGAGAACTTCGTCGACCACCTGATCCGCAGCGACGCCGACTTCGCGTACTGGCCGCTGGTCGGCTGGCACGAGAACCGCCGGGGCAACGGCTGGGCCCTGCTGCACTGGGACGCGGCCGGCCACCGCATGGGCGTGCACGACGGCGACGACTGGCGGGCCGCCGCCTGGAGCCGCCTGGTGCGGGCCGAGGGCCGCACCGGACCGGTGCCCCCGGCCGCCGACTGGTCCCAGCTCAGCCCCGACCACGGGGACGTCGTCCAGTCCCGCCGGATACGCGCCCTGCCGGACTTCGACCCCGGTGCCCGCAAGGCCGTCTGCCCCGACGGACAGCGCCTGATCGGCCTCGGCCACACCGGAGGCCGCGGCCTGTGCTCGGACGTGACCGCCGGGGACCTCGCCGCGAAGGGCGGCGGACACCGCGTCGTCGTCGACGAGCGGTACGTGGAAGCGGGTCGCGACTGGGCCGGCGGCTACACCAAGCTGCAGTGCCCCGCGGGGTACTTCATGGCGGGGTACGCCGTGCGCGGTGCGGCCGTCTCCTCGGCCCTCTGTTTCGAAGCGACCCCCGACCGGCTCGGCGGGAACGGCCGCACGGTGTGGTTCGACCGCGGTGACAACCGGGGCCCGGCTCCCCGGGGCGGCGACTTCGCCCACGGCCACCACAAGGGCCAGTGCGCCGACGGGGAGTACCTGGCCGGCATCGCCTACACCGGCCGCATCGGCTCCTGGCGCACCCCGGACGCGCTGTACTGCCGCCCCCTGCGCTGACCGCCGTCCAGCCGCCCGCCCGCTGCCCGGCCGCCCGCCGTCCGCCCACGGACGGACGAGACGGCCGCGCACGGATGTGAGCCTGTGGGCCATGGAGCGTCTCACGCGCGACGTTCCTCGGGCGGGGCGCCCGCCGGGCCCGGGATCCCGTCGCGGGGGCCGGAGGGGAGGACGGGGGCGGAGGGCTTCGCGCAGCGCCTACCCTTGAGCAATGACCAGCAGCAGCGACCGGAGCACGGCAGTGGACGTTCGAGCAGCCAAGACGTACGAGATCCGCACCTACGGGTGCCAGATGAACGTCCACGACTCCGAGCGATTGGCCGGCCTGCTGGAGGACGCGGGCTACGTCCGCGCCCCGGGAGGCGCCGACGGGGAGGCGGACGTCGTCGTCTTCAACACCTGCGCCGTCCGGGAGAACGCCGACAACAAGCTCTACGGCAACCTCGGCCACCTCGCTCCCAGGAAGGCGAGCCGGCCCGGCATGCAGATCGCCGTCGGCGGCTGCCTGGCCCAGAAGGACCGCGACACCATCGTCAAGCGGGCTCCGTGGGTGGACGTCGTCTTCGGCACGCACAACATCGGCAAGCTGCCGGTGCTGCTGGAGCGCGCCCGCGTCCAGGAGGAGGCGCAGGTCGAGATCGCCGAGTCGCTGGAGGCGTTCCCCTCCACGCTCCCGACCCGCCGCGAGAGCGCCTACGCCGCCTGGGTGTCGATCTCCGTCGGCTGCAACAACACCTGCACCTTCTGCATCGTCCCGGCGCTGCGCGGCAAGGAGAAGGACCGCCGCCCCGGCGACATCCTCGCCGAGATCGAGGCCCTGGTCGCCGACGGCGTCTCGGAGATCACGCTGCTCGGACAGAACGTCAACGCCTACGGTTCCGACATCGGCGACCGTGAGGCGTTCAGCAAGCTGCTGCGGGCCTGCGGAGGCATCGACGGCCTGGAGCGCGTCCGGTTCACCTCCCCGCACCCCCGGGACTTCACCGACGACGTCATCGCCGCCATGGCCGAGACGCCCAACGTGATGCCCCAGCTGCACATGCCGCTGCAGTCCGGCTCCGACCCGATCCTCAAGGCGATGCGCCGCTCCTACCGGCAGGAGCGTTTCCTCGGGATCATCGGCAAGGTCCGGGCCGCCATCCCGCACGCGGCGATCAGCACGGACATCATCGTGGGCTTCCCCGGCGAGACCGAGGAGGACTTCGAACAGACCCTGCACGTGGTGCGCGAGGCCCGCTTCGCGCAGGCGTTCACCTTCCAGTACTCCAAGCGCCCGGGCACCCCCGCGGCCGAGATGGACGGCCAGATCCCCAAGAAGGTCGTCCAGGAGCGCTACGAGCGACTGGTGGCCCTCCAGGAGGAGATCTCCTGGGAGGAGAACAGGAAGCAGGTCGGCCGGACCGTCGACCTGATGGTCGCGGAGGGCGAGGGCCGCAAGGACGACACCACCCACCGCCTCTCCGGCCGGGCCCCGGACAACCGCCTGGTGCACTTCACCAAGCCGGACGGCGAGGTCCGCCCCGGTGACGTGGTCACCGTCGAGATCACCTACGCCGCCCCGCACCACCTCCTCGCCGAGGGCGCCGTCCTGGACGTGCGGCGCACCCGCGCGGGCGACGCCTGGGAGAGGCGCACCGCGGAGAAGAGCCCCCAGCCCGCCGGTGTCATGCTCGGGCTGCCGAAGGTCGGGGTCCCCGAGCCGCTTCCGGCCGTGACCGGCGGCTGCGGCGGCGACTGACCCGGACCGGGATGCGGGGGCGGGGCCGTCGCGAGTCGGCCGACGGGACGACCCGGCCCCGGCCCACTGTGCCCGCCCACGCGGGCACGGTCGCGGCGGTTCGGCCGGCCGGTCGGCGACGGCTCCCGTGGCGGGGCGAGGTACCGGGGAAGTTGGCCACGGGCGTGCGGTAGCCCGCGCCGTCGGGGCGCGGGCTACGCTGCCGATCATGCTAGTCGCCGCCGCCGTCTGCCCCTGCCCGCCGCTGCTGCTGCCCGAGATCGCCGCGGGCGCCGCCCCCGAACTGGACACCGCTCGCGCCGCCTGCGCGGACGCGATCGGGGTGCTCGCCGCGGCCCGCCCCGACCTGCTCGTGGTGGTCGGCCCCACGGACACCCCCTCGAACACCCCCTCGGACAGCGCCACGGACGGCACCACGGACAGCGCCGGCCCGGAGACCTTCCCCGGGGGCACGGCGGGGACCTTCCGCGGCTTCGGCGTCGACCTCGACGTGCGGCTCGGGACACACGCGGGCGGTGACACGGGTACCGGCGCCCGGCCCGACGCCGCCGGGGGGAAGGACCTCCCGCCCGCGCTGGCCGTGGGGGCCTGGCTGCTGGCCCGCAGCGGATGGACGGGGGCCCCGGTCGAGGGACTCGGCGTGGGCGAATTCCTCACCGCGGAGCGGTGCGTGGACCGGGGACGCGAACTCGGTGCCCGGGCGGAGCGGGTGGCGCTCCTCGTGCTGGGCGACGCCAGCGCCTGCCGCACGCTCAAGGCGCCCGGGTACCTCGACGAGCGGGCCGCGCCCTTCGACGCCGGGGTGGCGCGGGCGCTGGAGACGGTCGACACGGCGGCCCTGCGCGCCCTGGACCCCGGTCTGGCCCGGGAACTCAAGGTGTCCGGACGGGCACCGTGGCAGGTGCTGGCGGGCGCGGCGGAGGACGCCGGCCTGGAGGGCGCGCTGCTGTACGAGGACGCCCCCTACGGGGTGGGCTACCTGGTGGCCACCTGGTCCTGACACGGATCACCTGGTCCTGACACGGACCGTCGGGACGCCGCCCGAACGGGACGACGTGATGCGGTCCGTCCCGTCCGCGGACCCGCCGGCCCCCGGCCCCCGGCCCCCCCCGCACCGCCGGATCCTGCCGGCGTCGAACCGCCGTCCGAGGGCGCGCCGCCCCGGCGAAGACTCACACGGCCCGACGCCCGGAACGCCACGACGCCGCACGGACGGAGCGGGGCGCAACGCCGCACGGACGGAGCGGGCGCAACGCCGGACGGCCGGAGGCGCACCTGCCTCCGGCCGTCCGGCGTCGTCCTGCCGCTCCGCTCAGGAAGCGGGCGGCGGCCCCGCGGGCGGCGTGGTGCCACCCGTGCCCTTGCTGCCGGGGTCGTCCTTCTGCGCGAGCCGGTCCACGGCGCCCTTGGCCTTGCCGGTGCCCGTCTGGATCCGGTCGCTGTACTTGCCCTTGGTCCGCTGGTCGACGGTCTTCGCGGCCTTGTCCAGGCCGCTCTGGATCTTGTCCCCGTGCTGCTGGGCGAGGTCGGAGACCTTGCCCTTCGCCGGGCCCAGTTTGGCCTTCAGATTGTCCAGGAGACCCATGGTTCACCTTCCGTCGCGGACGTCTACGTGCGGGCGCCCTCACCGGCGTCGCTGCCGGCCGCCTCGGCGGACTGCTGCTTCGGGATCCCGATGCCGTCGGAGCCGCCGGCGGCCCCCGAGGCCCGGCCGCCGTCCGACGCTTCCGGAGCCGAGGCGGAGCGCTCCGCCTCCGGGGTCGGCCCGGCGGTGTCCTCGGCCGCCCCGTCGGCTGCCGACTCGCCCGCCGGCCGCTCGCCGGTCTCCGTTCCGTCGTCCGCCGGGGTCCCGTCCGGCCGGACCTCCTCCGTCTCCGCGGTTCCGGCGGCCTCGGCCGTTCCGGCCTTGGTTCTCCGAAGAAGCCGTGCAAAAACGCCCATGTCAACTCCATACGGTACTCGTGCGGGCGGCGTCCCGCGTCGTGGCGCGTGGTCGCGCGCTGCAACGGGGAACGACCCCGCCCGGGCCCCGTCACGTAACTCGTTCGAGGGCCGGGCCGGAGGTTTGGGAGACTGGATCGGTGAGCAGCGCAGCCCCCACCCCCCGCGTCATCGCCGTCGTCGGCCCCACGGCGGCCGGAAAGTCCGATCTGGGCGTTTATCTGGCGCAACAGCTGGGCGGTGAGGTCGTCAACGCCGACTCGATGCAGCTCTACCGAGGGATGGACATCGGCACCGCCAAGCTGACGCCCGAGGAGCGCGGCGGAGTGCCGCACCACCTGCTGGACATCTGGGACGTCACCGTCACCGCCTCCGTCGCCGAGTACCAGCGCCTCGCGCGGGCACGGATCGACGCCCTGCTCGCCGAGGGGCGCTGGCCCGTCCTGGTGGGCGGCTCCGGGCTGTACGTCCGGGGGGCCGTCGACAACCTGGAGTTCCCCGGCACGGATCCCGAGGTCAGGGCCAGGCTGGAGGAGGAGCTCACGCTGCGCGGCTCCGGCGCGCTGCACGCCCGGCTCGCCGCCGCCGACCCCGAGGCGGCCCGGGCCATCCTGCCGAGCAACGGGCGCCGGATCGTCCGTGCCCTGGAGGTGATCGAGATCACCGGCCGGCCGTTCACCGCCAACCTCCCCGGCCACGACGCGGTCTACGACACCCTCCAGATCGGCGTCGACGTGGCCCGGCCCGAGCTGGACGAGCGCATCGCCCGCCGGGTCGACCGCATGTGGGAGGCCGGACTGGTCGAGGAAGTGCGCGCACTGGAGGCGCAGGGGTTGCGCGAGGGGCGTACGGCGTCGCGCGCGCTCGGCTACCAGCAGGTGCTCGCGGCACTCGCGGGCGAGTGCACCCTCGACGAGGCACGGTCGGAGACCGTGCGCGCCACCAAACGCTTCGCGCGCCGTCAGGATTCATGGTTCAGGCGCGACCCGCGGGTGCACTGGTTGAGTGGGGCCGCGGAGGACCTGGGGGAACTTCCGCAGCTCGCGCTGTCGTTGGTCGAACGACCGGTTACAGCCTGATCACGTCCTGGCATCGGGACGCCCAGGCCGTCATCGGGGCCTGTGACGGCGTGCCATCATCGAGCTTCGATCGACCAAGTGGAGTCCAAGTTGGGAGGGCGCGTGGCGATGGAGGCCGGCCCTCGCGACACCGCACACGGTACCGAGCACCTCACCACCGAGCGGGGTGCACCGGAGCAGGAAACCGACCGTCTCAGCCCCGACGGGCCGGAGGAGACGCAGGGCGGTGTGACCGACGACGGCCCGGAGCCGGACGAGATGTTCGCGGGCGGCGACGAGGTCGAGGTCGAGCTGCGCCCGCAGCGCCGGCTGCGCCTGTGGCAGCTCGCCCCCATCGTCGGCCTGGCCGCGGTCGGCTCCCTGATGTTCGCCTTCCCGCTCGCCTTCGACTTCGGCGACAGCGGCGCCGTGATCGCCATGCTGGGCCTGCTGATCTGCTCCTGCTCCGCGGGGTGGGGCATGATGGCCGCCCGCCGGGTCGGGCACACCTGGCCCGGCCTGCCCTCCCGGGGCTCCGGACGCCGCCCCGACTGGCGTGTCGTCGGCGCCTACGCCGTGCTGGTCGTCGGCGTGGTGGCGCTGGCCGTCTGGCGGGTCGCCCGGCTCCGCTGACCCGGCCGGACGGCGGTGAACGCCCCGGAGCACCACCCCGTACGATCGAGGGATGAGCACGCGGACCGCCTTCCTCAAGGGGCACGGCACCGAGAACGACTTCGTGATCGTCCCGGACCCCGAGAACACCGTCGATCTGCCCCCGGCCGCCGTCGCCGCCCTGTGCGACCGCCGCGCGGGCATCGGCGGCGACGGACTGCTGCACGTCGTGCGGTCCGCCGCCCACCCGGAGGCGCGCGCCCTGGCGGCCGAGGCCGAGTGGTTCATGGACTACCGCAACGGCGACGGCTCGATCGCCGAGATGTGCGGCAACGGCGTGCGGGTCTTCGCGCGCTACCTCCAGCACGCCGGGTACGCGGCCGAGGGCGACCTCGCGATCGCCACCCGCGGGGGCGTGAAGACCGTGCACCTCGCCAAGGACGGCGACGTCACCGTCGGCATGGGCCGGGCCCTGCTCCCCGAGGGGGAGGTCACGGTGCGGGTCGGCGACCGCAGTTGGCCCGCCCGCAACGTGAACATGGGCAACCCCCACGCCGTGGCCTTCGTCGAGGACCTGGCGCACGCCGGCGACCTGCTGGCGCCGCCCCCCGTCGGCCCGGCCGACGCCTACCCGGACGGGGTGAACGTCGAGTTCGTGGCCGACCGCGGTCCGCGCCACGTGGCGATGCGGGTGCACGAGCGCGGCGTGGGAGAGACCCGGTCCTGCGGCACCGGCGCCTGTGCCGTCGCCGTGGCCGCCGCCCGCCGGGACGGAGCCGACCCCGCGGTGACCGGAACCCCCGCCACCTACACCGTGGACGTGCCCGGAGGGACGCTGGTGATCACCGAGCGGCCCGACGGGGAGATCGAGATGACCGGACCGGCGGTGATCGTCGCCGAGGGCTGGATCGAGCCCGAGTGGCTGGAGAAGGCGCTCGGTCGAGGACGGTGACGGCTTGACATCCCAGAGGCGTGAGCGTCTCCCGGCATCCTTCGCGGGGCCGGGAGCCGAGTCCGGCTTCGGGATCAAGGGCAGCCGGCTGTCCGGTGGCGTGAAAGCGTCGCCGCGCCGTCCATCGCTCGAATGGGTGATCCGTTTCACGCTCGGCCGGAGCCGACCGGTCGCGCATGCTGGGCTCGGTAGCATCAAGCACCGGCCCGGACGGGAGGACGCTCAGCGTCCCCCGAGCCCGAGTCCGCCCTGGGACGCCCCGTCCGCCGGTCCACGCAGCCGGAGGTGCCCATGAATGCCGAGGCCGTCGATCCCGCGACGCCGGGTGGCGCGACAGCCGGTCACGACACACCGGCGGGACCGCGCCGGAAGACCCGCCCCCGGCTCGACCTGCGCCGGCTCGGCCGCGCCGCGCTCCTCGGCCCCGCTGCCCGGAGCCGCCTTCCCGACGCCATCGGGCACGTCGTCGAGGCCCACCGCGCCCACCACCCCGACGCCGATCTCGACCCGCTGCGCCGCGCCTACCTCCTGGCCGAGTCCTCGCACCGCGGCCAGATGCGCAAGAGCGGCGAGCCGTACATCACGCATCCGCTCGCCGTGACCCTGATCCTCGCCGAACTCGGCGCCGAGACCACGACGTTGACCGCCTCGTTGCTCCACGACACCGTCGAGGACACCGAGGTGACGCTGGATCAGGTGTGCGAGCAGTTCGGTGAGGAGGTCCGCTACCTCGTCGACGGCGTCACCAAACTGGAGAAGGTCGACTACGGCGCCGCGGCCGAGCCCGAGACGTTCCGCAAGATGCTGGTCGCGACGGGCAACGACGTGCGCGTGATGTCGATCAAACTCGCCGACCGGCTGCACAACATGCGCACCCTGGGCGTGATGCGTCCCGCCAAGCAGGAACGCATCGCCAAGGTCACCCGCGACGTCCTCATCCCGCTCGCCGAACGGCTCGGCGTGCAGGCGCTCAAGACGGAACTCGAGGACCTGGTCTTCGCCATCCTGCACCCCGAGGAGTACGAACACACCCGCGGGCTGATCCTGGCCAACGCGGACCGCTCCGACGACCCGCTCGCCGAGGTCGCCGACGACGTCCGCGCGGTGCTCCGCGAGGCGGACATCACCGCCGAGGTGCTCATCCGGCCCCGCCACTTCCTCTCCGTGCACCGCGTGTCCCGCAAACGTGGGCAGCTGCGCGGCGCCGACTTCGGCCGCGTCCTGGTCCTGGTCGGCGAGGACGCCGACTGCTACGGCGTCCTCGGCGAACTGCACACCTGCATGACGCCCGTGGTCTCGGAGTTCAAGGACTTCATCGCCGTCCCCAAGTTCAACCTGTACCAGTCGCTGCACACCGCCGTGGCACGGGAGGACGGCCAGGTCGTCGAGGTCCTCATCCGCACGCACCAGATGCACAAGGTCGCCGAGGCCGGTGTCGTCGCCCTGGGCAACCCCTACGCGGCGCCCCCGGAGGAGCAGTCCGCGCCGGACGGCGAACGCGCCGACCCGACCCGCCCCGGCTGGCTCTCCCGCCTGCTGGACTGGCAGCGGGCCGCCCCCGACCCCGACACGTTCTGGTCCACCCTGCGCGAGGACCTGTCCCAGGACCGCGAGATCACCGTCTTCCGCCCCGACGGCGGCACCCTCGGCCTGCCCGACGGGGCCACCTGCGTGGACGCCGCCTACGCGCAGTACGGCGAGGACGCCCACGCCTGCATCGGCGCCCGGGTCAACGGCCGCCTCGCCACCCTCGGCACCGTGCTGACGGACGGCGACACGGTGCAGTTGCTGATGGGCCAGGACCCCGCTTCCGAACCGTCCCGGGAATGGCTCGACCACGCCCGCACGCCCGCCGCGCGGATCGCCATCCGGCGCCGGCTGGCCGCCCGCCCCGCCGAGGAGCACGGCACCGCGACCGAAGCCCCGGCCGGCCACGACCGGCCCGGCGCGCCCGAACCCGCCGCCCCGGGACCCGTGTCCGGGGCGTCCGCCGAGCGGCCCCCGGCGGCCCGCGCCGAGGTCCTGGCCGACCGCCCCGCCGCGTCCGTGCGGCTCGCCCGCTGCTGCACACCCGTCCCACCGGACGAGATCACCGGCTTCGCCGTACGCGGCGGCGTGGTCACCGTGCACCGGGCCGGGTGCTCCGCCGTCACGCGCATGAAGGACGCCGGACGGGAGGAGGTCGGCGTGCGCTGGGGCGAAGGCGCCGAGTGCCGGGTCACCCTGGTCGCCGAATCGTTCGTCCGGCCCCACCTGCTCGCCGACCTCACCGAGGCCATGGCCGTCGAGGGCGCCGAGATCGTCTCCGCGACCGTCGAACCCCCCACCCAGCAGCAGGTACGGCACACCTACACCGTGCACCTGCCGGACGCCGCCCAGCTGCCCGCCCTGATGCGCGCCATGCGCAAGGTCGCCGGGGTGTACGACGTCAGCCGGGCCCAGCCGCAGCCCTCCGGCGCCTGACACCGACCCGGGCAACCGGCATCCGGGGGGCGCACTCCCGTGACGTGAGCGCGGCTCAGGCGCTTCCGCACGCGGGGTGCGGGACGTGCCGGCGGCGTCTCGGCGAGCCGGGCCGCCGCCAGGCCCGGCGTGCCCTGCGCCCCTCGGCTTTCGTCAACGGACCGCCGCCCCGCCCTTCATCAGCGGACCGCCGCCTGCCACGGACCTGGCCCGCAAGAGCCGCCCGCCCCCGTTACCTTCTAGACGGCCTCGATCATGAGGCTCCCGGCCTTCTGGCCCGGCATGACTTTTGCCCCCTGTCGACCATGACCCGGGGGGTGGTGTCACCGGGCCGGGA
>NZ_JBWHZP010000027.1:0-51221 GCF_056323165.1 Streptomyces sp. 3-6
GTCCGGATCGGTGCCGGGCCGGGTGCCGGTGGCGTCCGCCATCGCGGTCCGCAGCAGTTGGTAGACCACGAGGAGTGCGTGGATCTCCTGGTTGATGCCTTCGGGAGTCCGGGCGCGAAGGACCCTGCCGCCCAGGATGGTCGACTTCAGTTCCAGGTAGGTGGTTTCGATCTCCCAGCGCTGGTGGTAGAGCGTGGCCAGTTCACCGGCGGGGTGGCGGTGGTGGTCGAGCAGGGTGGTGGCCAGCCGGTAGAGGCCGGTGTGTTTCCCGGTTCTGGTGGTGACCGTGATCTCGCAGTCGACGACGCGGACTTGTACCGGCCCGAGGACGGAGAGGTAGGAGCCGTCCCGGTAGCGGGCCAGAACCGGCATCCGGCGGCCGTTCTTGAGCCGGACCAGGACCTCGGCCCCGGTGACCGCGATGTCGTTGATCAACCCTTGGGCGGCGAAGTTGCGGTCGGCCAGAAGGATCATTCCCGGTCGCAGGCTGGGCAGCAGGCGTGGGGCGTAGGTGGTCTCACCCGAGGTGGTGGGTCCGAAGACGGCGTCGATGAGAGTGCGGGTGCCGCAGGCGACCAGGGCCAGCAGACGGACCTGCGGGTAGCCGGTCCCGCCGTGGTTGCCCGCCTGCTTGGTGAACCGGGTCAGGACCGCGGGGTTGTCGGGCACAGTCATGGTGGTGCCGTCGACCGCGACCACCAGCAGACCGCGCCACCACGCTCCCGGTGTCCGTGGCCCGGCCACGGGGCCCTTCAACAGGTCGAACAGCCATTTCAGCGGTGCGGCGCCGATACGGCGGCGGGCCTGGGCCAGCGCGCTCGCCGACGGCGCGGCCAGGGGCAGACCGGCCAGCGCACCCGTGAGCTTGCGCCAGACCCCGGGGTATCCCACCTCCGGGAACAGACACGCGGCCAGCAGCAGGTAGACGACCACCCGAGACGGCAGATCCCGCAGTCGTTCCTGGACCCTGCCGGTCGCCTTCAATGCCTCGTCGACCATCTCGAAGGGTATGAGCTGGGTGAGTTCACCGAGGTGGCCGGGCGCGAACCGGCCTCCGGCCACCGTGACGACACGCGTGATGGCACACTGTTCGGACAGCGGAGCCTCCGGTACTTGTGAACGGCTTGTCTTGGTCGACTGCCAGTTCTACCGGGGCTCCGCTCCTCACGTCCGGCGAAACCGCAGTTCACAACCCCTGGACAACCCCACCCAGCCCGCAAACTTCACGGCCTTGGGGCTAGCTCCCCGCAGCGGCCCCCGGCGGTGCCGTGCTGCTGCGGACGACCAGGCTGGTGGCCAGTTCGACCCGGGTCGCGGGCGGCGCCTCGTCGGAGCGGCCGAGGTCGAGCACCAGCCTCGCCGCCGCCTCCGCCATCTCGGTCAGCGGCTGTCGGACGGTCGTCAGCGGCGGTCCCACCCAGCGCGCGATCGGCAGGTCGTCGAACCCGACCACGCTCACGTCCTCCGGGATCCGCAGGCCCAGCTCGCGCGCGGCCTCGTACAGCCCGAGCGCCTGCAGGTCGTTGCCGGCGAAGACGGCGGTGGGCCGGTCGGGCCGGCGCAGCAGGGCGAGGCCCTGCCGGTAGCCGGCCTCGTGGTGGAAGTCGCCGGTCACGACCAGTCCCGGGTCCACCGGCAGTCCGGCGGTCTCCAGGGCGGCCCGGTAGCCGTCGACGCGTGCGCGGCTGCACATCATCCGCGAGGGCCCGCTGATGGCGCCGATCCGGGTGTGGCCGAGTTCGATGAGGTGGCGGGTGGCGGCGAGCCCGCCCTGCCAGTTGGTGGCACCGATGGACGGCACGTCGGTGCCCGGGTCCCCGGCCGGGTCCATCACCACGAAGGGGATCGAACGGCTGGTCAGCAGCGCCTGCCCGGAGGCGTCGAGGCCCGAGAGCACCAGGATCACACCGTGCGGGCGCCGGGCGGCGACCTGGTCGGCCCAGGTGCGGCCCGGCGTGAGCCGGCCGGCGCTCTCGGACAGCACGACGCTCAGCCCGGTGCTCCTGGCGACGTTCTCCACGCCCCGGATGACCTCCATCGCCCAGGCGCTCTCCAGTTCGTGGAAGACCAGGTCGATCAGCGGCGAGCGGGTGGCCTCGGCGCGTCGGCGCCGGTAGCCGTGGGCGCGCAGCAGCTCCTCCACCCGGTTGCGGGTGCCGGGCGCGACGTCGGCGCGACCGTTGAGCACCTTCGAAACAGTCGGTGCGGAGACACCCGCCTCACGGGCGATCTCGGCGAGGGTCGCGGACTGTGCGGTGCGCCGTCGCGGCCGGGCTTCGGCGGGCTGCGGGGAAGTCATGGCGGCGATCGTAACCCCGTGGGGCGCGGGTGGCGTAGTGCTGGGGAAGACAGGAAAGGACGACCGGTTTCCGACCGACGCCCGGAACTTTCGCCCTCACCGGCTAAACATTCGCGAGACCTCCCCCGGGGAAGGACCTCACCAGCGCACGGCCTGTTCCCCTCAGCGGTCCCGGCCGGCTCCCGCTCGGCCCACCCGTCCCCGGTGGACCGCGGGTCACGCGCCGCCGACGGACCCGACGGACTCGAATCGCCAGCGGTGCACGGGCCGGGCGGTCGTCCCCGCGTCCGGCTCGGGCAGTTCGGGGAGGTCGGCGTCGTACGGGGCGTCCCACCAGGTGATCACCAGGACCCGGTCCTGAGGCGCCCGGAGGACCTCGCGGCGGACGGGCGGCGCGGGGAGTTCCCGCAGCCGCTCCTCGGCCCAGGCCAGCAGGTCGGGCCCCTTCCCGGGGAGCGCGCGGGCCTCCCACATCAGGGCGACCGTCATGAGTACAGGTTCTCCTTGGCGGTCTCGTGCACGTGGTCGTGGTCATGACTGTGGGCGTGGCCGTGGCCGTGCGCGTGCCCGTGGGGCCGCCCGTCGGCGTCGAGGGGGGCGCTGCCCGGCACGTGCGGTTCCGTCACCGGCAGGGACGAGTCGGCCGAGAGGTCCCAGTCGGAGGCGGGCCGGTTGCGGGCCACCATCTCCGCGCCCAGGGCGGCGACCATCGCGCCGTTGTCCGTGCACAGCTTGGGGCGGGGCACGCGCAGCCGGACGCCGGCCGCGTCGCAGCGCTCCTGGGCCAGGGCCCGCAGACGCGAGTTGGCGGCGACTCCCCCGCCGATCATCAGATGGTCGACACCCTCGTCCTTGCACGCGCGCACGGCCTTGCGGGTGAGGACGTCCACGACCGCCTCCTGGAAGGAGGCCGACACGTCGCGCACCGGCACCTCCTCCCCCGCCGCCCGCTTGGCCTCGATCCAGCGGGCCACGGCCGTCTTCAGCCCGGAGAAGGAGAAGTCGTACGCCGGGTCGCGCGGGCCGGTCAGGCCGCGCGGGAACGCGATGGCGTGCGGGTCGCCCTCGCGGGCGTACCGGTCGATGACCGGACCGCCGGGAAAGCCGAGGTTCAGCACCCGGGCGACCTTGTCGAACGCCTCGCCCGCCGCGTCGTCGATGGTCGCGCCCAGGGGGCGGACGTCGGAGGTGATGTCCGTGGACAGCAGGAGGGAGGAGTGCCCGCCGGACACCAGCAGCGCCATCGTCGGTTCGGGGAGCGAGCCGTGCTCCAGCTGGTCGACGCAGATGTGGGAGGCGAGGTGGTTGACCCCGTAGAGCGGCTTGCCGAGGGCGTAGGCGTACGCCTTGGCCGCCGTGACGCCGACCAGGAGCGCGCCGGCGAGGCCGGGGCCGGCGGTGACGGCGATGCCGTCCAGGTCGCGGGCGCTCACCCCGGCGTCCTTCAGCGCGCGCCGGATGGTGGGGACCATCGCCTCCAGGTGCGCGCGGGAGGCGACCTCCGGGACCACTCCGCCGAAGCGGGCGTGCTCGTCGACGCTGGACGCGACGGCGTCGGCCAGCAGGGTGGTGCCGCGCACGACACCGACACCGGTCTCGTCGCAGGAGGTCTCGATCCCCAGAACGAGGGGTTCGTCAGCCATGGTTCTCGGTTCCTTGTACGCCGTTCACGGATCGGTCCGGGGCGGTGGGCGGGGTGGAGGGGTCGGTCAGGCGCATCACCAGGGCGTCCACGTTCCCCGGCTGGTAGTAGCCGCGCCGGACTCCGATGGTCTCGAAGCCGAAGCGCTCGTAGAGCTTCTGGGCGCGGACGTTGTCGACGCGGCACTCCAGCAGCACCTCGCTGCACTCGAAGGCGGTCGCGGCCCGCAGCAGGTCGGTCAGCAGCCGCGAGCCGAGGCCGGTGCCCCAGTGGTCCCGGGTGACGGCGATGGTCTGGACGTCCGCGCCGCCGCCTGGGGATCCGTCCTCCGGGGAGTCGCCCCCGGCGGACCCGCCGCCGGGGGAACCGCCCGCGCGCTCCCCGCCCGCGGAAGCGTCCGGCGCGCCGTCCTGGGCCGCGCCGGAGGCGGCGAGCCCGGCGTAGCCGACGATGCGGTCGCCCTCCTGGGCGACCACGTACCGCCGACTCGCCCCGGGGCCGCGGGCGTGGGCGAGTTCGGACCAGAACATCCCGCGGGACCAGGCGTCCTCCGGGAACAGTTCGCGTTCCAGTTCCAGGACGGGCTCGATGTCCCACCACCGCATCTCACGCAACACGACTGTCTCGGCTCCCGTCACTTCGGGGTGACCACCTTGTAGTTCTTGGGGACCTGGGCATCGGGACGGCGCAGGTACAGCGGCCGGGGCGCGGGCAGCTCCGCACCGGCCGCGAGTCTCTCGGCGGCCAGCCGGGCCAGCGCGGCGGCGGACACGTGCTCGGGTTCGTGGGCGCGCGGGAAGGTCTCGGGGTAGAGCAGCGCACCCGCACCGACCGCGGGCAGGCCCCTGACCTGCTCGGCGATGTCGGCGGGCCGGTCCACGGCCGGGTCGGTGACCCGGGTGCGCGGGTCCGCGTACCGGGCCCAGTAGACCTCCTTGCGGCGGGCGTCGGTCGCCACCACGAAGGGGCCGTCCACCGCGGCGGCGTGGGCGAGACCGTCCAGCGTGCACACACCGTGCACGGGGACCCCGAGCGCGAGTCCGAAGGTGTCGGCCGTCATCAGGCCGACGCGCAGTCCCGTGTACGGACCGGGGCCGATGCCGACGACGATGCCGGTGACCGCGTCCAGCCCCCGGCCGGCCTCGGAGAGGACCCGGTCGATCGCCGGAAGCAGCAGCTCCCCGTGGCGGCGGGCGTCCACCTGGCTGGAGGAGGCGATGACGTCGTCGCCGTCGTGCAGCGCGACGGTGACGGCGGGGGTGGCGGTATCCAGAGCGAGCAAGAGCACGCAAACAGCCTACGGCGCTCGCGGCGGCGCCACGGCCGCACGGGGCGAACGGTCACGGACTGCTACCGTCGGTGCCGCGTACGCACACAACGGGCAGACCGGGACAGAGGTGACCACGGTGGCAGGCAGCAGTTCGGCGATCGTCGCGGGACTCACCGCGGCGGCCCTCGCGGCGGTCGGCTACCTCGGCTACCAGGCGTCGGCGAACGTGCCCCCCGAACTGCGCCGGGCCGCCTCCTCCGGCGCCGCCCCGGCGGCGGCCTCCGAGGCACCCGCGGCCGAGCGGGGGCCGAACGCCGTGCCCGCCGGATCCGGACGGGGCGTCCGGGTGGTGTACTCGCTCGGCAGCGACCGGGTGTGGCTCGTCGAGGACGGCGGAAAGATCAAGCGCACCTTCACGGTCAGCCCCAGCACGGTGGACCCGGCGCCCGGCACCTACCGGGTCACCTCGCGCTCCAAGCGGATCACCGGTTCGGACGGCATTCCGGTCGAGCACGTCGTGCGGTTCACGAGTGTCGAGGGCACGGTGATCGGCTTCAGCGCGGCGGTCGACGGTTCGACGCCCGCGCTCGACCCCGGCGTGCGGACCGGGGGCATCCGCGAGAAGCGTGCGGACGGCGCGGCGATGTGGTCCTTCGCGACGATCGGGCGCGAGGTCGTCGTCGTCCCCTGACGCCGGGCGCGCCGGCACCGCCCCGGCCGGGACCGCGCCGGCCGGCACGTCTCACACGGACACAGCCACCTTCCGCCGGCACGACGTCCGGCGTCGTCGGCGTGGGCCGTCGACGGTCGACGGTCGACGGGTCCGAGCGGTGCGGTCCGGTGGTAGGTCCGCGGGGCCGGACCGTGGGGGACCGTCGCTACGCGGCCTCGCGGCGATGCTCCTCGGGCCCGTAGACACGCGGCTCCGGGGGCGGAGGCGGGGTGGAGACCGCGGCGGCGGCGGCGCAGGACGCCAGCAGCTCACGCATGGACACCGTGGGCGACGACGGCGGCGACACCGGCCGCGTCGGGGACGAACGGGCACTCTCGGTGGCCGCCATGGACGCCTCCTGCGAGTCGGGGGCGGACGTGGTTAGGTAAACCTAACTACGCTCTGGGTACCATGTGAACACGTCGATGAGGCGGAACGCAACATTTTCCCGACACCCTGTCGGAAACTCCCGCGACGCCGGTCCTGAGCCCGCGTCCTCCCGGTGGTTCCGGTGACACGCCCGCGATGACGGCGGCGCAGAGCATCCGGTACCCCCGACGGCAGCGCACGAACGGACGGAGCACGACGGAGCGCACCGGAGCAGTCCCGCGCGCAGCGCACCGGCGCCCGGGAGCCCTGTGCCCGAGCCGGACCGGAGCCACCCGGCCCCGCCCGCGCGCCCCCTGCCGTCCCGTGAGCCCCTCTCGCTCCCGCGATTCCGCGGCCCTCACGCACCAGCCCGCCGCGCCGCGCCCTCGTCCGGGCGCCCGCGTGCGGGATCCGCGGCTCAGGCCGACAGCACGCTCGGGTCGGTGCCCGCCCAGCGGTCGCCCACGCCGGTGAGCGTCACGTGCCGGACCTCGTCGGTGGTGTCCCCGACGGCCCGGTGGATGACGACCTGGAGGCGGTCGTCGGTCAGCTCCTCGACCTTGCCCTCGCCCCACTCGACCACCACCACCGACTCGGGCAGCGAGACGTCGAGATCGAGGTCCTCCATCTCGTCCAGGCCGCCGGACAGCCGGTAGGCGTCCACGTGGACCAGCGGCGGCCCGTCGCCGAGGGACGGGTGCACGCGCGCGATCACGAACGTCGGGGAGGTGACGGCGCCGCGCACCCCCAGCCCTTCCCCGAGCCCGCGGGTCAGCGTGGTCTTCCCGGCGCCGAGTTCGCCGCTGAGCATCACGAGGTCACCGGCGCGCAGCAGCTTCGCGAGGCGGCGGCCGAGGTCCCGCATCTGCTCGGGTGAGGTGACGGTCAGCTCTACGGGAGGCGCGGACGGCGGCTCAGCCGGGCCGTGCGGTGCTGCTGGTGCTTCCATAGCCCTTCACGGTAGCCGCTGCCGGCAGCGCCCCCGCACGGACGAGGAGGTCGGCGAGCCGGTCGGTCACCACCTCCGGGTGCTCCAGGATGACCAGGTGCCCGGCGTCCGGGACCAGGACGAGCTCCGCGTCCGGGAGCAGGCCCGCGATCTCCTCGCTGTGCTCGCTGGGGGTGACCAGGTCGTCCACCCCGGCCAGCACCAGCACCGGCAGGTCCGCGAAGTGGGCGAGGGCCTCGGTCTTGTCGTGGTCGTTGAACGCCGGGTAGTACTCGGCGACGACGTCGATGGGCGTGCCCTCGATCATCCGCTCGGCGAACCGGGCGACGGCCGGATCGACGTCCCGGGAGGCGAACGAATAGCGCTTGATGATCCCCGCGAACAGGTCGGCGGTGGCCCGGCGGCCCTTCTCCACGAGCTCGGCACGCTGCCCCAGCGCCTTCAACACGCCCGGCAGCACCCGCCGCACCGCGTTGACCCCGGCCACGGGCAGCCCGAAGTTGACCTCGCCGAGCCGCCCCGAGGACGTGCCCACCAGGGCCACGCCGACGACCCGTTCGCGGACCACCTCGGGGTGGAGGTCGGCGAAGGCCATCACCGTCATCCCGCCCATGGAGTGCCCGACCAGCACGATCGGCCCCTCCGGCGCCGCCGCGTCGACGACGGCCTTCAGGTCGCGGCCGAGCTGTTCGATGGTGACGGGCTCGCCGCGCTCCGTCTGGGCCGCCCCCCGGCCGCTGCGCCCGTGGCTGCGCTGGTCCCAGTGGACGGTGCGCACCACGCCCCGCAGGGCCGCCCGCTGGAAGTGCCAGGAGTCCTGGTTGAGGCAGTAGCCGTGGCAGAAGATCACGGTGACCGGGGCCGGTGACCTGCGCCCGAACAGCCGCCGCCGGCGGGCGGGGGCGGGCTCCGGGTCCAGGTCGTCGACCTCGTAGTACAGCTCGGTGCCGTCGTCGGCGTACGCCTTGCCGGGGGTGCCGCGCAGCGCGCCGTAGGGCCCGGCGGAGTCGAGGGCGAGCCGCGCCTTGCGCCGTATTCCCCGGCCGACCGTCATCCGTTCCAGGGCGACCCCGGCCGCGGCACCGGTGGCGAGCACGCCTATCGCGACGCCGGCGACCCCGGTCGCCCGGCGCCAGCCGGCGGGGGCCCCGGCGGCGGAAGCGGCGGCCGCCGTGGCGGCGGACGCGACGGTCTCCGCACTCGTCTCGCTCACGTACCGCTCCTCTTCGCGGGGTCCAAGGGGTCCAGGGGGTCCGAGGGATTCACCGGATGCACCGGGTTCACCGGTGCGTCGGGTCCGCCGGGTCGGCCGGGGCCACCGGGCCGCCGGTCGCGGGGGCTGTGGGTCTCAGGGCGGGCTCCCGGGGCCGGTCGGGCGGGGACGCTCCCGCCGGACGCTGTCTCACGTCGTGTGACGTCCCCGCGCCGGGCGTGGTTCACCCGGCCGCCGGGGCCTCGTTCCCCGGATGCCCGCTCAGGGCGCGCCGGATGCGCCGGGGCCCTCCCGCCGGGCGGGCGCGCCGCTCCCGTCCCGCGGGCCGCCGCCCTCCCGGCCCTCGGCCGGGGACGGGGCACCCGCGCCTTCCGGGGACGCGTGCAGGTGGACGCGGGGGACACGGCCGCCGATCCGGGTGACGATGTCGTACGCGATCGTACCGGCGGCCTGGGCCCAGTCCTGGGCGGTGGGCTCGCCCCGGTCGCCGGGGCCGAAGAGCACCACCTCGGCGCCGGCCGGGGGCTCGTCCCCGCCCAGGTCGACCACGAACTGGTCCATCGCGATCCCGCCGGCCACCGTGCGCAGCTTGCCGTCGACGAGCACCGGGCCCGCGCCGGAGGCCTGCCGCGGCACCCCGTCCGCGTAGCCGACCGGGACCAGGCCGAGGGTGGTCGGGCCCGGGGTGACGTACCGGTGGCCGTAGCCGACGCCGTGGCCGCCGGGGGTGTGCTTCACCAGGGCCAGGGAGGCGGACAGGGTCATCGCCGGACGCAGCCCGAAGTCGGCCGGGGTGCCGAGGGCGGGGCTCGGGGCGATGCCGTAGACCGAGACGCCGGACCGTACGAGGTCGAAGTGGCTGTCGGGGCGGGTGAGGACGGCCGGCGAGTTGGCGATGTGCCGGACCTCGGGCCGGACCCCCCGGGCCTCGGCGGCCGCGATCATCTCCCGGAAGCGGGTGAGCTGGTCCGTGGTGGCCGGGTGGCCGGGCTCGTCGGCGCACGCCAGGTGGGACCAGATGCCGACGAGCCGCACCAGCCCGTCGGCCTCGGCGCGCAGCGCGGCGGCGACCAGGTCGGCCCAGTCGCCGGGCTGGCAGCCGCCGCGCCCGAGGCCGGTGTCGGCCTTGAGGTGCACCCTGGCCGGACGCCCGGCGAGACGCACGGCCGCCGTGACCTCCTCCAGGGCCCACAGGCCGCTGACCGAGACGTCGATGTCGGCCTCGACGGCCTCCCGCCACGGCCCGCCCGGCGTCCACAGCCAGCACATCACCCGCACGTCGGCCGGCACACCCGCCCCGGGGGCGCGCAGCGCGAGCGCCTCGTGCGGGGTGGCCGCGCCCAGCCAGGTCGCCCCGGCCTCGACGGCAGCCCGGGCACAGGGGAGCGCGCCGTGCCCGTACCCGTCGGCCTTGACGACGGCCATGAAGGCGGCGCCCGGCGCGTGGGACCGCAGGCTGCGCACGTTGGCGCGCACCGCGGCGAGGTCGATCTCCGCACGGGCCCGCAGGTGCGCGGTCCCCGGTGAGGCAGGTGTCTCGTTCATCGCGCTCAGTCTCTCAGAGGGGGTGGACGGCCCCGGGGCACCGGCGTCCGCCCCTTCGGACACCGCCCCGGCACCGGAGCTCATCAACGACGTCTGCACCCAAGCATCCCGGCGCCGGCCCTTGCGCACCGGGGTCCGGGGTCCGCGGCCGGGAAGGGACCGGTCCATGGAGCCGGAGGTCGCCGGAGGTCGCCGGACGGGGAGCCGAGCGGCGGGGGCGGGACCGGCCGCCGGCCGACGAGGGATGCGCACGACGGGAGCGGGACCATCCGCCCGCACCCGGTCCCCTCTGGTCCGCCGCCACACCGCCCGCCACCGGCCGTGAGGACCAGCCGCCCCTCACCGGTCGAGAGGGTCAGCCGCGCATCACGTCCCGCCACGCCCGGATGATGTGTCCGGCCACGTCCTGCGCCCCCGTCGGTGCCCCGTCCGCCGCGAATCGGCCGGCCAGGCCGTGGAGATAGGCCGCGACGCTGCCGGCGTCCCGTGTCGACAGCCCCGCCGCCAGCAGCGAGCCGGCGAGTCCCGACAGCACGTCCCCGCTGCCCGCGGTCGCCAGCCAGGAGGTCCCGGTCGGGTTCACCCGTACGGGACCCCCGTCGGGGTCGGCGACCAGAGTCGTGGAGCCCTTGAGGAGCACGGTCGCCCGGTACCGCCCGGCCAGCTCGCGCGCGGACCGCAGCCGCGCCCCCTCGACCTCCCCCCGGTCGACGCCGAGCAGGGCGGCGGCCTCCCCGGCGTGCGGGGTCATCAGGGTCGGCGCCCGCCGGGCCCGTACGGCGTCGGGGTCGGCCAGCCGCAGCCCGTCGGCGTCGATCAGCACCGGTACGTCGGCGGCCAGTACCTCCGCCACGGTCGCCGCGTCCTCCCCGGCCCCCGGCCCCGTCACCCACGCCTGCACCCGGCCCGCGTGCGCGGGGCCCCGGTCCGACACGAGCGTCTCGGGGAAGCGGGCGATCACCGCGTCGCCGGCGGGGCCGACGTACCGCACGGCGCCCGCGCCGCCCCGCAGCGCCCCGGCGACGGCGAGCACGGCGGCGCCCGGGTAGCGGGCGGAACCGGCGGCGACGCCGACGACACCCCGCCGGTACTTGTCGCTCTCGGCCCCGGGCTCGGGCAGGATCCGGGCCACGTCGGCGTGCTGGAGGGCCTGGAGTTCCGCTTCGGCCGGCAGGGTCAGTCCGATGTCGACCAGCCGCACCGACCCGGCGTACTCCCGCGCGGGATCGATCAGCAGGCCCGGCTTGTGCGTCCCGAACGTCACCGTCAGGTCGGCGCGGACGGCCGTCCCGTGCACCTCCCCGGTGTCGGCGTCGACCCCGCTCGGCAGGTCCACGGCGACCACCGCGCCACGTGACCGGCGGGCCGCCTCGGCCAGCGGCACCGCCTCCGGCCGGAGTCCCCCCGTGCCGCCGATCCCGACGATGCCGTCCACGACGAGGTCGGCCCCCTCGACCAGGCCGACGGCGCCGTCCACCCCCACGGTCCGGCCGCCCGCCCGGCGCAGTGCCGCGAGCCCGCCGGGGTGGGCGCGTTCCGGCGCGAGCAGCACCGCCGTGACGCCCGCGCCGCGCCGGGCGAGCCGGGCACCGGCGTACAGGGCGTCGCCGCCGTTGTCGCCGCTGCCGACCAGCAGCACCACCCGGCTGCCGTAGACCCGCCCGAGCAACTCCGCGCAGGCCGCGGCGAGTCCGGCGGCGGCGCGCTGCATCAGCGCCCCCTCCGGCAGCCGCGCCATCAGGTCCCGTTCCGCCGCCCTGACCGTCTGAACGCTGTACGCAGTCCGCATGCGTCCGAGTGTCCCGCACCGGCCGCCCCGACTCCCGGACCGGCACCACGGAGCGGCCGGACCGGCACCACGGAGGGGAGGTGTCAGACGGGCATGGAGGCGAAGGCGGAGACGAAGGCAGCATGAGCCGAGAGGGTGAACGGGCGGTGCAGCGTGCGGGAGCGCGGAGGGGAGCCGGGGGCGCAGCAGGGCTGCGGCACCGAAGGAGGGCACGGCCCCGTGAGCGGGGCTGCCGGGCACCGGCACGAAGCCGTCCCGCCCGCACTCCCGGAAGCCCTGACGCCCGGAAGCCCCTACGCCCGGCAGCCCGAACACCCTGAAGCCCGAACAACCCGGCAGCCCGGACGCCCGGGGGCCGGGCCACCCCTGTGCGCGGTCCCGGGAATTCCCCGCTACCGCCGCCGGTTGCGCCGCAGCCGGATCAGGGCGAAGAGGATGCTCAGCGAGGCGGCGACGACGAGCATCGCCTCGCCCCAGACCGGCAGGTCGACCGCCACGCCGGGGAAGGCGAGCGGGACGGTGCCGCCCGTTCCGGCGGCCGGGCCCGGGCCCGTCATCCCTCCGCCACCACGACCGCCGAGGCCACGCCCGCGTCGTGGCTCAGCGACACGTGCCAGGAGCGGACGCCCAGTTCGGCGGCGCGGGCGGCCACGGTGCCCCGCACCCGGATCCGGGGCCGGCCGCTGTCCTCGCAGTACACCTCGGCGTCGGTCCAGTGCATGCCGCCGGGCGCCCCCAGGGCCTTGGCCAGCGCCTCCTTGGCGGCGAACCGGGCGGCCAGCGAGGCGACGCCCCGCCGTTCCCCGCCGGGCAACAGCAACTCGCCCTCGACGAAGAGACGGTGAGCCAGTGCCGGCGTGCGTTCCAGGGACGCCGCGAACCGTTCGATCTCGGCGACGTCGATCCCGACCCCGATGATGCTCATGCGGTCACCCTACGGCCGCGGGCGACGGCGCGCCGCAGCGGACGGAGAGGCCCCGGCCGCCGGACGCGCCGTCCCGCCCGGTCAGTCCAGCTTGGCCAGCTGGGCGTCCGCGATCTCGGCCGGGAAGTCGAAGTCCTCGCCCTTGGCGAGCGCCGCGAAGTCGACGGCGGCGAAGGAGACGACCGTGGAGCCCTTGCGGGCGACGACCACCTTCATCGGCGCCGACAGACCCTCCTCGAGCTCCATGTCGACCGTCACGGAACGGCCCTCGTCGGCCCCCTCGGGCCGGTCGGCCGCGGTGACCTTGACCGCCTTGGTCTTCTCGCCGACCGCGGTGTACGCGTAGCCGCCGGCGCACTTCTCGGTGGCGGCGTCGACGTCCTTGATGACCTGCTCGGCGCCACCGTCCTCGTAGGAGGCGAGGGTGATGATCATCTTGCCGCCGCCGAGGCCGGCGAGCAGCGCCTCCTCGGGGTCGGCGTCGGCGGCGGGCTTCTCGGCCTCGCCCGTCCACGACCGCTTCACCGTCGCGGCCGGCGAACCCACCGGCACACCGCCCTGGAGGAGGGCGAGGGGCTGGCACGCCTTGTCCGCGGCGGTGACCTGATCGGCGGAGGCGTCGTCCGACGCGGGCAGCTTGGTGACCACCTTGCCGTCCTTGACGTCGGCCTGGGCCAGCGCCGCCTTCTCCAGTTCGGCGGCGGTCAGCGCCTTGCCCGAGGACGCGGGCGCGGACGAGGCGGGGGCCGACGCGTCCCCCTTCTTGTCCTCGGCGGCCTTGTCGTCACCGGAGCCGCCACAGGCGGTGACGAGCAGGGCGAGGGCGGCGGCGGAGGCGGCGAGCGCGGTACGGCGCACGGCGGTGGACGTCACTGTGGTCTCTCTTCAGGAAAGTGCGGACAATTCCGCACGCGTGTTCGCACTTTATGCACAGGGACTCCACAGATGATCAAGCATGCGACTATCCGGTACATGACCGTGACACCGACGTGATCCTGACGGTCCCACCCCCTGTGGCCTGCGCCGGAAGCCGCCGCTCCGCACACCTCCACGGCCCGCCGGCCTCCCTCGCGGCTCCCCCTCCCCGCGCCGGGGCCGGGCGCGTGACGCACCCCACCCGCCGACCCGTTCGTCCTCCGTTAACAATGGACTGTGATCTCACCGGTCTCCTCGATGTCTCGCAACGCCCACCGGCAGCGGCCGGAGGCGTCCCCGTACGTGGACCTCACCCGTGCGGAGTGGAGCGCCCTGCGCGAGAAGACGCCGCTGCCGCTGACCGCCGAGGAGGTGGAGCGGCTGCGCGGACTCGGTGACGTCATCGACCTCGACGAGGTGCGGGACATCTACCTCCCGCTGTCCCGGCTGCTCAATCTGTACGTGGGGGCCACGGACAAGCTGCGGGGCGCGCTGAACACCTTCCTCGGCGAGCAGGGGTCCCAGGCCGGTACGCCCTTCGTCATCGGGGTCGCCGGATCGGTGGCCGTGGGCAAGTCCACCGTCGCCCGGCTGCTGCGGGCCCTGCTGTCGCGCTGGCCCGAGCACCCCCGCGTCGAACTGGTGACGACCGACGGCTTCCTGCTGCCCACCCAGGAGCTCCAGGCCCGCGGGCTGATGTCCCGCAAGGGCTTCCCCGAGTCCTACGACCGGCGCGCGCTCACCCGGTTCGTCGCCGACATCAAGGCCGGCAAGGACGAGGTGACCGCGCCGGTCTACTCCCACCTGATCTACGACATCGTCCCCGGCGAGGTGCTCACGGTGCGCCGCCCGGACATCCTGATCGTCGAGGGGCTCAACGTCCTGCAGCCGGCGCTGCCCGGCAAGGACGGCCGGACCCGGGTCGGACTCGCCGACTACTTCGACTTCAGCGTGTACGTGGACGCCCGGACCGAGGACATCGAGCGCTGGTACCTCAACCGCTTCAAGCGGCTGCGCGAGACGGCCTTCCAGGACCCGTCGTCCTACTTCCGCCGCTACACGCAGGTCGCGGAGGAGGAGGCGCTGGACTACGCCCGCACCATGTGGCGCACGATCAACCGGCCCAACCTGGTGGAGAACATCGCCCCCACCCGCGGCCGGGCCACCCTCATAGTCCGCAAGGGACCGGACCACAAGGTGCAGCGCCTGCGCCTGCGCAAACTCTGACGGCGGCCGGGGGTCCGGCGGACGCTCCACGACAGTGGGACTCCCCCGGACAGTGAGTCCCCGGACCGCCTGCCCCACCCCGGCCGAGCCCGCCGCTCTCGGCTGCTGTCCGCCGCCCTCCGCCGATCCCCGCCGAGCGGCGGCGGAGGGCGCCGGGCAGCCCGCGCCCCCACGGGCACCGGGCCGCCCCACTTCCGGGGGCCGCCCCCGCCCCCGTCAGCCCAGCGCCGACTTCACGGTGTCCGCGAGACGGCCGGCGACGGAGCGGGCCTGGTCGATGTCGGCGGCCTCCACCATGACGCGGACCAGCGGTTCCGTCCCGGAGGAGCGCAGCAGCACGCGGCCGGTGGCGCCCAGCTCCCGCTCGGCGTCCGACACGGCGGCGGCGAGTTCCGGGGACGTGGTCACCCGGGACTTGTCCACGTCCGGCACGTTGATGAGGACCTGCGGCAGCCGCTCCATGACCGACGCCAGTTCCCGCAGCGGGCGCCCGGTCTCGGCGACCCGGGCCGCGAGCATCAGGCCGGTGAGCGTGCCGTCGCCGGTGGTGGCGTGGTCGAGGATGATCACGTGGCCGGACTGCTCGCCCCCGAGGGCGTAGCCGTTGCGCTTCATCTCCTCCAGCACGTACCGGTCACCGACGCCGGTCTGCACCAGGCGGATGCCCTCGCGCTCCATGGCCAGCTTGAAACCGAGGTTGGACATCACGGTGGCGACGACGGTGTCGGAGCGCAGCGCGGACCGCTCCCGCATCGCCAGGGCGAGGACGGCGAGGATCTGATCGCCGTCGACCTCCTCCCCGGTGTGGTCCACGGCCAGGCAGCGGTCGGCGTCGCCGTCGTGGGCGATGCCGAAGTCGGCGCCGTGCTCCACGACGGCGGCCTGCAGCCGTTCGAGGTGGGTGGAGCCGCAGCCGTCGTTGATGTTGAGCCCGTCCGGTTCGGCACCGATGGTGACGACCTCGGCGCCGGCCCGCGCGAACGCCTCCGGCGAGACCCGGGCGGCGGCACCGTGCGCCTCGTCGAGGACGATCCGCAAGCCGTCCAACCGGTTCGGCAGGACGCCGACGAGGTGGGAGACGTAGGTGTCGAGTCCCTCCGCGTAGTCCCGCACCCGGCCCACGCCGGCGCCGGTCGGGCGGTCCCAGGGGGCACCGGTGCGGTGCTCGTCGTACAGGGCCTCGATGCGGTCCTCCAGCTCGTCGGCCAGTTTGTGGCCGCCGCGCGCGAAGAACTTGATGCCGTTGTCGGGCATGGCGTTGTGACTGGCGGACAGCATCACCCCGAGGTCGGCGCGGAGCGCACCGGTGAGGTGGGCGACGGCGGGCGTCGGCAGCACACCGACCCGCAGCACGTCCACGCCCGCGCTGGCCAGACCGGCCACCACGGCGGCCTCCAGGAACTCCCCGGAGGCACGCGGGTCACGTCCCACCACGGCGGTCGGGCGGTGCCCCGCGAAGGTGCCCGCCTCGGCCAGTACGTGCGCGGCGGCCACGGAGAGGCCCATCGCCATCTCCGCCGTCAGGCCCGCGTTGGCGACGCCACGCACGCCGTCCGTGCCGAAGAGTCGTCCCACTTGTCCTCCTGAGGAAGCGTCAGTGTCGAATGACCGTGCCGTGGTGACGTCCCGGCCGTGCCGGGACGTTGGACCCGCCCGCGCGTTCGACGGTTGTGCCGCTGACGAAAGATGTGATGTGTTCCGCGGTCGTGATGCGTGTGCGGCTCGCGCATCCATGGCCACACCGGGCCCGACCATCCGATCACATTAGCGTTTGAGCGCCTTGTGTCGTTATACGCCCATGGCGGTGAAGAAACGAACGCCCCGGCGGCACGGGGCGTGCCGCCGGGGCGTTCGGATGACCTGCTTCGGCCAGCTGCGACTAGCGCTTGCTGTACTGCGGGGCCTTGCGGGCCTTCTTCAGACCGGCCTTCTTCCGCTCGACCGCACGGTCGTCGCGGCGCAGGAAGCCGGCCTTCTTGAGCGGGCCGCGGTTGTTGTCGACGTCGGCCTCGTTCAGCGCACGGGCGACACCGAGACGGAGCGCACCGGCCTGACCGGAGACGCCGCCACCCGCGATGCGGGCGATGACGTCGTAGCGGCCCTCGAGCTCGAGCACCTTGAAGGGCTCGTTGACTTCCTGCTGGTGCACCTTGTTCGGGAAGTAGTCCTCGAGGGTGCGACCGTTGATCTTCCACTTGCCGGAGCCCGGGACGATCCGGACGCGGGCGATGGCGTTCTTGCGACGGCCCAGGCCGGCGGCCGGCTGGGGCTCGCCGAAGCGGGACGCCATGGACTCCGAGGTGTACTCGCCCTCGACGGGGGCCTCGGACTCGGTGGTGTAGCTGTCGATGTCAAGCTCTTCGAGCGGCTGCTCGGCAGTGGTCTCGGCCACGATTCTCCTCAGATTCTGTTCAGTCTTAGGGGGTGGCCGGACTTACTGCGCGACCTGGGTGATCTCGAACGGCACCGGCTGCTGGGCAGCGTGCGGGTGCTGGTCGCCCGAGTAGACCTTCAGCTTCGAGAGCATCTGACGGCCCAGGGTGTTCTTGGGGAGCATGCCCTTGACGGCCTTCTCGATGGCCTTCTCGGGGTTCTTCGCCAGCAGCTCGTCGTAGCGGACGGAGCGCAGACCGCCCGGGTAGCCCGAGTGGCGGTACGCCATCTTCTGGGTCCGCTTGTTGCCGGAGAGGTGCACCTTGTCGGCGTTGATGATGATGACGAAGTCACCGGTGTCGACGTGAGGGGCGTAGATCGGCTTGTGCTTGCCGCGCAGGATGGAGGCCGCAGTGGAGGCCAGACGACCCAGGACGACGTCCTGAGCATCGATGACGTGCCACTGGCGCGTCACATCGCCGGGCTTGGGGCTGTACGTACGCACGGTTCGTAGCCTTCGCTTCTTCAGTGAATGGTCCTGACAAGGTCACCGAAGACGATCACGACAGCCCTGACCGCACAGCGGTGACGCAAACCGCGTGCTGGTCGCTGGTCATCGGCCCGGTGGACCGGTGTAAGGGCCCCTCACGTGAGAATGAGCAAGCCAATACACATAACGAACCTGCAGACTACCCGCCCGCGGCCGGACGGGTCAAAACGGGGCCCGTGCCCTCGGCCACCCGGCCCGGCACCGGCGCCCCGCACCGATGCGACCACGGTACGCCGGCCCCTCCGGGGGCGCAGCGCCTCGCGGAGTGCTGCCGCCCCGGCGGGGCGCCCGGCCCGCGGGGCGGGGCGGCGGGGGCCACGGCCGGAACCGTCACCACCGACGCTCCGGCCGGGCCGCCCGGCGCCGGCCGTACCGCCCCCACTCACGTGCGCCTCGTCATACGGGCGCGCACCCACCGCCCGCAGCGCACGCCAGACCCCGACGCACCCCGGCCGGGCACCGCGCGCGGGCGCCCGACGCGCCTCTGCCCGAGGTCGCAGGCGCCCCGCACCCCGCAGGCGCCGCCACGGAGGTCCCGCGCACCGCCCGCGGGACCCCGTGGACGGGTCGCACCAACCACCCGCAGTTGTCGCTTTTGCCCCTCGTCGCGCGGGCAACGCCAAGGGTTGCGCGGCCCGTTGAGGCGGACCAGCACACCCCGTGCCCCGTCTAAGATGCGCCCCATGAGTTATGGGCAGGGGGGACCTCAACAGTCGTGGGATCCCTGGAAACCGCAGTCTCAGCAGCCCTGGAACAGCGGGGGCTCCAGCCAGTCGCCCGACTGGGCCGCGCTGGCCGACGCCTCCGAGGCCCGTCACAAACGACGCCGTCTGTTCTTCATCGGCGGCGGTGCGCTGGCCGCCGTCGCGATAGGCACGGCCGTTGCGGTGGCCGTCGTCTCCGCGGGCGGTGACAACCGGACCGCCGGCGGCCCGTCGTCCCAGCTGCCCGGGACCACCACGATCCCGAGCGCCGAGGCCACCGTGCCGTCGTTCGCCCCGACCAGCGCCCCGCCCCCGCTGGACCCGGCGGACTTCATCGCCAGCGCGAAGAAGGACCGGGCGCCCCTGGCCCCGGACGTCCTCTTCCCCGGCACGCAGCTCACCATGGGCGAGACGGTCTACAAGAAGGGCCCGACGGCCGACACCCGCAACTGCGGGTCCGCCGCCAAGGCGACCCTCCCCAAGGTGCTGGCGGACAACGACTGCACCCGCCTGATGCGCGTCACCTACACCAAGGACGGTGTCGCGGTCACCGTCGGCGTCGCCGTCTTCGACACCGAGGAGCGGGCAGCCGCGGCGAAGAAGCAGGCCGACAAGCGGAGCATCGTCAAGTCCCTCGCGGGCGGCGGCGTCAAGGAGTTCTGCGACGGCGCGGTGTGCCGCTCCACCACCAACTCGGTCGGCCGCTACGCCTACTTCACGCTGGCCGGGTTCACCGACGGCAAGGACGTCACGGAGAAGGACACCGCCGTGTTCGCCGCGGGCGACGACCTCGCGGAGTTCACCTTCCGTCAGATCCGCCGCCGGGGCGAGGCCCAGGCGTCGGCGGCGGCGAGCGAGTAGCCGGCCGGCACCGGGCCACCGCGGTGCCGGCGCCTCACAGCCGCTTGGCGCTGCGCAGCGTCTTGGCGTAGTAGCCGTTGCCGTCCAGCCGGGAGACACCGCCGATGTCGCCGATGGTGGGGCCGTTGACCTCCTCTCGGCTGGACACGAAGATCAGGTGTCCCTCGGTGTCGTACCCGAGCACCATGCCCACGTGGTCCAGCCGCTCCTTGGTACGCGCGTCGAGCTTGAAGAAGACCAGGTCACCGGGCTGGAGCTGGTCGATGGCGGACGGCCGGTCGTCCGGCGACACCCCGGTCAGCGGAAGGACGTCGGCGCCCTCCTCGGAGCGGGCCATGCCGTTGGCGGTGCGGGGCAGGCCGTTGCCGGAGGCGTCCGAGGACATCAGCGGGTAGCGGGCCCGGTAGCCGAGCACCATGCGGATGAAGCCCGAGCAGTCCAGGGAGTTGGCGCGCATGGCCTCCGGAGTCCCGGTCACGCCGTCCCGGAACGGGTACGGAACGCCGAGGTAGTCGTAGAAGTCGGACTGCTCCAGGCGCAGGTCGCCGCCCTCGGCGCCGGTGGTGTTCAGCGGGCCGAAGTGGGCGTCACCGGCGTAGACGGTGCCCTGTTCGTCCTTCTTCTGCGGAGCGCCCGCCACGTACTGGAACGCGATGGCGAAGAGGTCGTCCTCCTTGCTGTCCCGGTACTCGGCGTACCACTGCTCGAACCACTTCTTCTTCTCGGCGCCCTTCTCCCAGGTCTCGGGCATGAGGCGGACCCAGTCCGTGGTGGAGACCTTGGAGGAGGTGGACGTCGGCTCCTCGAAGGTGCGGGCCGGGCCGGTCAGCGTCGCGGTGCGCGCGCCGTCCGTGAAGACGGCCAGGATCTGGCCGTCGCTGCCGCGCAGCACCGAGCGCGCGGGGTTCTCCAGCCGGGACCAGGTCGTCTCGCCCCGGTCACCGGAGCCGCCGCCGGAGCCCCGGCCGCCCTTCAGGATGCCGATGTCGCGGACCTCCGTGACACCGGGGGCCTCCTGCTTGCGCAGTTCCACGGTGAGGTAGCCGGAGGTCCCGACGAGTGCCAGCACCGCGAGAGCCGAGACGACCGGCCGCGCCTTCTTCTTCCCTGCCATCGGTCACTTCCTCGATTGTTCCGGTACGACGGGTTCAGACGGTGGGCATGACGCCGAGCAGCAGGCCGGCGGCCACGACGATGTAGGCCATCAGCGAGACCGTGCCGGTGGCGAGCAGGGTGGCGCCCTTGGGCTGGCGCACCAGCTGGTAGGCGATCAGACCGGGCACGATGAACCCGAGGGTCTGGTTGCCGTACAGCAGCGGGAACTCGAGCGAGAGCACGATCATCACCGTGGACTGGAGCAGCACGCCCAGCAGCACCACCGCGGCGAACAGCCGCTTGCCGTAGAGGATCACCAGCCGCTGCATCAGCTTGGTGCCGGCGTAGGTCAGGGCGGTGACGCCGACCATCATGGCCGCGCGCTGGAGGTCCTCGATGAGGGTCAGGGCGATCCAGCCGGGCGTGATCATGCCGCCCGGCGACAGGTTGGTGGTGAGGTAGCACAGCAGCGAGAAGAACAGGCCTATGGCGATGCCCAGGGCAGCCATCTCGGGGGTCAGGGCGGCGGTGGTCAACGAGGTCTCCGGGCAGGTGGGCGGGGGTGGGCGGGGCGGTCGTCACACGGGGCGGTGACGGGTGGGCGGTCCGCCGCCCTCGGTGGTCGGGTACCGGTGCCCGCCGTGGGGGCCGTGCGGGTCGTCGTACGACGCGTCGCCGTTCGGCCAGTCCTGCCGGGCGGGGTCGGACTGCTGCCCGTACTGCTGCCGGTCGGACTGCTGCTCGTACCGCTGCCGGTCGGACTGCTGCCGGTCGGACTGCTGCCGGTCCGGCTGGTGCCCGTACTGGTGCGGGTCGGACTGCTGCCCGTACTGCTGCCGGTACTGCTGCGGGTCGGACTGCTGCCCGTACTGCTGCCGGTCGAACTGCTGCGGGTCGGACTGCTGCTCGTACCGCTGCCGGTCGAACTGCTGCCGGTCGGGCTGGTGCCCGTACCGCTGCCGGTGCGGGTCCGCAGGCTGGGCGGGGAGGCGCACGACCGGGATCTCCTGCGTCCGGGAGGCCTGGTAGCGCTCCTCGTAGGCCGTCGGGTACGAGGCGAACGGGTCCAGGCGCGGCGGCTGGACCGCCGGGGCGGCGGCGGGTGCCGGGGCCGCGGGGGCGGCGTCGCTGTCGTCCGCCGGGAGCTCGGCCAGGTACTCCAGGAGTTCCTCGCCCTGACCGTGGATGTTGCCGATGGCGACCAGCGAGGAGCCGTCGGCCATGCGGCCGAGCAGGGCTGGCATGAACTCGTCCGCGGCGCGGCGGTCGCCGCCGAGGTCCACCGCCCGGTCCCGCCACTGCGCGGGGATGGCGTCGATGGCGCTCTTCGCGGGGTGGCCGATGACGAAGACGTGGTCCGGCTGGAGGTCAGGGATGATCTCGCCCATCTGCCCGTTGCGCTCGACACGGTCCGGGCGGCAGTTGATCACGACGTTCAGCGGGCGGCGGATGGCGCCGAGGTCGAGCAGCTGGTTGATGTTCATCAGCGTCGACTCGGGGTCGTTGGCCGCGAAGACGTTGGCGAAGGCGAGCCGCTTGCCGTCGGGGGCCACGTAACGCTCCACGGAGAGCACACCCGGGTCCGGCGGGGCGTCGTACATGCCCTGGAGGGCGACCTCCCGCTCCACGCCGAGCAGTTCGGCGACGACCAGGGCGATGGCCACGTTCTCCTTGAAGGTGAACCAGCTGAAGCCGCGCAGCTCCTCGTCGGTGACCATCTCGGGATCCGCGTAGACCAGCTTGCAGTTACGGGCGTCCGCCTCCTCCTGGAGGATGTGGAAACGCTCCTTCTCGGCGGTGACGCAGATGCCGTCCTCGGGCATCGAGCGGCACAGCGAGCGGGCCACGTCGTCGAGGGTGGGGCCCATCTCCGCGAGGTGGTCCTCGCGGACGTTGCACAGCACGCCGATCGTGGAGCGGATCAGCTTGCTCTGGTTGACCTCCTGCAGGGCGGGCATGACCGCCATGCACTCGATGACGAGAGCGTCGGGGCGGTAGGTGGCGGCCCGGCGGACGATGCCGATCTGCTCGACGACGTTGGCGATGCCGAACTTGCGGTAGACCGGCTCCTCCGTGGCGTCCGGGTGGATGAAACGCGCCGCCGTACCGGTGGTCTTGGCCACGGTGACCAGGTCACCGCCGCGCAGCGCCCCGGCGCACAGCCGGGTGATGGAGGACTTGCCGCGGATGCCGTTGACCAGCACCCGGGAGGGGATGGAGTGGAGGGCGGCATAGTGCCGGCGCTGCTCCACGATGCCCGCGACGAGCAGGAACGCGCTGCCGGCCAGCAGGACGAAGTAGAGGTAGAGCACGGCGGGGTCACCTTCCTCCGGCGCCGAGCGAGGGCTCGGCGGGCCGGCGGGCCTGGTTCTGACGGCGGGCCTGCAGCTGCTGGCGGATCAGTTCGAGGCTGCGCACGACCGCACCCACCTCGTCCTGGTAACGCGGGTAGTGCACGGTCTTCAGGTCCCCGTCGGCCAGCTTCTCGGCGCTGGTGGCCAGCGCCCGCAGCGGCCGGGCGACGACCAGGTACACCCAGCCGAGGCAGAGGACGATCGCGGCGAGACCGAGCAGGCCGGCGAGCACGCTGCGGTCCTCGCGCTCGTAGGGGGTGATCTGGAAGTGCTCGGCGTCCTGCCGGCTGACGACGCTCCAGCCGATGTCGGAGGCGACGCCGCCGCCGGAGAAGGGGGCCGCCGCGGCGACGGTGACGCCGCCGCCGTCCCGGATGAGCAGGCCGTTCTCCACCGGCCCGGCGCCGACCGGCACGTTGCCCGCGCGCACCAGGTCGGCCAGGGCGTTGTCCGGCAGGTCCTCGAAGGCGAGGAAGCCGCCGCTGGCGGCGAGCGTCTCGGCCTCGGCGTTCACCACCCGGACCTCGCCGAGGCCGGGCCGCTTCAGGAGCGAGTTCAGGAATTCCACACGCACCTCGCCGACGAGCGTGGTGCCCTTGTGCTCGGGCACCGGTGCGCCGGCCTGGATCACGGGTTTCGTCCCGCCCTTGCCGGACACGCGGATCAGGGGCAGGTCCTTGTCGTCGCTCCAGTCGTGCGGGGCGCCACCGGCCCGGGCGACGACCCGGCCGGCGTCGTCCACCACGTACAGCGCCTGGTAGCGGGTGTGTTCGCGCAGGGCGTCCCGCAGCCGGGCGGCCGTGGCGTCGGGGTCGCCGACGTCGATCAGGCGGGAGGTGGAGACCAGGTCGGCCTGGGCCTCGTTCAGGGCCCGGCGGACCCGGTCGGCGACCAGGTCGGTGCGCTCACGCTGGTCGTTGACCATGGTGGCGGGCACGCTGACGGAACCGTCGGTGCGGTTCAGCACCAGGCCGACGGGCACGCACCACAGCAGGAGCAGGACGGCGGTCGCCGCCAGCGGCACCCGCAGTCCCACCCGCACCTTGCCGCCGGACGCGCCGTCGGTCCCGACCGGGCCACCGAGCTGCCCGCGCAGGCGTTCCAGGGCCATGCCGACCCGGGCGGCCTCGCCCCAGCGGGGCACGGAGACGGGACGGGTCAGGTCGCCCCGGGCCAGTCGGCGGGACTCCAGGAACAGCCGCAGCAGCGGGCGCTGGACGCTCACCCACAGCACGGCGGCCGCCAGCAGTCCGAGCACCACCAGGGCACCGGCCGCGATCAGCCCGAACAGCCCCCGGTCGGGTGCCGCGCCCCCCTGCTGCTGGACCACGGGCAGCATGGCCACGACCGTGAGACCGAGACCGGCCGCGACGCTCCTCTTCTCCTCCGGGTCGGAGGACGCCAGGGAGGCGTAGCCGGCGGTGGCGACACGGCCATTGTAGGCGTCGCCCAGCAGGGTGCCGCTGACGCCGGGGTAACCGCGGGAACCGGGCTCCTTGGCGCTCACGGGGTGCTCGGCCGAGCGTTCGGCCGCCTGCTCGGCCAGGCGGGACATCTGCTTCTGCAGGAACGTCAGTTCCTTGCGCTGCTGGTCGGAGTTGAGCGCCTCGTTCTGTTCGAAGCCCGCCGTGGCGAGGACTTCGCCGTCCTGGGCCACGACGGCCATGCTGCGGAACGGGCCCAGGTTGATCGCGGGCACGGACAGGCTGTTGGACGCGATCAGCAGTTGCTGCGGCTGGTCCTCGAAGTCGAGGACGGCCAGCGTCATCAGCCGGACGTCACCGGTCTCCAGCCGGACCATGCGGGGCGCGAGCGCGTGCTTCCCGGTGAGGACCTCCTCGTCCAGCCAGGCGAGAGGAACCCTTTCTCCTCGGGCGGCGAGCACCTCTCCGCTCTTGAGGTCCAGGATCGTGGTGCCGGTCCACTTCTGGTACGTCCGGCCCAGGTCGGACAGCACCTGCTCGGGCTCGGCCGGCTCGCCCGCCTCCAGCGCGGCGACGGTGCGGCGCAGATCCGTGATCCGCTCGTCGACCGAGGCGCGCAGCGCGATGGCGCCGTCCTCCGCGAAGTGCTTCTGCGAGGACAGCACCGCCTGCGGCACGGCCGGCTCGCCGCTGGGGCCGAGCACCTTCGCGGTGAGCCCGGCCAGGGCGAGGATCAGCACGCACAGCACCGCGATCGGGGGTCGGATGCCACCCAGGAGGGGCATGTCCGCCCGCCTGCGGCTGCGCCGCCGCCCCTGCGCGGGAGGCAGGACGTGGCTCGATGTCACGGAGTTCATCCTTGGTCGCTACGGGTGTGTTCAGCGCCTGCCGGACACACCGCTGCCGCGGCCGCGCGACGCCATCACTCGAAAGACTGATAAATGCTGCCAAGGTTGTATCCCTGGCAGGAGATGTGCTCTACGTCTCGTCACTCATCCAGCGAGAGCTGCTTCAGGCCGTCGCCGCCGGGCGTCCCGCGGTTGTAGAGGAAGCCGCGCGTGCGGTCCTCCGCGAGGCGGTAGCGGGCGAGCCGCTCCTCGGAGAGGTCACCCGGCTCGTCGATCACCTGCTGCACGTCCACGAGGCGGTGGTCCACGACCGACCCGTCCGGTGCCTTCTCCCCGGCCTCCAGCTCGGGCGGAATGTCCACCAGGGTGGTGCGGTACCGGGCGGTGACGTCCCAGCCGTCGACCGTCTCCCGGAACTCGAACCAGCCGATGGCGCCCTCCTCGGTGGTCCCCTTGGGAGAGGAGTGCCGGGCGATCTGGTTGCCGAGGCTGTAGGCGATCCAGGTGCCGTTCACCTTCTGGATCGGCTGCACCACGTGCGCGTGATGACCGATCACGAGGTCGATCCCGGTCTCCTCGGTGAGCCGCTGCGCCAACTGCAACTGCGGCACGCTCGGCTCGTTGTGGTGCTCCAGCCCCCAGTGGACCGAGAGGATGACCACCTCGGCGCCCTCGTTCCGGGCGCGGGTCTCCGCCTTCTTGATCTCGTCGGTGCCGAGCCGGTTGAACGCCCACTTCCGCTTCTCGGGCGTCGGGTTGAGGAAGGACTCCCAGGAGTAGGCGAGATGAGCGACCTTGACGCCCTTGACCTCGCGGATGTTGATCCGCTCCGCCTCCTCGGCGGAGCGCGAGGAGCCGGTGTGCCCGAGCTCCAGCTCGTCCATGACGTCCAGGGTGCGCCGGACGCCCTTCATCCCGTGGTCATAGGTGTGGTTCGAGGCCGTCGAGCAGGTGTCGTACCCCACGCCCTTCAGGGCCGTCAGGACCTGCGGCGGGACCAGGAACTCCGGGTATCCCTCGAAGGGGCCCTCGGGCTTCCCGACCGGTGTCTCCATGTGACAGATCGCCAGGTCGGCCTTGCTGATGACCGGCTTCACCCCGGCGAGCATCGGCCCGAAGTCGAGCCCGGCCTCCCCCTCGCCCGCCTTCTCGGCGTCCTTGGCGGCCTGCTCGACCAGCTCCGGATGGATGAGCACGTCCCCCGCGGCGGCCACGGTGAAGGACCGTCCCCCCGCCTTCACCTGCGGTTCCTCGACCCCGGAGGTGCAGGAGGCGGTCATCCCGGCCAGGACCAGAATGGAGACCGCTCGACCCATGCGGAGAGGTTTACGAAATGTCACTGAGTCATATTTACATGGAGCACACACGCCACAGGAGTGCAGCCATCACAAGACAGTCACGTTTTCCTCGCATCTTCACACTCATCGGCCTGTTCGGACTGATCGTGCCGCTCTCCGCGTGCCAGTCGGAATCGGACCCTCCGCCGGAGCGCACGGATCCGGCGGCCCGGGAACTCGTGGACCTGGACAGCCGCATCCTGTCGTACACGGCCGGCTTCCGTGCCGGAGGCCCTTACACACCTCCGGACGCCGACGAGCGCGACCGGCTCGCGCGGGGCGTCGGGCACCTGCTGGACGGGGACGCGCGGGCGGCGGAGCGGTCGCTCCGCCCGATCGGCCTCGGCGTCACCCGGCTCACCGACACCTCCTCGGGCCGCCGCTACGACGAGATCGCGGCCACCGGTGACGGTGCGAGCGCCCACTGGGGCAGGCTCTACCTGAACGCCGACTCCACGGTCCGCTGGAACGTGCAGGTCCCCCACCCGGTCTCCGACCGGAACACCGAGGACCTCGGCGTGCGCCTGCTGGAGGACACCCCGGGCGGCGCGCTCGTGCTGGCCGGCGCCCACCGCCGGGCCGGCCGCACGGACGCCGCCGACGTCGCGCACCGCGAGGACAGCGCGTTCCACACCACCGTCCTGGAACTGCACAAGCGCGGCGTCCCCGGCGTCCAGCTGCACGGCTTCGCCGAGTCCACCGAGGACCGCTACGACGCCATCCTGTCCACCGGCGCCGCGCAGGGCGCTCCCGGCGAGGTGGCCGCCCTGGCCGACCGCCTGGAGACGGACGGCCTGCGGGTCTGCCGGGGATGGTCGGCCCGCTGCCCGCTGGAAGGCAGGACCAACGTCCAGGGCAAGGCAGCACAGCGCCGGCACGCGACCTTCGTCCACGTCGAACTCACGCCGGACGCCCGGGGCGACGGACCCGACGCGCGCGAGGCCGCCCGAGGTCTGTCGGGGCTGCTCGCCACCTGGGCGGAGGACTGACCGTGCCCCCGGGCGCACCCCGCCCCGCCCCCGCCGCTCAGCAGCAGCCCGCCGACGGCAGTGAACGCCGGTTGCGCGCCTCCTTGTTGCGGGCGGCCAGCAGGTCGTCGGCCGGGTAGCCGACCTCCTCCAGCGTCAGCCCGTGCGGCCGGACCACGTGCACGGCCGAGTCCCGCACGCCCGCCGCCAGCACCTTGCCGGGCCAGTCCGGCGGGCGGTGGCCGTCGCCGACGAACAACAGCGCGCCGATGAGCGAGCGCACCATGTTGTGGCAGAACGCGTCGGCCCGCACCGTCGCCGTGATCACCCCGTCCGGGCCCCGTTCCAGACTCAGCTCCTGGAGCGTGCGGATGGTCGTCGCGCCCTCGCGCCGCTTGCAGTAGGCGGCGAAGTCGTGCTCGCCCAGCAGCGCCCGCGCCGCCTGGTTCATGGCGTCGACATCCAACGGCCAGTCGTGCCACAGCACATGTCCGCGCAGCAGCGGGTCGACCCCGCCCGGGTGGTCGGTGACCCGGTAGGCGTAGCGCCGCCAGATCGCGGAGAACCGCGCGTCGAAGCCCGCCGGGGCTTCGGTGAGGGACCAGATCCGCACGTCGCGCGGCAGCCTTCCGGCGAGCCGCTTCAGCAGCTTCTCCCGGTGCGCCTCCCACAGCTCCCCGGGCAGGTCCACGTGCGCGACCTGGCCCCGCGCGTGCACCCCGGCGTCGGTGCGCCCGGCCACGGTCAGCTCGTACGTCCGCTCCCCCGACCGCGTCACGGTGCGCAGGGCGTCCTCGATCTCCCCCTGCACGGTCCGCCGACCCCCGGCCTGCTTGGCCCAGCCGTGGAAGGCGGCACCGTCGTAGGAGAGGTCGAGACGGATGCGGACGTGTCCGGGCTGTACTTCGTCACTCACCTCGGCATCCTCTCAGAACACGGGAACGGGCCCGCTCCCCGGAGGGAACGGGCCCGTGATGACCCTGGAACCGCGGAACGCCTACGCGTCCTTCGACTCCTCGGCCGGGGCCTCGGCGGCCTCGTCCTTGGTCAGGTCGGCCTTGGCGTCCTCGGCCGGGGCCTCGGCGGCCTCGTCCTTCTTGAGGGCGTCCTCCTTGACCGCGCGCTTCGTCGCGGCCTCGGCCTCACCGACGGCCTTCTGCTGCACCGTCAGCGCCTCGACCAGCTCGATGACGGCCATGGGCGCGTTGTCGCCACGGCGGTTGCCGATCTTGGTGATGCGGGTGTAGCCACCGGGACGGTTCTCGTACCGCGGGCCGATCTCGGTGAAGAGCGTGTGGACGATGCTCTTGTCCGTGATGACCTGGAGCACCTGACGGCGGTTGTGAAGGTCGCCCTTCTTCGCCTTGGTGACCAGACGCTCGGCGTACGGGCGCAGCTTGCGCGCCTTGGCCTCGGTGGTGGTGATGCGGCCGTGCTCGAAGAGCGACTTCGCGAGGTTCGCGAGCATCAGCTTCTCGTGCGCGGCGCTGCCGCCCATACGGGCGCCCTTGGTGGGCTTCGGCATGGTTCTTCTCCCGTGTGTCTGCCCCGGCCGTATCAGGTACCGGAGTCAGTATCCGAGCAGGCGGCCGCCTGTCGGAGATCCGGACCGGTCCCCGGTGGGGGGACCTGTCCGGAGGGTGCGGCGGGCCGCCGTGCGGCGGCCCCTCCGCGGAGCAGTCAGTACTGCTCGGTCTCTACGAACCCGGCATCCGCGTCGTCGTCCGCGCCGAAGGCGTCGGCGGCAGCGGTGGGGTCGAATCCAGGCGGGCTGTCTTTCAACGCGAGCCCCATGCCCGCCAGCTTCGCCTTGACCTCGTCGATCGACTTCGCACCGAAGTTGCGGATGTCGAGGAGGTCCGCCTCGGAGCGGGCGACGAGCTCACCCACGGAGTGGATGCCCTCACGCTTGAGGCAGTTGTACGACCGGACGGTGAGCTCGAGCTCCTCGATCGGCAGCGCCAGGTCGGCGGCGAGGGCGGCGTCCGTGGGGGACGGGCCCATGTCGATGCCCTCGGCGTCGATGTTGAGCTCGCGCGCCAGACCGAACAGCTCGACCAGGGTCTTACCGGCCGACGCCATGGCGTCACGCGGACGCATGGCCTGCTTGGTCTCGACGTCGACGATCAGCTTGTCGAAGTCGGTGCGCTGCTCGACACGGGTCGCCTCGACCTTGTAGGTGACCTTGAGGACCGGCGAGTAGATCGAGTCGACCGGGATCCGGCCGATCTCCTGGCCGACCTGCTTGTTCTGCACGGCGGAGACGTAGCCGCGACCGCGCTCCACGGTCAGCTCCATCTCCAGCTTGCCCTTGCCGTTGAGCGAGGCGAGGACGAGGTCGGGGTTGTGCACCTCGACACCGGCCGGCGGCGCGATGTCGGCGGCGGTGACCAGACCCGGGCCCTGCTTGCGCAGGTACATCACGACCGGCTCGTCGTGCTCCGAGGAGACGACCAGCTGCTTGATGTTGAGGATCAGGTCGGTGACGTCCTCCTTGACGCCCGGCACGGTGGTGAACTCGTGCAGGACGCCGTCGATGCGGATGCTGGTGACAGCGGCTCCGGGGATCGACGACAGGAGGGTGCGGCGGAGGGAGTTGCCGAGGGTGTAGCCGAAGCCCGGCTCCAGCGGCTCGATCACGAACCGGGAGCGGAATTCGTCGACGACCTCTTCGGTCAACGAGGGACGCTGAGCGATCAGCATGTGTGGATCAGTTCCTTCATTCGTGGACGCCCGCTATTTGACGTCCGACGGAAACCGCACCCGGTGAAAAGTGCGGGTACTGCAAGGGTACGGGCGATACGGCCCAGGTGAGCCGTACCGCCCGGAACCTCAGGAAGCCGGTGCCTCAGACGCGACGGCGCTTCGGCGGGCGGCAGCCGTTGTGCGGGGTCGGGGTGACGTCCTGGATGGAGCCGACCTCGAGGCCCGTGGCCTGCAGGGAACGGATCGCGGTCTCACGACCGGAGCCCGGGCCCTTGACGAACACGTCGACCTTGCGCATGCCGTGCTCCTGGGCGCGGCGGGCGGCCGACTCGGCGGCCATCTGCGCGGCGAACGGCGTGGACTTCCGCGAGCCCTTGAAGCCGACGTGGCCGGCGGAGGCCCAGGAGATCACGTTGCCGGACGGGTCCGTGATCGACACGATCGTGTTGTTGAACGTGCTCTTGATGTGCGCGTGGCCGTGAGCGACGTTCTTCTTTTCCTTGCGGCGCACCTTCTTGGCAGCGCCCTGACGTCCCTTGGGGGGCATCTCTTAACTCCTACGGGAGGTGGTCGGTCCTACAGCGAAGACCGTGGACAGGCGTCCGCTGCGGACTACTTCTTGCCCGGCTTCTTCTTGCCGGCGATGGCGCGACGCGGGCCCTTGCGGGTACGCGCGTTGGTGCTGGTGCGCTGACCGCGGACGGGCAGACCACGACGGTGACGCAGACCCTGGTAGGTACCGATCTCGACCTTGCGGCGGATGTCGGCCTGGATCTCGCGACGGAGGTCACCCTCGGTCTTCAGGTTGTTGTCGACGTACTCGCGGATCGCGACGAGCTGCTCCTCGGAGAGGTCGCGGACGCGGGTGTTCGGGTCGACGCCGGTGGCGGCCAGCGTCTGCTGCGAAAGGGTCCGGCCGATGCCGAACACGTAGGTGAGGGCGATCTCCACGCGCTTTTCGCGCGGAATGTCAACACCGGAAACGCGTGCCATTCAATGGCTCCAGTTAGTTGTCGGAGGTCTTCCACAGGACCGGATCCCAGCCCGCCGTACCAGGTACGGACCGGGTCCCCGGCCTCCGAGCCGGGGGTGTCGAGCCGTGCGGCTCGGGACCTGCGTATGAACATGTGTTGCTCGCGTCGCGCGAAGTTCTGCGGAAAAGACGCAGAGGGTGGACGTGCTGCGATCAGCCCTGGCGCTGCTTGTGGCGCGGGTTGTCGCAGATGACCATGACCCGGCCGTGACGGCGGATCACCCTGCACTTGTCGCAGATCTTCTTGACGCTCGGCTTGACCTTCATGGGATGTGAGGTTCTCCGGGTCAGTGCCATCACCCCGGCGGACCGGGGCGCGGGCAAGATCTACTTGTACCGGTAGACGATCCGGCCACGCGTCAGGTCGTACGGAGACAGCTCCACCACGACCCGGTCGTCAGGGAGGATGCGGATGTAGTGCATGCGCATCTTGCCGCTGATGTGTGCCAGGACCTGGTGGCCGTTCTGGAGCTCGACCTTGAACATGGCGTTCGGAAGAGACTCGACGACAGTGCCCTCGATCTCGATGGCACCTTGCTTCTTGGCCACGCTTCGCCCTTCGAATCGACTACCTTGATCGGCTCGGGCGCGCACCCTTCGGGATTCGAAGCGCATGCGGACATGCGGGTGCACAAGAGCCGACGAGTCAGTCTACGTCAGGGCCCCCGGAAACACGAATCGGAGAAGTCTGCCCCGACCGGGAGATCTTTAACCGAGCGGGTCGGGAGCGGCCGTGATGCCCATCTCCGCCAGCTTGGCCTTGCCGCCGTCCGGGGCGGTCAGCACCAGCGGTCCCTGCTCGGTCAGCGCCACCGAGTGCTCCCAGTGCGAGGACCAGGTGCCGTCGGTGGTGATCACGGTCCAGTCGTCCGACAGGACCTCCGTCTTCGGGGTGCCCAGGGACACCATCGGCTCGATGGCCAGGCAGAAGCCGGGGACCAGCTTGGGGCCCTTGCCGCGGCGCCGGTCGACGTAGTTCAGCAGGTGGGGGTCCATGTGCATCTCGGTGCCGATGCCGTGGCCGCCGTAGTCCTCGATGATCCCGTACTTGCCGCCGCCCGGCTTGGGCTGGCGGCGGATGTAGGTCTCGATGGCCCGGGAGATGTCGACCAGCCGGTTGCCCTGCTTCATGGCGGCGATGCCGGCCCACATCGACTCCTCGGTCACCCGGGAGAGCTCGATCAGCTCCGGGGAGTGACCCGAGCCGACGAAGGCGGTGTAGGCCGCGTCCCCGTGCCAGCCGTCGACGATCGCACCGCAGTCGATCGAGATGATGTCGCCGTCCTTGAGGACCACGTCGTCGGAGGGGATGCCGTGCACCACGACCTCGTTGACCGAGGTGCAGATCGTCGCGGGGAAGCCGCCGTAGCCGAGGAAGTTCGGCTTGGCGTTGTGCTCCGCGAGCACCTTGCGGGCGGCCTCGTCGAGGTCCTTCGTGGTGGCGCCCGGCACGGCGGCCTCGCGGGTGGCCGCGTGGATCGCCGCCACGACCAGCCCCGCCTCACGCATTGTGGCGATCTGCTCGGGGGTCTTGATCTGCACCATGGGGCCAGGGCCTTTCTCGGCCGGTGACGGGACCGGCGGCGGGTCGACGGACGACGGCGGACATCCTCAACGATACGGGGGACGCCGCCCGGCCCCGCACACAGCTCGGCCGCGGCCCCCGCAGGGAACCGCGGCCGGGCGACGACGGCTACTTGTCGTGCTGGAGCGCCTCCAGCGCCCGTCCGGTGACCTCGTCGACCGGACCCAGCGCGGAGATCGTCACCACGAGGCCCTGGGCCTTGTAGTAGTCGATGATCGGCTCGGTCTGCGTGTGGTAGACCTCCAGGCGCGTGCGCACGGTCTCCTCGGAGTCGTCGTCGCGCTGGTACAGCTCGCCGCCGCAGCGGTCGCAGACACCCTCCACCTCGGGCGGGCTGTAGGTCACGTGGAACACGTGGCTGGAGTCTTTGCGGCAGATGCGCCGACCCGCGATCCGCTTGACCACCTCGGCCTCGGGAGCCTCCAGGTCGAGCACCGCGTCCAGCTCGATGCCCTCGGTGGTCAGCAGCTCGTCGAGCGCCTCGGCCTGGGAGACGTTGCGCGGGAAGCCGTCCAGCAGGAAGCCGCCCTCGGCGTCGGGCTGCTCCATGCGGTCTTTGGCCATGGCGATCGTCACCTCGTCCGGTACGAGGTTGCCCGCGTCCATGTAGGACTTCGCCAGCTTGCCGAGCTCGGTCTGCCGGCTGATGTTGGCGCGGAACAGATCGCCCGTCGAGATGTGGGGGATGCGCAGTTTCTCGGCAAGGCGGGTGGCCTGCGTACCCTTTCCGGCACCCGGCGGCCCGACGAGGACGATTCGCATCAGCGGAGGAACCCTTCGTAATTGCGCTGCTGGAGCTGGCTCTCGATCTGCCTCACCGTCTCGAGACCGACACCCACGATGATCAGGATGCTGGTCCCGCCGAACGGGAAGTTCTGGTTCGCCCCGAAACCAGCCAACGCCATTGTCGGCACGAGAGAGATCAGGCCCAGATACAGCGAACCCGGCCAGGTGATCCGGTTGAGTACGTAGCTCAGGTACTCAGCGGTCGGTCGGCCAGCCCGGATGCCCGGGATGAAGCCACCATACTTCTTCATGTTGTCCGCGACTTCCTCGGGGTTGAAGGTGATCGCCACGTAGAAGAACGCGAAGAACACGATGAGGAAGAAGTAGAGAATGATGTGCGGCGTCGCGGACGGGTCGGCCAGGTTCTTCTGGATCCAGGTCGCCCAGCCGGCCGTGGAGCCGGCGAACTGCACGATCAGCGCCGGGATGTAGAGCAGCGACGCGGCGAAGATGACCGGGATCACACCGGCCTGGTTCACCTTGAGCGGGATGTAGGTGGACGTCCCGCCGTAGGAACGCCGGCCGATCATGCGCTTGGCGTACTGCACGGGGATCCGGCGCTGGGCCTGCTCCACGAAGACGACCAGGCCGACCATCACGAAGCCGACGAGCATCACGGTGCCGAACTCGATCCAGCCGTCCGCCAGGCTGCCCTGCTCCTTGATGGCCCACAGGGCGGAGGGGAAGGTCGCGGCGATCGAGATGAACATCAGGATCGACATGCCGTTGCCCACGCCGCGGTCGGTGATGAGCTCGCCGAGCCACATCACGACGGCCGTACCGGCGGTCATGGTGATGACCATGGTGATGGTCACGAAGATCGACTGGTCGGGAACGATCTGGTTCGCGACCGGGCAGTCCTGGAAGAGCGCGCCGCTGCGGGCCGTGGCCACCAGACCGGTGCCCTGGAGGATGGCGAGCGCCACCGTCAGGTACCGCGTGTACTGCGTGATCTTCGCGGTGCCGGCCTGGCCCTCCTTCTTCAGGGCCTCCAGGCGCGGGATCACCACGGTCAGCAGCTGCAGGATGATGGCCGCCGTGATGTACGGCATGATGCCCAGCGCGAAGATCGTGATCTGAAGCAACGCGCCACCGCTGAACATGTTGACCAGCCCGAACAGACCCTGGTTGGCCTCGGCGTTGTCGATGCAGGCCTGGACGTTCCGGTAGTCGACGCCCGGGATCGGCACGTTGGTACCGAGCCGGTACACCACGATGATGCCGAGCGTGAAGAGCAGCTTCTTGCGCAGGTCGGGCGTCTTGAACGCCCGGGCGAACGCGGTGAGCACGGTGCCTCCTGCGACCCCCGCGCGTCTGCGTCAAGGGTGACGGTCTTGAGGTTCGACAAATACGTAACGGTCAACTGCCGCTCCGAGTGCCCGTGTGGGGCGCCCGGTGAAATTGGGCAGCGCAGGCCACCTTACCGGCGAGACTGCCGCCCTAGGAACGACCAACCGGGGATACCCCAAATGTGGGGTATCCCCGGTCGGGATCGCTCAAGTCATCGGCTCGTCCGAGGGGTTCAGACGAGCTCGGTGACGGTGCCGCCGGCGGCGGTGATCTTCTCCTTGGCGGAGCCGGAGACGGCGTCGACCGTCACCTGCAGCGCCACGGAGATCTCGCCCTGGCCGAGCACCTTGACGAGGCTGTTCTTGCGAACGGCGCCCTTGGCGACCAGGTCCTCGACCGTGACCTCCCCGCCCTCGGGGTAGAGGGAGGCGAGACGGTCCAGGTTGACGACCTGGAACTCGGTCTTGAACGGGTTCTTGAAGCCCTTCAGCTTCGGGAGGCGCATGTGCAGCGGCATCTGGCCGCCCTCGAAGCGCTCCGGAACCTGGTAGCGGGCCTTGGTGCCCTTGGTACCACGACCGGCCGTCTTACCCTTCGACGCCTCACCACGACCCACACGGGTCTTGGCGGTCTTGGCGCCCGGGGCGGGACGGAGGTTGTGGACCTTGAGCGGGTTCTGCTCCGCCATGATCAGTCGACCTCCTCGACCGTCACGAGGTGGCGGACGGTGTGCACCATGCCGCGGAACTCGGGACGATCCTCCTTGACGACCTGCGTGTTGATCCCCTTGAGACCAAGGGAGCGCAGGGTGTCACGGTGGTTCTGCTTGCTGCCGATGTAGGACTTGACCTGCGTAATCCTGAGCTGCGCCATGATTACGCACCCGCCCCGGCACGTGCACGGAGAAGAGCCGCGGGGGCGACGTCCTCGAGCGGCAGACCGCGGCGGGCCGCGATCTCCTCGGGACGCTGCAGGCCACGGAGGGCCGCCACGGTCGCGTGCACGATGTTGATCGCGTTGTCGGAGCCGAGCGACTTCGACAGCACGTCGTGAATACCGGCGCACTCGAGCACGGCACGCACCGGACCACCGGCGATCACACCGGTACCCGGGGAGGCGGGCTTGAGCAGCACGACGCCGGCAGCCTTCTCACCCTGAATGGGGTGCGGGATGGTGCCCTGGATGCGGGGGACCTTGAAGAAGTGCTTCTTGGCCTCCTCAACGCCCTTGGCGATGGCGGCCGGCACCTCCTTGGCCTTGCCGTATCCGACACCCACGGTGCCGTCACCGTCGCCCACCACGACCAGCGCGGTGAAGCTGAAGCGACGACCACCCTTCACAACCTTGGCGACGCGGTTGATCGCGACGACGCGCTCAACGTACGCGGTCTTCTCGGCGGCAGCAGCGCCGCCGTCACGGCCCTTCCGGTCCCGCCGCTCGCCGCCACCGCCACCGCGGCGCTGGGGTCCAGCCATTGGAATTACCTCTCTCTGTTTCCGCTAGCTCCGGAACCGGCTCAGAACTTGAGCCCGGCTTCGCGGGCGGCGTCCGCCAGGGCGGCGATGCGCCCGGCGTACTGGTTGCCACCACGGTCGAACACGACGGCCTCGACACCGGCGGCCTTGGCGCGCTCGGCGACCAGGGCACCGACCTGCTTGGCCTGCGCGGACTTGTCGCCCTCGCCACTGCGGATCGAGCTGTCCAGGGTGGACGCCGACGCCACGGTGTGGCCCTTCAGGTCGTCGATGACCTGCGCCACGATGTGGCGGTTCGAGCGGGTCACGACGAGACGGGGACGCTCCGCCGTACCCGCGACCTTCTTGCGGATCCGGATGTGACGGCGCTTGATCGCGGCGCGCTTGTAGGCGTCGCCCTTGAGGATCTTCTGCCCGTATGCCATGGCTTACTTACCCGCCTTTCCGACCTTGCGGCGGATGACTTCGCCCTCGTACTTGACGCCCTTGGCCTTGTACGGGTCGGGCTTGCGCAGCTTGCGGATGTTGGCCGCAACCTCGCCGACCTTCTGCTTGTCGATGCCCTCGACCGAGAAACGGGTCGGGGACTCCACCTTGAAGGTGATGCCCTCGGGGGCCTCGACCAGGATCGGGTGGCTGTAACCGAGGGAGAACTCCAGGTTCGAACCCTTGGCGAGCACGCGGTAACCGACACCGCTGATCTCGAGCTTCTTCACGTAACCCTGGGTCACGCCGGTGATCATGTTCGCCACCAGCGTGCGCGACAGGCCGTGCAGGGCCTTGTTCTGACGCTCGTCGTTGGGGCGGGTGACGTTGAGCACGCCGTCCTCACCCTTGGCGATCTCGATCGGCGCCACGACGGTGTGGGTCAGCGTGCCCTTCGGGCCCTTGACCGCGACCGTACGGCCGTCGATGGTGACGTCCACGCCGGCGGGAACCGCGATGGGGAGCTTGCCGATGCGCGACATAGCTGTTTCCTCCGTTCCCTTCTGCTACCAGACGTAGGCGAGGACTTCCCCACCCACGCCCTTCTTGCCGGCCTGCTTGTCGGTGAGGAGCCCGTGCGACGTGGAGATGATCGCCACGCCGAGGCCGCCCAGCACCTTCGGCAGGGAGGTGGACTTCGCGTACACCCGGAGACCGGGCTTGGAGATCCGCTTGATGCCCGCGATGGAGCGCTCACGGTTGGGGCCGAACTTCAGCTCCAGGACGAGGCTCTTGCCGACCTCGGCGTCCTCGACCTTCCAGCCCGTGATGAAGCCCTCCTGCTGGAGGATCTCCGCGATGTGCGACTTGATCTTCGAGTGCGGCATCGCCACGGAGTCGTGGTATGCCGAGTTCGCGTTCCGCAGACGCGTCAGCATGTCTGCGATCGGATCAGTCATGGTCATGAATTGGCCTTCGGCCTCTCTCGCCGTGGTTTCCTGGTGCGCCATCCCTCTCCCCGATCCGAGACGGGACGGGTGCGGCGCGGTGGACCTACGGCGTAGTAAGCAATCATTGGCGGGCGGTGTGCCCGCGTGGCGTACGGGTACGGCAGGCGCCCAACCCCACAAGCCTAAGGCATGCGGAGTGGGCCCCCTGCCGTACCGGTTGCTTACCGAGAGCCCTGGTGGTCCGGAAAGACCGGTTTACCAGGAGCTCTTGGTCACGCCCGGCAGCTCGCCGCGGTGAGCCATCTCACGAAGGCACACGCGGCACAGGCCGAACTTGCGGTACACGGAGTGCGGGCGGCCACAGCGCTGGCAGCGGGTGTAGCCACGCACACCGAACTTGGGCTTGCGAGCAGCCTTAGCGATCAGAGCCTTCTTCGCCATCTCGCTCACGCCTCCTTGAAGGGGAAGCCGAGGTGACGAAGGAGCGCGCGGCCCTCAGCGTCGTTGGTCGCCGTGGTCACCACGGTGATGTCCATACCCCGGACGCGGTCGATCTTGTCCTGGTCGATCTCGTGGAACATGACCTGCTCCGTGAGACCGAAGGTGTAGTTGCCACGGCCGTCGAACTGCTTGGGGGACAGGCCGCGGAAGTCGCGGATGCGCGGCAGCGCCAGCGACAGGGTGCGGTCCAGGAACTCCCACATGCGGTCGCCACGGAGCGTGACGTGGGCACCGATCGGCTGGCCCTCGCGCAGCTTGAACTGCGCGATGGACTTGCGGGCCTTGGTGACGGCCGGCTTCTGACCGGTGATCGTGGTGAGGTCGCGGATGGCGCCCTCGATCAGCTTGGAGTCGCGGGCGGCGTCGCCCACACCCATGTTGACCACGATCTTGACGAGGCCGGGAACCTGCATGACGTTCTCGTAGGAGAACTCCTCACGCAGCTTGCCCGCGATCTCCTCGCGGTACTTCGTCTTCAGACGCGGAGTGGTGGTGGTAGCCATCAGATGTCCTCACCCGTCCGCTTGGCAACGCGGATCTTGTTGCCCTCGTCGTCGAAGCGGTAACCGACGCGCGTGACGACCTTGTTGCCGTCCTTCTCCACGACCAGCTGGACGTTGGAGACGTGGACCGGCGCCTCGGTGGTCACGATGCCGCCGGCCTGCGAACCGCCTGCGGTCGGACCGGCCTTGGTGTGCTTCTTGACCCGGTTGACACCCTCGACCAGGACGCGCTCCTCGCGCGGGTAAGCGGCAATGACCTTGCCCTGCTTGCCCTTGTCCTTGCCGGTGATGACCTGGACCAGATCGCCCTTCTTGATCTTCATGCTCACAGCACCTCCGGCGCGAGGGAGATGATCTTCATGAACTTCTTCTCGCGCAGCTCACGGCCGACCGGGCCGAAGATACGGGTGCCACGAGGGTCGCCGTCGTTCTTGAGGATGACGGCGGCGTTCTCGTCGAAGCGGATGTACGAGCCGTCCGGACGGCGGCGCTCCTTGACGGTGCGAACGATGACCGCCTTGATGACGTCACCCTTCTTCACGTTGCCGCCGGGGATCGCGTCCTTGACGGTGGCGACGATGACGTCACCGATGCCCGCGTAGCGGCGACCGGAGCCACCGAGCACACGGATGCAAAGGATCTCCTTCGCACCCGTGTTGTCGGCGACACGCAGTCGCGACTCCTGCTGGATCACGTCTATCTCCTGAATGTCTGCCGGTTCCCCGGGGGCCGCTCACCTTGAGCGGACGGCCCCCGGAGCCTGGCGGAACTTGTCCTGCGAGGGGTGCCCCGCGGGAACGTACTGGTGCAACTCCCTTGCGGGAATTGCTTACTTGGCCTTCTCGAGGATCTCGACGATGCGCCAGTGCTTCGTCGCGGACAGCGGCCGGGTCTCCATCAGGAGGACGCGGTCACCGACGCCGGCGGCGTTCTGCTCGTCGTGGGCCTTGAGCTTGCTCGTGCTGCGGATGACCTTGCCGTACAGCGCGTGCTTCTTGCGGTCCTCGACGGCGACGACGACGGTCTTGTCCATCTTGTCGCTGACGACGATGCCCTCGCGGGTCTTGCGGAAGCCCCGAGCCTCAGTGTTCGTCTCAGTCACGTTGTTCTCGCTCATCAGGCGTTCTCCACCGTTTCGATGCCCAGCTCACGCTCGCGCATCAGGGTGTAGATCCGCGCGATGTCCTTGCGGACCGCCTTCAGACGGCCGTGGTTCTCGAGCTGCCCGGTCGCCGCCTGGAAGCGGAGGTTGAACAGCTCTTCCTTGGCCTCGCGGAGCTTCGCGAGAAGCTCCTCGTTGCCCAGCTCGCGCAGCTCTGACGCCTTGGTACCGGCCGACATCACGCTTCACCTGCCTCGCGCTTGACGATCTTGCACTTCATCGGCAGCTTGTGGGCCGCACGGGTCAGGGCCTCGCGCGCGATCTTCTCGTTGGGGTACGACAGCTCGAACATCACGCGTCCGGGCTTGACGTTGGCCACCCACCACTCCGGGGAACCCTTACCGGAACCCATGCGGGTCTCGGCCGGCTTCTTGGTGAGGGGGCGGTCCGGGTAGATGTTGATCCAGACCTTGCCGCCACGCTTGATGTGACGGGTCATCGCGATACGAGCCGCCTCGATCTGGCGGTTCGTCACGTACGCCGGGGTCAGCGCCTGGATGCCGTACTCGCCGAACGCAACCTGCGTGCCACCCTTCGACATACCGGTGCGCTTGGGGTGGTGCTGCTTGCGGTGCTTGACCCTACGGGGGATCAGCATGTCGGTCAGGCCTCCGTTCCGGTGCTCTCAGCCGGAGCAGCGGCGGGAGCCTCGGCCTTGGGGGCCTCGGCGGCCGGAGCCTGCTGCTGCGGCTTGCGACCGCGCCGCTCGCCACCGCGGCCACCACGGGCCGGGCGGTCGGCACCGCCGCGCGCCGGGCGGTTACCCGCGCGGGCTGCGGCGTTCTCGGCGCGGACCTCGGCGATGTTCTTGACGTCGCCCTTGTAGATCCAGACCTTCACGCCGATGCGGCCGAAGGTCGTCTTGGCCTCGAAGAAGCCGTAGTCCACGTTCGCGCGGAGCGTGTGCAGGGGCACGCGGCCCTCGCGGTAGAACTCCGAGCGGGACATCTCGGCGCCACCGAGGCGGCCACCGCACTGGATCTTGATGCCCTTGGCGCCCGCCTTCATCGCCGACTGCATGCTCTTGCGCATGGCGCGGCGGAAGGAGACGCGGGAGGAGAGCTGCTCGGCGACGGCCTGGGCCACGAGCTGAGCGTCCGTCTCGGGGTTCTTGACCTCGAGGATGTTCAGCTGGACCTGCTTGCCGGTGAGCTTCTCGAGGTCACCGCGGATGCGGTCGGCCTCGGCGCCGCGGCGGCCGATGACGATGCCCGGACGGGCCGTGTGGATGTCCACACGGACGCGGTCACGGGTGCGCTCGATCTCGACCTTGGAGATGCCGGCGCGCTCCATGCCGGACGTCATCATCCGACGGATGGCGACGTCTTCCTTGACGTAGTCCTTGTACAGCTTGTCGGCGTACCAACGCGACTTGAAGTCGGTCGTGACACCGAGCCGGAACCCGTGCGGGTTTACCTTCTGGCCCATTACCGGGTTCCTTCCTTGCTGCTGACGACCACGGTGATGTGGCTGGTCCGCTTGCGGATCCGGTAGGCGCGGCCCTGGGCGCGCGGACGGAACCGCTTCAGAGTCGGGCCCTCGTCGACGTAGGCCTCGGAGATGAAGAGGCTGTCGACATCGGTGTGGTCGTAGTTGTGCGCGGCGTTGGCAATGGCGCTGTCCAGCACCTTGCCCACCGGCACGCTCGCGGCCTGCGGGGCGAAACGCAGGACCGCCTGAGCCTCCGTGGCATCCATGCCACGGATGAGGTCCACCACGCGGCGGGCCTTCATGGGCGTGACGCGGATGTACCGCGCCTGGGCCCTGGCTTCCATGGTTGTCCCTTCAGTGTCTGTCATGGTCGATTGCACCCCGCCGACTAGCGGCGCTTCGACTTCCGGTCGTCCTTGACGTGGCCCCGGAAGGTGCGGGTCGGCGAGAACTCGCCGAGCTTGTGGCCGACCATCGACTCGGTGACAAACACCGGAATGTGGGTCTTGCCGTTGTGCACCGCGATCGTGTGGCCCAGCATCGCCGGGACGATCATCGAGCGACGGGACCAGGTCTTGATGACGTTCTTGGTACCGGCTTCGTTCTGTGCGTCCACCTTCTTGATCAGGTGGTCGTCGACGAAGGGTCCCTTCTTCAAGCTACGAGGCATCTCAACCCGTCCTTAGCGCTTCTTGTTCGTCTTGCGGCGGCGGACGATGTACTTGTTCGACGCCTTCTTGGGCGAACGAGTACGGCCTTCCTTCTGGCCCCAGGGGGACACGGGGTGACGGCCACCGGAGGTCCGGCCCTCACCACCACCGTGCGGGTGGTCCACCGGGTTCATCACGACACCGCGGACGGACGGGCGGACGCCCAGCCACCGCTTACGGCCGGCCTTGCCCCAGTTGATGTTGCTCTGCTCGGCGTTGCCGACCTCGCCGACCGTGGCGCGGCAGCGGGCGTCGACCAGGCGGATCTCGCCGGACGGCATGCGCAGGTGGGCCATGGTGCCCTCCTTCGCGAGCAGCTGTACCGAGGCGCCGGCGGAGCGGGCGAGCTTGGCGCCGCCGCCGGGACGCAGCTCGATGGCGTGCAGCGTCGTACCGACCGGGATGTTGCGCAGGGCGAGGTTGTTGCCCGGCTTGATGTCGGCCCCGGGACCGTTCTCGACGCGGTCGCCCTGCTTCAGGTCGCGCGGCGCGAGAATGTAGCGCTTCTCGCCGTCCGCGTAGTGCAGCAGCGCGATGCGCGCGGTGCGGTTGGGGTCGTACTCGATGTGCGCGACCTTCGCCGGCACGCCGTCCTTGTCGTGACGACGGAAGTCGATCACGCGGTAGGCGCGCTTGTGGCCACCGCCCTGGTGGCGGACGGTCACACGACCGGAATTGTTACGGCCGCCCTTGTTGTGCAGCGGGCGGACCAGCGACTTCTCCGGCGTGGACCGCGTGACCTCGACGAAGTCGGCGACGCTGGAGCCACGACGGCCCGGGGTCGTCGGCTTGTACTTGCGGATACCCATTGTCTCTCAGTCCTCGGAAGTGATTCCGAAATCTGGACGATTCCGACCGCTTACGCGGTCGGACCGCCGAAGATGTCGATACGGTCGCCCTCGGCGAGGGTCACGATCGCGCGCTTGGTGGCGGCACGCTGGCCGAAGCCCGTACGGGTCCGCTTGCGCTTGCCGACGCGGTTGATCGTGTTGACGCCGGTGACCTTGACCGAGAAGACCGCCTGCACGGCCTCCTTGATCTGGGTCTTGTTGGAGCCAGGCGCGACGAGGAACGTGTACTTGTTCTCGTCGATGAGCGCGTAGCTCTTCTCCGACACGACCGGCTTGAGCAGCACGTCACGGGGGTCCGTGAACGCCTTGCTCGCCGGGGTGACGACGGTGTTCTTGCCTTCGGCCTCGTGGCGGCGCGCCTTGGCGACGCGACGGGCCTTGGCCGCCTTGGCGGCCTTCGAGGCGATCGAGGGGTGACGGGCAGCCATCAGACCTCGCTCCCTTCGTTGTCGTTGGCCTTGTTCGGGCCGGCGACGAAGGACTCGAAAGCGGCCTTGGTGAAGACCACGTCGTCCGAGACGAGAACGTCGTACGTGTTCAGCTGGCCCGGCTCCAGGATGTGGACCTGGGGCAGGTTGCGGGCGGACAGCCACGCGGCCTCGTCGGCGCGGTCGACGACCAGGAGCAGGTTCTTGCGCTCGCTGATCTTGCCGAACAGGCTCTTGGCGGCCTTCGTGGAGGGGGTCTCGCCCTCGACCACGCCGGTGACGACGTGGATGCGGTTGTGGCGGGCCCGGTCGGTGAGGGCGTGGCGCAGGGCCGCGGCCTTCATCTTCTTCGGGGTCCGCTGCGAGTAGTCGCGCGGCTGCGGGCCGTGGACGACGCCACCGCCGGCGAACTGCGGGGCGCGGGTCGAACCCTGGCGGGCGCGACCGGTGCCCTTCTGGCGGTACGGCTTGCGGCCACCGCCGCGGACCTCGCCACGCGTCTTCGTCTTGTGCGTGCCCTGGCGGGCAGCGGCCAGCTGTGCGACGACGACCTGGTGGATCAGCGGAATGCTGACCTTCTCGACGTCGAAGATCTCCGAGGGGAGCTCGACGGTACCGGCCTTGTCGCCCGCCGGCGAAAGGATGTCAACAGTGCTCATCGGTTACCTCAGGCCCCCTTGGCCGCGGTGCGGACCAGGACGAGGCCGCCGTTCGGACCGGGAACCGCGCCCTTGATGAGCAGCAGACCCTTCTCCGCGTCAACGGCGTGGACGGTCAGGTTCTGGGTGGTGACCCGCTCGTTGCCCATGCGACCCGCCATGCGCAGGCCCTTGAACACACGACCCGGGGTGGCGCAGCCACCGATGGAACCGGGCGAGCGGTGCTTGCGCTGGGTACCGTGTCCGGCGCCGAGACCACGGAAGTTGTGGCGCTTCATGACACCGGCGAAGCCCTTGCCCTTGCTCTTGCCGGTCACGTCGACCTTCACGCCGGCCTCGAACACCTCGGCGGTGACTTCCTGGCCCAGCGTGTACTCGGAGGCGTCTGCGGTGCGGATCTCGACGAGGTGACGACGGGGGGTGACGTCGGCCTTGGCGAAGTGACCCTTGAGGGGCTTGTTCACCTTGCGCGGGTCGATCTCGCCGAAGGCGATCTGGACCGACTCGTAGCCGTCGACGTCGTTCGTGCGGACCTGGGTGACGACGTTGGGGCCGGCCTTGACGACGGTGACCGGAACAACGCGGTTGTTCTCGTCCCACACCTGCGTCATGCCGAGCTTCTCGCCCAGGATGCCCTTGATCTGCTTAGCCATTCTCAGATCACCGGCCCTCAGAGCTTGATCTCGATGTCGACACCGGCCGGGAGGTCGAGTCGCATCAGAGAGTCAACGGTCTTGGGAGTCGGGTCGAGGATGTCGATCAGGCGCTTGTGCGTGCGCATCTCGAAGTGCTCGCGCGAGTCCTTGTACTTGTGCGGCGACTTGATGACGCAGTACACGTTCTTCTCAGTGGGCAGCGGCACCGGGCCCGCGACCGACGCACCAGTACGGGTCACCGTCTCGACGATCTTCTTCGCCGAGGAGTCGATGACCTCGTGGTCGTAGGCCTTGAGCCGGATGCGGATCTTCTGTCCCGCCATGGCTACTTCGTAGTCCTGTCTCTCGTGAACGCTCTGGTACCCGGTGGTTCCTGATGCCCGTTCCTCCGACCCACGCGGTCGGGCGTGTCGCAGTCCCGCTGACACAGATGTCCCTTGTTCGAACATCCCTGCGGGATTGACACGGCCCTACCAGAACCGCGGACCGGGGGCGGACGGCCCACCGGGCGCCTGGCCGGCGCCGCGCCCACGCTTCCCGGAAGATTCCCGTACGTCCGCCCCTACGCCTTCCGGCGCATTGCATGGGACGACGAGTACTGTGGGACTCGCTTCCGGTCCTCCCGGCGGGAGGCGCGCAGCATCAACACTCGACCGAGCAACTCGGACAGTCTGCCACAGCGGGCGGGAGCCTGGCCAATCGAGCCGGAGAGAATACCCCGAGGGTGACGTAGGTCAAACGCCCGCCGCGCGCACGGCCCGGACACGGGCGGACGCCGGGCGACAGGGACGGCCGCCGGATCGGCGGCTCCAGTCCTGGCGACCACCGTAACTACCTCCCTCCCCCGCCGGGTGACCCCCATGAGTTGCGGCACACGGCCCGGTATGAGCAGGGCAGACTGACCCCGCACGCATTCATGGAGGCCGGGAGGGCCCGATCATGGTCAGGGTGAGGCTGGAGACCAGCCGTGAGCATGTCGCCGAACTGGCACGCCTGCGGGATCCGGTCGGTGCGGTCGAAGAGCTGTTGTGGAACGCGCTCGACGCGGACGGCGGATGCGTCGTCGTCAGCCTGGAACGCAACGATCTCGGTGGTGTGGACCGTGTCCAGATCCAGGACGACGGATGCGGCATGTCCGCCGAGCAGTGCGAGGAGTACTTCCGGCCCATCGGTTCGTCCTGGAAGAAGCGGGCGAAGGGCACGCCGGTCAGGAACCGTGCACTGCACGGCAAGAATGGACGAGGCCGAGTCCGTGCCTTCGCCCTGGGGTCCTTCGTCCGCTGGACCAGCGTGAGCGAGACCCCTCAGGGCAGACGCCAGCTTGTCATCGAGGCCGACAGGCAATCCATGGACGAGTTCGACATCGGGGAGCCGGAGCCGACGGACGAGCCCACCGGCACGTTGTTCGAGGCCTTCGGCAGTGATGAGTTGGACGGGCTCGGCGACGAACGGGCCAGGTCATCGCTCACCACGACGTTCGCCACTTACCTGGAGAAGTACCCGGACGTCCGGATCGAGTACGACGGCCGTGCCCTCGACCCCGCAGCCGAACAGCTGTACGCCGTCGACTACGCCCTCGACGTGCCCTTCAACGGGAGCGGCGGACCCGCGAAACTCAGGGTCGTCGAGTGGCGCAGGCCGGTCCCCCGCGCACTCTTCCTGTGCGACGCCGAGGGCATGTCCCGGGCCCAGCTCAAACCGGGCATTCAGGCTCCCGGCTTCGAGTTCACTGCTCATCTGAGCTGGGGCGGCTTCGACGACGTGGACCCCGAGGAACTCGCCTTCACCGATTGGGCGACGGAAGGCCCCCTGAGCGAAATGCTTGCGGCAGCTCGTGAACAGTTGCGCGCGCACTTCCGCGCCCGTGTCGACGAGCGCCGACGTGAGCAGGTCGCCGGGTGGCAGCGCGACGGCATCTATCCGTACTCCGCCGATCCGGCCGACGAGAGGGAGCGAGCGGAGCGTGAAACCTTCGACGCGGTGGCCACTACCGTCTTCCGGCACCTGCCGAAATCGAAGGGCACACGCAGGACAACCTTCGCACTCCTTCGATCCGTACTGGCTCATGAGCCCTCGGATGTTCTGCGGATCGCGGACGAGCTCTTCGCCCTGTCCAGGCAGGAGAGGGAGGAGCTGAACCGCCTTCTGGAGCGGACCAGCCTGTCAGCTCTGATCAAGGCCTCGACCGCAGTGGCCGACCGCATCGATTTCCTGGCCGCTCTGGAGCATCTCGTCTTCGCCCCGGAGGCGAAACCGCGCGTCAAGGAGCGGGACGAACTCCACCGCATTCTGGAGGACAGCTGCTGGGTGTTCGGCGAGGAGTACGCGCTGCACGTCAGTGACCGCAGCCTCAACGAAGTGCTCGTCCAGCACTGCCGGCTCCTCGGTCGCGACGCTCCCACGCCGGGTCCTGTACTGCGCGAGGACGGGCGGCCCGGCCGGGTCGATCTCATGCTGTCCCGCGCCGCACGGCATCGGAAGGGGGAGCGCCACCATCTGGTCGTCGAGCTGAAACGCCCCGGCCTGGTTCTCGGAATGGCCGAGTTCGGCCAGATCAACAGCTACGCGGAAGCGGTGATGTCCGACGACCGGTTCCGCGATCCGACGGTGATCTGGGATTTCTGGCTCGTCGGTAACGCCGTGGACAACACCCTGCGGCAGCTGGCCCACCAGACGGACCGCGTCCCTGGATGTGCGGTCTCCACTCCCGGCTTCCGGATCATGGTGAAGACGTGGGGAGAGATCATCGAGGACTGTCAGGAGCGCTTGCGCTTCCACAGCGAGCAGCTGGAGTACCAGTCCTCCAACGAGCACGCCATGGACTACCTCGTCCGCAACCACGGCGATGCGGTGGCGGAGCTGGTCGGCGACGGGACCATCCCCGCCCCGCGGGGGGCCGGCGCGGCCGCCACACCGTGACCGGCCGGGGTCGCGCGCGGACCCCACCGCTAAGGCGCTCCGTATTCGACAATGTGCGCCGGGCGAGGGTCAGCCCCGCGAGGCGTAGGTGACGAAGTCCGCCCACGCCGCCGGCGTGAGCACCAGCCGCGGGCCGGAGACGTTCTTGGTGTCTCGGACGTGGACGGCGGTGGGGGTGGGGGCGACTTCGAGGCAGTCGTTCACATCGGGGCCGCTGCTGTAGCTGCTCTTGAACCAGTGGAGTTCAGGGGTACTCATAGTGCTCCCAGCACTTGCTCGATGAAGGCCAGGGACTCCCCTGGCGAGAGCGCCTGCGCCCGGATGATGCCATACCGCAGTTCGAGGACCCGCAGCTGTCGGGGGTCCCGGGTCGGACGGCCGTTGAACATTCCGTCGGAGCGCCCGATGGCCGTGCCGTCCGCGAACCTCAGCAACTCGATCGGGCCGTTCAGTCCAGGATGGTCCCACCGCGCGGTCGGCATCACCTGGAGCTCCACGTTGGGCCGTTCCGCCACCTGAAGGAGGCGTTCGAGCTGCCCACGCAGCACCATTGTCCCCCCGACCGGGCGTTGGAGTGTCGCCTGCTCCTGGATAAAACTCAGTTCCGGCATGGGAGTTCGCTCGAAGATGGACTGCCGGGCCATGCGCGCAGCGACACCGGCCTCCAGCACGTCCGGTGAGTGCGCAGGCCGATAGACCCCGAACATCGACCGTGCGTACTCCTCGGTCTGCAAGAGTCCGTGGATGTGGAGGTTGCTGTACAGCAGCACGTCCACCGCCCGCCCCTCCAGCTCGGCCAGCTGCCGCACCTTCTTCGGATACCGGGCCTTCCGCATGTCCTCCATGAAGGCCCGCAGATGCCCCTGCGCCTTCAGGATCCGGTCCGCCCGGTCCAGGAACTCGGGGCGCGGGATGCGGGCCCCGCGTTCGATCTTGCGGATCATGTCCTCGCCGTACCCGAGCGAGGCCGCCAGCTCGGACACGCTCGTCCCGGCGGACTCCCGGCAGACCTTGAGCAGGCGGCCCACCGCCTGCACCGCCGGCTCGATCTCGTCGTCCGGTTCGACGTCCCAGCCCGCCTCGTCGACGCCCTCGTCCACGGCTCCTCCTTCGCGCGTACGCGTGCTTGTACTCGTACAACGCCCGGGACAGCCGAGACAGCCGAGACAAAAGCCGGGACAGTGACGGTACGTGGTGACGTTGTCACTCCTCCACGGAAGCAGGCTCCGACACGCTGAGTGACGTGAATCAGGAAATCAGCGACTTCACGCGCCGAACTGCCGCCGTCCCGGTCCGGAACTTCAGCCTCAAGCTGTCCTCCACACCTCGCGGCGCCCGTCTCGCCCGGCTGCTCGCCACCGAGCGACTGCGCACGTGGGGGATGCCGTCCCAACCCGCGGAGCTGATCGTCGGGGAGCTGGCGGCCAACGCCGTCACCCATGGCCGTGTCTCCGGCCGAGACTTCCGGCTGTTGCTGTACGTCGTCGGCGACACGCTCCGCATCGAGGTCACGGACACGCGCGGTGACCGGCTGCCGTGCCCGCAGACCTCCATCACCGACGCCGAGTCCGGCCGTGGTCTGCTGCTCGTGGACGCCCTCGCCGACCGGTGGGGAGTCGTCCCCGGCCCGCCCCCGCTCAAGACCGTCTGGGCCGAGGTGGGGGCGGGATCCATCGGTGCCCGGCCCGTCGTCCCGCCCCGGTGACCGGAAGGGCTGCTCAGCGCGTGACGGGACGGCCGTACGGCGCCGGGCTCGGTGCAGCGCGCCCCACGTCCCCGTGGTGGCCGCCGGCGGCGGCAGGCGCCCGTACCGCCGCCGGCCGCAGCCGGGTACTGCCGTGCGGTCCACCGAGCGGCGCGAAAGGGCGGCGGTCCCAGGTCCGCTCGTGCGGCACCTGGGACCGCCGCCCCTTCCGTGATGACGCGGGTGCGTCAGATGACGCCCTGGGCCAGCATCGCGTCGGCCACCCGCTCGAACCCGGCGATGTTCGCGCCGGTCACGTAGTCGCCGGGGGAGCCGTAGCGCTCGGCGGTCTCGGCGCAGGTGGTGTGGATGTCGGTCATGATCCGGGCCAGCTCGTTCTCGACCTGGTCGGCCTTCCAGGAGGTGCGCGAGGCGTTCTGCGTCATCTCCAGCGCGCTCACCGCGACCCCGCCCGCGTTGGCCGCCTTGCCCGGGCCGAAGGCGACCCCGGCCTGCTGGAGCAGCTGGACCGCCTCGGGCGTCGTCGGCATGTTCGCGCCCTCGGACACCGCCTTCACACCGTGCCGGATCAGGGTGGCGGCGTCCTGCGCGTTCAGCTCGTTCTGCGTGGCCGACGGCAGCGCCACGTCCGCCGGGACCTCCCAGACGCGCCCGCCGGGCACGAACCGGGCGGAGCCGCCCCGGCGCTCGGCGTAGTCACTCACGCGCCCGCGCTCGACCTCCTTGACCTGGCGCAGCAGCTCCAGGTCGATGCCCTTCTCGTCCACGACGTAGCCGCTGGAGTCGGAGCAGGTCACCGGGTTGGCGCCGAGGGCCGCCAGCTTCTGGATGGTGTAGATGGCCACGTTGCCGGAGCCGGACACGACGGCCGTCTGCCCCTGCAGGTCCTCGCCGCGCACCCGCAGCATCGCCTCGGCGAACAGCACGTTGCCGTAGCCGGTGGCCTCCGGCCGTATCAGCGAACCGCCCCAGCCGGCCCGCTTGCCGGTGAGCACGCCGCCCTCCCACCGGTTGGTGATGCGCCGGTACTGGCCGAAGAGGTAGCCGATCTCGCGGGCGCCGACGCCGATGTCACCGGCGGGCACGTCGGTGTACTCACCGATGTGCCGGTGCAGCTCGGTCATGAAGGACTGGCAGAAGCGCATGACCTCGGAGTCGCTGCGGCCCTGCGGGTCGAAGTCGCTGCCGCCCTTGCCGCCGCCGATGCCGAGGCCGGTGAGCGCGTTCTTGAAGACCTGCTCGAAGCCGAGGAACTTCACGATCCCGAGGTTCACCGAGGGGTGGAACCGCAGCCCGCCCTTGTAGGGGCCGAGGGCGCTGTTGTATTCGATCCGGAAGCCCCGGTTGACGTGCACGCGACCGTTGTCGTCCTCCCACGGCACCCGGAAGATGATCTGCCGCTCCGGCTCGATCAAGCGCTCGACGAGCCCCGGCACGGCGTACTCGGGCCGCGCCGCGAGCACCGGCGCCAGCGTGTCCAGCACCTCGCGCGCCGCCTGGTGAAACTCGGGTTCGGCCGGGTTGCGCCGCAGGATGTCGGTGCGCAGTTGGTCGATGGCGGGCGTGGAGGCGTGGCGTGAGGTCACGGCGGTCCCTTTCTGGCGCGGCTGACACCGGTTCCGGGAACCGGTGATGGGCGCTCGGCGCCATTGCCGCGCGCAGGACACGACGGTCCGGGCGGTCGCTCCGGACAACAGTCGACCCTTCAGTGTTACCCATGTGTAAACGGGAAGGCCAAGGGCCCCGGCCGGAACGTCCGCCATTTGAGACGTGACGGCATCGGTTTCGGGACGCCACCGGGCCGCCGCGCCGCCGGCCACGGCGGTCCGACGACGACCCGGCCGCCCCCGCCGGACGGTCCGCGACGTACGTCGCCGCACGCGGTGCACCGGTTCGCGCCGCCACGAGTTCCGCGAAAACTCCGCGAAGGCACTGAGGCAGTCATGCCACTCCCGGAGTCGACGGCCCCGTTACCTTCTAGACGGCCTCGATCATGAGGCTCCCGGCCTTCTGGCCCGGCATGACTTTTGCCCCCTGTCGACCATGACCCGGGGGGTGGTGTCACCGGGCCGGGAG
>NZ_JBWHZP010000028.1:0-48809 GCF_056323165.1 Streptomyces sp. 3-6
CTGTTGAGTTCTCAAGGAACGGACGCTTCCTTCGTACTCACCCTCTCGGGCTTTCCTCCGGGCGCTTCCCTTCGGTGTTTCCGACTCTATCAGATCCTTTTCTCGACCTGATCCCCAGTCAGCGGGGTTCGTCTTCCCGGCCGTTGGCCGTTCCGACGTCTCAAACCTTAGCGGACTTGCTCCGCGTTTCCCAAATCGGGGCGGGGAATTCAATTTCGGGCACGCCGAAATTGTTCCCGCTGGGAGGTCGTGCTGAGGTTTTGAGTGCCGCTTGAGCGGCGGGAGGTGTTGCCGAGGAACCGTTACGGCTCGGTGGCAACCCGGAGAACACTACGGACCGGAGGAGGCGGTGTCAAGGGGCCCCTGTCAAGATCTTTCCGCCTCCCCGCCTCGCCCCACCCCACCCGCCCGACCCTTCAGCACCCCGGCTCCTCCGGCGCTTCAGTCGTCGAGGTCGGAGAGCCGGCCCTCGGCGTCCGGCTGGTCGTCCTCCACCCTGCGCAGCAGGCGGGTCAGCATCTCGCCCAGGGAGACGCGCTCCTCGTGGGAGAGGTCCTGGAGGAGGTCGGCCTCGAAGACGGTGGCGAGGCGCATGGCCTCGACCCACTTCTCGTGCCCGGCGGGGGTCAGCTCCACGATGACCCGGACCCGGTTGGCCTCGTCGCGCTGCCGGTCGACCAGGCCCTCGGCGACCATGCGGTCGATGCGGTGGGTCATCGCGGCCGGTGTCAGGCCGAGGCGCTTCGCGAGATCACTGGGGCCCATCCGGTAGGGGGCGCCGGCGAGGACGAGGGCCTTGAGGACCTCCCAGTCGGCGTTGGTGATGCCGAGCTCGGCGGTCTGCCGCCCGTAGGCGACGTTCATGCGGCGGTTCAGCCGGGTGAAGGCGGAGACGATCTTCTCGACCTGGGGGTCGAGGTCCTGGAACTCCCGCTGGTACGCGGCGACCTGTTCCTCGAGGGTCGGTTCACGGGGGCCGGGGGCGTCGCTCATGGGCGCAGTATGGCACGCCTCACCTTTGCATCGAAGTCCTTCACTCTGTACTCTTCACCTTCGAACTTTAGGTTCTAAGTCTTCACTCCTAACGTGTGAGAGAGGTGAACGTGACCAGGGCGATGGGCGCAGCGATGCGCCGGATCCACGTGGGCAACGCACTCAGCGCTTTCGGGCTGGGTTTCACGGTCCCGTACCTGTACGTCTACGTGGCGCAGGTGCGCGGGCTGGGAGCCATGACGGCCGGGCTGGTCCTCGCCGTCTTCGCGGTGGCGGCACTGATCGTGCTGCCGTTCGCCGGACGGGCCATCGTCCGGCGGGGCCCGCTGCCGGTGCTGCTCACCGCCCTGGCCACGGCCGCCGTCGGTGCCCTGAGCCTCGGGCTGTCGACCGGCGCGGGCACCGTGCTGGCGTCGGCCGCGTTGCTCGGTGCCGGACAGGCGGTGATGCAGCCGGCGCTCGCGACGATGATCGTGGACTGCTCGACGGTGGGGACCCGGTCACGGGCGTTCGCCATGCAGTTCTTCCTGCAGAACCTCGGGCTCGGGGTCGGGGGGCTGATCGGCGGGCACCTGGTCGACGCCGACCGGGCCGGGTCGTTCACCCTGCTGTTCTCCATCGAGGCGGCCATGTTCCTGCTGCTGGTCGCGGTGATGGCGACGGTGCGGATGCCGCGCGCCCCGCGGCTGGACGGCGCCGCGGCTCCGTCGGCCAGGGGCAGCTGGAAGGAGCTGATGGGCAACCGGGCCATGGTGCAGCTGTGCGTGCTGGGCTTCGTGCTGTTCTTCGCCTGCTACGGGCAGTTCGAGTCGGGGCTGAGCGCGTACGGGGTCGAGGCGGCCGGCATCTCGACGTCCGCGCTGGGCACGGCGCTGGCGGCGAACACCCTGGTGATCGTGGTGGCGCAGTTCGCGGTGCTGCGGTTCGTGGAGGGGCGCAAGCGGTCCCGGGTCATCGCGTCGGTGGGTCTGATCTGGGCCGTCGCCTGGGCCGCCGCCGCGTACGCGGGGCTCGGCAACGGCAGCCAGGCGATGGCGACGGCGGCCTTCATCTCGACGTACGCGCTGTTCGGGCTCGGGGAGGCGCTGCTGTCGCCGACGCTCGCCCCGCTGGTCGCCGATCTGGCGCCGACGGGCATGGCGGGGCAGTACAACTCGGCGTTCGCCCTGGTGAAGCAGCTGGCGCTGGCCGTCGGGCCAGCGGTCGGCGGGCCGCTGGGGGCCTCCCTGCACGCCCCGTACGTGGTGGTCTTCCTGCTGATCTCGCTGTCGATCACCGTGCTCGCGGTGCGGCTCGGGCGGCAGCTCACCGAGGCGCAGAACCAGCCGCTGCCGGCCCGCAGCCGGGTGGTGGCGCAGGGCGGCAGTGCGGCGGGGCAGACCGCGGCGCACGCCTGAGCCGGTCCGGGCGGGGTCCGACAGCGGGGACCCCTCGGCGGGGACCCCTCGGCCACCCGGCGGAGTGATCCCCGCGCGTCCCTCGCCGCTCACTCGCCGCTCCCTCGCCGCCGTCCTCCGTGGCCGTCCTCCGTGGCCGTCTCGCGGGGCGGTCCGTGACGGTTCCGGGTTCCCTAGCGGGCGGGGGCGGGCTTCGGCAGGGCGAACTCGCACCAGACGGCCTTGCCGCCGTCCGGGGTGCGTCTGCTGCCCCAGTTGGAGGCGATCGTGGCCACGATGGAGATGCCGCGGCCGGACTCGTCCTGCGGTTCCGCGCGGCGGCGTCTGGGGAGGTGGTCGTCGCCGTCGGTGACCTCGATGATCAGGCGGCGGTCGGTGCGGCGCAGCCGGAGCCGCATGGGGGGCGTGCCGTGCTGGAGGGAGTTGGCGACGAGTTCGCTGGCGGCCAGCACGCCCAGGTCGTGCAGGTCGGTGGGGAAGCGCCAGCTGGTCAGGACGCCGGAGGCGAAGGCCCGCGCGCGGGGTGCGGCTTCGACACCGCCGAGGAGATCCAGGGCGGCGTTGCGGAACAGCTCGCCCTGCGGGCCCCTGCGCGCGGGGTGCTGGAGCACCAGGACGGCGACGTCGTCGTCGTGCTCGGGGGTGACGCCCGCCGAGCGGACCAGGCGGTCGCAGACGACCTGGGGGGTGCCGGTCGCGCCGGCCAGGGCGCGCTCCAGGGCGGCGATGCCCTCGTCGAGGTCCGCGTCCCGGCGTTCGACCAGGCCGTCGGTGTAGAGGACGGCGGTGGAGCCGGGTCCCAGGGGGACCGCACCGGAGGAGTGCATCCAGCCGCCGGTGCCGAGCGGCGGGCCGATGGGCTCGCCGGCTCGCCGGACGGTGCCGTGCTCGTCCCGCACCAGGATGGGGAGGTGGCCGGCCGAGGCGTACACCAGGCGGCCCTCGTTGGGGTCGTGGACGGCGTAGGTGCAGGTCGCGATCTGGTTGGCGTCGATCTCGGTGGCGAGGCCGTCCAGCAGCTGGAGGACCTCGTGCGGCGGGAGGTCGAGCCGGGCGTAGGCGCGGACGGCGGTGCGGAGCTGGCCCATGACGGCCGCCGCGCGCACGCCGCGCCCCATGACGTCGCCGATGACCAGGGCGGTGCGGCCGCCGCCGAGGGTGATCACGTCGTACCAGTCGCCGCCGACGGCCGCCTCGGTGCCGCCGGGGTGGTAGGTGGCGGCGATGCGGAGGTCGTCGGGCTCCTCCAGTTCCTGGGGGAGGAGGGAGCGCTGGAGGGTGACGGCGGTCTCGCGCTGCCGGCGTTCGCTGGCGCGCAGGCGTTCGGCGGCCTCGGCGTGGTCGGTGACGTCGGTGGCGAAGACCAGGACGCCGTCGGCGGCGCCCGAGCCGCCGTCGGTCTCCCCGCTCGCGCCGCGCTGCCCGCCCGCCCCGGTGGTGACGGGGGTGCAGGTGAACGTGTAGGAGCGGCCGCCGGGGGCCTTGCGGGACTTGACGGTGCGGGGCCTGCCGCTGCGCAGGACCTGGTCGAGCAGGGGCAGCAGGCCGATCTCGTCGAGCTCGGGCAGGGCCGTGCGGGCGGGTGCGCCGAGCGGGCGGCTGCCGAAGGCCGCGGTGTAGGCGTCGTTGACGTAGGCGATGCGGTGGTCGGGTCCGTGCACCAGGGTGACGAGGGAGGGGACGCGGTCGAGGACGTCGCGCACGCCCAGCTCGTCGACGGCGGGCACCGGGGAGGTGTCGGTGAGGTGTTCGGCGCGGGCGGCCGGGACGGAGCCCTCCCCCCGCCGGTCCGGGGCGGCGGTGTGCTCGGCCCGCGCTGCCGCGCGGCGCTGCGTTCCGGGGAGCCGGGCGCTCCAGCGCGTGAAGTTCACGAATCCTTGCCTCGTGTCGTGGTCGGCGGCCGCGCACCGGGACCGGCAGGAGTCCGGGACCGGCCGGTGCCGGGACGCGCCGGGTGAGCGGGCGGCCCGCCCGTGGTGGTGGACCAGTCTGACAGGGCGCCGACCGGGCCGACATCCGTCAGACGCCGGGCGGGCCGGTGCAGTTCCCGTGTCCGGTCAGGACGACCCCTTCGGGTTGTGCGGGGGGTCGTGAGAGGGCTTTCCACCGGCCGCGAGTTCGAATTCGGCACGCGGGTGTTCGAGGGATCCCAGCGAGACGATCTCCCGTTTGAAGAGCCCGGCGAGGGTCCATTCGGCGGCCACCCGCGCCTTGCGGTTGAAGGTCGGCACGCGGCTGAGGTGGTAGGTGCGGTGCATGAACCAGGCGGGGTAGCCCTTGAGCTTCCGGCCGTACACGTGGGCGACCCCCTTGTGCAGGCCGAGCGAGGCCACGGAGCCCGCGTACGCGTGGGAGTACGTCCGGAGGGGTTCGCCGCGCAGGGCGTGGACGATGTTGTCGCCGAGGGTGCGGGCCTGCCGCAGGGCGTGCTGGGCGTTGGGGGCGCACTCCGTGCCGGCCTCGCGCGCGGTGACGTCGGGGACGGCCGCGGCGTCACCCGCCGCCCAGGCGTGCGTGGTGCCCTCCACGGCCAGTTCGGGGGTGCACCGCAGGCGTCCGCGTGCGGTGCGGGGCAGGTCGGTGGCGGCGAGCACCGGGTGCGGTTTGACGCCCGCGGTCCACACGACGGTGCGGGTGGGGAAGCGGGAGCCGTCGCTGAGGACGGCGACGCGGTCGGCGCAGGAGTCCAGGCGGGTCTCCAGGCGGACGTCGATGTTGCGGCGGCGCAGTTCGGTGACGGTGTAGCGGCCGAGTTCCTCGCCGACCTCGGGGAGGATGCGGCCGGTCGCCTCCACCAGCACCCACCTCATGTCCTCGGGGCGGAGGTTGTGGTAGTACCGCGTGGCGTAGCGGGCCATGTCCTCCAGTTCGCCGAGGGCCTCCACCCCGGCGTAGCCGCCGCCGACGAAGACGAAGGTGAGGGCGGCGTCGCGGAGCGCGGGGTCCCGCGTGGAGGAGGCGATGTCCATCTGTTCGAGGACGTGGTTGCGCAGCCCGATGGCCTCCTCCACGGTCTTGAAGCCGATGGCGTGCTCGGCCAGGCCGGGGATCGGCAGGGCCCGCGAGACGGAGCCGGGGGCGAGCACCAGGTGATCGTAGGCCAGGACCCGGCCGCCGGTGCCCTCCTCGCCGGTGGCGAGCGTGGTGACGGTCGCGGTGCGCCGGGCGTGGTCGACGGCGGTGGCCTCACCGATGACGATGCGGCACCGGTCCAGGACCCGGCGCAGGGGGACGACGACGTGCCGGGGGGAGATCGCCCCGGCGGCGGCTTCCGGGAGGAAGGGCTGGTACGTCATGTAGGGGTCCGGGGTGACCACGGTGATCTCGGCCTCGCCCCGGCCGAGTTCCCGTTTCAGCTTCCGCTGCAGCCGCAGAGCCGTGTACATCCCGACGTAGCCGCCGCCGACAACGAGAATGCGCGCACGTTCCTTCACTATCCCATGACGCACCCGCCGCTCGCGTTTGTCCACAGCCCCGACGCATTGTGTGACGGCCGGACGGCATCCCGGCGGACTTGGCCGAAATGCCCGGCCAAGGAGACTTTTCGCAGGTGGGGCGGCATGTCGGGGCATCGCTAAGGGGGCGCATTCCGGACGAATGCGCCGTGTGCTCCGGTCGGGGACCCTCCCGAGCGGAACGTCCCCCTTCTGAATTGACTTCCTCTCAACTATGTTCGTGTGTCGACGGGGTGTAGGGGGATGCGCTCATCGGGTCCGCGACGGGCGGGGTCGGTCACCGGGCTCGTTCCGCAGCCCCGGCCATCAATGGCGCGGAGAAGTCTCCGGGGGGAGACGTCATTACCGGGGGAAAGCGTATGCATGTTCAGGATTCTCAATGGTCGTCCGCGTCCGCCGTGGTGCCCGGCACCACGATGAGCGCGGCGACGAAGAACGGACGCGCGGACGGACCGCGCACGGCGCCGCTGCGCGTGGACGCCCAGCGCAATCTCGAGCATGTCCTGCGCGCGGCGCGCGAGGTGTTCGGTGAGCTCGGTTACGGCGCCCCGATGGAGGACGTGGCCCGCCGCGCACGCGTCGGGGTGGGCACGGTGTACCGGCGCTTCCCGAGCAAGGACGTGCTGGTGCGGCGCATAGCCGAGGAGGAGACCTCCCGGCTGACCGAGCAGGCGCGGGCGGCCCTCGGGCAGGAGGACGAGCCGTGGTCGGCGCTGTCGCGCTTCCTGCGCACGTCGGTCGCCTCGGGCGCCGGGCGGCTGCTGCCGCCGCAGGTGCTGCGGGTGGGCGTCGCGGAGGAGCGCGGGACGGCGGAGCACGCGCGCGTGCCGCAGCAGCGGGTGCAGCCGGGTGCGGGCGAGCTGCGGCTGGTGCCGGAACAGACGGCGGCGGTCGCCCCGCGGGACGACGCCGGGGCGGGCGAACTGCTGGAGGTCGTGGGCCGGCTCGTGGAGCGGGCCCGAGCGGCGGGTGAGCTGCGGCCGGACGTCTCCGTCTCGGACGTCCTCCTGGTGATCGCCACGGCCGCCCCGTCCCTGCCGGACGCGGCGCAGCAGGCGGCGGCCTCGTCCCGGCTGCTGGACATCCTGCTGGAGGGCCTGCGCTCGCGCCCGGCGTGAGGCGTATCCGTTCAGGACCCGCGTGCAGGGTCCCCGTACACGACCGCCGTGCCGGACCGCCATGCAGGACGCGCGTGAGGCGCACCGTGCGGCACCCCACGGCGGGCCCGGTCGGCGCGGCGGGCCCGGTCGGCGCGGCGTGCCCGGTCGGCGCGTCGGGCCCGGTCGAACGCGTCGGGCTCCGTCCGGTGTGCGGTGCGTCGTCGCGGTGCCTCGCACCTCGTAGGGGTGGGGCCGCGTTGTGTGGTGCCGCGGTGTGGTGCCGCGTTCGCGGTGCCTCGTTCGCGGTGCCCCGCCGGGGTGGTGGCTCGCCGGGGTGGTGGCTCGCCGGGGTGGTGCCTCGTCGGGTGGGGCGGAGGCCGGCGGCACGGAGCTCGCTCCGGGGCGGCACGGTGGCTCGTGCCCGGACCGAGGCGTCCCCGGCCGGCTGGTCCGCGGACGGCGTCGGGCGGCCGGCGTCCCGTGCCCCGCGCGCGGGTGAGCGCCGGTTCTCCCGTGCGGTCCGTCCCACGGACGGGTGGTTGACAGCCGCTCCCGGTCCCCCTCCCGGTACCGCTGTGACACCCTGACCCGTGTCCGGAACGGGTGTGGGCAGGGTGGCGGGGGCTTTCCGCGATGAGCGTTGAGGGGCGGGACGAGTCCCGCGGTGACGGGCCGCGCAGTGACGGTTCGCCGCAGGTACCGAGCCAGGCGCGGCGCACCGGCGTGCCGCCGGAGGACGGCGTCCCGGCCCAGCGCGACCGGCTGACCGGGTCCGGACTGCCGTCGGCCGACTCCGACCTCATCGCCCGCATGCGGTCCGGTGAGGACGCGGCCTACGAGGAGTTGTACCGGCGCCACGCGCCCGCGGTGCGCCGGTACGCGCGCACCTGCTGCCGGGACGGTCACACCGCCGACGACCTGACCGCCGAGGTGTTCGCCCGCATGCTCCAGGCGGTGCGCGGCGGTTCGGGTCCCGAGCACGCCGTGCGGGCCTATCTGCTCACCTCCGTGCGCCGGGTGGCGGCGACCTGGACGCAGTCGGCCAAGCGCGAGCAACTCGTCGACGACTTCGCGGTGTTCGCCGTGCAGGCCGCCCAGCTGTCCGACGCCTCCGACACCGACACCCTCGAACTGGCCGCGGACGTGCGCGCCCTGCACGAGGCCGACCAGTCGCTGGCCATGCAGGCCTTCCGGTCCCTGCCGGAGCGGTGGCAGGCGGTGCTGTGGCACACGGAGGTCGAGGACGAGTCGCCGAGCGAGGTCGCCCCGCTGTTCGGCCTGGACGCCAACGGCACCCGGGTCCTGGCCAGCCGGGCCCGCGAGGGCCTGAAGCAGGCGTACCTCCAGGCCCATGTGAGCGCGGCGCTCGCCGAGGACGAGGACTGCGCCCGGCACGCGGACCAGCTCGGCACGTACGCCCGGGGCCGGCTGCGCACCCGCGCCGAGCGGGGACTGCGCCAGCACCTCGACGAGTGTGCCCGGTGCCGGCTGGCGGCGGCGCAGATCCAGGAGGTCGCCGGGGGCATCCCGGCCGTCGTCCCGGTCGCCGTCATCGGCTGGTTCGGCGCCGCGGGCTACGCCAAGGTGGCCGCGCTCGTCGCGGGCGGCACCACGGCGGCCGGTGCGGCGGGCGCCGCGAGCGCCGCCGCCGGGGGCGCGGCCGGCGGTGGTGCCACCGGAGGCGGTGCGGCGGGCGGTCTCGCGTCCGAGGGCATGGGGGCGCCGATGAAGGCGGGCATCGCCGCCGGTGTCACGGCGGTGGCGGCGGCCGCCGCCCTCGCCATCGCCCTGTCCGGCAACGAGGCCCCGCCGGAGCCACCGCGCGCCGCCCCGGCCCCCTCCGCCCCCGTGGTGCAGGAGGAGGAACCGCCTCCGCCCCCGGAGAAGACACCCGAGCCCGCGCCGCCGGCTCCCCCGGCCGCGGCGCCCGCCCGGCCCACGCCCGCGCCGCCCCCGTCACCCGACCCGACGCCCAGTCCCCGGCCCACCCCGGCCCCGACACCGCCGCCGGCCCCCGGTGCCGAGCCGCCCCCGCGGCCCGCGCCCACGCCCACGCCGACGCCGCCCCCGCCGGCTCCCCAGCCGCCCCCGCCGCCGCCCGCCCCGGCGGTCCACCCGTGGAGCGGGCTGTCGTACGACATCACCGGCGACGGCACCGCCCCGGAGATGCGGATCGGTGCCAGCAGCTGGGTGTGGCAGCGGTCGGGCCTGTCCGTCGCCGGTCAGCGGTACGCGCACGGCGTGACCGTGCACGGCCGGTCCTCGGTGACCATCGACCTCAACCGCCCCTGCACCGCGTACGACGCGCTGGTCGGCGTGGACGACCTGCTGATGAAACGGGGCAGCGTCACCTTCTCGGTGCACGCCGACGGGGTCCCGCTGTGGAACTCCGGCGTGGTGCAGGGCGGTGACCCGGCGGTTCCGGTCCACGTGGATCTCACGGGACGCGAGACCGTCCGCCTGGTGGTGCGACCGGTCGGCCCCTTCGACGGCCTGGCGCTCGCCGACTGGGCCCAGTCCCGCTTCACCTGCGGCTGAGCGGCGTGCGCGGGGGGGCCAGGGCTCCCCCTCGCCCGCCACCGCACCGCGCGGGCCGGGGCGCCCTCCACCCCACCCGCGGCTGATCCGGGACCGGGCGGGCCCCAGGGCCACCGCCGACCTCACCCCGCCCGAACCGGGCGGGCCCAAGGACCACCGCCCACCCCACCGCGGCCGAACCGGGCAAGCCGAGCGGCACCGCCCACCCCACCGCGGCCGATACCGGCGGGCGGTGGCGCACGGTCCGCCGCGGCCGGCCCCCGGACGCGGTGGTCGTCGGGTCTACGGGGTGCCGGCGCCCGCGCCGAGGGCTCCGCGGCGGGGCGCGATGCCGCCCGGTACCGCGCGCTGCCGGGCCGGGGTGCCCGTCCAGCAGGTGCCCCGCCGGGCCAGCAGCCGCCGGAGCCACAGTTCCAGGGCGACGAGGTCGGCCAGGCCGTCCAGGGGCAGGGGTTCGCCCTGTGCCGCTCCGCGCAGGGCCTTCCGCACCACGCGGGCCTCGACCAGCCCGGCCTCCGCGAGCAGGGGCGTGTCGAACAGCATGATCAGCGCATCCGAGGCGACCCGCAGTCCGGTGCGCGCGGCGGTCGTCGGGGCGACCCGGGGCGGTGCGCCCCACCCTTCGGGCAACTCCCGTACGCCGGCGCCCTCCAGCACGGTGCGCAGGACGGCCGCCCGGGCGCCCGGCCGGACCCGCAGCGCCTCGGGCAGGGCCCGGCAGGCCCGTACGACCTGGTTGTCGAGGAACGGCGCGTGCAGCCGCTGGAAGCGGATCTCCGCCGCCTGCTCCAGTACCCGCAGGTCGGCGGCGTGCCGGGCCAGGGCGGCACGGGCCCGGAAGTCGCCGGGCCGCTGCACGGGCCCGAACTCGGACCGCCGGGTGGACGCCTGGAGGCGAACCGATACTTCAGCCAGTGCCTCCCCGGTCAGCCAGCGCGCGGCCGGCCCGGGTCTGCCCCAGGTCAGCGCCGCCAGCGAGGCGTCGGCCGCGCCGGCGGGGTCGTCGTCGAGCCGGTGGTGCAGCAGGCGCTCCGCCAGGCTCTCCAGTCCCGCCCGGTACGGCGTGCGGGCCAGGCGGCGGGCCGCCGCGTACACGCGCGCCGGGACCATCACGGAGCCGTCGGCCTTCGCCAGCGCGGCGACCGGCCGCACCAGGTGGCGCCGCTTGCGGTCCATCAACAGGTCGGCGAGCCGCGCCGGATGGGCGTCCAGCACCTGGCGGGCGCCGTACCCGGTGAAGTGGTCGGCGCTGCCCGCGGCGAGCCGGGCCCGGTGCCGGGCCGCCGACACCAGCGAGGGGCCCGGTTCGTCGGTCAGGGGTCCGTCGAGATCGGCGTACGGCAGGGTGTCCTCGCCGCCCGCGACGACCACGTGGTGCAGGCGCGGGTTCGCCGCGAGGGCGCCCGCACGGCCCACCTCGTCGTCCGGTCCGCCGGCCACCAGGTCGTTGAAGGTCACGGCGAGCAGCCGCTCCCCGGCCCCGGTGCCGTGGCCCAGCACGGTCCCCGGCATCCCCGGGAGCCCCGCGGCGAGCAGGGCGAGGGTCGCGGAGGCCGGGCCGCCGGACAGGTCGGCCCCGATCCCGGGCACCGGCATGCCGCGCGCCGCCCGGCGTTCGGCGGGGCCCATGCCGGGGACGGGCCCGGGGTCGATGCCGGCGCCGGGGACGTGCCGGGGGGCGGCGAGGCGGGTGCGGACGGCCTCGACGAGCGCGTCGCGCACCGCGTCGACCGCGCTCTCCGGGTCGGCCGGGGGCGCCGCGACGGCGAGCGAGGCGACCGGCTCGTAGCCGGCGATCTCCCGGGCCCCCGCGCGCAGGATCAGCGCGTGGCCGGGCGGGACGCGCCGCACTCCGTCGTACGGCGTGGAGTCGTAGAGGGCGGCGGGGACGTCGGGGGCGGCGAGCAGCGCGGCGAGGTGGCCGAAGTCGAGGTTGGCCTCGACGAGGTCGGCGAGGGGGAGCGCGGCGGTCGCGTAGGCGGTGCCGCCGGACCACGGGGTGTGGAAGACGGGCCGGGCACCGGCGAGGTCACCGCAGACGGTGATCCGGCGGCCCACCTGGACGACGGCGGTGTAGCTGCCCGGCCATGCGGTGAGGTGCCGCAGTGCGCCGCCGCGCGCCGCGAACAGCGCGACCCGCAGTTGTTCGTCGGAGGCGCCGCAGGTGCCGAGGACGGCGATCCGGGTCTGCGGGTCGGCCTGCACGATGCGGACCTCGTCCGGGCGCCAGTCGCCCACCGCCCACAGCGGGTCGGGGTCGCCCCACAGGAGGTGGGAGCCCACCGGGTGCACCGTCTCGCCGTCGTAGCCGGTCGCCCCGGCCGATCCGGTGGCCACGGGCCCCGCGGCGGTGCTGCTCCACCCCACCAACCACCGCATCGCCGCCTCCACATGCTGTGGACAACCAGTGCACCGTACGAACCGGTTCCCCATGCTGCCATGAAGGAGGCGCAGGAGAGGGGTGCCGGAACGGCATGTGCTCCGGTGAGTGCGCCCCGGCGGATACGCCTCCCCCGGGTCGAACGCCCGCTCGCCCGCGGGAGATCGCGGTCGGCCGACGCGTCGGGCGTCTGCCGGCTGCGACCTGAATGCGCCCCCCTGACGCGCCCCGAATACCACCGACGCGCCGTCAAGTACCGTGGTAATCAAGGGGTTGACCCGGGGAGCGTGGGGTCGATTTTCGGCCAATTCGGAGCGGTGAGAGCACCCTCGAACACGCTCCGTGCAGGTTCTGCGCACCGCCGGGCGGTCGCGTGGTCCGGGAGGCGAGGCACACCCCCCGGACCGTTCCGCCGCCCGCGGGGATGTAGGCGGCGGTGTCCCCCAGCCCACTGGATCCAGTACAGCGGGCCGACCCACGCACGGACCATGGAATCGCTCCCGCGAACGCCGGAGAAAGGCGCATGCACGGGCGCACGGCCACACGACCGGAGCACGCCGCAACTGCGCGTATCGGACCCGCACTTCAGTACGGACCACAATCCCGCCATCCGGAAGAATGCCCCTTAACGCTTGGGATGCGGCGAACTACGCTGGGTTTACGAATGCCGCACGGTTATGCCAGCGCGGCAGCCGTCTGTGTCGAGGGGTGGCGCATGTCCAGGGAGCAACGCGGGCCGAACGAGAAACTCGGCGCCGTTCTCGCCCTCGCGGGAATCTCCAACGCGGGCCTCGCGCGGCGCGTCAACGACCTCGGCGCACAGCGGGGACTGACGCTCCGCTACGACAAGACGTCGGTGGCGCGCTGGGTGTCCAAGGGCATGGTGCCGCAGGGCGCCGCCCCCCACCTGATCGCCGCCGCCATCGGCCAGAAGCTGGGCCGCCCGGTGCCGTTGCACGAGATCGGCCTGGCGGACGCCGACCCGGCACCGGAGGTGGGCCTCGCCTTCCCCCGGGACGTCGGCCAGGCGGTGAAGTCCGCCACCGACCTCTACCGGCTCGACCTCGCCGGCCGCCGCGCCGGCTCCGGCGGCATCTGGCAGTCCCTGGCCGGTTCCTTCGCGGTGAGCGCTTACGCCACACCCGCCTCGCGCTGGCTGATAACCCCGGCCGACAGCTCGGTGGCCCGCGAGGCGAACCCGGCGGAGAACGCCGGCGCACCGATCAAGGTCGGCCACAGCGACGTGCAGAAGCTGCGCGAGGCCGCCGAGGACGCCCGGCGCTGGGACTCCAAGTACGGCGGCGGCGACTGGCGTTCGTCCATGGTCCCCGAGTGCTTACGGGTCGAGGCCGCGCCACTGCTGCTGGGCTCGTACTCCGACGACGTCGGGCGGGCCCTCTTCGGTGCCTCGGCCGAACTCACCCGCCTCGCGGGCTGGATGGCCTTCGACACCGGCCAGCAGGAAGCCGCCCAGCGCTACTACATCCAGGCCCTGCGCCTGGCCCGCGCCGCCGCGGACGTGCCCCTCGGCGGATACGTGCTGGCCTCCATGTCCCTCCAGGCGACCTACCGCGGGTTCGGCGACGAGGGCGTGGACCTCGCCCAGGCCGCCCTGGAGCGCAACCGGGGCCTGGCCACCGCCCGCACCATGAGCTTCTTCCGCCTCGTCGAGGCCCGGGCGCACGCGCGCGCCAGTGACGCCCAGGCGGCCGGGGCCGCCCTGAAGGCCGCCGAGAGCTGGCTCGAACGCTCCCGCCCCGGCGACAGCGACCCCTCCTGGCTCGGCTTCTACGGCTACGACCGGTTCGCCGCCGACGCCGCCGAGTGCTACCGCGACCTCAAGGCGCCCCGCCAGGTCCGCCGCTTCACCGAGCAGGCCCTGTCCAAACCGACGGAGGAGTTCGTGCGCTCGCACGGGCTGCGGCTCGTCGTCTCCGCGGTCGCCGAACTGGAGTCGGGCAACCTGGACGCCGCCTGCGAGCAGGGCGTGCGGGCGGTCGAGGTGGCCGGCCGCATCTCCTCGGCCCGCACCACCGAGTACGTCAAGGACCTCCTGCACCGGCTGGAGCCCTACGGCGACGAGCCCCGCGTGGTGGAACTGCGCGAGCGCGCCCGCCCCCTCCTGGTCGCCCCCGCCTGACGGCGGCTGTGCGGAGCACGGCAGGGCACCGGGCGGGGCCGTGGCCCCCTTCAGGGGAAGACCGCGAGCTGCTGGGCAGGAGAGGCCCCGGGGCGGGCAGGACCCGGGGACGGCGGGTGCGGAGCTGCTCCCGGGCCCGGCTCCCTGGCCTGGCTCCTGGCCCGGCTCTCTGGCCCGGCTCCCGGTTGGGCGGCGTTGTCAGTAGCAGGGTGCACTATCGATGCTGGAGGACGGCAGCCGGCACGGTGACGAGCCGGACGACCGGAACACGGACGACCGGACGATGAACGAGCCGAGACGGGCACATCGAGACGGGCGAGCCGAGGCGGGCAGGTCGAGACAGACGATCTGAAACAGACGAACGGACGGACCGGGAGGTGGCGCGGGTGCGGCGGGCGTACGACTGCGATGTGCTGGTGATCGGCGGCGGCATCGTCGGCCTGTCCACCGCGTACGCGATCGGCCGCACGGCACCGGGCACCCGGGTCACGGTGCTGGAGAAGGAGACCGGTCCCGCCCGCCACCAGACCGGCCGCAACAGCGGCGTCATCCACAGCGGCATCTACTACCGCCCCGGCTCCCTCAAGGCCCGATACGCGGTGCGGGGCGCCGCCGAGATGGTGAAGTTCTGCGCCGAGTACGGCATCGCCCACGCCGTCACGGGCAAACTGATCGTCGCCACCGCGCGCGAGGAACTGCCCCGGCTGCACGCCCTGGCCCAGCGCGGCCGGGAGAACGGCCTGACCGTCCGCGAGCTCGGCACCGCCCAGACCGCCGCGTACGAACCGGAGGTCGAGGGCCTGGCCGCCCTGCACGTCGCCGCCACCGGCATCTGCGACTTCGCGGGCGTGGCGCGGCAGCTGGCCGAGGCGTCCGGCGCGGAGATCCGCTACGGCGCCCGGGTGGTGCGCGTCGACCGCAGACCCGACCGCGGGGTCGCCGTGCGGACGGCGGCGGGTGACGTCGTCCGGGGCCGGGTCCTGGTGAACTGCGCCGGGCTGCACTGCGACACGGTCGCCCGGCTCACGGGCGACGACCCCGGCGTGCGCATCGTGCCGTTCCGCGGCGAGTACTACGAACTGGCCCGCCCCGGCCTGGTCCGCGGGCTGGTCTATCCGGTGCCCGACCCCGCGTTCCCCTTCCTCGGCGTCCACCTCACCCGCGGGGTCGACGGGGGCGTCCACGTGGGTCCGAACGCGGTGCCCGCCTCGGCGCGCGAGGGTTACGACCGGCGCGCGGTCCGCCCCCGCGAGCTGGCGACCACCCTGGCCTGGCCCGGCTCCTGGCGGCTGGCCCGCCGCCACTGGCGCCACGGCGCGGGCGAGCTGCACCGCTCGCTGTCCAAGCAGGCGTTCACCCGTGCCGTGCGACGGCTCCTGCCGGCGGTGACGGAGGACGACCTGATCCCGGCGCCGGCGGGCGTACGGGCCCAGGCGGTCCTGCGGGACGGCACGCTGGCCGACGACTTCCTCATCCGGGAGACACCGCGAGCGGTGCACGTCCTGAACGCCCCCTCCCCCGCCGCCACCGCCTCCCTCCCCATCGGCCGCGAGGTCGCCCGCCGCGCCCTGGCCGCCCTGGCGGAGACCGACCGCTGACCCCGTCGCGGGGCCGCGAAGCGCGAAGCGCCGACCGCTGATCCCCGAACCGGCTCGGGCAGCCGAACCGCTGACCACCACACCGGCCCGGGGCTGCGAACCCCGTGATCGCCGAACCCTCCCCCGCCGACCGGGGGGCACCGGCCGCTCCTCCTCCGGACCGGGGGCACCGGACCCGTCAGCCTCCGGACCGGGCGGCACCGGACACCGGACCGCACCGGGCTGCACCGGACACACGGGACTGCACCGGACCGCACCCCACCGCACCGTTCCGCCTCCGACCCGGCGTGATCTCGCCCTCCGACCGGACCGCCGTAGACTCGGAAGCACTGTGTCTGACTCCGTGAACACCCCTGAAGCACCCCGCCCCGCGCCCGGTGAAGACACCCCGCACGCGCCCGGGGTGTCGATCCGGCACACCCGCGCGAAGGGCGAACCGCGGTTCCCCGACGGCCCGAAGGCCGACCCCGCCGGGTCCCACTTCGAGCGGCGGATCCGCAGCTTCCAGCCGCGCCGGAGCCGGGTGACCGCCGGGCAGGCGGACGCCCTGCAGCGGCTCTGGCCCCGGTGGGGCTTCGACATCGACGGACGCGGGCCTCTGGACCTCGCCCGGTTCTTCGGCAACGGCAACCCGGTCGTGCTGGAGATCGGCTTCGGCATGGGCGAGGCCACCGCGCGGATGGCCGCCGCCGACCCCGGCACCAACATCCTCGCGGTGGACGTGCACACCCCCGGCCAGGGCCATCTGCTCAACCTCGCCGACCAGCGGGGCCTCACCAACGTCCGGGTCGGCAACGGGGACGCGATCATCCTGCTGCGGGAGATGCTCACCCCCGACTCGCTGGACGGGCTGCGCGTCTACTTCCCCGACCCGTGGCCCAAGAAGCGGCACCACAAGCGGCGCCTGATCCAGCCGGAGTTCCTGTCGCTGGCGGCGAGCCGGCTCCGGCCGGGCGCGGTGCTGCACTGCGCGACCGACTGGGAGCCGTACGCGGAGCACATGCTGGAGGTGCTGAGCGCGCATCCGGACTTCGAGAACACCCAGGAGGACGGCGGTTTCGCGCCACGGCCTGCTTTCCGGCCGCTGACCCGTTTCGAGAGCCAGGGACTGGACAAGGGCCATGTCGTGAACGACCTGCTGTTCCGTCGCGTACCGCACGACGACCGGCCTTCCACCGGCGCCTGAGCCGTTCCGCGCTCCTGCGGGCGGAGCCCCGTCTCGTGAGGGTCGATGTCGTGGCCACCAGTCCCCCGCCTCCGTACCCGGCCGCCGCCGGAAGCACGGCACCTGCCGCCGGAAACACGGCCCCCACCGCCGGGAGCGCGGCCCTCGTCGCCGTACCGCCGGGCACCACCCGACGGCACCCGCCGTGGTGGCAGCGGCCCTGGGCCCGGTACGGCGGGCCGGCCGCGCTGCTGGCCGTGGCGGGCCTGGTGATCCTGGCCCTGGTCCGCGACCAGACCGGCACCGAGGGCTTCCTCGTCGGCCTCGGGCTGGCCGCCCTGCCGGTGCCCCTGCTGGTGACCGCCTTCCGCTGGCTCCAGCGGGTGGCGCCCGGCCCGTGGACACACCTGGTCTTCGCGTTCGCCTGGGGCGCCTGCGCCGCCGCGCTGATGTCGATCGTCGCCAACAGCTTCGCCACCCGGTGGATCGCGTCCGCCACCGCCGACCCGAGCCGCGCGGACACCCTCGGCGCGACCGTCATAGCCCCGGTGGTGGAGGAGACTGCCAAGGCCGCCGCCGTCGCGCTCGTCCTCCTCTTCCGCAGACACGACGTCGGCGGCATCCTGCACGCAGTGGTGATCGCCGGTCTCTCGGCCACCGGTTTCGCGTTCACCGAGAACATCCTCTACTTCGGCAACGCCTTCGGTACCGACCGGCTGACCGGCGACAGCGGCCTGACCTCCCTGACCGCCGCCACCTTCTTCGTGCGCGCGGTGATGTCGCCGTTCGCCCATCCCCTGTTCACCGTGCTCACCGGCATCGGCTTCGGCCTCGCGGCCCTGGCCGGCGAGCGCCGCCGGGTCCGGCGGGCCCTGCTGCCCCTGTCCGGGCTGCTGCTCGCGATGGGGCTGCACGCGCTGTGGAACGCCTCGCCGAACTTCGGCGAGTACGGCTTCCTCGCGGTGTACGCGGCGTTCATGGTGCCGTTGTTCGGGCTGCTGACCTGGCTGGTGGTGTGGACCCGGCAGCGGGAACTGCGCATCGTGCGCACGGAGCTGCCCGCCTACGCGGCGGCCGGATGGCTGGCGCCGGCGGAACCGTTCGCGCTCGGCTCGATGCGGGCCCGGCGCCTGGCCCGGCAGTACGCCCGGCGGCACGGTGGAAGGGCCGCGGCCCGGGAGGTGGCACGGTACGCGGCGGAGGCGACGGCCCTGGCGTCCCTGCGGCACCGGGGCGCTTCGGGCCGGGCACCGGCGGACTTCGCCGTCCGGGAGAGCGAGCTGCTCGGTGCGGTGTGGCGGCGGCGGGAATGGGCCCGCCCGGCCCTGCAGCACGCGGCCCGGATCACCGCGCCCCCGCTCCGAGTGACCGCCCCGCCGCCCGGCACCCTCCACGGATACGGCTACGGCTACGGCCCTGCCGCCGGGTACGGCCCCGACCACGGTGGCCACCCCGGCCCGGGCGGCCCCGGCCCGCATCACGGCTGGGGCCATGGCCATGGCTACGGCTACGGCCACGGCTGGGGATACGGGTACGGATCCGGGTCCGCCCCCGCCCCGCGCCCGGCCGAGCGCCCCCACCCCGGGTACGCGTCCGGGTGGGCCCGCCCGTACGGGCACCCCACGGACGCCTGACCGGCAGCCCGGACAGCGGGGGGATGCCGTCCGGGCTGCCGGGGTTCGGGACGCGAGGGGGAACCGCCTCGTTACGGGTTGAGGCCCTTGCTCCGCAGCCAGGCCAGGGGGTCGATGCCGGAGCCCGAGCCCGAGGGGTGGACCTCCAGGTGCAGGTGGGCGCCGGTGGAGTTGCCGGTGGAGCCGACCCGTCCGATGACCTCGCCGGTGGTGACCTTCTGCCCCACGCTGACGCTGATGGAGGACTGGTGGGCGTACCAGATCTCGGTGCCGTCGTCGAGGGTCAGCACCGTCTTGTAGCCGTAGGAGCCGTCCCAGCCGGCGGAGGTGATCGTGCCGGTGTGGACCGCCTTGATCAGCGTCCCGCTGGGGGCGGCGAAGTCCAGGCCGGTGTGCTGGCCGGAGGACCAGTAGGCCCCGGCCTGACCGAAGGTCGAGGTGAGCGTGTACGAGGAGGTCGGCAGCGCGTACTGGGTGGCCAGCTTGGCGAGGCGCTCGGCCTCCGCCTTCTTCGCCGCCTCCTCCTCGGCCTTCTTCTTGGCGACCGCGGCCTTGGCCTCGGCCTCCTTCTCGGCCTTGGCGGCGGCCTCGGCGGCCTCCTTCTCGGCGGCAGCGGCGGCAGCGGCGGCGGCCTTGCTCTCGGCCTGGTCCTGCTGCTGCTCGACCTGCGCCATGATCCGGCTGCGCAGCGCCTCGCCGGCGCCCTGCTCGGAGTCGGCGCCCGCGGTGCCGATGCTGCTGAGCGGGGTGGCGGAACCCTCGGGTGTTTCCTCGTCGGAGATGAGGGAACCCACGTTGGGGAGATCGGGCATGGAGATCGAGACCGGCGGCTTGCCGGTCTGGGCGCTGGCCATGCCACCGGCGCCGACGGCGGCTATGACGCCGACGCCCAGGACGGTGGAGCTGCGGGCGAGACCTCCGCCGCGCTGCTTGCTGACGCGATGCCGGCCGCGCACCGGGCGGATGGACTCCGCGGTGGGGTTCCACTCCTCGAAGGGGCCCTCGTCGGGACGGGCACCGCCGTAGACGAAGGTGTCGCCGTCGCGCTGGCTCGGGATGAGGGGGGCCTCGGGGACAGACCGGTTCGACGCCACGTGGGCGTACTCCTTTCCTTCCTTCTCCGCCTACCGGGTTAGCTGACGGGTTCGGAGCAGGAAGGTCTCCTACGCGCGTATACCGCCCGTGTCTCCACGGGGGCATCCACGCGATTCACCCCAAGGTGGTGGTTCCCCGGTTCCCTTGCGGGATTCGGCGCGTGCGCACGGAGCCGACTCGTGTGACGGCTGGGACGACCGCGCTGCGTTATCGAACGTTAATAGACCCCGGGGCCGGATTCCAAGCGGTTCCTCTTGATCGTTAACGAATTCCCTACGGACTTACCGGCCACGAGCAGGCCAAATCGGGCGAGTTGACTCCCCGTCGACGGACGCGTGACTTTCTGACGGTACGTCAATTGTTACCGGGGGAGGGCCGCCCGGACACGCGCGGTGACCACAGAGGGTGAGCGTGAGAGGAGAACCCACGCGGTGCGCATGAGGGGGGAGCCGCGGGCGGCAGAGCGGTCGGAGCCGACGCACGCCGGCGCGCGCACAGCGGGACAACGCACGGCGGCACAACGCACCGAGGGCCGGAACCCTGTGGGTTCCGGCCCTCGGCCTTCAGTAGCGGGGACAGGATTTGAACCTGCGACCTCTGGGTTATGAGCCCAGCGAGCTACCGAGCTGCTCCACCCCGCGTCGGTATGACACCAGTGTACGGCATGCGCGGAACGCTCCGCACACCCCTTTCTCCGGCCCCTCCCTGCTCACCCCTCCCCTTCGCCTGCTCCCTCTCCACCGCTCCCCCGGGCCCTCCCCGAGGGTCAGCGGCCGATCAGGTGCGCGTTCGGCGCCTTGGCGCGTTCCTCCAGCTCCGGCACGACGACCACCGTGGCACCGCCGGCCCTCAGCAGACCGCTGCCGTCGGCGTCCTGGACGAAGGTGCCGGGCTCGCGCCAGGCCGTGACCACCCGTCGCACCCCCGCGTCCAGCAGGAGCCGGGCGCAGGACGCGGGCCGGGAGGCGCGGCGGGCACAGGGCTCCAGGCTGGAGTACACCGTGGCGGTGGCGAGCCGCGGGTCGGTGGGGTCGACCTTGGCGAGCGCCGCCTCCTCCGCGTGGACCAACGGGTCCCCGCCCTCCCGGGAGTGACCGCGTGCCAGCTCCGTCCCGTCGGCCGCGACCACGACCGCCCCCACGCTGAACGCCGTGTCCGAGGGCGTGCACCGGGACGCCAGGTCGCAGGCGACGGCGAGCCAGTGGAGGTCGGCGGCGTGGGGGAGTTCGCCGGTTCCGGGCGCGGTGGGCGCGTAGCGCGCCAGGACGACGTCACCGATCTGCCGGGTCTCCAGCAGCCGCAGCCGCCCGCCCTGGTAGGAGCCGGGACCGAAGAGGCGGGGGGCGTCCGGGTCGCCGACGAACAACGGCGCGAGGACCAACTGGAGTTCGTCGGCGAGGCCCTGGGTGACCAGCTGGGTGTGGATGAGGCCGCCGCCCTCCACCATGAGCCGTCGGACGCCCCGGACGTCGTGCAGGTGCTCCAGCAGGCGCCGCCAGTCCAGCGTGTCGCCGAGCGGCACGATGTCGGTGGCCAGGCCGAGCGTGCGGGCGCGGGCCGCCCCCTCGTCCGTCGTGTAGAGGAGCTTGTCGCCGCCGGTGTGCCAGAAGCGGGCCGCCGGGTCCAGGTCGCCGGAGCCGCTGACGGTGACCTTCAGCGGGTACTCCGGCAGGCCCTCGGCGACCCGGGCGGCGCGCCGCTCGGGCGAGTTGACCAGCAGCCGCGGGTTGTCGGCCCGCAGGGTGCCCGCCCCGACCAGCACCGCGTCCACCGAGGCCCGCACCTCGTCGACCCGGTCGAAGTCGGCCGGGCTGGACAGCAGGAGCCGCTCGGGTCCGGTGTCGTCCAGGTAGCCGTCGAGGGAGACGGCGGCGGACAGCAGGACGTACGGGTGGGGCATCGGCGGACTCCAAGCGGTACGGGCCGGCGCGGGGGCCGGGAGGGTGCGCGGCGGCCGACGACCGGGACGGTGCGGCCGGGGCCGGTGCCAGTCTGGCAACCGGCCGGGCCGCACCGGACACCGGTCACGGGGTCACGAGGCCACGGGGGCAGGGGGCACGGGGTCAGGGGTCAGGGTCACGGCCGCCGTCGTGAGGACTGGTCACGCGCCCCCGTCGTGAAGCCGGTCGGCCACGGGCTCTCCTCCTGACGTCGGGCCACGCGTGAGGACGGTTCACCGGTCGTCGACCACCGGCCGCGAGCCACGCTCTCCTGCCACACAGCCAGGACCGGGCCCGGGCGGAGCTGGGTCCTGGCCCTGTCGGGGCCGGTCGGGGCCGATCGGGCCAGGTCGGGGGCCCGACCGCGCCTGGATCCAGGCGCGGTCAAGGCGGGATCAGGGCTCGATCAGTCCCACCCGGATCGCGTACCGGGTGAGTTCCAGACGGTCTTTGAGGCCGAGCTTGGACAACAGGTTGGCCCGGTGCCGCTCCACCGTCTTGGGGCTGATGGTGAGCAGGTCGGCGATCTGCTGGGAGGTGTGGCCCTCCGCGACCAGCTTCAGGATCTCCTCCTCCCGGTCCGTGATCGCTTTGGTCGGCACGTTCCGGTTGTCCCGGGTGAGGTCCAGGTAGTTGCGGATCAGGGCGTTGACCGCCCCCGGGTAGAGGAACGGCTCGCCCCGCATGGTGGCGCGGCACGCCTCGACGAGGTCCCGGTCGGCGACGGACTTGAGCACGTAGCCGGATGCCCCGGCTCCGAGCGCCTCGAAGAAGAACTGCTCGTTGTCGTACATGGTCAGGATGAGTATCCGCGTCTCCGGTACCACGCGGGCCAGCTCGCGGGCCGCCTGGATTCCGGTCAGGCGGGGCATGGCGATGTCGAGGATGGCCAGGTCGGGGCGGTGGGCGCGGGCCTGCTCGACGGCTTCGGCACCGTCGTCCGCCTCGGCGACGACGGTCAGGTCCGGTTCGCCGTCGAGGATCAGACGGACCCCTCGCCGGACCAGCGCGTGGTCGTCGGCGAGGAGGATGCGGGTGGGGGCGGGGGCCTCGTCGGTCATGGTTCAGAGTTTCCGGTCGGGGGCGTCGATCACGGGAGTCCACGTCGGTGCGGGTCCCCGTACGGGCACGGGGACGGCCAGGCGTACTTGGGTGCCGCCGCCGGCGGCCGGGCCCACGCTCAGGTCGGCGCCGATGAGCAGGGCGCGTTCGCGCATGCCGCGGATGCCCGCCCCCTCGGCCGCGTCGACGATGCCGCGGCCGTCGTCGCGGACCAGCAGCTCGACGCCGCCGGGCATGCGCCGCAGGACGATCTCCGCGCGGCGGGCCCGCGCGTGGCGGACGACGTTGGTGAGCCCTTCCTGCGCCACCCGGTAGAGGACCAGCTCGGCCTCGGGCCCCAGGTCGGGCAGGTCCGGGTCGATCCGGGTCTGGACGCCGAGTCCTTCGCCGCCGAACTCCGTGCCGAACGACTTCAGGGCGCTGGCCAGGCCCAGTTCGTCGAGCACACCGGGGCGCAGCCGGCGGGCGATGCGCCGGATCTCGTCCAGGCTGCTGCGCGTGGTCTCCTGCACCAGGCGCAGCTCGTCGCGCAGTTCGGGCGGGGCGTGGTCGGTGACCCGCTTCAGCTGCAGCAGCACGGCGGTGAGGCTCTGCCCGACCTCGTCGTGCAGCTCCTGGGCGATGCGGCGGCGTTCACCCTCCTGCGCGGACAGCGCGCGGGCGCTGCTCGTGGCGCGCTCGTCCTCCAGCCGGTCCAGCATCGTGTTGTACGTGCTGATCAGTTCGGCGATCTCCCCGCCCCCGGAGACCTCGGGGCGGCGGCCGGGGCGGAGCAGGTCGGTGGTGGTCATGGCGCGGGTGAGGCGGTCCAGCGGGGCGAGGCCGACGCGCAGCAGCAGGGCGTTGGCACCGAGCATGGCGGCCAGTCCCACGGTGAGCACCGCGGCCTCGGTGAGCAGGACCGGGGTGGACACGGTGACCGGGCCGAGCAGCAGGGCCGTGGCGGTGATCAGCACGATCGCGTTCAGCAGGAAGATCCGCCAGAACAGTGGCACCCGTTACCGCCTCCTCGCCCTGCCCACCGCGGGCCGTGTGTCGTAGGCTCCCGGTGACTCCCTGGGTCGAGGGAGCCGGACAGGCCGTCGGACGTCCGACGGAAGCCGCCGCCGGACCACGGACCGGCGGGACACGGGCGCGGGCCGACACGTCCCAGCGTGAGTGCTGTTCCCGCGGTGCGCCATCCGTGACAGTCCCCATTTTCACCCCGCCGAGACCTGTAGGCGACAGCCGGTGTACAGGGTGCGCCCCCCGGAAGATGAGGGTCGGACCTGATGGTGGAAGGGGCCCCCGCGCGAGACCCTTGAAGTCGAGGGAAGCCCGGCTTCGCCCCACCCCACCGAAGCGGATGACCACCCAGGCCCACGGGCACACCCCCCAGCGTCGGCCCGATGTCGCGGGCCGGCCGTTCAGCTTGCGCCCGGCGTCGCGGGACCGATGCCCGGCGGTCTCTCAGAGGTGGTGGCCCCGGTAGCCCGGGGCTGCCTCCGTTTCGGGAAGGAGGAGACGTGCCCACGTCCGATGACCAGCGCCTCGTCGATCTCGCGGCCCGACTCGAGCGGGACGACCCCCGCTTCGCCCGCTCCCTGTCCAGCGGCCGGCCGGCCCTGCCCCGGGAGTACCGGCGTACCCGTGCCTGGTGGGTGCTGGGCATCGGGCTGCTCCTGCTGATCGCGGGTCTGATCATGCCCGACGGGCTCCTGATCGCCGCGGGCCTGGTGCTCAGCGGCATCGGCGTCCAGCTCTTCGACCCGTACCCGCCGCGCCGGCGCGAGGGCGGAGCCGGCGGCGGCACCGGGAGTGACGGGGGCGGACAGCCCTCCCGCTGACGGACGCGGGCGGTTCTCAGCCGAGGCCGTCGCACGTCCGCCTCGACGCCGGCCGTCCGACGCGGGTGATGACGTCGGCTCCGTACACGTTCGGGGTGGTGGGCGGGCCGTGCGGAGCGTGCGCTCCCGGCCTGCCGGTCGGGCCCCGGGGCCCGGGGCCCGCGCCCCGAGCCAGGTGCCGGAGGTTCCCGGCGGGTGAGGACCGGGCCGTCGGGGTCCTGCGGCAGCGGCGGTTCGTGTGGTTCACGTGGAGCTCGCGGCGCGTGCGCGTGCGGTACGTCCCGTGCGGCGCGGGGCGCACGTGAGGTTCCCGGATACGAACGCCGTCCGTCCCGGATACGCGATGTGACCGATGCTTCGACGCGATCCCGCGCACTTTTCTTCGCATATGTGAATTTTTACCCTGGCGCATCCCGATATGGGGTGCGCTAAAATTTTTGCCAAGCGCTTACGCTCCGTTGAGCCGCGTTCCGCTCGTTCGTCGAGCGTTGAGTGCGTTCCTCCGGAAGCGCCGGGTTGTCGGCGCCGGGGGCAGTGGGTGCGAGGCCGGTCGTCGTCGACCGGCGCCACCCGGCCGGTCGACGGCCGGCTGACGACGTTCGGTGGACGACCGGCCACACCGGTGAGACATGGGCAGGGGGCGTGACATGGGTCGAGTGATCCCCATACGTGTCGACAACGCCGCCCGCGACCGCCTCCCCGATACCGGCAGCGCCGCCCGCCGCCGCACCGGCCGCGCACGGCGCTGACCCTCGTCACCCGGACCGCGGTGCCGGCCCCCTACGGGTCGCCCCGGGCTCTCCCCACACCTCCCCTCACCTCTCCCGCCTCCCGCACCCACCCGGCACCGCGACAGCGACCAGCGCACCGAAGCTCCTCGACCGAGCCGACCGCGTGAACCGGCCCCGGCCCGTCCGCGCCCCCTCCGCGCGCCGCGCAGCCGTGACGCCCCGTCCGACCGCCCACCCGCCCACGACCGGCACGACCGGCCGCCGCCACCCCGGCAGGCGACCGGCGCCGCCCCGGGCCGAGACGCCGCCACCGCACCCACCCCACGGAGGACAGACGCCCGTGCACAACACCACGGCCATGCTCATCGAACTAGGCGCGATCATCCTCGCCCTCGGCCTGCTGGGCCGTCTCGCCGGCCGGGTCGGCTTCTCGCCCATACCCCTCTACCTGCTCGCCGGTCTGGCCTTCGGCCACGGCGGCATCCTGCCCCTGCAGGCCAGCGAGGAGTTCGTCGCCACCGGTGCGGAGATCGGCGTCATCCTGCTGCTGCTCATGCTCGGCCTGGAGTACAGCGCCTCCGACCTCGTCACCACCCTCAAGACGCAGTACCCCTCCGGCGCGGTCGACTTCGTGCTCAACGCCGCGCCGGGCGCCATCGCCGCCCTGATCCTCGGCTGGGGCCCGGTGGGCGCTTTCGCCCTGGCCGGGGTCACGTGGATCTCGTCGTCGGGTGTCATCGCCAAGGTGCTCGGCGACCTCGGCAGGGTCGGCAACCGGGAGACCCCGGTGGTGCTCGGCGTCCTGGTCCTCGAAGACCTCGCCATGGCCGTCTACCTGCCCATCCTCACCGCCCTGCTGGCCGGGGTGAGCCTCGCGGGCGGCAGCCTCACCCTGCTGATCTCCCTGGGCACCGTCGGCGCGGTCCTCTACATCGCCCTGCGCCACGGACGGCTCGTCAGCCGGGCCGTCTCCTCCGACAACCCGGAGATGCTGCTGCTGGTGGTGCTGGGGCTGACGCTGCTGGTCGCCGGGGTCGCCCAGCACCTCCAGGTGTCGGCCGCGGTCGGCGCCTTCCTCGTCGGCATCGCGCTGTCCAAGGAGGTCGCCGACGGCGCGCACAACCTGCTGTCCCCGCTGCGGGACCTGTTCGCCGCCGTGTTCTTCGTCTTCTTCGGCCTGCACACGGACCCGTCGAACATCCCGCACGTCCTGGTCCCGGCGCTCGCGCTGGCCGTCGTCACCGTCTTCACGAAGATCGGCACCGGGTACTGGGCGGCCCGCCGCGCGGGCGTCTCGGTGGCCGGCCGCTGGCGGGCCGGCGGCACGCTGGTGGCACGCGGCGAGTTCTCCATCGTCATCGCCGGGCTCGCCGTCGGCACCGAGCCGCGCATCGGCCCGCTGGCCACGGCGTACGTGCTGATCCTGGTCGTCGTCGGCCCGCTCGCCGCCCGCTGGACCGAGCCGCTGGCCCGCCGGCTCACCCGGCGGCCCCCGGGCGGTCCGCAGGGCACCGACGCACCGGTCGAGCAGACGGCACCGGTCCACGCCGGTGGGTGACCGGCCACCGCAAGCCCGGCAGGCGCACGCCTTCGGCCACCGGCCGGCAGGCGGCCCCCGTCGTCGGCCGGGCGGTGGAAAAATCCGACCGGGACGCACGTCCCGCCCGTCCGGGCGACCGGCCGCCCACCCGTGGCCGGCACCGGCCGGAACCCGTAGCGGAAGGGGAGCGACGGCATGGTCGAGTGGGTGACGTTGCACACCGGGCCGCGACCGGTGCCCCGGCCGGTGGCGACCCCGCTGGTGTGGGCCGGGGCCTTTGCCGGCGCGCCGCTGCTGGTGGCGCTGGTCAACACGCTGTCCGGCCCCGACGGCCCCGGCCCCGCGCTGGCCGCCCTGTCCCTGCTCTGCGCGGTCCTCGGCGGGTGCGCCCGGTTCGCCGCGGCACCGGGCACGGCGCTACTGTGCTGGCTGTTCCTCAACGGCTTCGGGATACCGCCCGCGGGCACCCTCAGCTGGGCCGGCCCCCGCGACACCGCCTGGCTGGGCTGCCTCCTGGGCGCGGCGCTGGTCGGCACGACCGTCTCGCGGCTCGCCCACGCCCGCGCGGCGTACCACCGCCTGACCGCCACGGCCGGGTGGGACGACCCGGGCCACGGACGGCTCCACTGACGGACCTGCCGATGCCGGTTCCCGGGCCGGCCGCACGGGCGCGTGAGTGAACCGGCCCCGGCGCCCCCGCGTCCCGGCTCGGGCGGAACCGGGTGCGGCCACCGCACCGGGCCCGGCCCCGGTGCACCGCTCCCGGCACTCCCGTCCCGGCACTGCCGCGGGCGGGCTCCCTCACTCGTTCGGCTCAGCCCCTGTGGTCGGCGGCGCCGTACGGGCGGAGGGTCGGAGGGGCCGACGGGTGGTGGCCGCACCACCGCGCCACGAGAAACGGGGGTGCGTTCCATGACCGCACAGCCACACTCCGGTCCTCCCCAGGGCGGCCACCGCCCACCGGTGTCCCCGGAAGGCGCCGCCTGGGCGGCCGGCGGCGCGACGTTCGCCGGGGTCCTGCTCCTGCTGAACGGCGTCCTGGCCATGTTCCAGGGCATCGCCGCCATCGTCGAGGACGACGTCTACGCCCGGATCGGCGACTACGTCTACGAGGTCAGCCTCATCGGCTGGGGCTGGATCCTCCTCGTCCTCGGCGTCGTCGCCGCCGTCGTCGGCTGGGGGATCCTCTCCGGCCGCGAGTGGGCCAGGGCGACGGGCATCGCGCTCGCGTCGCTGAGCCTGGTGGCGCAGTTCCTGTTCCTGCCGTACGCGCCCGTCTGGTCGGTGATCATGATGGCGATCAACCTCTTCGTCATCTGGTCCCTGGCGAACGCCGTCCCGGGCAGCGCGCCCCCGGAGTGACCCACGCGCCCCTCGGAGCGACCTGCACGCCCCACGCCCTGCCCCATGCCCCCTCCCTGGCGCGCCCCACCCACGACGCGCGCTCCCCAGCCGACGATCCCCCACGCCCCACCGACGATCCGTGATCCCCCCGGCGTCACCACAAGGCGGACTCCACATGCGGCGCTACCCTCCCATCGCCGACCACGGGCTGGTGGGCGACCTCCAGACCGCGGCTCTCATCTCCTCCGACGGCGTCGTCGACTGGTGGTGCGCCCCCCGCTTCGACTCGCCCAGCCTCTTCGCCGCCCTGCTCGACCACGACCGGGGCGGCCACTTCGCCGTCACCGTGGACGGCCCGGACGTGACCACCCGGCAGCTGTACCTGGCCGACACGGCCGTCCTCGTCACCCGCTTCCTCACCCCGGACGGCGTCGGCGAGGTCGTCGACTTCATGCCCGTCGAAGAGCCGGAGACCGTGACGGACCGCCACCGTCTGGTCCGCGTGCTGCGCGTGACCCGCGGCCGGGTCCGCTTCCGCCTCGCCTGCCGCCCCCGCTTCGACTACGCCCGCGCCCCGCACCACCTCCACCTGAACCCCGGCTCGGCGGACGCGCACTTCGCCGGCCCCGGCACCGACGCCCACCTCCAGTGCCTCGGCCCCGTCGCCCTGGAGCGCGACGGCGACGGCGGCGACGGCGACGACGTCCGGGCCACCGTGGACCTGGCCCAGGGCGAACGGGCCGCCGCCCTCCTCACCGTCTGCGCCGCGGGGTCGGCGGCCCCCGCCCCGCCCACAGCGGAGTCCGTCCGCGCCGACTTCGACGCCACCTGGACCTTCTGGCACCGCTGGATCCGCCGCAGCCGCTACCGGGGCCGCTGGCAGGAGACCGTCAACCGCTCGGCCATCACCCTCAAACTCCTCACCTACGCGCCCACCGGGGCCCCGGTCGCCGCGGTCACGGCCGGCCTGCCCGAACAGCTCGGCGGCGAACGGAACTGGGACTACCGCTACACCTGGGTGCGGGACGCCTCCCTCTCCGTGCACGCCCTGATCGGTCTCGGCTTCACCGAGGAGGCCCGCGCCTTCCGCGAGTGGCTCGGCGACCGCCTCACCCAGGACCACACCGTCACCGGTGAGCCGCTGCAGATCGTCTACCGGGTCGACGGGGACCCCCACCTCATCGAGGAGACCCTGGACCACCTGGAGGGCTACCGCGGCTCGGCCCCCGTCCGCATCGGCAACGGTGCCGCCGGCCAGCTCCAGCTCGACATCTACGGCGAGGCCGTACACGCCCTCTCGCAGACCCGGGACCCGGTCCACCGGGCGGGTTACGACAGCTGGCTCGCGCTGTCCGGCGTCCTGGACTGGCTCACCGAGCACTGGGACCGCCCCGACGAGGGCATCTGGGAGACCCGCGGCGGGCGCCGCGACTTCACCTACAGCCGCCTGATGTGCTGGGCCGCCTTCGACCGCGGCATCCGGCTCGCCCGCGACCTCTCCCGGCCCGCCGACGTCGACGCCTGGACGACCGCCCGCGACGCCGTCTTCCACCAGATCATGGAGCGCGGCTGGAGCCCGACGCGGCGGGCGTTCGTCCAGCACTACGACACCGATGTCCTCGACGCGGCCCTGCTGCTGATGCCCGCCGTCGGCTTCGTCGCCCCGCGCGACCCGCGCTGGCTGTCCACCCTCGACGCCATGGAGGCCGAACTCGTCTCCGACAGCCTGGTTTACCGCTACGACCCGGCCGCCTCCCCCGACGGCCTGCGCGGCAGCGAGGGCACCTTCTCGCTGTGCAGCTTCCTCTACGTCGACGCCCTGGCCCGCGCGGGCCGGCCCGGCCAGGCCCGGTACGCCTTCGACAAGATGCTCACCCACGCCAACCACGTCGGCCTCTTCGCGGAGGAGATCGGCCCCACGGGAGAGCAACTGGGCAACTTCCCCCAGGCGTTCACCCACCTCGCCCTCATCACCGCCGCCCTGGCCCTGGACGAGGAGCTGGACCGGGCCGAGGAGCTGGACCGGGCCGAGTCGTGAGCCCCATGCGGTCCGGTCGGGCGCCGGGACCGGACCGTCCGGGCTGGCCGGGCTGAGTGGGCCGCCACCGTCCGGCCTCGGCGGGCCGCCCCGGAGCGTGCCCGGCGGCGTGTTCGTCCGCGCGCGGGCGGCGCACTCACCCGTGGGCGCGGGCGGCACGCTCACCCGTGGGCGCGGGCGGCACGCTCACCCGTGGGCGCGCGCCGTGAGGTACGGGTCCCGGCGCAGCACCTCACGGCTGCCCACCAGCGTGCCGACGGCGAGCCCGGCCGCGGGCAGCAGCAGCGCCACCCCGGCCCACACCGGCCCCGGCAACGCGTCCGCCGGGGAGATCGGCAGCCCGAGCACCCCGCTCAGCGGGCCGGCGAGGGCCAGCGACAGCCCGGTGCCGACGGCCACCCCGGTCACCCCCGCCACCGCACCGGACAGCAGCGCCTCACCCCACAGGATCCGCCGCAGCTCCGGCCGGCCGGACCCGAGGATCCGCAGCACGGCGAACTCCCCGAGCCGGGCCCGCGCACTGTCCGCCGCCCGGACCGCGCCGAGCCCCAGCGCGGCCAGGGTCAGCACCAGCACCCCGGCACGCACCCCGAGGTCCGCCGCGCCGAACAGCCCGGGCAGCCGGCGCACCCGGTCCGCCACCGGGGACGCCGAGAACCCCTCGGCACGCAGGGCCGCGGCGACCCCCGCCACGCGGTCCCGGTGCTCGGCCACCACGACGGCCGACCGGGCCCCCTCCTTCGCCCGGTAGGTCTCGGCGTCCAGTCCGGCCCGCGCGGCGGCCAGGAAGGCGGCGGTGTCCTCCGCGAGGTAGGCGACGTCCGGACCGTCGACCTGCCACGCCGGGTCGTACAGCGCGACGACCCGCAGCTCGATCACGGCGGTGGTGCCGGACCCGTCCCCGGTGGCTCTGGTGTGGCCGAAGGTGACGGTCCGCCCGAGCAGCGGACGGAAGTCGGCCCCCTGGGCCCGGGCCGGCAGCACGACGTCCCGCGGCCCGAGCACCGCGGGCAGCGTCCCCCCGGTGACCGGCACGTCGTCGCCGGGGGTCAGCGTGCGGCTGGTCAGGTCGTACGTCCCGGCCTCCTCGGCGTAGAGCACGGCGGGGTAGTCGGCGACCACCCGGCGGACGCCCGCCACCTCCCCGGCCTCCCGCAACGCGGCGGTGGTGAGCGGCCGGACCGAGGCGTCGCCCTCGAAGGAGGACAGCTCGACCTGGGTCAAGCCCCCCGAGCCCAGCACCTCCCGCTCGACGGCGCCCGACGCACCGCCCGCCACCCCGGCGGCCAGGGCCAGCAGCGCGGCGAGCACGGTGAGCGTCGGCACCACCCGGCGCAGCGACCGGCGGTCCCGCCGCCAGGTGTGCAGACTCCACAGACTCACGCGAGTTCCCCTTCCCGGGCCCCGGCCCCGGCCCCCGCCCCGGCCTCCGACAGCACACCGCCGTCGAGCACGTACCGCCTCTCGCAGGCCCCGGTGACGGCCGCGTCGTGCGTCACCACGACGACGGCCGCACCCCGCCCCGCGCACGAACGCAGCGCGTCCAGCACGCAGTTCGCGGCCACCGGGTCGAGCCCGGAGGTCGGCTCGTCCGCGAGCACCAGCACCGGCTGCTTCACCGCGGCCCGGGCCACGGCGATACGCCGCCGCTGCCCGCCGGACAGCTCGGTGACCGGCGCGTCGGCCCACTCCCCCATGCCGAGCCCGCCGAGCAGGTCCCGGGCCACGCCGCGGTGCCGGGCCAGCCGGGGCCCGAAGGCAGCGGCGACGTTCTCCCAGGCGTTCAGGAACGGCAGCAGCCCCAGGTCCTGCAACACGATCCCGATCGACCGCCGCCGCAGCAGGTCCCGCTCCCCGGCCGACAGCGCCCGGGTGTCGACACCGCCGACGTGCAGGGTCCCCTCGTCAGGGTCGAGAATCAGGCCGAGGACCGCGAGCAACGTGCTCTTGCCCGCCCCCGAGGGCCCCTCGACGGCAACCACGCTCCCCGCCCGAAGCACGAGATCCGCCCGGGACAGCCCTCCCCCGGACGCATAGGAGAAGGCCAGCCCTTCGGCCACGAGGGCGGGGGGAGACGCGGTGTTCATCGGCGGGGTGTCCTTCGGGCGGGGTGGGTGAGTCGGTGGCGACGACGTCGGAGCGGAGCGGCCCGGCGAGGTCACGCCAGGAGGTAGTAGGCGGCGCGGGTGGCTTCCGCGGTGGCGGTACCGCCGGGGGTGGGGGCGTACAGGTCCGGGTGGTCGGGGTCCCGGTGACGGTCGAGCAGTCGGGGGATCTCCTCCCACAGGGCCTGCGGAACGGCCTGCTCGGAGGCGAGCGTCGCCTCCATCGCCGCGGAGGCGAGCACCAGCTCACCCTCGCGCAGCGACTCCCGAACCTGCGCGACGAGGTCGGCGCCGCGGGTGAGCCGTTCGGCCTGCGCGGCACACCCCGCATCGGCGAGCACCGCCACCAGGCGCAGTGACCGCAGGGACAGTTCGCCGGAAGCGGCGTCCGGCAGTTCGACCAAGGTCCGCGGGCACCCCAGTCCGAACTCCGCGCGGGCGGCCATGGCTCCGTACCAGCCACGCTCGTTGGAGGCCGTCCGGCGGGCGGGTACCTGCAACGCGGCCGCCTCCTTCCGTCCCCGCTCGGCCTGCGGTCCACAGGTCAGGTCGAGCCGGTGGCAGGTCATGGCGAGCGGGATCCGGTCCGAGGGTTCGATCCGGGGGTCGGCGCCGAGGTGCTTCAACCGCTTCGTCAGCCACTGAGGGGCAAGGCGCTGCTGTGCGGCTGCGGTGAGGGCACGCGCGGCGTGGTAGGTGGCGGTGAGCGTACCCATCTGGGCGGGGGACTTGGCGACGAGGCCGTCCGGCCGGACGTCCACCGGGGAGGGCTGCGGTTCGGCAGCCGGTGTGGCGCCGTCCGAGCCGTGCGGCGCGGAGGGCGTTGCCTGCGGCAGGGAGAGCGCCCGGCGGACCAGCCAACGGGTCTGGGTGTCACGGTCACCGAGCGCGGGTCGAAGACACGCGCGGGCCCCTTCGGTCAGCCGGCCCCGCAGGAGGGCCGACGCGGCACGCTGCAGGGGCTCGGCCTCGTCGCAGTCCCCCTCCAGGACGGTGTCGACGTTCCTCAGAACCCGGGTGGCACGGGCCTTCACCTCCACTCCCCGCAGGGCCTCGATCGCGTACAGCACCGGCACGGCCTCGGTGGCGCGGGCGGCGTCCGCCGCGAGGCGGGCGAGAGCCGCACGGGGAACGTCATCGTCCCGGCCCAGACACGTCAACGTCTGCAGGAACGCGGCTCGGGAGGCGAGCGACGTCGCGGGGTCGTCCTTGTCCTTCTCCGGGTGGCGCAGATAGCCGAGTGCCTCGCGCTCCGCCTCCTCCCTGATGCCGGCCTCTTCCAGCACCGTCGCGGCTCCGGCAGCCGGCGTGCCGATCCCCCCGCCCACCGACAGGCACACGTAGTGCGCACGCCAGGCGGGGGTGTCCAGGGCCTCCGTGCGCGCGAGGTCCGCCAGGGCGTCCGGACGAACCCGGGGCACGGGCCCACCGGCCCCGTGACGTGCGGCGAGGCCGGCCTCCAGGCGTCCGTACGCGGTGGGGTACAGCGCCGGGTCCCGGCCCACATCTGCACGGGTGGACCGCACCAGGTCGTTCTCCCCGCGCAGGGCGTCAAGTTGTTCGGCGAGATGCCCACCGGGACGGCCGGGCCGCTCCACGGCCCCGCCCCCGACGAGCGCGACGCCCGCGGTGACGGCGGCCAGCGCCACGACGGCGGCCACCACGGTCCCGCGTACCCGAGCCTCCTCTCGGCCGGGCCTGGTCTTCACGCGGTTGCTCAGCTGCACGGTGGCCGGGATCAGTCGTTGGCGCAGGCGGAGGCGAACGCCTTGACGCCGGCCTTGAAGGCGCCGCCGTCCGAGCACGTGGTGATGCTCGTGTTGAGCGATCCGCCGGGGTCCGCGATACCGCTGATATCGGCGATCCAGGTGTTCTTGTTCGTCCAGCTGACCCGACGGGTGTCCTCGCTCACGTAGGTACCGCTGGGGCTCAGTGACAGGGTGGCCTGCCAGCCGTTGGCCTTCACGGTGGCCGTGTTCGTGATCTTGCTGACCCGGTACCTGGCCGAACCCTTCACGGTCTTGGTCGACGTCTTGAACGAGCACTTGTCGGCGTAGACGTTGCAGTGCCAGGCGTTCACCTGGATCTTCGCTCCCGTACCCGGCAGGGACGTCGCCCCCGTGTCGGAGACGGCCAGGGTCGGGGCAGCCGCCCCGACGATCAGACATCCGACGAGCCCCGCCGCCGACACAGCCCTCTTCATGTGTTCTCTCCGCACCAGTGGCGAGCCCAAGGACCCACCGGCCAACCCGCAAGGACCTGAAGGTTATATGTCCCAGTACATCGGGTGTATGGCTGAAAGTCGCACATGCGCAGCCGTGCAGAAAGCATTGACCTCGAGCGACCGCACCGACGGACCCCCGAGCCGCCGGTCCCTCCCTGAGCGACCGCCGACCCCTTCCGGCCATCGGAGCACCCACCGCGTTCACTCCTGAGCGGGACGCCACACTCCGCCGAACGTGACGACCGGACCGGCGCAGTTACTGCGGGGAGGGCGAGACTCCCGGGATTAGTATGAAAGTTGGTGCGGCAGTGCACCCGGCACACGAGGTCGACCACGGGGGGCGACAGCAATGGCTTGGGACGAGTGGGAACAGATCAAGGCCGATGTCGCCGAGCGGCAGGGCGGCTCCATGCAGCTCAACGGCACGGTGGGCAACGGGAGCGCCGCGCCTGATCTGAGGACGAACACCCAAGGAAAGCGCGGAGCGGTCAAGGCACTGATCGACACGATCCTTCCCGGTCTCGACAAGGTCGCCATCCACGCCGACGAGGACACCGACGCCGCTGAGCGTGAGTTCGCGGGGTGGGCGACGGGCGCCGGGCTCAAGGACGCACACGCAGAGTGGGCCCTTCAGGTCAGGAGTCTCAAGGCGCGGCTGGTCCGGGACCAGGCGGACCTCAGCAAGACGCGGCGGGACTTCCAGTACGTCGAGCACGAGGTGGAGAGCTCACTGCGGCGCATCAGTACGCCCGGCCCGGACCCGCTCCGCAACCTCTGACACCGGCCCCCCACGGTCGTCGGGCTCGCCGGCCGACCCGGCGCCGGAACCAAGGAAGTACGCATGCTCACCTACCAGGACGTCATTACCATCCGGCTCGGTCCGCTGACCACTGCGGCCCGCTCCTGGATCAAGATGGCCGACGGCTTCGACGACCTCGGCGAGGCGTACGGCTCCTCGGTCCAGGCTGTGGCGTCGGACGGCCAGTGGGTCGGCATGAGCGCCGACGCCGCCAAGAAGCGTTTCACCGCGACCAGGAAGCAATTCAGTGCCGCCGCGGTCGAGGCCAGGGCGGTGGCCTCCATCCTGCGGGACATCCACGCACAGTTCGTCGAGCGCATCCAAGCCGTGAAGAACCTGGTGGAGGAGGCCAAGAAGGCCGACATCCACATCGACACCAAAGGCAGAGCCCACGTCGACACGAGCAAGGAGCCGGCCGTCGGCGCCGCCCGGGGCGGCCCCATGGGGGACGCCACGCAACGGGCCTTGACGGAGGCCAGGTGGACCGCCGCCATCGCGTCGGCCGTGCAGGCCGTCGACGACGCCGATCAGGGTGCGAAGCTGGCCCTGCGGGACGCCGCCGGACTCAAGAGCCTCGTCGAGGAGATGGTGGACGCCATCAGCGGCACCCAGCACGACTTCAACGCCGACGCGGTCGGCGACATCGAGACCGTGGAGGCGCGCGAGGCCCGGAAGTACGCGGACGAGATCCTCGCCGGCGAGAAGCCGTCCGATCCCGAGGAGTGGGCGCGGCTGATGCGGGACAACGCCGGAGACGAGGGGTTCAGCCGCACCGTCCTCAACCACCTGGGCCCCGAGGGCACCATCAAGCTGACGAACCAGCTCAACACCCTCGCCTACGACTCCGACACCGGCAACAAGCAGCACTACCTGGGATCCGAGCGCGGACTCGCCAACGCGCTGGCCACGGCGACGCAGGACCCGACGTCCCGGTTCTACAAGGACTTCCACGCCGGCATGAAGGAAGCCGGGATGAAGCGGTACGACTGGCAGGGCGAGAAGGTCCGCGGATACCAGTCCCTGGTGACGCTCATGCAGCACGGCGAGGGCTACTCGGACCGGTTCCTGCACGACCTCGGCGACGATCTCATAGCTGCCGAGAAGGCCGACAAGGGCAACGACGACTGGGACCTTCCCAAGCGTTTCGTCGGGCCCCGGGACGAGTGGTTCGCCAACGATCCGCTGGACGGGCTCCTCGGTGTGATGAGCAAGGACCCGGAGGCCGCGGCGTCCTTCCTCGACCCCCAGTCCGACCCGCACCCGGACAACGACAAGAAGGAAGGCAACGACCGGCTCGAGTACCTGCTCCGGAAACGCGACTGGGACGTCGTCGACGGCCACCCCACCGCGCGCAGCCCGTCCGGCACCGACAGCATCCTGGGCGATGCCCTGCGGCAGTACGACACCGAGGACGCACAGACCAGGGCCGGTCTCGGCGCGGCGCTGATCGCGGGCACCACGGGCATCGACCCGAACCGTGCGGACGGCGGTTACGTCGAGCACTCCGACGCGAACAACCGCGTCTTCAAGGACTCCCTGAAGCACCTTGCCGCGGAGGGCAACGACTTCCCGCCCAGCCTGCGTACTCCCATGGCCGTGATCATGGGAAACCACGGTGACGCGGTACACGACACGACCAGCGCCCAGAGCAATGCACAGAGTCCACTGAGCCGCACCGACGTCCTCGAGGTGGCTAAGCAGGTCTCACGCGACCGGTTCTCCTACCTGACGCTGCAGGACGCCATCAACCGCGAGATCGTGCACGACATCAACACGCGGGAGGGAGGGCCGGAGTGGAGCTGGCGAGCGGCCGGGCACACGATCGGCTTTCTGGAGGAGGCCCGCTATCAGGGACTGACCGTGGATGCCGACGATGCGAAGAGCAAGGCGGCCTGGGAGGCGAAGATGGACTATCACACCTGGGGCGGAGTGGTGAACTTCGTCCCCTACGCGGGCGACGCGGCCCAGCGAGGCGTGGATGTCCTGACATCCAAGTGGCTCGAGGATGAGACGAATCGCATCGACAAGGGCTTGACCCAGGCGAACCGGGAAGCCGCAATCGATCAGGAGAACCGCGTGCTGGCCCTGGCGAGACTGTGGAAGGCGGCGAACCCGGACGACAACGTTTCAGAGGACACGATGCTCTCCAGGATCAACGGCACCGTGAATGACGGCGGCGACACGGCTGATGACCTGGCAGGTGAGGGGTAGTGAACCGCCGACTCCTCAGTCTCCTCGGCACGCTCGCTCTCCTCGTCACCGCGTGCTCCGGCGACAAGCCGGGCCACGACTATTCCCTCCCCCAGCACATGTGCGGGATCAGGACCGACGCGTCAGACCTCAGGCCGCTGCTCCCTGAGGGGAAGGCCGCCCGGTATGCGCAGAACCAGACCACCGACTACAGCTACCACCTCTGCCGGGTGATCGTCGACGACGAGGTGGCACTCAAGCTGCGGATCCTGCGCGACACCGGGTTCAACGTCGAGGCGGAAGAGGCCGCGCACAACGACCTCAAGAACTACCGTCCCATCTCCCTGACCGGCAGTGTCGAGGTCACCAGCGCGGGCGTGGCGGACGACGGCGGAAAGGTGTGGCTGCCGTGCAGGCCACTGCCCGGTCATCCACGGGAAGCCGTGCCCAACCAGCCTTACACCCATCTGGTGCTCAGCATCCACCTCTTGAGCGAGGTCGAGGGCAAGGACGCCCTGGCCCGGCGCCACGCCGACATCGAGGCGTTCATGCGGTCCTACCTCCCCGGCCTGCGCAAGACGTGGTGCGCGCCCGAAGACTGATCGTCACCGCGGGAACGGCCGTCGTGCCCGTAGCAGGCGATCCGGGTGACGTGGGGGCGGGGGAAGCCCAAGAGCATGGGAGGCAGCCTGGTGACGGCTTCCGGGGCGCGTATGCGGGGCACTGCCGTCGTTCCCGGACAGCCGCCGCTGTACGAGGCGCTCGGAGGCGTCGTCGCAGGCGTCGCTGAGGCGTCGTGGGGAGAACCGCCGGGGGCCGTCGGCCTCGCGGATCGCGCGGGCGCGTCCGACCGACCGCGGTACACGGAGCCGGTCGCGGCGTGGACGTGCATGGAGCAGCCGGAGGCCCGAAAACCGTGAGCGCGCGGCCCGTTCGTTGGTTCCTGATCGGTCACAGGCTTTGACGTTCGATCAGGACGACGTCTGCGGCTCGGATCCGGCGGACGCCCCCTGCCGTCAGCCGGGACTGCTGCACGTACTGATCGCCCGGCACCGGGGGCCGCCACCGGGCGGGCGAACGATCACCGAGACGGCACCCAGAGGGGCACAAGACTCCGACGTCCGGCTTCCGCCGCAGGTCGGGCAGCTTCTGCCCGGTAGGCCCTGTGGGACTCGAACCCACAACCAATGGATTAAAAGTCCACTGCTCTGCCAATTGAGCTAAGGGCCCTTGGCGATGTTGCCTCCCCGAGCATAGCGGGACGTGACCGCCTCTCCGATCGGGTATTGCCCCCGGCGGGGCGTGAGATGTGCCGCGGGAAAGCGGGAGGGCCCACGCGACCGAAGTCGTGCGGGCCCTCACGGGTTCAGCTCGGCGGGGTGGGTCAGCCGTTGCGCTTCCAGCGCGGCTTGTCCTCTCGGCGGCCGAAGCTGCCGCCGCCGCGGTGGTCGTCACGGCGGCCGTGCGGGCGGTCGTGGCCGCCGGCGCGGAAGCCGGGGCGGTCGCCCTGGCGGTCGCGGTTGAAGGGGCGGTCGCTGCCGCGGTGACCGCCGCGGTCGTCACGGCGGAAGCCGCCACGGTCGCCGCCACGGTCACGGTCGCGGTCCCGGTTGAACCCGCCACGGTCGTCGCGACGCTCGAAGGAACGGCCACCACGGTCGCGGTCACGGTCGAAGGACCGGGCGGGGCGGTCGTCGCGGCGGAAACCGCCACGGTCGCCGTCCCGACGGTCGTAGGAACGGCCGCCCCGGTCACCGCGGTCACCGCGGTCGTCACGGCGGAAGCCGCCACGGTCGCCGCCACGGTCACGGTCGCGGTCCCGGTTGAAGCCGCCCCGGTCGTCACGGCGCTCGAAGGAACGGCCACCACGGTCGCCCCGGTCGTCCCGGCGGAAACCGCCACGGTCGCCGCCGCGGTCGTCACGGCGGTCGTCACGGCGCTCACGCCGCTCGTACGGGGCGGACGACTCGGTGCGCTCGCCGCGCTCGACGTCCCGCGCGGTCGGCTGCTCCGGCAGGACCACGGCCTCGGCCTCGGCCTGGGCCTGGGCGGCGGCCTCGGCCACGGCGACGGCCGGGTCCTCGCCCCGCTCCCGGGCGGCCCGGGCCAGCAGCCGGTCGGACTCCTCGCGCAGCTCGCTGGCACGCCGCTGGGCCCGCTCCAGCTCCTTGGTGAGCTGGGCGACCTCGCGCTCGGCCTGCTGGGCCGCGTTGCCGGCGGACTCCGCCTGGACCTCGGTCATGGACCGGGCGCCGGTGATCTCGGCGACGTCCGGGTCGAAGGCGGCGCCGCCCTGGATGATGTGGCGCGTGGCGTCGACGCCCGCGTCCTCCATCAGCCGGAAGATCTGGCGCCGCTGGTGCGGCAGGGAGAGGGAGACGACGGTGCCGGTGCGGCCCGCGCGCGCGGTGCGGCCCGCACGGTGCAGGTAGTCCTTGTGGTCGCCGGCCGGGTCGACGTTCAGGACGAGGTCGATGCCGTCGACGTGGATGCCGCGGGCCGCGACGTCCGTGGCGACCAGGACGTTGACGTACCCGTCCTTGAAGTCGGCCAGGGTCCGGGTCCGCGCGCCCTGCGTCATGCCGCCGTGCAGCGCGTCCGCCTTCACGCCCGCCTCGCGCAGCTGGTCGGCGACGCGGTCGGCGCCGAGCTGGGTCCGGACGAAGATGATGGTGCGGCCCTTGCGGGACGCGATGGCCGCGGTGACCGGAGCCTTGTCCTTGGGCTTCACGACGAGGATGTGGTGCGACATGGTCGTCACCGCGCCCTGGGCCGCGTCGACCTCGTGGGACACCGGGTCCTTGAGGTAACGGTCGACGAGGGTCTTGATCTCGTTCTCCATGGTCGCGGAGAACAGCATCCGCTGGCCGCCCGCGGGCACCTGGTCGAGGAGCTCGGTGACCTCGGGCAGGAAGCCCAGGTCGGACATCTGGTCGGCCTCGTCGAGGACGGCGATCTGCACGTTCTCCAGGGAGCACGCGCCGCGGTTGATGATGTCGCGCAGGCGGCCCGGGGTGGCGACCAGGATGTCGACGCCGCGTTCCAGGGCGTAGATCTGGTTGCCCATCGAGGTGCCGCCGCAGACGACCTTCATGCGCAGGTTGAGCACGTCGCCGTAGGGCTGGAGCGCGTCGGCGACCTGCATCGCCAGTTCACGCGTCGGCGTCAGGATGACGGCGCGCGGCTTGTGCTTCTCGGTGCGGCCGCCGGTCAGGGTGGCCAGCGTCGGCAGGCCGAAGGAGAGGGTCTTGCCGGAACCGGTGCGGCCCCGGCCGAGGATGTCCTTGCCGGCCAGGGCGTCCGGGATGGTCGCGGCCTGGATGGGGAAGGGGCTGGTCACGCCGTTCTGGGCGAGCTTGCGCACGACGCCCTCGGGGAGGCCGAGATCCGCGAACGTCATCGCGGCGGCCTCGTCGGCGGAGTCGGTGGTGTCATCGGTGCCGGTGACCGCGTCGGTGTCGGTGTCGGTGTCCTCGATGGTCGCGAGGGCGTCGAGGGTGTCGAGGTCCACGACGTTCTCGGCGTTCTCGGGCACGACGACGTGATCAGTACTGGCGATGGGCATACGAATGCGAAACCTTCCGGAGTCTCTTCGGCACGCGCCCGTCAACTCCGTGATTCGCTGCTTCGCAAATTACGACCGCCTCGATGCGGTCCACCACGGCAAAGGAGAGTACGCGCCACACGGCGCGCTCTGCGATGGCGCCGGGCAAATAGGATCAAACGATCTGCCACCATACGCACCCGGCCCCCCTCAAAGCAAACCGCTTCCCCCGTGCGGAAAGGAACCGCAGGTCAGGCCGTCAACCTGACGAAGACCGGATCGTTCGCTCGCCGCCGTCGCCGCCCGCCCCGCCCTCCGACGGGGCCTGCTCCCTCCCCGCCTCGCCGTCCGCCCCGCCCTGCCGGCGACCGACGCCCACGCCGCCCCGCAGACCAGCCGTCCAGCCAGGCCCCGCAGACCAGCCGTCCAGCCGGTCCCCACGGACCAACTGTCCAACCGGGCCCCACGAACCAGTCCGTCCAGCCGCTCCCGCCTACGCCGGTGCCCTACGCCGGCGCGCCCGCCCTCGGTGCCGGTTCGCGCTGCTCCAACTGGGTGTCCGGCGGCTCGTGGGCCGACGAGGAGGGCTCCGCGGCCGTCGGTTCGACCGGCGGGGGCGGCTCGGGCGCCGGGTCGGTGGGCTGCGCGTCCGGGGTGCGGGACGGGGCGGGCTGTGCCGGGCCGTCCGCAGGGGGCCGCGCCGGGCCGCCGGGGCCGGTGTCCCCGGGTTCCGGTCTGCTCGCCGACGCCGACGGCGAGGCGTCGGCGTCCGGGGACTCGCCGTCCTTGCGCTTATTGTCCTTGCCGCCCTTGCCCTTCCCGTCCTTGTCGCTCCCCCGGGCCCCGTCGGCGGAGGCCGCGTCGTGCCCGGCGGGGCCTCCGCCCGACACCGCCCGCTCCTCGCCCGGCGCGTCGTCGCCCCGCTGGCCAGCCGACCGGGACGGTCCGGCGCTCCCGTCGGCCCCGTCGGCGCCGACGCTCACGCAGCCGGCGGCAGCGGCGACGGCGACCAGCGTGGCGGCCAGACGGGCGGGTACGTACAAGCGGCGCACGGGGCCACCTCCGTGGGGAGTTCTGGGTCGACAGGCCCAACTCCCGGCACCCGCAGGAGGACACGCGCGGGACGCACAAGTGACCTATCCGTAGCCGAGGGCGTGCAGCCGGGCGTCGTCGATCCCGAAGTGGTGCGCGATCTCGTGCACCACGGTGATCTCCGCCTCGGCGACCACGTCCTCCCGGGACGCGCACATCCGCAGCGTCGGCATCCGGTAGATGGTGATGCGGTCCGGCAGGACTCCGGCGTACCACTCCCCGCGTTCGGTGAGCGGCGTGCCCTCGTACAGGCCGAGCAGCTCCGGGTCGTCCGCCGGGGGCTCGTCCTCGACGAACACCGCCACGTTGTCCATCAGCCGCGTCAGCTCCGGCGGGATCCGGTCCAACGCCTCGGCGACCAGCTCCTCGAACTCCTCGCGTGTCATCTCCAGCACACCGCCATTGTCGTCCACGACCCGTCCGTACGAGTCACCCCCGCACCTCGCATATCCGTCGGCCGACATGGGCATACGGGATCAATGGCCCGCGTTCCCGCCGCCGTGTCGACCGTGCTCCGCCGCGCCCGGAGCGCGCCGCGCTCCCTCCTCCGCCGTTCCCGACGCCCCGGCTCCGCAGCCGCGGTGGAACTCGCCCCCCGCCGTCACCCCTGGGCGCGGGCCCTGGGCCTCGTGGCGGTGGTGCTGGTGGGCGCCTGGCTCGGGCTCCTGGTGGTGGGCAATGTGCGGGTGCCCGTCGGGCCCATGGACACGACCATGACCCTGCGCCCCTCCTTCACCGGCGGCACGAAGATCAACGTCTCGCCGCTGGGCGCGCTGCAGCTCGACAGCCACACCGCTCCCGTGCGTCTCGACGTCAACGTGGACCAGCTGGACCCGGAGCGCGCCCAGGCCCTCGTCGACCACCCCGAGCGCATCTCCGGGCTCCAGGACGAGGTGACCCGGGACGTCAGCACCGGCACGGCCGACCTCGCCGTGCGCTCCTGCATCGCCGTGGTGACGGGTGCCACCGCCCTGGGCCTGATCGTCTACCGCCGTCCGCGCAGGGCCCTGGCCGCCGGGGGGCTGGCGTTCGCCCTGCTGGCGGCCTCCGGCGGGACCGCCTACGCCACCTGGAACCCGGACTCCGTCCTGGAGCCGCGGTTCTCGGGCCTGCTGTCGTCCGCCCCGTCGCTGGTCGGCGACGCGCGCAGCATCGTCACCGAGTTCGACGTGTACCAGCAGGAGCTGGCCCGCCTGGTCACCAACGTGACCAAGCTCTACGACGCCACGTCCACCCTGCCCACCTACCAGCCGGACCCGACCACCATCCGGGTGCTGCACGTCTCCGACATCCACCTCAATCCGGCGAGCTGGGCGATCATCGGCTCGCTGGTGAAGCAGTACCGGGTGGACGTCATCGTCGACACCGGCGACACCATGGACCACGGCACCGCCGCCGAGAACGGGTTCCTCGACCCCATCGAGAACCTCGGCGCCCCCTATGTCTGGGTCCGCGGCAACCACGACTCCCGGGTCACCCAGAGCTATCTGGAGGACCTGAAGAACGTGCACGTCCTGGACGACGGCCGGGCCGAGTCCATCGCGGGCCTGCGCTTCGCCGGCATCGGCGACCCGCAGTTCACCCCCGACCGTTCCAAGACCAAGGGCGCCGAGGAGTCCCAGGAGCTGGCCGGCGCCCGTCTCGCCTCCGCGCTGCGCGACCAGGCGGCGGCCGGGACGCCGGTGGACGTGGCGCTCGCCCACGAACCGTCCGCCGCACGCGAGGTGGACGGCACCGTGCCGCTGGTCCTCGCCGGCCACTACCACCGTCAGGACATGGAGGTCATGGAGTACGGCACCCGGCTGCGGATCGAGGGGTCGACCGGCGGCAGCGGGCTGCGTGCCGTCGAGGGCGAGCACCCGGATCCGATCGAGACGTCGATCCTCTACTTCGACCGCGACACCCGCCGGCTGCAGGCGTGGGACTCCATCAAGCTGGGCGGGCTCGGTCTGACGACGGCCGAGGTGAGCCGCCATCTGCCCGAGGAGAACCAGCCCGGCGCGGACTCGCCGTCGCCGTCGGGCTCACCCTCGTCCTCGCCCTCGTCCAGCCCCTCGCCGGCCCCCACCCCGGCGCCCTCGCCGTCCCGTCCGTCCCCGCCCGCGACCCGCCCGACGGCCACCCCGTAAACCGTTTTGGCGATAGGTCCCGCCATCCCATATGCTTCTCACGTCCCCGACGCGCTGAGAAGCGCCCAGGCGGGCCGATAGCCCTCATCGTCTAGCGGCCTAGGACGCCGCCCTTTCAAGGCGGTAGCACGGGTTCGAATCCCGTTGGGGGCACGCACCACCCTGTGCGACACTGTCGTACGACACGCTTGGTCCTGTGGAGCAGTTTGGAGTGCTCGCCACCCTGTCAAGGTGGAGGCCGCGGGTTCAAATCCCGTCAGGACCGCTGGTGTTTCACGTGAAACATCGCGGCTGGGTAGCTCAGTTGGTACGAGCGTCCGCCTGAAAAGCGGAAGGTCGCCGGTTCGACCCCGGCCCCAGCCACAGCAAAGGCCCCGATCACCGATCGGGGCCTTGTTGCGTCCCCCGGGTCCTGTGGCCCGGCTCCCCGGCAAAACCGTTGGCCGCGTCTTTCCGCGGGATGAGATCCTGGAATCCGTATGTCTACGCACCCTGCCCCCGCTCTCGGTTCCCTCGCCTCCCGCCTCGCCGACCTGTCGCTGCGCGACGCGCACCGGCTCGGCCGGCGGCTGGAGGGCGCGCGCAAGATCCGCAAGCCGGAGGCGCGGGCCGCCGTGCTCGCGGAGATCGAGACGGAGGTCACCGGGGCCGAGGAGCGCATGGCCACGCGCCGCTCGCGCGTGCCCGAGGTGCGGTATCCGGAGCAGCTGCCGGTCAGCCAGAAGAAGGACGAGATCGCCGAGGCGATCCGCGATCACCAGGTGGTGATCGTCGCGGGTGAGACCGGGTCCGGCAAGACCACGCAGATCCCGAAGATCTGCCTGGAACTGGGCCGCGGCGTGCGGGGCATGATCGGGCACACCCAGCCCCGGCGGATCGCGGCCCGCACGGTGGCCGAGCGGGTGGCCGAGGAGCTCGACTCCCCGCTCGGGGAGACCGTCGGCTGGAAGGTCCGCTTCACCGACCAGGTGAACCCCGACGCCACCTTCATCAAGCTGATGACCGACGGCATCCTGCTCGCGGAGATCCAGACCGACCGCGAACTGCGTGCCTACGACACGATCATCATCGACGAGGCGCACGAGCGGTCGCTGAACATCGACTTCCTGCTCGGCTACCTCGCCCAGCTGCTCCCGAAGCGTCCGGACCTCAAGGTCGTCATCACCTCGGCGACCATCGACCCGGAGCGCTTCTCCCGGCACTTCGGCGACGCCCCCGTCATCGAGGTCAGCGGCCGGACCTACCCGGTGGAGGTGCGCTACCGCCCGCTGCTGGAGGAGGACTCCGAGGACGCGGACCGCGACCAGATCACGGCCATCACGGACGCGGTCGAGGAGCTGATGGCCGAGGGGCCCGGGGACATCCTGGTCTTCCTGTCCGGTGAGCGCGAGATCCGGGACACCGCCGACGCGCTGACGAAGAAGCGGTACCGGTCGACCGAGGTGCTGCCCCTGTACGCGCGGCTCTCCCACGCCGAGCAGCACCGCGTGTTCCAGCAGCACAGCGGCCGCAGGATCGTTCTGGCCACCAACGTGGCCGAGACCTCCCTGACCGTCCCGGGCATCAAGTACGTCATCGACCCGGGCTTCGCCCGCATCTCCCGCTACAGCCACCGCACCAAGGTGCAGCGGCTGCCCATCGAGCCCGTCTCGCAGGCCAGCGCCAACCAGCGCAAGGGCCGCTGCGGCCGGACCTCGGACGGCATCTGCATCCGGCTGTACAGCGAGGACGACTTCCTGTCCCGTCCGGAGTTCACCGACGCGGAGATCCTCCGCACCAACCTGGCCTCCGTCATCCTGCAGATGACCGCGGCCGGACTCGGCGACATCGAGAAGTTCCCCTTCATCGACCCGCCCGACCACCGCAACATCCGGGACGGCGTGCAGCTGCTCCAGGAACTGGGCGCGCTGGACGCCTCGCAGAAGGACCCGCGCAAGCGGCTCACCCAGACCGGCCGCAAGCTGGCCCAGCTGCCGGTGGACCCGCGGCTCGCACGCATGGTGCTGGAGGCCGACCGCAACGGCTGCGTCCGCGAGGTCATGGTGATCGCCGCTGCCCTGTCCATCCAGGACCCGCGCGAGCGCCCGGCCGACCGGCAGACCCAGGCCGACCAGCAGCACGCCCGCTTCCGCGACGAGACCAGCGACTTCCTCGCCTACCTCAACCTGTGGCGCTACGTGCGCGAGCAGCAGAAGGAACGGGGCTCCTCCTCGTTCCGCCGCATGTGCAAGCAGGAGTACCTCAACTTCCTGCGCATCCGCGAGTGGCAGGACATCTACACCCAGCTGCGCACGGTCGCCAAGCAGATGGGCATCCACCTCAACGACCAGGACGCCCCGGCCGACCGGATCCACGTCTCGCTGCTGGCGGGTCTGCTGTCCCACATCGGCATGAAGGACGTCAAGGAGTCCAAGGACTCCGCCCCGGCCGGCCGCAAGGACGGCGGGCGCGGCGAGTACATCGGCGCCCGCAACGCCAAGTTCGCGATCTTCCCGGGCTCCGCCCTGTTCAAGAAGCCGCCGCGGTTCGTGATGTCCGCGGAGCTGGTCGAGACGTCCCGGCTGTGGGCACGGGTCAACGCGAAGATCGAGCCGGAGTGGGTGGAGCCGCTCGCGGAGCACCTGCTCAAGCGCACCTACAGCGAACCGCACTGGGAGAAGGACCAGGCGGCCGTGATGGCCTACGAGAAGGTCACCCTGTACGGGGTGCCGATCGTGGCGCACCGCAAGATGAACTACGGCCGGATCGACCCGGAGGCCTCCCGCGAGCTGTTCATCCGCCACGCCCTGGTGGAGGGCGACTGGCGCACCCACCACAAGTTCTTCGCCGACAACCGCCGGCTGCTGACCGAGGTGGAGGAACTGGAGCACCGGGCCCGGCGGCGGGACATCCTGGTCGACGACGAGACCCTCTTCGACTTCTACGAGCAGCGGGTCCCCGAACACGTCGTCTCGGGCGCCCACTTCGACTCCTGGTGGAAGCACAAGCGGCATGAGCAGCCCGACTACCTGGACTTCGAGCGGGAGATGCTCATCCGGGAGTCGGCGGAGGCCGTCACCAAGGCCGACTACCCGGACACCTGGCGGCAGGGCCCGCTGAAGTTCCGGGTGACGTACCAGTTCGAGCCCGGCGCCGACGCCGACGGCGTGACCGTCCACATCCCGCTCCAGGTCCTGAACCAGGTCACCGACGAGGGCTTCGACTGGCAGATCCCCGGCCTGCGCGAACAGGTCGTCACGGAGCTGATCCGCTCCCTGCCCAAGCCGGTGCGCCGGCACTACGTCCCGGCGCCCAACTACGCCAAGGCGTTCCTGGAGCGGGCGGTCCCGCTCCAGGAGCCGCTGACCGTGACGATGGCCCGCGAGCTGAAACGCATGGTGGGTGTCCCCTTCGACGCGGAGGACTTCGACTGGTCGCGGGTCCCCGACCACCTGCGGATCACCTTCCGGATCGTCGACGAGCGGCGCCGCACGCTCGCCGAGGACAAGGACCTGGAGGCGCTGCGCCTGCGGCTGAAGCCGCGCGCCCGCAAGGCGCTGAGCCGCGCCGCCGCGGCCACCGCCGAGCGCAGCGGCGGCGAGTCCCTGGAACGCTCGGGGCTGACCGACTGGACCGTCGGCACGCTCACCCGGGTCTTCGAGACCCGCCGGGCCGGCCAGCCGGTCAGGGCCTACCCGGCGCTGGTGGACGACGGTGACACCGTGTCGGTGCGGCTGTTCGACACCGAGGCCGAGCAGCAGGAGGCGATGTGGAAGGGCACCCGCCGCCTCGTCCTGCGCAACATCCCGGTCAACCCCGCGAAGTTCGCATCCGAAAAGCTGACGAACCAGCAGAAGCTGGCGCTGTCCGCGAATCCGCACGGTTCGATGCAGGCGCTGTTCGACGACTGCGCGATGGCGGCGGCGGACCGGCTGATCGCCGACTTCGGCGGGCCGGTGTGGGACGAGGAGTCCTACCGCAAGCTGTTCGACCGGGTGCGCGCCGAGATCGTGGACACCACCGTCCGGGCGGTGGGGCAGGTGCAGCAGGTGCTGGCCGCCTGGCAGGCGTGCGAGCGACGGCTGAAGTCGGTCCGCAGCCCGGCGCTCCTGGCGAACCTGCGGGACGTGCGGGAGCAGTTGGACGCGTTGGTGCGGCCGGGCTTCGTGACGTCCGCCGGCCTGCGCAGGCTGCCGGACCTGATGCGCTATCTGGTGGCCGCCGACCGGCGTCTCCAGCAGATGCCGGCCAACGTCCAGCGGGACACCACCCGCATGGAGAAGGTCCGGGAGATGCAGGACGAGTACGCGTGGCTGCTGGAGCAGATGCCCCAGGGCCGCCCGGTTCCGCAGCAGGTGCGGGACGTCCGGTGGATGATCGAGGAGCTGCGGGTCAGCTACTTCGCGCACGCGCTGGGCACCGCGCACCCCGTCTCGGACAAGCGGATCATCAAGGCGATCGACGCGCTGGCACCGTGACGGTACGGCCACCCAGGGTGAGTTCGACCAGGCGGCCGCCCTCCTGTACAGTCTCTTTTCGCAGCGCAGAGCAGTGAACGCGCCGCGAACCTGGTCCTGTGGAGCAGTTTGGAGTGCTCGCCACCCTGTCAAGGTGGAGGCCGCGGGTTCAAATCCCGTCAGGACCGCATCACCGAGAAGGCCCGCGCCCGTGAGGGACGCGGGCCTTCCGCATGTCCGCCACGGACTCTTCGACGGCCGCTCGGTTCCACGGCCGGGCTGTTCCCCGGGCTGGAGCGCAGCACTGTCCGCCC
>NZ_JBWHZP010000029.1:0-47848 GCF_056323165.1 Streptomyces sp. 3-6
GTGTCGCCGCCGGGCGGGAAGCAGCGTGAGAGACGGCACCGCCATCAGCTGAGCAAGTTCGCCCCGTGCCGGTCCGTCGGGGCTGAGTGCGCAGTTCCCCGCGCCCCTGGAGGGGCGGTCCATGTCGCCGCCGGGCAGAAGGCAGCGGGAGAGACGGCACCGCCATCGGCCGAGCGGGCGTCGCCCCGTGCGGGTGCGCGGGGGCTGGGTGCGCAGTTCCCCGCGCCCCTGGAGGGGCGGTCCATGTCGCCGCCGGGCAGAAGGCAGCGGGGGAGACCTCACCGCGAAGGGCGGGGCAGGGATTCTTATCTGCCGGTCCGTCGGGGTGAGGTGGGCTCGTTCCGCCGCCCCGGGCCCCGGAAGGCCAGGGCGGCGTGGGGAACGGTGGGGTGCAGGAAGGGCGGCCTCCGGGTGGGAGGGCGCCCTTCTCGTGGGGGCCGGTGGTCAGCCGGCCGCGGCTATGCGGCCGGTCTGGCGGGTGGCCTGGAGTTCCATGTCGCGGCGCCGGCGGCGGGCCAGGACCACGCGGCGTTCGGCGGCGGTCAGGCCGCCCCAGACACCGTAGGGCTCCGGCTGGAGCAGGGCGTGTTCACGGCACTCGACCATCACGGGGCAGCGGGCGCAGACGCGCTTGGCCGCGTCCTCGCGGGAGAGCCGGGCGGCGGTGGGTTCCTTCGACGGGGCGAAGAACAGCGCGGCCTCGTCGCGGCGGCACACCGCCTCGGTGTGCCAGGGCGCGTCCTGATCCCTGTCTCGCGCGGGCCCCCGCTGGGCCGGGACGGCGGCTACCTGCAGGGACGAATGCGGCGGTTGCAGCACGGTCTACTCCTGACGACGGCTTCGCGAGCGAGACACGATGCAGCAAGGCTTACCCGATGTACGCACGCCTATGCACTGAGTCCCGAACCGCCGTGGCAGCCACGGGAATTCACCGACGAGTGCCCCGATCCCGGCGGACCCGTCCGGTCCGTTTCCGTCGGGTTCGCGGACGTCAACGGTCGGAGCGTCCGCGCAAACCCTTGTCCACCGACCGCTGCACGCGGTCCAGGATGTCCGCCACCAGCTTGCCGCGCCGGGGCCGCGCCTCGATGTTGCCCAGCACCGCCCAGCCGTCCACGTAGACCGCCGGGGCCTGCGGGTCCTCCGCGTCGAGCGAGGCCACCTCGAAGTTGCCGAACACCCCGCCGCCGGTGCCGCGCAGCGAGACGTTCTCCGGCACCCGGACCTCGACGTTGCCGAAGACCGAGTACGCCTTGATCACGACCTGCTGGTGGTCGAAGAGGGCCTCGCTGAGGTCGATCTCGACGTTGCCGAAGACCGCGTACACGTGGATGCGGCGGCCGACGCGCCAACGGCCCTTGCGGACGGCGGCGCTGAACACCGCGACGACGTTGTCGTCCGGATCGGGCGGGATCGCGCCGGCGGTGGGCCTGCTCGGCGCCGTCGACTGCGGGCGCGAGGGCCGGCCCGCCGGGAGGTCGCGGACGAACACCTCCAGCTCCCCCACGGTCTTCGCGGCGAGCACGCCCTCCACCCGCTCGGCGTGCTCGTCGGGCGTCAGCCGGCCTTCCGCGAGGGCATCGCGCAGGAGGTCGGCGATGCGGTCGCGGTCGGCGTCCGAGGCCCGCAGCTCGGCGGTCTGCGGAGTGCGGTCCTGCTGCTGGGGGTGCTTGTGAAGGTCCACCAGGGCAGCCTACCCAAACGCGATAGATCGCGACCACCCCTCGCGGCGAACTCGCCGCCCCCGCCGCCCGCACCCGCCACCCGCACCCGCCGTCCGCATCCACCTCCGCGCCCACCGTCCGCCCCCGCCTCCGCGCCCACCGTCCGCCCCCGCCTCCGCGCCCACCGCCACCCTCGCCCGGCACACACCCACCCCGGACACCCCCGGGGACCCTCCGGTTATGCGCGGACAACTGAGGACAACCTCACAGACGCGCTGTCGGCGGCACGTCCTACGCTGGTGGCGCCCGCCAAAGGAGGCGGGCGGCCGTCTGTCGAGTGAGGAATGGGCGAGATGCCTGAGTTCGAGTACGCCGATCTGCTCCCCACGGGAGAGGACACCACCCCCTACCGGCTGGTGACCTCCGAAGGTGTCTCCACCTTCGAGGCCGACGGGCGGACCTTCCTCAAGGTGGAGCCGGAGGCGCTGCGCAGGCTGGCCGAGGAGGCCGTCCAGGACATCCAGCACTTCCTGCGGCCCGACCACCTCGCCCAGCTCCGCCGCATCATCGACGACCCGGAGGCCAGCTCCAACGACAAGTTCGTCGCGCTGGACCTGCTGAAGAACGCCAACATCGCGGCGGCCGGCGTACTGCCCATGTGCCAGGACACCGGCACGGCGATCGTCATGGGCAAGCGCGGCCAGAACGTACTGACGTCCGGCCGCGACGAGGAGGCCCTGTCCCGGGGCATCTACGACGCGTACCAGAACCTGAACCTGCGCTACTCCCAGATGGCCCCGCTGACCATGTGGGAGGAGAAGAACACCGGCTCCAACCTGCCCGCCCAGATCGAGCTGTACGCGACGGACGGCGACGCCTACAAGTTCCTGTTCATGGCCAAGGGCGGCGGCAGCGCCAACAAGAGCTTCCTCTACCAGGAGACGAAGGCCGTCCTGAACGAGACCTCCATGATGAAGTTCCTGGAGGAGAAGATCCGTTCGCTCGGCACGGCCGCCTGCCCGCCGTACCACCTGGCCATCGTGGTCGGCGGGACGTCGGCCGAGTTCGCGCTGAAGACCGCCAAGTACGCCTCCGCGCACTACCTGGACAACATGCCCACCGAGGGGTCACCGCTGGGCAGCGGCTTCCGGGACAAGGAGCTGGAGGAGAAGGTCTTCGAGCTGACGCAGAAGATCGGCATCGGCGCGCAGTTCGGCGGCAAGTACTTCTGCCACGACGTGCGCGTGATCCGCCTGCCCCGGCACGGCGCGTCCCTCCCGGTCGCACTGGCCGTCTCCTGCTCCGCGGACCGTCAGGCCGTCGCGAAGATCACCGCCGAGGGCGTGTTCCTGGAGCAGCTGGAGAAGGACCCGGCGCGTTTCCTGCCGGAGACCACGGAGGAACAGCTGGCGGACGAGGGCGAGGTCGTGCGGATCGACCTCAACCAGCCGATGGACGCCATCCTCGCCGAGCTGACCAAGCACCCCGTCAAGACCCGGCTGTCCCTCACCGGCCCGCTGGTCGTGGCCCGCGACATCGCGCACGCCAAGATCAAGGAGCGGCTGGACGCGGGCGAGGAGATGCCCCAGTACCTCAAGGACCACCCCGTCTACTACGCCGGCCCGGCGAAGACCCCCGAGGGGTACGCCTCCGGTTCCTTCGGGCCGACCACGGCCGGGCGGATGGACTCCTACGTGGAGCAGTTCCAGGCGGCGGGCGGCTCCAAGGTGATGCTGGCCAAGGGCAACCGCAGCAAGCAGGTCACCGACGCGTGCGGCACGCACGGCGGTTTCTACCTCGGCTCGATCGGCGGCCCGGCGGCACGGCTGGCCCAGGACTGCATCAAGAAGGTCGAGGTCCTGGAGTACGAGGAACTGGGCATGGAGGCGGTCTGGAAGATCGAGGTGGAGGACTTCCCGGCGTTCGTCGTCGTCGACGACAAGGGCAACGACTTCTTCCAGGACCCGGCGCCCGCCCCGACGTTCACCAGCATCCCGGTACGGGGCCCCGGCCTGGCGTAACCCCGGCTCGGCACCGACCCGGCCTGGCACAGCCGCGGTCCAGGACAGTCCCGGTCGGCCGTCACCGCCGGTCCGGCGCAGTACCGATCCGCCGTCGCTGCCGGTCCGGCGCAGTACCGGCTCGGCACCGCCGCCACCGGTCTCCGGTCGCTGCCCCCGGGTGCGATTCCCCGGGGCGCGGCCGGGCCGACCGGGAGCGGCGGTGCGGACGGTCCCTCCGCCCGCCCGCACCGCCTCCCCCGCAGGCGGCCCCGCACCTCACGTCGCCCTGCCCGCACACCACGCACCTCACCCCCTCGCCCCCACACCCCGCCGGCCAACCGACCGCACCCGCACCGGTGTTGTCGCGGTACGCCGAGGTTCCGCCCCACCCGCGTCCGACGGCCCCGTCCGCCGACAGTCGCGCCCCACCCACGTCGGCCGGTCCCGACCGCCCCACCCGCGCCGCCCACTCGCACTCGCCCGCGCCGCCCACTCGCCCCCGTCCGGGCCCTCCCCCTCCCCCGCCACCGCGGCTCCCCGTGCCCCGCGCAGCGCCCGCGCACCCCCACGCACCCACCCCACCCGTACGGCCCCATTCGCCCGGGCTCCGGAACAACGGCGGTCCGCCGCACGCTGTACGGGGTATGAGCGACGACTTCCGCATCGAGCACGACTCCATGGGCGAGGTACGCGTCCCCGCCGAGGCCAAGTGGCGCGCGCAGACGCAGCGCGCCGTCGAGAACTTCCCGATCTCCGGTCAGCGGCTCGAACGGGCCCACATCGAGGCCCTCGCCCGCATCAAGGGCGCCGCGGCCAAGGTGAACGCGGAGCTGGGGGTGCTGGACCAGGACATCGCCGACGCCGTCCAGGAGGCGGCCCTGGAGGTCGCCGAGGGCCGGTGGGACGAGCACTTCCCGGTCGACGTCTTCCAGACCGGCTCGGGGACCTCGTCCAACATGAACACCAACGAGGTGATCGCCACCCTGGCCACCGAGCGGCTGGGTCGGCCGGTGCACCCCAACGACCACGTCAACGCCTCGCAGTCGTCCAACGACGTCTTCCCGTCGTCGCTGCACATCGCCGCCACCGCCGCCGTCACCCGGGACCTGATCCCCGCCCTGGAGCACCTGGCCACCTCGCTGGAGCGCAAGGCCGCCGAGTTCGCCGACGTGGTGAAGTCGGGGCGTACGCACCTGATGGACGCCACGCCCGTGACCCTCGGCCAGGAGTTCGGCGGCTACGCGGCCCAGATCCGGCTCGGCGTGGAGCGGCTGAACGCCTCGCTGCCCCGCCTGGCCGAACTCCCCCTGGGCGGCACCGCCGTGGGCACCGGCATCAACACCCCGCCCGGTTTCTCCGCCGCCGTCATCAAGGAGGTGGCCCGCGCCACCGGGCTTCCGCTGACCGAGGCGCGCGACCACTTCGAGGCGCAGGGCGCCCGGGACGGCGTCGTGGAGACCAGCGGGCAGCTTCGCACCATCGCCGTCGGCCTGACGAAGATCACCAACGACCTGCGGTGGATGGCCTCCGGCCCGCGCACGGGTCTCGCCGAGATCACCCTGCCCGACCTCCAGCCCGGTTCGTCGATCATGCCGGGCAAGGTCAACCCGGTGGTCCCGGAGGCCGTGCTGATGGTGTGTGCCCAGGTCATCGGCAACGACGTGACGGTCACCACCGCGGGCGCCTCCGGCAACTTCGAACTCAACGTGATGCTGCCGCTTATGGCCAAGAACGTGCTGGAGTCGATCCGGCTGCTGACGAACGCCTCCCGGCTGCTCGCCGACCGCACGGTCGACGGGATCGTCGCCGACCGGGAGCGGGCCCGGGAGTACGCCGAGTCGTCGCCGTCGGTGGTGACCCCGCTGAACAAGTACATCGGGTACGAGGAGGCCGCGAAGGTGGCCAAGAAGGCGCTGGCCGAGCGGCGGACCATCCGCGAGGTCGTGCTGGAGGGCGGGTACGTCGACCGGGGCGACCTCACGGCGGAGCAGCTCGACGAGGCGCTGGACGTGCTGCGCATGACCCGGCCGTGAGGTGTGCCGCACGGGGGTGAACCGTGCGGGGGACCACGGCACCACGTGCCCCGGGCACCTAATATCTGCCCATGACACAGGGCGGAACGACGGAACACACGGAAGCGGGCGGCTCGACCGGTTTCTGGGCGCCCGGGACGCACATCCTGTGGCGCTACCGGGAGAACGGCGGCGCGCGCATCCACATCGCGCGCCCCGTCACGGTCGTACGCGACGACTCGGAGCTGCTCGCCGTGTGGATGGCGCCCGGCACGGAGTGCGTGAAACCGGTGATCGCCGACGGTACGCCCGTGCACCAGGAGCCGTTGGGCAGCCGCTACACCCGGCCCCGCGCGGTGTCCCGGGGGCGCTGGTCGGGGACCGGGGTGCTGAAGCTGGCCCGGCCGGGCCAGCCCTGGTCGGTGTGGCTGTTCTGGGACCCGGGGTGGCGGTTCAAGAACTGGTACGTGAACCTGGAGGACCCGCTCGTCCGGTGGTCGGGCGGGGTGGACTCCGAGGACCACTTCCTGGACATCTCCGTGCACCCGGACCGCAGTTGGCACTGGCGGGACGAGGACGAGTTCGCGCAGGCGCAGCGGGACGGCCTGGTCGACGCCGCGCTGGCCGAGCGGGTGCGGGCGGCCGGGCGGGACGCCCTCGCGGCGATCGCCGCCTGGGAGCCGCCGTTCTCGGACGGGTGGCAGGACTGGCGCCCGGATCCGTCCTGGGCGGTACCGTCGCTGCCACAGAACTGGGACCGTACGCCCGCTCGGGTGTCCCCGTGAGACCCTTGCTGGGCCCCAGGACCGGAACCGTAGGATCGTCCTCCGCACGGAATCGGGCGGCAAACGCCGGATCATGCGCTGGGCTTGACCGATCGTCACCGAGGGGCGGCACGTCGTGAGCGAGGGGTACGGCAACACCGGTACGGGCCGGGGACGGCCGCCCGGCGGCACGGGAACGGCTGGTGAGCACACGGGGATCCCGTTCCCGGGACCGGCTTTCCGGGTATCGGCATCCCGGCGGGACGAACTGCACGCATGGCGCCCGGCGCCGGACGGATGGACTCGACACGCGTGACGGAGCAGCGGACCTCCTTCGAGCGCCTGCAGCCGGGCGCCGCCCCCGCGGATCCCCGCGGGGTGCCGGCGCCTGCCCCCGACCCGGCCCGGGTGCCGGACACGGCGGCCGCCTTACCGGCACAGGGCCGTGCCGCCGGCGATCCGACGGGCACCGCGTCCTCCGCGCCGCCGGCCGGAGCACCCGCGCCGGCGGCCCCCGGGGTGGACGGGGCGTCGGCCGGCCCGGACACCGCCGTGCCCGAGGCCGCCGCCCGGGACGCCGTCCCGGCGGGTGAGCACTCCCAGCCGGGCGCGGAGCAGGGCGCCGGACCCGACGCGCCCCGGCCGCGGCCCGTGCCCGAGGGCATCCCCGTCCAGCCGGCCGGGGTTCCGGGCCGGACGGCGGTGCAGGCGCCCGACGGCACGGAGCGGCGCACGGGGCAGGTCACCGCGCCCGGGAAGCCGACGCCGATGCGGCGGGACGGCGACCGGCTGCGGTTCGTGGGCGCCGCGACCCGGCGGATCGCCCGCGGCATAGACCTGGACGAGATCGTGATGGGGCTGTGCCGCGCCACCGTGCCGACCTTCTCCGACGCGATCCTGGTCTACCTGCGGGACCCGCTGCCGGTCGGGGACGAGCGGCCCACCGGACCGCTGGTGCTGCGGCTGCGCCGCAGCGACCGGATCCCGGCCGAACGGGACACCGAGGGCGCCGGGTTCGCGCCACTGGTGCAGCCCGAGCCGTCCGAGCTGGACTCGGTCGGCGAGGAACTGTGCACCGTGCGGCCCGGCAGCGCGCTCGCCGAGGTGCTGCGCGGGGTCCGCCCGGTGTTCACGGACGCCCCGGCGGCCCGGGCCGCGCTGCCCGAACTGCTCGGCGCGGACGGCGAGTCGGCCGTGCCCGACGGCCAGCGGGCGATCCTGGCGCCGCTGCGCGGGCGGCGGCGCGTGATCGGTGCCGCGCTGTTCCTGCGCGGCCCGGAGCGCATCCCGTTCGAGGCGGACGACCTGCTGGTGGCCGCGCAGCTCGCCACGCACAGCGCGCTCGGCATCGACAAGGCGGTGCTGTACGGGCGCGAGGCGTACATCGCGGACGAGTTGCAGCGCACCATGCTGCCTGAGCACCTGCCCCGCTGCACCGGGGTGCGGCTCGCCTCGCGCTACCTGCCGGCCGCGGAGACGGCGCGGGTCGGCGGCGACTGGTACGACGCCATCCCGCTGCCGGGCAGCCGGGTGGCGCTGGTGGTCGGTGACGTGATGGGCCACTCCATGACCTCGGCCGCGATCATGGGTCAGCTGCGGACCACCGCGCAGACCCTGGCCGGGCTCGACCTGCCGCCGCAGGAGGTGCTGCACCATCTCGACGAGCAGGCGCAGCGGCTCGGCGTGGACCGCATGGCGACCTGCCTGTACGCGGTGTACGACCCGGTCGCGCACCGCATCACCATCGCCAACGCCGGTCACCCGCCGCCCGTCCTGCTGCAGCTGGGCGGCCGGGCGGAGGTGCTGCGGGTGCCGGCGGGCGCCCCGATCGGGGTCGGCGGGGTGGACTTCGAGGCCGTGGAGCTGGACGCGCCCGCCGGGGCGACGCTGCTGCTGTACACCGACGGCCTGGTGGAGTCCCGGCTGCGGGACGTGTGGACCGGCATCGACCAGCTGCGCGACAAGCTCGCCGCGACGGCGCAGCTGACCGGGCCGGACCACCCGCCGCCGCTGGAGGCGCTGTGCGACGAGGTGCTGGACATGCTGGGCCCGGGTGACCGGGACGACGACATCGCGCTGCTCGCCGCCCGCTTCGACGGGATCGCGCCGAACGACGTGGCGTACTGGTTCCTGGAGCCGGAGGACGCGGCGCCCGGCCGGGCCCGACGGCTGGCGCGGCGCGCGCTGTCACGCTGGGGCATGGAGGAGCTCACCGATTCGGTGGAGCTGTTGGTCAGCGAGGTCGTGACGAACGCGGTGCGGTACGCCACGCGGCCGGTGACGCTGCGCCTGCTGCGGACCGACGTGCTGCGCTGCGAGGTCGGCGACGACGTGCCCCAGCTGCCCCGGCTGCGGCAGGCCCGCGCCACGGACGAGGGCGGGCGCGGGCTGTACCTGGTCAACCGGATGGCCCGGCGGTGGGGTGCGACCCGGCTGAGCACGGGCAAGGTGGTCTGGTTCGAGCTGAACCACACCGCCTGACCCGGCGCCGCACAGGCCACGCGCGGGAGGTACGGCGCCTGCGACACGAGGGGGGGGTGCCCCGGTGAACTCACCGGGGCACCCCCCTCGTCGTGCCGGGCGCCGTTCCCCCGTCGGCTACTGCTCCCGCTCCGCGTCGTCCGGGTCGTCGGGGAGCCCGATCGTCGGCGGGACGGTGCTCGGGCCGCCGACCGGCGGCTTCGTCGTCGGGTCCTGGGTCGGGGGCTGCGTGGTCGGTTCCTGGGTCGGCGACTGCGTCGTCGGCTCCCGGGTCGGCGGCTCGGTGGTGGGCGCCTCGCTCGTCGGGCTCTCGGAGGGCGACTGCGTGGCCGACGGCGTGCGGGTCGGCCGCACGGCCGCGCCCTGCCGGGTCCGCAGGTCGAACCTGCTGGTCTCCTCCATCACGCCGAAGGTGTACGCGGCCCAGATCCGGGCCGGGTACCCGCCGCCGTTGACGCGCTCGTTGCCGCCGGCGCCGTACATCTCGACCTGCTTGTGCGGCGGCTTGTCGTCCTCGCCGAACAGGCCGACCGCGGTGACCAGGTCGGGGGTGAAGCCGACGAACCAGGCCGACTTGTTGTTGTCGGAGGTGCCGGTCTTGCCGGCGACCTGCTGGCCGCCGCGCAGCGGGTTGTCGCGCACCGCGCGGCGGGCGGTGCCGTCGTCGACCACTCCGGTGAGGACCGAGGTGACGGTGTCCGCCGCCTCGCGGCCGATGACCTGCTCGCCGATCGCGTCGGGCGGGGTGACGGTGCGGCTGCGGTGCTCGGCCTTCTTGAGGACGGTCGGGGTGGTCTTCTTGCCGTGGTTGTCGAGCGTGGCGTAGACACCGGCCATCTGCAGCGGGCTGGCGCCCATGGAGCCCAGGGTCTGGGCGGGCACGGCCTCCAGGTCCTCGACCGCCATGCCCAGCTTGCCGGCGGTCTCCATCACCTTGGGCATGCCGACGTCGACGCCCATCTGCGCGAACACGGAGTTGACGGACTTGTTCATCGCCGTCTGCACGGTGATGTCGCCGTAGTCGACGTCGTCCTCGTTCTCCGGCGCGAAGCCGACCTCACGGCCGCCGTCGACGACCTGGCGCTTGCTGGTGCCGTCGTAGACGGTGTTCGCGCCGATCGGCGTGCCGTCCTGCGTGGTGGCCTCCTCCTCCAGGGCGGCGGCCAGGATCACCGGCTTGAAGGTGGACGCGGGCTGGTAGTCGGTGCGGGTGGCGTTGTTGTAGTAGTGCTTGAGGTAGTCCTCGCCGCCGTACATGGCCACGACCGCGCCGGTCTTCGGGTCGACGGAGACGGCTCCGGCCTGGATGTCCGCGTCGACCTTGCGCTTCTCGGGGTCCAGTTCGTCGGTCAGCTGCGTCTTGACGGCCTTCTCCAGGGCCTTCTGCTTCTTCTTGTCGATGGCGAGGGTGATGGTCCAGCCGCCCGCGTCGACCAGGGCGTCGGCCTGCTTGGCGTCCTCGGCGGTGCCCTCGGCGACCAGTTGCCGCTTCAGCGCGGCGTTGGCGGCCTGCACCAGGTAGCCGGTCTGCCCGGCCATGCCCGGGTCGCCCTTGGGCTTCTTCGGCTCCGGGAACGTCATCCCGGACCGCTCGGAGGCGTCGAGCCAGCCCTGCTCGACCATGTTGTCCAGGACGTAGTTCCAGCGCTGGGTGACCAGTTTGCGGCCGGTCTCGGAGGCGACCGCCCAGTCGTACTGGCTGGGCGCCTGGAGCAGCGCGGCGAGGTAGGCGCCCTGCGCGACGGTGAGTTCCTCGGCGTCGACCTGGTAGTAGGCGCGGGCGGCGGCCTGGATGCCGTAGGCGTTGCGACCGTAGTAGCTGGTGTTGATGTAGCCGGCGAGGATGTAGTCCTTGGACTTCTCGCGGTCCAGCTTCAGCGAGATGACCAGTTCCTTCAGCTTGCGCGAGACGGTCTGGTCCTGGGTCAGGTAGTAGTTCTTGACGTACTGCTGGGTGATCGTCGAGCCGCCCTGGGCGCCCTTGCCGGAGAGGGTGTTGAGCAGGCCGCGGGCGGTGCCCTTGAGGTCGACGCCGGCGTCGTTGTAGAAGGTCTTGTTCTCGGCGGCGACGAAGGTGCGCTGGACCGGCTTGGGGATCCGGGCGAGGTCGACGACCTCGCGGTTGACCTCGCCGTCGCGGGCCATGATCGAGCCGTCGCTGTACTGGTAGACGTTGCTCTGGCGCTTGGCGTCGGCGTTCCCCTCGGGGATGTCGATCATCATGTAGAGCACGATGAAGGCGCCCATGCCGAGCAGGCAGAGGGTGAAGAAGGTGCCGAGGAGCTTCTTCCAGGTGAAGAGGCGGCGTATGCCGGTGCGCCCGGCACGCGGCGCGCGACGGCTGCTGGGCGCCGCCCGGCGCCCACCGCGCTGCCGGGCGCGACGCTCATCCGCTCGTCCCATGGGGTCCCTCTGCTCCGCTTCGCTCATGTGTGTGATGCAGCCACACGGGTTCGGCCGCTCGGGTCAGCTCAGAAAGCTAACACCGGGGGCTGTGACAAAGGCTGCCGATGCGGTCGTCTGGGACGTGACAATCAGCACCCGTCCCACCGGAACCGGTGTCCGGGGGCTGTGCGGGGCGGTCCGGACCCGTTAAAGTGATATCACTTGGATAGGCGGACGCTAGCCGCACCGTGCGCACCGCGTCCCGAGGAAACGGGGGACTTCCCATGACCGCACCCGACGGCCGCACCCTGGCGGCCGGCACACCCGACACGCCCGAGATGCCCGAGCCGCGGGTCCGCGAGGTCCCCGCGCACAGCATCGGCGGCGGGCTCGCCCTGACCCTCGGCCTGGCCGGACTGCTTCTCGGCGCCGCGATGATCGTCTCGGCCGTCCCGGTCACCGCGGTCGCCGGCAAGGCGGTGCTGATCGCCGGCGGCATCCTGATCGCCCTCGCCTCCTTCCTCGCGATGTGCGGGCTGAACATGGTGGCGCCGGGCGAGGCCCGGGTGGTCCAGCTCTTCGGCCGCTACCGGGGCACGATCCGCCAGGACGGCCTGCGCTGGGTCAACCCCTTCACCTCGCGCACCAAGATCTCCACCCGGGTGCGCAACCACGAGACGGCCGTGCTCAAGGTGAACGACGCCTACGGCAACCCGATCGAGCTGGCCGCCGTGGTGGTGTGGCGCGTCGAGGACACCGCGCAGGCGACCTTCGAGGTCGACGACTACGTCGAGTTCGTCTCCACGCAGACCGAGGCCGCCGTCCGGCACATCGCCATCGAGTACCCCTACGACGCCCACGAGGAGGACGGCCTCTCGCTGCGCGGCAACGCCGAGGAGATCACCGAGAAGCTGGCCGTCGAGCTGCGCGCCCGGGTGGAGGCGGCCGGCGTGCAGATCATCGAGTCCCGCTTCACCCACCTCGCCTACGCGCCCGAGATCGCCTCGGCGATGCTCCAGCGGCAGCAGGCGGGCGCGGTGGTGGCGGCGCGCCGGCAGATCGTGGAGGGCGCGGTCGGCATGGTGGAGATGGCGCTGGCCCGGATCACCGAGCAGGACATCGTGGAGCTGGACTCGGAGCGCAAGGCGGCCATGGTGTCCAACCTGATGGTCGTGCTCTGCGGGGACCGCTCCGCCCAGCCCGTCCTCAACACCGGGACCCTCTACCAGTGACCAGCCCCTCGGACCGCCCGGCCGGGGACTCCCAGGGCGGGGACTCCCGGGGCGGGGACTCCCGGGGCGGGGGGCCCGCCCGGCGCAGGCCGCAGCAGCGCAAGCAGGTGCTGCTGCGGCTGGACCCCCTGGTGTACGAGGCGCTGGCGCGCTGGGCGAACGACGAGCTCCGCTCGGCCAACGCCCAGATCGAGTTCCTGCTGCGGCGGGCGCTCGCCGAGGCGGGCCGGCTGCCCGGCGAGGTCCGGCCCATCCCCCGCCGCGGCCGCCCGTCCGGCAGCGGCCGGGAGTCCGGACCGCCACCACCGGACCGGCCCGAACCCTGACCGGCCCGAGCCACGGCCGGCCCGAGTCCTGGTCGGCGGGAGCCACGGCCGACCCGCGCCGTGGTCGGCGCGACCCGGATCGGATCGACCCCTGAGCCGCCCGAAGCCGGCCCTGACCGGCGGGGGCCTCGGTCAGCCCGCGCCCGGCCGGGCCCCGGTCGGGCCCCGGCGTCGGCGCCGACGGCCCCCGGGCGCCGTCGGCAGCCGTCGGCGGCCGTCCGCGCCCCGCGCTGCCGCCCCGGTGACAGAACCGTGACAATCGGCCCCCACCAGGCCGGGAACACCCCCCGCCCCCACCTGCACACCGTGTGTATACACAGCGCGTATACACACTGTGTAGAGTGCGCGTCATGTCCATCGGTCACACCCTCCTGGGACTCCTGGAGTCCGGCCCGCGCCACGGTTACGACCTCAAGCGGGCCTTCGACGAGAAGTTCGGTCACGACCGGCCGCTGCACTACGGCCAGGTCTACTCGACGATGTCCCGGCTGCTGAAGAACGGGCTCGTCGAAGTCGACGGCATCGAGGCCGGCGGCGGCCCCGAGCGGAAGCGGTACGCGATCACCGAGGCCGGCATCACCGATGTCGAGCGGTGGCTCGCCACCCCCGAGAAGCCCGAGCCCTACCTGCAGTCGACCCTCTACACCAAGGTCGTCCTCGCGCTGCTCACCAGCCGCGACGCCGCCGACGTGCTGGACACCCAGCGCTCGGAGCACCTGCGCAGCATGCGCATCCTCACCGACCGCAAGCGCGGCGGCGACCTCGCCGACCAGCTGATCTGCGACCACGCGCTGTTCCACCTGGAGGCGGACCTGCGGTGGCTGGAGCTCACCGCGGCCCGCCTCGACCGGCTCCGGGAAGCGGTGGTCCGGTGACCCACACGCCTCCCGGCTCCCTGCTCGTCGCCCGTGACCTGCGCAAGTCCTACGGCCCGACGAACGCGCTCGACGGCGCCGACTTCTCCATCCACCCCGGCGAGGTCGTCGCCGTGATGGGGCCCTCCGGCTCGGGCAAGTCCACGCTGCTGCACTGCCTCGCCGGGATCGTCACCCCCGACTCCGGGTCGATCACCTACGACGGACGCGAACTGAGCACCATGAGCGACGCCCGGCGCAGCGCGCTGCGCCGCTCGGAGTTCGGCTTCGTCTTCCAGTTCGGGCAGCTGGTCCCGGAGCTCACCTGCGTGGAGAACGTCGCCCTGCCGCTGCGGCTCAACGGCACGCCCCGCAAGGCTGCCGAGCGGGCGGCGCTGGCCTGGATGGAACGCCTGGAGGTCGACGACGTCCGCGCCAAGCGGCCCGGCGAGGTGTCCGGCGGCCAGGGTCAGCGGGTGGCCGTGGCACGGGCGCTGGTCACCGACCCCCGGCTGCTGTTCGCCGACGAACCCACCGGCGCCCTGGACTCCCTCAACGGGGAGCGGGTCATGGAGCTGCTCACCGACGCCGCCCGGTCCGCCAACGCCGCCGTCGTCCTCGTCACCCACGAGGCGCGGGTCGCCGCCTACTCCGACCGCGAGATCGTGGTGCGCGACGGCCGGTCCCGGGACATGGAGCGCGTCGTATGAACACCCGTCAGTGGGCGCGGGACCTCGGCATGGGCCTGCGGTTCGCCTTCGCCGGCGGGCGGGAGGGCTGGATCCGCGCGCTGCTCACCGCCGTCGGCGTCGGACTGGGCGTGGCGCTGCTGCTGCTCACCACCGCCGTGCCCGGCGCCCTGGCGGAGCGGGACCGCCGGGAGGACGCGCGGCTCAACCACACCTACGGCGAGGAGATCGGGCGCGGCGACGACACCCTGATGACGGCGGACGTCGACACGGTCTTCGACGACCTGCACGTCCGCGGCCGGGTGCTGGAGCCGGAGGGGGACGAGGCGCCGCTGCCGCCGGGACTGTCGAGGTTCCCCGCACCGGACGAGATGATGGTCTCCCCCGCCCTGCGGGAGCTGCTCGACTCGGACGACGGCGCGCTGCTGCGCGAGCGGCTGCCGTACGAGGTCGTGGGAACCATCGGCGAGCAGGGGCTGATCGGTTCGCAGGAGCTGGCCTACTACGCCGGCGCCGAGGGCCTGGCGGACCGGGTGCACGACGGGTCGGCCGGCCGGATCAGGGCCTTCGGCAACCCCGACGCGACACCGGAGGAGCTGGACCCGGTCCTCATGCTCCTGGTGCTGGTCGTGTTCGTGGTGCTGCTGATGCCGGTCGCCGTGTTCATCGCCGCGGCCGTGCGCTTCGGCGGCGAGCGGCGCGACCGCCGGCTGGCCGCGCTGCGGCTGGTCGGTTCCGACGGCGGCATGACCCGCCGGGTCGCCGCGGGCGAGGCGCTCGGCGGGGCCCTGCTCGGCCTGCTGTTCGGCACCGTCTTCTTCCTGGCGGGACGGGAGTTCGCGGCGTCCGTCGAACTGTTCCGGATCAGCGTCTTCCCCAGCTACCTGAACCCGTCCCCGCTGCTGGCGCTGCTGGTGGCCGTGGCGGTGCCGGCCGCCGCCGTCCTGGTGACGCTGCTGACGCTGCGCGGGGTGGTCATCGAGCCGCTGGGCGTGGTCCGCACGGCGCGGCCGGCGCGGCGCCGGCTGTGGTGGCGGCTGCTGCTCCCGCTGGCGGGCCTCGGCATGCTGGCGCCGATGCTCGGACAGGGCCGGGAGAACGGGGACTTCAACGGGTACCTGGTCACCGGCGGTGTCATCTGCCTGCTCGTCGGGGTCACGGCGCTGCTGCCGTGGATCGTGGAGACGACCGTCGGCCGGCTCGGCGCGGGCAGTGTGTCCTGGCAGCTCGCGGTGCGCCGCCTGCAGCTCAGCAGCGGCGCGGCGGCCCGCATGGTCAACGGCATCGCGGTCGCGGTGGCCGGTGCGATCGCGCTGCAGATGCTGTTCGCCGGGGTCGAGGACGACTACACCCGGGAGACGGGCTTCGAGGTCTCCCAGGCCCAGATGGCGTTCCACGTGCCCGCGCACGTGGACCTCTCCGAGGCCGCGGCGAAGCTGGAGGGAACCGAGGGCGTCCGGGCGGTGTATCCGCTGTCGGACACGTACCTGGGCGACCGGCCCTGGGCCCAGGAGCCGGAACGCAGTGTCCAGGCGACCGTCGGCGACTGCGCGGCCCTGCGCCGGGTGGCGAGGCTGCCGTCGTGTGCCGACGGTGACGTCTTCGCGCTGAGGGGCGGCGAGTTCGACACCGACACCGCGCCGCTGAGCAGGCCGGGACAGAAGCTGTACGCCGAGAGGCAGGCCGCCGACGGGACGGTGACCGACATCGCCTACACCCTGCCCGACCCGCTGCAGGAGGCCGACTCCGTCGAGGACCCGACCGGCGTCCGGCGCGGCGGCTTCCTGCTGACCCCGGGCGCCCTGACGGCCGGTCTGGCGGAGACGCTCAACGGGCACGTGTACCTCTCCGTCGACGACTCGGTCCCCCACGCCCGCGAGCACGTGCGCAACGCGGTCGCCGCGCTGGACCCGCTGGCCCAGCCCACCGCGTGGTCGACGACCGAGCGCTCCGAGCGCTTCGACGCCGTCCGCACGGGCCTGTTCGTCGGCGCCACGGCCGTGCTGGTCCTGATCGGGGCGAGCCTGCTGGTGTCCCAGCTGGAGCAGTTGCGCGAACGCCGCAGGCTGCTGGCGTCCCTGGTCGCCTTCGGCACCCGGCGGCGCACGCTGAGCCTGTCGGTGCTGTGGCAGACGGCGATCCCCATCGGCCTGGGCCTGCTGGTGGCGTCGGCCGTCGGCATGACCCTGGGTGCGGTCCTGCTGCGGATGACCGCGACCCCCGTCCGGGTGGACTGGCCGAGCGTGCTGCAGATGACGGGCATCGGTGCGGGCGTCGTCGTGGTGGTGACCCTGCTGAGCCTGCCGCCGCTGCTGCGCATGATGCGGCCGGACGGGCTGCGCACCGAGTAGGGCCGGGGCCCGGCCGGGCCCCGTCCGGAGGCAGGCCGGGTCCCGCCGGTGCTCAGGCGGCCACGGTCCGCACCGGCAGGGCGTCCAGCGCCTCCCGCAGGGCCGCCGCCAGCTGCTCGTACTCGGCGGAGCGGGCCGTGCCGGTGCGCATGACGAGGGCGACGCGGCGGGTGGGCGCCGGTTCGGCGAAGCAGCCGGTGAGGAGGCGGCCGGCGCGGTTGGTCTCCACGTCGACGGCCGTGCGGGGCAGCAGGGTGACGCCGAGTCCGCCGGCCACCAGCTGCACCAGCGTGGACAGCCCGGCCGCCGTCGTGGTGGCCGGGACTCCCGCGCGTCCGGCCTCCCGGCAGATCTCCAGGGCCTGGTCGCGCAGGCAGTGTCCCTCGTCGAGGAGCAGCAGCTTCAGCTCCCGCAGCACCTCCCGGGGGATGCCCTGCCGCCCGCCCAGCGCGTGGTCGGGCGGGGTGACGAGCACGAAGTCCTCGTCGAAGAGGGGTAGTTCGGTCACCCCGGGCACCCCGAGGGGCACGGCCAGGAGCAGCAGGTCCAGGCGCCCGCAGGCGAGTCCGTCCAGCAGCCGCGCGGTCTGCTCCTCGTGCACCTGCAGGTCGAGGTCCGGGTAGCGGTCGTGGACCAGCCGCAGGACCGTCGGCAGCAGGTAGGGCGCGACCGTCGGGATCACCCCGAGCCGCAGCACCCCGGTGAAGGGTGCCCGCAGCGCCTCGGCCTCCTCGATGAACGCGCCGACGTCCTCCAGCACCGCCTTGGCGCGGGCGGCGAGACGCTCACCGGCCGGCGACAGCAGGACCTTGCGCGTCGTACGCTCGATCAGAGTGACACCCAGTGTCTCCTCCAGCGCGGACACGGCGCCGGACAGGGCCGGTTGGCTCATGCCGATCGCCGCGGCGGCGTCCCGGAAGTGCAGGTGCTCGGCGACCGCGGCGAACGCCCTGAGCTGCGCGAGGCTGGGCTGTCTGCGCCTGTTGCCGACCGTCACTGATAGCTCCCTCCGATCAACACGACCGAGTGTAGCTATTTCACTAATCAATGCACCCTGTGCCAACATCATGCTCGTCCAACCCAAGGGAAACACCGCATTACGGGTGTTTCTTCGCTGCAAGGAGAGCGCGTGCTCACTGTCGGTGACAAGTTCCCCGAGTTCGAACTGACCGCCTGCGTCTCACTGGAGAAGGGCAAGGAGTTCGAGACGATCAACCACAAGACCTACGAGGGCAAGTGGAAGATCGTGTTCGCGTGGCCCAAGGACTTCACCTTCGTGTGCCCCACCGAGATCGCGGCCTTCGGCAAGCTGAACGAGGAGTTCGCCGACCGCGACGCCCAGGTCCTCGGCTTCTCCGGTGACTCGGAGTTCGTCCACCACGCCTGGCGCAAGGACCACGACGACCTGCGCGACCTGCCGTTCCCGATGATGGCGGACTCCAAGCACGAGCTGATGCGCGACCTCGGCATCGAGGGCGAGGACGGCTTCGCCAAGCGCGCGGTGTTCATCGTGGACCAGAACAACGAGATCCAGTTCTCCATGGTGACCGCCGGTTCCGTCGGCCGGAACCCGAAGGAGGTCCTGCGGGTCCTGGACGCCCTGCAGACCGACGAGCTCTGCCCGTGCAACTGGACCAAGGGCGAGGAGACCCTGGACCCGGTCGCGCTGCTGGCCGGGGAGTGACCTGACATGTCGCTCGATTCCCTGAAGTCCCGCATACCGGACTACGCCAAGGACCTGAAGCTCAACCTGGGTTCGGTCATCGGCAACTCGGACCTGCCGGCCCAGCAGCTGTGGGGCACGGTGCTGTCGACGGCCATCGCCTCGCGTTCGCCGATCGTGCTGCGCGAGCTGGAGCCGGAGGCGAAGGCGAACCTGTCGCCGGAGGCGTACACGGCCGCCAAGGCCGCCGCCGCGGTGATGGCGATGAACAACGTCTTCTACCGCACCCGGCACCTGCTGTCGGACCACGAGTACGGCTCCCTGCGCGCCGGCCTGCGGATGAACGTCATCGGCAACCCGGGCGTCGACAAGGTCGACTTCGAGTTCTGGTCCTTCGCGGTGTCCGCGATCAACGGCTGCGGCATGTGCCTCGACTCGCACGAGCAGGTGCTGCGCAAGGCCGGCGTCGAGCGGGAGGCCGTGCAGGAGGCGTTCAAGATCGCCGCGGTGATCCAGGCGGTCGCCGCCACGCTGGACGCCGAGGCGGTCCTCGCGGAGTGACCCCGGCGCCCGACGGCGCGTGAGGCAGCGGGCCCGGCCACCCCTCGGGGTGACCGGGCCCGCTGTCGCGTTGCTTCGGGTGCGCTATCCGCCGCGGGTGTCCGGCGGGCCGGGCCGCTCGCCGGCGGTTCCGGTGCCCTCGTCGGGCGTGGGCGGGGGCGGTGGTGGCGGCGGCGGTGCGGCGCCTCCCGCGGACGCCTCCGCGGCGGTCGCGGTGACGGCCGTGGCACCGCGGGGCCGCGGGGCCAGCCGGTTCGACGCCTCCTGGGAGTAGGCGCGCAGATAGGTGGCGACGGTGTTGGTGACCGCGACCAGCGGGACGGCGACCACCGCGCCGCCGATGCCGGCCACCATGCCGCCGGTGGCCACGGCCAGCACCACGGCGAGCGGGTGGACCCGCACCGCGCGGCCGAGGATGAACGGCTGGAGGATGTGCCCCTCGATCTGCTGCACCGCCAGCACCACCACCAGGGTCATCACGGCCGTGAACACGCCCTGGGTGACGAGCGCGACGACCACCGCCAGGGCGCCCGAGACGACCGCGCCGACCAGCGGGATGAACGCGAACAGGAAGATGAAGACGGCCAGCGGCACCGCCATCGGCACGTCGAGGAAGTAGATGCCGAGGCCGATGAAGATGGCGTCGATGAGGGCCACTATCACCGTGCCGCGCACGTACGCGGTGAGGGTCCGCCAGGCGGCCGGGCCGGCGCCGGCGACACCCGGGCGGGCGACGGCCGGGACCAGCTTCAGCGTCCACTCCCAGATGCGGCGGCCGTCGTAGAGCAGGAACAGCGTGGAGAACACGGCCAGCAGGATGCCGGTGAGCGCCTCGACGACGACCGTCACGCCCTCCAGGCCCACCGAGGTGATCTGCTCGCTGTTGGCGCCGACCGCCTCGCGGAGGTTCTTGGCGATCTCGTTGATCTGCTTGTCGGTGACGTGGAAGGGGCTGTTCAGCAGCCAGTTGCGCAGTTCGTCGATGCCGCTCTGGATCTGGCTGGTCAGGGTGTCGATGTTCTCCATGACCTGCCAGGTCACGAACCAGCCGATGAGCCCCATGACGACGAAGCCGAACAGCGCCGTCAGGGAGGTGGCCGGTCCGCGCGGCACCCCGAGGCGTCGCAGCCGCGCCACCGTGGGCTGGAGCAGGGCGGTGATGAGCAGGGCGGCCACGAAGGCCAGCACCACCAGTTGGACGGCGCTGATGACCCGCATGAGGACCCAGACGGTGCCCGCGAGCACCAGCAGCCGCCAGCCGGCCTCGGCGGCCACCCGCACCCCCCAGGGCACGGCCTGTGCCGGGTCGGGGCGGGCCGGGACGGCGGGCGCGTAGTCGGGCGGTGGGGGCACGTGTCCCTCGGCCGGGGCGGCGACGGGGGCGGGTGCGCCCTCGTCCTCCCGCTCCACCTCGGCTCGGCGTTCGTCCAGTCGTCTGCCGACCGCCGTCAGTCCGGCTCCGACCCGATTGAGCCATCGAGGCACTCGCGACATGATCCGTCCTCTTCCCCCGTTTCTCCCCACCACTCCCCGTGGAGTCGTCGGTCAGACGCTACAGGGCGAAAGCCCCGCACCGTAGGACGGTGCGGGGCTTCCCCGAGGTGGAGCCGGGGCGGAGGCCCGCCGGGCCTCCGCTGCGTCCGGTGTCGTGCGTCCGGAGCGGCCGGCCTAGTACCAGTGGTTGGCCTGCCAGAACGACCAGGCGCCGCAGGGGCTGCCGTAGCGCTCGTTCATGTAGTTCAGGCCCCACTTGATCTGGGTGGCCGGGTTGGTCTGCCAGTCGGCGCCGGCGGACGCCATCTTGGAGCCCGGGAGTGCCTGCACGAGACCGTAGGCGCCCGAGGAGGGGTTGACGGCCTTGTAGTTCCAGGTGGACTCGCGGGTCACGATGTTGCTGAAGCACTGGAACTGGTCGCCGGGGATCATCTGGCGGGCCATGGCCTGGACTTCGGCGACGGTGTAGCTCGACTTGGCGGCGAAGCTGGACGCGTCACGGGTCGCGGAGCGGCTCGCGGCGGCCTTGGTCTCGGCCTCGCGCTCCTTGGCCTCCTGCGCGGCCTTGGCAGCCTTCTCGGCCTGCTCCTTCTTGGCCACGGCGGTCTTGGCGGCGGCCTTGCGGGCGGCCTCCTCCGCGTCCTTCTTGGCGGTCGTGTCCGCGGCGATGGCCATCGTCTCGGCCTGCTGCGTCACGGAGGCGGTCTGTACCTGGGCCTGCTGGCCCGCGGGGATGTCCGCGAGCAGCGTGGTGCCGGCTGCCGTCGCCTCGACGTCGTTGTTCTGCGCGGTGCTGCCCGAGGCAACGCCGACGACGCTTCCGACAGCGGTGACCGCGGTGGCCGAAGCCACTGCGAATCCCCGGACCGAGATCCGGCTCACACGGTTTCCTTCCAGCATCGCCCGCTTCGGTGACCCTCGCGGACGCGATCGTGCCCCTGGCACTGGCCTCCCCAACTGCGGGCCACGGGAGGCGCGGGCCCGGTGGGCAACCCCCCGGGAGGGGAGCGCCGCGTGGTGCTCGGGCGGCATACGACGACGCTATGCAGTTGGAAGCCGGTGCTTCGTTCGGTGTCCCGTACCGCTGGGGGTACGGATGTGTCGTATGCGGGGCCTGACAGGAACGAGACTCTGCCGTAATCCGGCCGCGACAGGCAATTCCCTGCCACGTGTGAAAGCTCACACCTCGTTCGCCCCACGCGTTTTCCGGAAAAGCCCGCGCACGCCGACGCCGCCCGGCTAGGCTCTGTGCCTTTCCGGACGGCGTCGACTCCTGCGCATGCGCCCCTTTTCAGTGAATGCCGGTCAGACCTGTCCGTCCTCGAGCATTTCGGTCACCAGTGCGGCGATCCGGGACCTTTCGGACCGGGTCAGGGTGACGTGGGCGAAGAGCGGATGCCCCTTCAGTTTCTCGACCACGGCGACCACTCCGTCGTACCGCCCCACCCGCAGGTTGTCCCGCTGGGCCACGTCATGGGTCAGCACCACCCGCGAATTGGCCCCGATCCGGGACAGAACGGTCAACAGCACGTTCCGTTCCAGCGACTGGGCCTCGTCGACGATGACGAACGCGTCGTGCAGCGAGCGGCCCCGGATGTGGGTGAGCGGCAGGACCTCCAGCATGCCGCGCGCGGTGACCTCCTCGATGACCTCCCGCGAGGTGACGGCGGACAGCGTGTCGAAGACCGCCTGCGCCCAGGGGCTCATCTTCTCGGCCTCGGTGCCGGGCAGGTAGCCGAGCTCCTGCCCGCCCACCGCGTACAGCGGCCGGAAGACCATCACCTTCTGGTGCTGACGGCGCTCCAGCACCGCCTCCAGGCCCGCGCACAGCGCCAGCGCCGACTTGCCGGTGCCGGCCCGGCCGCCCAGCGACACGATCCCGACGTCCGGATCGAGGAGCAGGTCGAGCGCGATGCGCTGCTCGGCGCTGCGGCCCTTGATGCCGAACACCTCCCGGTCCCCCCGCACCAGGCGCACGGTGCCGTCGGGCGTCACCCGGCCGAGCGCCTTGCCGCGCTCGGACTGGAGGGTCAGACCGGTGTGCACCGGCAGGTGGGACGCCTCGGGCACGTACACGTGCCCCTCCTCGAAGAGGATGTCCACCTGCTCGCCGGGCAGGGTCAGTTCGGACATTCCGGTCCAGCCGGAGGCGTCCGTGACGGCGAGTTCGGCGCGGTACTCCTCGGCGAGGAGTCCGACGGAGGACGCCTTGATCCTGAGCGGCAGGTCCTTCGACACGACCGTGACGTCGAACCCCTCGGCCTGCAGGTTGCGGGCGACCGCGAGGATGCGGGAGTCGTTGTCCCCCAGGCGGTAGCCGCTGGGCAGCACGCTGGGGTCCGAGTGGTTGAGCTCCACCCGTACGGTGCCGCCCAGGTCCCCGATGGGGATGGGGGCGTCGAGGCGACCGTGGCGCACCCGGAACTCGTCGAGCAGGCGCAGGGCCTGCCGGGCGAAGTAGCCCAGTTCGGGATGGTGCCGCTTGGCCTCCAGTTCCGTCACCACGACGACGGGGAGCACCACCTCGTGCTCGTCGAAGCGGCTCAGGGCGCCTGGGTCGGCCAGCAGGACGCTGGTGTCGAGGACATAGGTGCGCCGGTCGGGCTTGTGGCGCTTCGTGCTGGTCACCACGGAAGGACGTACCCCCTCGGATGAGGTCGGGGAGCGACGGAGCGGAGCCGGGCCGGGCGGCCGATGCCGATCGTGGCCTGCCGGGCGTACACCGCGGCCGGTCGACGACGCCCCGGCGCAGCGGGGCGCGAACCGGCCCTCGTCTGCTCTGTCCGTGCCGTGACCGCACGGTGGGGCTGATGCAAAGGGCCTCCCGGGCGGACGACCCCGGGCCGTCCGCTGAGATCCGACACCCGTGGTTCGGGTGTCGACCTGTCTGGCTTATGCCCTCGAACGTACGCCGCCATGCCACGGCGCACGACGGCGCGCGCATGAACTCTCCGTGACACCGCGTGACCCGGATGCGGGAACGGGCGGCGGGCCGGGCGCCCCGCGGACGGCCGTGGCGGGCCCTCAGCCGCCGTAACGCCGGTGGCGGGCGGCGTAGTCGCGCAGCGCCCGCAGGAAGTCGACCTTGCGGAAGGCCGGCCAGAAGACCTCGCAGAAGTAGTACTCCGAGTGAGCGGTCTGCCAGAGCATGAAGCCGGACAGGCGCTGCTCGCCGCTGGTGCGGATGACCAGATCCGGGTCGGGCTGGGCGCGGGTGTAGAGGTGACGGCCGATCATGTCCACATCGACGGCCTCGGCGAGTTCCGCCAGGGAGGTGCCCTTCTCGTGCTCCTCCAGCAGCATGGACCGTACGGCGTCGGCGATCTCCTGACGGCCGCCGTAGCCGATGGCGACGTTGACCACTATGCCGTCGACGTGCGCGGTGGCCTGCTGGGCCTCTTTGAGGGTGGTCTGCATCCCGGCGGGCAGCAGGTCGGGGGTGCCGACGTGGTGCACCCGCCAGCGGCCGTCGGCGGCGAGGCTGCGGACCACGTCCTCGATGATGCCGAGCAGGGGGACGAGTTCCTCCTCGGGCCGGTCGAAGTTGTCCGTCGACAGCAGCCAGAGCGTGACGACCTCGACGTCCGTCTCGCTGCACCAGCCGAGGAACTCCTCGATCTTGTCGGCACCCGCGCGGTGACCGTGGACGGTGCTGGACCCCGCGGCCTTGGCCCACCGGCGGTTGCCATCCATGATGACGCCGATGTGCTTGGGCACCTGAGCGGTGTCCAGGTGGCCTTCCACCCGGCGCGCGTACAGCCTGACCAGCAGGCCGCGCAGCTTGTCGCGCAGGTTCACGTGATCGTCAGCCCCTCCGTACGGATCGGACAGGCGCGGCGCCCCGCCGCGGGTCCGCGGCATGGCGACCCGGTCGTGGTCGCGGGCGGCCCCTGTCCGTATGGCGGTCCCCCAGGGGGCGAAGCCTACCCCCGTGCGGGCGGGCTGCCGTAAAGCCCGCGGTGGGACGGCCGTTGCCCGGGCACCGCGGGTTCACCGCGCCCTCACCGCGCGCCGTGCCGCCGGAACCAGTCCCCCGCCGAGCCCTGGCCGAGCAGGACCACGACGGCGACGGCGCCCGCGAGGGGCAGGATGCCGAACGGCGTGCCCCGCACGGCCCCGCCGAGCGCGAGCACGATCTGCACCGAGCCGAGCACCAGCGCGGCGACCCGGACACCGCGCCCCGCGGACCGGAACAGGAACGCCAGGACGAGCAGCACCCAGGCCGTCAGGTAGGGCGCGAAGGCCCGCCCGGCGGCCTCGGCGCCGGAGAAGGCGCCGACGAGGGAGCTGTGCACCACCCCGAGCCCGGCGAGCACGAAGATCACCACCTGGGCGGCCCGCACGGCGGCGGGCATGCCGCCGGGCGACTGCGGACCGTGCGCGTACTGCGGGGGGTACGCGTACTGCGGGGGATGCGGCCAGGGAGCGGCCTCGCCGGTGCGGCCGGGCTGCCGGGCGGGCAGAGCCGGGTACTCGTTCGACATGCGGGGGACTCTAGCCACGGACGCGGGACCCGGACACCTTCCGGGGGGTGCGGGGAGCGGGCGGGGGGTGAGGGGAGCGGGGGCGGCCGGGGGGTGAGGGGTGTGGTGGCGCGGTGCGAGGGGGCGGGAGCGGGGGGCGGTGGACTTGCGGGGACGGGGCGCGGTGTGGGGGACGGGCGCCGCGCCGGGGCCTCGGGTGACGGGCCGCCGGGGGTGCTGTCGGCCTCCGGGACGTGGGCGGAGGGCCGGCCCCGGATGCGGGCACAAAAAACGGGCCGGTCCGTGGGGGGGAGACGGACCGGCCCGAGGGGGGGTTTCCACCATAACCCTTCGTAAGTGATGCTGCGCCCATCGGCGTGCCACAACTACTCTCCGAATTCATCCGGCGACGCCCCGGTGGTCGCGGAATGAGCGATTCAGGCCGTTCGTCTGGCCGATTTCCTGTGGGAACAGTGCCTTCACCTGGGAAGTTGCTGGCGATGTGAGGTCACTGTGACGGATGTGGCGTCTTCGGCCTTCCCCGCCATCAATCTTCCGGCCGTCCCCCGGATGAGTGACCCGACCCGACACGCCGTCTTGACCCGACGGGGCGGGAGAGGCGGATGAGGCGGGTGAGCGGGAATGGGTGACGCCGGGAGGGCGGGAGAGGGCGGAGGGGAGGGAAGGGGAGGGGGCGGTTCGGCGGGGCTGGGTGCCGTCGGGGCTGAGACCGCCGGGCTGGTGCCGTCGGGGCGGTGCCGGGCGCCGTACGGGACAGGGGCGAGGGCCGGGGCAGGAGACCCGGGCGGTCGGGGGCGCGAGGGCCGGGCAGAGGCCGGGGCCGGGGGCGGTGGTCGGGCACCGCGCAGCCCCCTCCACTGCGCGGTACCACCCCGCGCAGCTTTGCTCACGCGAATGACCAGGTCCGAAGGTACGTGACAGGGGGACGAGAAGGCGAGCCCGGGTGCATAACGATGCGGACACCCGGCGGCCGACGGCGTCAGACCCTCCGGCGGGCCCCCACGGTCCGGCGGGCCTCCACGAGGTGCCGGCTGCTGTGGGTGACGAACGTCCCCTCGGCCTCGATCCGCTCGTGCAGCTCCCGCAGCCGGGGCCGGTACCGCTCCACGGTGAAGTCCGGCACCATCCAGACCACCTTGCGCAGGAAGTGCACGACGGCCGCGATGTCGTGGAACTCCATGCGCAGCCGTTCGGCCCGCAGCCCCACGACCTTCAGCCCGGCCTCCTCGGCGGCGCGCCGCTCCCGGTCGGGGTGCCGGGGACTGCTCCGTCCGTCCGGCTGCGGTCCCAGGAAGTGCTCCACCAGCTCCCGGGCACTGCCGGGACCGACGTGCTGGGCGAGGTGCGTCCCCCCGGGTTCCAGCACCCGTGCGATCTCCGTCCACGGGGGCACGACGGGATGGCGGCTGACGACGAGGTCGAAGGCGCCGTCGGCGAAGGGCAGCGGCGCGTCCTCGGCCGAGGTGACGACCGCGACGCCCCGGGTCCGCAGCAGGGCGGTGGCCCGGGCGGCGTTGGGGGGCCACCCCTCGGTGGCGACGACGAGCGGGGGCCGGGGACGCCCAGGAGGGCGCCGGGTGCCGGTCGCGCCGGGCGGGACGGAGGACGGGACGGACGGCCGACGGGAGGGCGGGACGTTGGCGAGCGCGAAGTCGAGCACCTCGCCACCGCCGGTCTGGATGTCGAGCACGGCCTCCGCCCGGCCGAGCCGTCCGGCCAGGGTCCGCGCGTAGCCCCAGGAGGGCCGGGCCTCGGTGGCCCTCCCCTCGAACCAGGAGAAGTCCCATCCCTCGGTGGGCACGGTGGCCCCCTCGGTGACCAACTCCTCGAACGAGCGGCAGTATTGGCCGGTGCCACGGCGCGGTGACGACCGGGAGGGCGTGCCCGGCGGAGGAGAAGGCGAAGGTGAAGGCGGTCGGGGTGGTTGCCCGGTCATCGTCTTCGTTCTCCCCTCACTCTTCTCGGCCGCGTGGACTGATGGGCTCCTGGGCTCCTGGGCCGGTGACGTGGGATCAGGCTCCGTCGGGTGCTTCGGGTACGTCGGCGGTGTCGGCGGTGTCGGTGGTGTCGGTGGTCCGGTCCGGCAGTTCCCGGGCCACGTCCCGTGCCGCGAACCGCATGAACCCCTCCGGGTCCGGTTCGTCCGCCGTCGGCTGCAGGATCACCGCGTCCGCACCGGCCTCGGCGAGTCGCCGCACTTCCCTCGCCACCGCACCGGCGTCCCCGGCGACGCCCAGGTCCGCGCCGGGGGCGGCGCCCTCGGCGGCCAGTTCGGCGTGCAGCCGCTCGGTGGCCCCGGGGCCGGTGGCGGTGAGCAGGTACACCACGATCCGGTGCGGCTCCCCCGCGCGTCCGGCCTCCGCGCGTCCCTCGTCGACGAGTCGGCGGGCCCGGCGCACGCCGTCGGCGGAGGTGTTCGCGGTGAGGATGGTGCCGTCGGCGGCCTCTCCGGTGAGCCGGAGGGTGCGCGGTCCGGTGCCGCCGGCGAGGACCCCGACGTCGTCGGCCTCCGGCGGCCAGTCCAGGGCCACGCCGTCGAGTCGGACGTACCGCCCCTCGGTCGTGACCCGCTCGCCGCGCAACAGGGCGCGCAGGGCGTCGAGATGCTCCCGGAGCAGCGTCAGGGGTGACGCGACCCGCGCACCGACCTGCCCCATCCAGTCCTGCACCCCGTGCCCGACGCCGAGCGTCACCCGTCCGGGGAACATGCGGTGCAGGGTGGCGGCCTCCATCGCGGTGAGCGCCACGTTCCGCAGCGGCACCGGCAGCAGCCCGACGCCGACCCGCACCCGCTCCGTCCACGCGAGGGTGGCGGCGGCACTGGTGAGGCCGCCCTCCAGGAAGCAGTCCTCCCACAGCCACAGTTCGTCGAGCCCGGCCTCGTCGGCGGCGCGGGCGACGGAGCGGAGGCGTTCGGGGGGCAGCTGGGGGCGGAGCACCGCGCCGAGTGTCGTCATGGGCTGTTCCTACCCGGACCGGGACGAACGGGCAAACGGGTTTTCGCGGGCCGCCCACCGGCACCCGTGCCGTTCGGCAGAGTGGCCCTGCGGAAGGACCGGAGTCCGCCGGGACGGTGCGGTGGGAGAGCGGGAAGAGGGCGGCAGAGGTGGGGCGTTGGCGGGACGGGCGGGGCGAGCTGGAGATCCTGGGGCGGGAGCAGGATGAGGGGAGGGTCGAGCCGGTGCGGGTGCCGCTGGAGCTGGCCTGCTCCTACCGGGCGCGTACGCGGGGGCTGTTGGGGCGGGACGCGGTCGACGGCGCGATGCTGCTGTCCCCGGCCGGGAGCGTGCACACCTTCCGGATGCGCATGCCCATCGACGTGGCCTACCTCGACCGGCGCCTGCGCGTCCTCGCCGTGCGCACCATGCCGCCGGGACGGCTGGGGCGGCCCCGACTGCGGGCCCGGCACGTCCTGGAGGCGGAGGCCGGTGCCATGGAACGGTGGGGGCTGCGGGTGGGGGCGCGGGTGACGGTCGTGGCGTTCGAGGGATCGGGGGAAGCGTGAGGGGCGCCGGGCGGTGCCGGGGAGCGTGAGGGGGCTTGGCGCGGTGCCGGGGGTGGCGAGGACGTCGGACGGTTCCCTCGACGGTGAGGGGGCGCCCGGCGGTGCCGGGGGCGTCAGTCGTCGTCCCGGGTTTCCGTCACCGGGCGGGCGCTGACCACGCCGACCAGGGTCATCGGGGCGTCCCCGTCGGACTGGTTGAGGGAGACCGCGACCCAGCGGGGCCCGGCCGGCGGGGGCACGGGCACCGGCCCCCACACGGTGAGGTCGCCGTAGCAGTCCAGGCGGGCCAGGGTCCGCAGGGGTTCGGGGAGCGGGGCGTCCGGCCGGAGCAGGGGGAGGCGCATGCTCACGGTGCGGTGCTCGCCCCAGCGGGCGTCCAGCCGGGCCACCAGGGCGCGCAGCCGGGCCTCGGCGGCCTCCTCGGCGGTGTTCCACTCCCGCCCGTACACGCCCGTGAGCCAGTCGCCCTCCCAGAGCGGGACGACCAGGAAGCCCTCGCCCCGGGTCGCCGCCCACTCCCCGGTGACCGGGTCCCCCTCCGCGACCGCCGGGCCGGACGCCGGGAGGGGTTCGGCCAGCCGTGCCTCCAGGTCGGCACGGGCCCGGTCGGGGTCGAAGGGCTCGCCGCGGCGGGACGTCACAGGACGGGCCTGTCCAGCGGGCGGGGCAGGGGTTCAAGGGCGCCGGCGTCCTTCAGGTCCCGGTAGGCGCGGACGACCTCGGCGGTGTCCCCGGGGTCCGCGACCTCCAGCAGCAGGCCGCCGCCGGACAGCCGCCGGCCCCGCGCCGCCCACGGTTCGGGGACGCGGGCGGCGCGCCCCGGGGAGAGGTAGGTCACCGGACCCACGGACGGCGTGCCGACCTTGAAGCCCGCCTCCTTCTTCAGGGCGGCGGTCACGGCCCGGTCGCCGGCGTCCCCGTGGTCCGGGTCCCACGCTTCGACGACGGCGGTCAGCAGACCGGCGTCGGGCAGCGGCACGCCGTCCGGCGCGACCAGCGTGGCCACCAGCGACTGGAGCAGGAACTCCGGTGTGCCGCCCGCCAGCCCGGCCAGCTCGATCTTCCAGCCCTCCGCGGTGTCCGCCAGCAGGCGGAGCGAGGTGCCGTCCGCCGCCGACCACCCGTCGGCCTCCTGCGCGGCGCGCACCGCCCGGAGCAGGGTCCGACGGAGATCACCGGCCGGGTCGGCGCCGGCGGTCCCGGCGTCGGCGGGGTCCGGCAGGCGGACGGTCTCGGAGGGACGGCCGTCACCGGCGGCGGGGACGGTCCGCCAGGTCGTCAACGGGGCGCCTGGAGCCAACGGGGCACCTGCGGCCGGTGGTCGGGGTGCGGCGGGGAGGAGTCGGGCGAACTGGAGCAGGGTCGTGCTCCACCGTTCGGCGAGCGCCTCCGCGGACTCCCGCCGTGGGCCCCAGAAGCCCCGCACCACGCGTCGCATACCCTGCCGTCCCCTTCTCCCGCGGACCGGACGTCCTCAGCGGACCGGACGTCCCCGCCCGGACGCTCGGACCTTCCCACCTTAGGGCGCTCGGGCGCTTCCACCTCTGGGCGCTCGCCGCGCCTGTCCCGTCAGTCGAACGCCCCCGGTTTCCGCTCGCCGGCCACGGGCCCGGGCCGCGTGTGGACGACCTCGATGTCCAGTCCCGCGTCCTCGAAGGCGTCCCGGGCCGCGTCGGCCACCTCCTCGTTGGAGAAGTGCCACTCGAGGCCCTTGCCGCGCGCCGCCTCGGTCTGCCGGCGCGCCTCCGCCAGCAGGCGCTCCCGGCCGGAGGGGGTCAGTTCGGTGCGGTCGGCGGTGAGGAAGCTGTCGTAGCCGTTCTTGGCCTCCAGGAAGGTCTGGCGCGAGGAGTCCCAGCCGTCGAACTCCACGTCCGGCACGTCCGGATCGGTGTGCGGGACGACGTACTCGTACCCGCGCTCGGTGCCGGTGACCTGTTCCTGGTAGCGCAGCCAGGACTCGTTCCGCCAGGTGGGTGCCGGATTGCGGTCCCGGCTCGCCCAGAAGCCGTCGCCGCCGTCGGCGTCGCCGTAGGTCCGGGGACTCAGGTCGGCGGCCCAGTCCGGCGGGTTGTAGTTGCGCGGGTCGGCGGTGTCGCCGTGCCGGGGCGCGGGCCACTGCTTCTTGTCGGCCAGCGCCTCCTGGGCCCGGCCGGGCTCCTCGGCGCGCTTGCGTTCGAGGTAGGCCGCCCGCGCGTGCTCCCGGGCCCGGCGGGCCTCCTCCTTCGCCTCCTCGTCGCAGCCGCCCTGGGCCAGGACGATGTGGGGGACGTCGGCGACGGCGACGGGTGCCGCGGCCAGCACGGTGGTCCCGGTGCCGGGTCCTCCGGGCAGGCCGATTCCGGTGTCGGGGCCGCCGAGCCGGACGGAGTCGGTGCCGGGACCGCCGAGCGGGCCGTTGTCGGTGCCGGGGTCGGTGCCGGGGTTCGGGGGGCGTGCGGTGGTGGGGCCGCCGTCGGCCTCGTGGCCGTACGGGGCGGGGCGGAGGGGTGCGGCGATCGTGCAGCCCGTCCTGCGGGCGGCGTCCTCGGCCTCGTCGGCGGCCTCGTCGGCGCGCCGGGCCGCGTCCTCCAGCGCGTCCAGGTCGCCTGCCTCGGCCGCGCGTCGCGCGTCCTGGGCCGCTTCGGCCGCGTCGTCGGTGAGACGGCTGAGCTTGCCGAGCGCCCCGACCTTCTCGGCGACCTTGGCTCCCCCGTAGCCGGGGATGAACACGGAGCCGACGTTCCACAGGACGGTGGTGACGGCCCGGGTGTGGTTGCCGCTGTTCCACTGGTCGGCCACGTCGTCGCCGATGAAGGCGTCGTAGAGGACGGTGCCGCCCGTGTTCAGCGAGGCCCCGCCCCAGCCGAGGATCGCCCCGAGGTAGTCGCCGTCGTCCCACTTCTGACGGGCACCGGCCGAGTCGCTCCACCAGTCGCTGCCGAGGGAACTGCCGTAGTCCATCAGGCCGTTCCACGTATCCACCGGGTTGGTGACGACGTCCCAGATGCCGGTCAGGTCCCCCCAGATGCCATCGACGAAGAGGCCCCCGCCGACCTGGCCGAGCTGGTCCCCGGCGCAGCCGAAGAACGCCCCGAAGCCGGAGAAGCAGCCCTCGTCGTCCCCGTCACCGGCCCCTTCTCCGTCCCCGCTGCTCCGGGCGGCCGGTTCCTCGTAGGGGGGCTCGTCGATCTCGTCCCGCGCGGCCACGGGGTCGGCCGGGTCCACGGGAGGGGCGGCTGGGTCGGCGGGGGCGCCTTCCGGGGTGCCGCCCTCGGAGGCGGCACCGTCGGAGGCGCCGCCGTCGGAGGCTTCGCCGGCTTCACCGCCGGGGGCGCCGCCGGTGTTCCCCCCGCTGGTCCCCTCGGCGCCGCCGCCGGGGGCACCGCTCGTGTTCCCGGTGCCCGTTCCGCCGCCTTCGCCGCCGCCCGTTGTTCCGGCGCCGGTTCCGCCGGTGCCGGACCGGCCGCCTTCGCCGCCTCCCTCGTCGCCGCCTCCCTGGGCGCCTCCTTCTCCGCCGGCTGAGCCGCCGGTGGCACTGCCGCCCTCGGTGTCGCCGGAGCCGTCTCCCTCGGTGCGGTCTCCTCCGCTGCCGTCTCCGCCGGTGCCGCCGTTCGTCGTGTCGTCGCCGGCGGTGACGTCGCCGCCCGGTCCGGTTCCGGGCGCCGGGCAGGCGGTACCGGTGACCCGGCAGATCTCCGCCTGGATGCCGGACAGGATCTGCCCGCCCAGGCCGCTGACGAGCAGCGCGGCGATGATCGCGGCGACGACCGCGACCAGGCCCGCGTACTCGACGGCCGTCTGTCCCTCGTCACGCCGTCCCCAGCGGATCATCCGGCGCAGGGAGAAGGGGGTGCGGACCGCCCGCTCGGGGTCGGCGAGGCGGTACCAGTCCCGGCTCTCCCGCCGCGTGAGGAAGTACAGGATCAGGGCGGGCAGGAGGAGTTGGCCGAACCCCTTCGACGACCCGTCGGCGATGTTCGCGACGGCGCCCAGGATCAACCAGACCTGCACCCCGGCCAGACCCGCCCGGACCCGCGGCCCGCCCTCCCAGGTGCGCCGGGCCAGCCACCAGCCGAGCACGCCGGGAGCGGCGCCGTAGGCGGTCAGGGCGAGGAGGCCCCCGTCGAGGCGGTCGTAGGCGCTCGCGGTGAGCAGGACGCCCAGACCGCCCAGCACGGTGAGGGCGAAAAGCGTGTGGACGAGGAGCAGCGCCGTGGCGAGCGGCCGGGGCAGCCCGCGACGCCCGCCATCCGCCCCGGACGGCCTCGTGGTCCCGGTCCCGGACACTCCCCCGAAGCCGCCCGCCCCCGTCACTCCCCCCGCCGACGCCATGCCCACTTCCCCTCACCTCCCCGCAGGAAGGTCGCGTTCATGTCAGGGCGAGCGTAGGGAGGGGATGACGGGGTGGCATGGGCCCGAGGACCCAAAGAGCTGCCCGAAGTGACGACGGGGGCGGAAGGTCCGGCGGCGTCACCGCCGTCGGGTGGAGAACGTGACACGGCGGGTCGGCCGCCGTGTGCATCCCGGCCCGACCGGGCGGCGCGGGCCGCCGCCGCGCCGGCCGGTGACGACGTGGCTAGGAGGCCTTGTTCTCCTCCCGTGGGAAGGAGACCTCGACCCGGCGGTTCTTCTTGCGGCCCGCCTCGGTGGAGTTGTCGGCGATGGGGTACTGCTCGCCGTAACCTCGCACCTCGTAGGTGACGTTCGAGTCGTTCAGCTCCTGGTCCAGCACGCTCTGCACGGCGTTCGCCCGCTTGCGCGACAGGACGTCGCCGTGCGCGGAGGAACCGAGGTTGTCCGTGAAGCCGAAGACACGGATCTTCGTCGCGTTCTGCGCCTTGATCTCCTGGGCGATCGTGGAGATGCGGGACTTGGCCCGGGCACCGAGCTTGGCACTGTCCTTGGGGAACAGCACCTCGGCCTGGAGCGCGAACTTCACGTCGGAGTTGGTGTCCTCGCGCCGCTCGTCACCACTCTGGTCCTCGACGACCTGCTTGATGTCGAGGACCTTGGCCGCGGCCAGGGTGGCGCCCTCCGGCAACTTCAGGTCCGGGTCACTCCCGTCCACCTTCACGGGGGCGGAGGCCGACGCCTCGGTGCCCGGAGGGACACTGGGGCCGTCGTCTGCGTGGGCGGACAGGCCGCCGTACACGCTTGTGGCGATCAGGAACGAGGTCGTCGTCAGCACGAGGCCACAACGCGAAGGTGCTGACCGGGGTCGCATACGGTTCATGACCGCCTCACCCGGAAATCTGAATGGTGCCGCTGGAGAAGGTCGGCAGTTGGAAGGTCACTTCCGAGGTGGTCGCCGGTGGCGCGGGGAACTGCATGAAGACAGCGAGAGTTTCCCCTGCCTTGAGCGAGGTGAATCCGGTGGTCGTCAGTGGTCGGCCATCCGTGTCTCGTAGTACGTAGTAGCGCTTCTTGGTTTTGCTGTCGACCAGAGTGGCACCACCCAGAGACATGCCGTGTCGGCGAATCTCCGTCTCGCTTCCACGTACTGACGCGGGCACCGTGACCCTTTGGGCTCCGTCGTTCTTCAACGTACCGCTGATGGTCACGAACCCACCGGAATCACGCTCAGCGGATGTGATCTGCAGAAGCAGACCACTGGAGCCCCTCAACTCCGCCAGGAGTTCCTGCGCCTCGCCCTCCTGTGTGCCGTGCTGTCCACCGCTCTCTTTGGAAGTCGAAGCAGAGGCCTTCGGCTTCTTGTCGTCATCGCTTCCTCCACCACACCCGGCCACACCCATGGCCAGTGCGGCCGCAGCGGTCAGCACGACCATCCCCCTGCGGGCCTTCCTGGTGATCCGCATGCTCATGCTTTCGATTCCTTCATCGCTCGTCGTTCGCTTCGTCAGTCGGCCAGGTGGACGTCGAAAAGGTCGTGAGGCTCTGGGAGCAGTTCTCCCGGATCCTCCGGGTCGAGCTCCCAGACGTCACCATCACAGTTCAGCGCGGGCAGGGTGTCACCATCGCCGGCGGCGAGGTCGAACGTGCAACGGGCGTCGAGCACCGCGTGGGCGGTCGCTGTGGCGTACTCGTCCTCCGTACCAGGAACGATGGAATCACCCACAGGCTTGTTGGTACGCACCTCGACCTTGTACTCGAGCAACCCCAGCGATTCACAGAGCAGCACGCCGGCATCGTTCTGACCCGCTAGCTGGTCAGCGCGCTGACACGGCGCGTCGGACGGTGGTGCGTCGCCGTTGAGGATCGCCTGCCATTCAGCCGGATCGACGAGGTTCTCCACCCACTCGTCCGCCAGCTGGTCCCGCCTTTCCTGAGCCGCCGCCAGGGCCGCTGCATCAGCGGCCGTCTGCGCACCATTCCGGTTCGCGGCAGCCTGACCGACCGCAAAGAACGCGAGCGCGAGAAAGAGCAGGCCCCCCACCACCGTGAGGTAGATGGGGAAAGCCTGCCCTGCGTCGCCGCCCTTGCGGGGCCGCATCAGCCGCCAATGACCTCGTTCACCTTGTCCGTGATCGCGGTGAAGATGGTGTCGCCGATCTCGGTCCCCGTGATCGCCAGCACGATCGCCACGACCACCGCGATGATGCCCAGGTACTCCACCGCGGTCTGGCCCTTGTCGTTGCGGGCCGCGCGGGACTGGAGGTACGTGACCGTGGTGTTGATCCAGTTGCTCATGCTGTTCCCCTCCGGCTGACGCGATGGCGGCCTCCTCGGCGGGGCCGCGTTCGACATGAGCAACGTACGGCGGATTTCCGGATGCGCCAGAGGGCCCCTGGGCCCAAACCCGGGCCCAAACGCGGCGTCGGTTCCTCGTCGTGGCTGCCCGCATCGCAGGTCACCCCACCCCTCGGCCGGAGCCGGGAGCCGTGCCGAGCCACTTGGCGGCGGCCTGGGAGCGGCTGGTGCTGTGCAGCTTGGCGAAGATGCGGTTGATGTGGTTCTTGACCGTCTTCTCGCTGATGAAACAGGCGGCGGCGATCTGCTGGTTGGTCATGCCGGATGCGATGAGGTCCATGATCTCCGCCTCCCTGGCGCTCAGTTGGTACTTCGACCTGTCGGGGGCGGCCGGGAGGCCGCTTGTCCACCCGGACGTCGACTGTGCCACATCCGGTTGCAGTTGCGAAAGGTTTTCCGCAGAAGTAGGCGAGAAGGGGGGCGAGACTCTGCCTAAAGTGCGGAATCCGTCGCCCTGTTGGGATCCGGCATCGCGACTGCCCGATGCGGGGGACTCGTGTGCAGTCGCACTCGCCGCACCCAGGTCGTCCGGCAGCGCGCCGGCGTTCCCCCCGCCGCCACTCTCTCGCAGCTGGGCCAGCAGGGCGCCCGCCGCCGTGGGGGTGAAGTGCGCGCGGCCGGTTCTGATGTCGCGTACGGCGGTGACCAGTTGGTCGGCGGTGAACTCGCCGTGGACGAGGTAGCCGCCCGCTCCCCGGCGCAGGGCCTCCTGGACGATCTCCGATTCCCTGCTGTACGTCAGCATCACGACCGGGGCGATGTCCACCAGGTACGGCAGGGCGGAGATGCCGTCCACGCCGGGCATGCGGACGTCCAGGAGGACGACGTCGGGGCGGTGTGCGCGGGCGGCCTCGCAGGCTGCGTGGCCGTCGGCGGCCTCCGCGACGACGGTGATGTCGTCGCGGTCGGAGAGCAGGGCGGTGAGGCCGGCGCGGACCACCGGGTTGTCGTCGGCCACCACGACCCGGAGGGCGGGGGGCGGGGGGACAGGGGGGAAGGGGCTGGGCGGCGGCTGCACGGTGCGGCCTCCTCTGCGGGGGTGGCGTGGGGTGCGGGGCGGCGCGGGCGGCGCGGTCATGGTGTCGTCGCCCCCCGGGACGTGGTCGTCAGGGCGGCCAGGGGAAGGTCCAGGCGGACTTCGGTGCCGTGGGTGCGGGTGCCCCGGCCGATGCGGATGCGGGCGCCGACGGATGCGGCCCGTTCGACCATGCCGATGAGCCCGAAGTGCCCGGAGCGGCGCAGGTGTTGCAGGTCGGTGCCGGGCGGGAGGCCGCGGCCGTCGTCGTGGACGCTGATGCGGAGCAGGTCGCCGTGGATGCCCGCCAGGACCTCGACCCGGGTGGCGCCGGCGTGACGGTGGGCGTTCTCCATGGCCTCGGCGGCGATGGTGAGGAGCTGACGGGCGACGGCCGGGGGGACGGGTGGGGCGGTGCCGTCACCGGTCGTCCGGTAGGTGGCCGTCAGTCCGGTGCGGGCCTGGAAGTCGTCGGTGCGCGCCGCGAGTTCGGCCAGCACGTCGGTGCCCTGGTCCGGGTCGGCCTCGCGCCGCAGGTCGGCGAGGAGTTCGCGGGACTCGGCGGCGGCGCGGCGGGCGGAGCGGGCCACGAGGGCGGCCTGTTGCCGTACGCGGGCGGCGTCCACGTCGGGGGCGTCCGCCGAGCGGGTGAGGCCGTCGGCGGCGAGGGCGACGCCGTGCAGGGTCTTGGCGACGGAGTCGTGCATCTCCCGGGCGAGGCGGGCCCGTTCCGCGCCGACCGCCTCGGTGACGGCGAGGCGGGCCCGCATGTCGGTGAGGGCGCGGGTCGCCGCGCCGAACCGGAGCAGCAGCTGGCGCAGGGAGGAGCCCGCGGCGCCGGCGATGACGCACAGGCCGGGCAGGAGCAGGGTCTCCGCCGGTGCCGTCGGCGCGTCCTGGAGGGTGGCGTGGACCAGCAGGAGGACGACGCCCTGGAGGGAGGCGAAGACGGCGGCGGTGCGCCAGCCGTAGATCAGGCCGGCCAGCAGCGGGGTGCAGACGCTGACGTAGGCGAGGGTGGACTCGGGTCCCGCGGAGACCAGCAGGAGGGCGCCGAGGAGGGTGTCCAGGGCGAGCAGGGTGGGGTGGCGCAGGAGGAGGGGACCGAACCGTTCCCAGTCGCGGAAGAGGGCGTAGGACGCCATGAAGGTGACGACGACGGCGAGGGCGACGAGGCGGGTGCCCCAGCCGGGGCCCGCGTTGAGGAGGGCGGCGGGGGCGGCCAGGGCGATCATCGCCAGGCGGAAGCCGAAGACCTGCCGGCACAGGGCCTGGAGGGCGTTGATCTGCAGGTCGACGGTGGGGGCAGGGCCCGCCGCCCCGGTGCCGGGGGGCGGCGCCTGCGCCGCTCGGGGAGCGGCAGGCGTCGGCCCGCCCTCGGCCACGCGGGCGGCTTCCCCGGGCACGCCCCCGCCAGAAGCCACCGTCTCTCCCCCGGGCACGCCCCCGCCAGAAGCCGCCGCCTCTCCCCCGGGCACGCCCCCGCCAGAAGCCGCCGCCTCTCCCCCGGGCACGCCCCCGCCAGAAGCCGTCCCCGGTTCTACCTCCGGTACGACCCCGCCAGGAGCCGCCGCCTCTCCCCCGGGCACGCCCGTGTCCCGCGCCGCCCCCGCCCCGGCTCCGGGCACCCGGGGTGTCGCCGAGGTGACCGGGACGTCGGGGGCGCCGGTGCGGGCGTGGTCGGGGAGGACCGTGCCGGCGGGCGGGGTGGTGATCTCGGCGGAGCGCGGGCGGCGGCGCAGGCGGGCCGCGCGTTCCCTGGTCGTCGTCATGGCACCGGCCCCTTTCCTACTCGCCCGTGAGGGAGCCGAAGTCGGTGCCGGAGCCGAGGATCAGGCCGGCGCCGAGGAGGATCATGGTGGCCGGGACCATGAACGTGGTGATCATCATGGTGGCCTTGGGGACCGCTCGGGCGGCCTTGCGGCGGGCGTTCTGGGCGTCGGTGCGGCGCATGTCCTTGGCGAGGGACACCAGGGTGTCGACGATGGGCGCGCCGAGTTCCTCGCCCTGCTGGAGGGCGGTGACGAACATGGCGACCTGTTCGGAGTCGTTGCGGCGGCGCAGTTCGGCGAAGGCCTGGCGGCGGCTCATGCCGAGGTCCATCTGGCGCAGGGTGATGCGCAGTTCGTCGGCCCACGGCCCCTCGTAGCGGGAGGAGACGCGGTCGAGGGCCTGGCGGAAGCCGAGGCCGGCGCTGACCACGACCGCGAGCACGTCCAGGAAGTCGGGCAGGGTGCGTTCGATGACGTCCTTGCGGATGCGGATCGCGGACCAGATGCCGACCTCGGTCCAGAACGCGCCGAAGGCGAGCAGCAGCAGGGCCACGAAGGGCTGGCCGCGCAGCAGGAAGACCAGGAAGCCGGTGAGTCCGAGGGCGCCGTAGACGGCGCGGCGGGCGGCGTAGCGGTCGATGGTGAGGCCGCCGGGGTTGCCGGCGAGGTCGATCTTCCGGCGGTACTTGGCGACCTGCTTGGGTCCCATGAGGCGCAGCACGGCGGGGGCGTAGCGCATGCCCATGCGGTCGACGAGGGAGTCGACGGCGCCGGTGCGGGTGGCGCCGACCTCCAGGGCGAGGACGAGGTCGCCGGGCAGTTTGGCCTCGGCGCGGTACATGCGGATGCCGGCGAAGACGCCCCAGACGCCGAGGCCCATGAGGAGGGCGAGCAGCAGTGCCATGTCGGTCAGCCTCCTTCGGCGGTCAGACGTCGATGCGGGACAGGCGGCGGATGAGGAGGAACCCGACGGCGTACAGCCCGAAGGCGACGATCACCGCCGTCTGGCCCACGGGGGAGCCGGTCATGCGTTCCAGGGCGCCGTCCTTCACGCCGTTCATCAGGAACAACGAGCCGATGCCGAGGGCGGGAACGGCGTAGGACGTCATGCTCACCTGGGAGAGCTGGGTGCGGACCTCGCGCCGGGTCTCCTTGCGTTCCTCCAGCGTCTCGGTGAGGTTGCGCAGGGCGCTCACCACTTGGCCGCCGGCGCGGTTGGACAGGACGAGGGTGGTGACGAGGACGACGAGTTCGCGGGAGGGGAGGCGGTCGGCGAGTTCGCCGAGGGCGTCGTCCAGGGAGGCGCCCATGGCGAGCTGGTTGGCGACCTTGGCCAGTTCCTCGCCGGCCGGGGCCTCCAGTTCCTCGGCGGCCATGCCGATGGCGGTGCGCAGGGCGAGGCCGGCCTGGGTGGCGTTGGCGAGGATGCGGGCGAGTTCGGGGAGCTGGTTGATGAACCGCTCGATGCGCTTCTGCCGCTGCCAGGTGAGGAACTGCCAGGCGGCCCAGACGCCGACGAGTCCGGCGAGCGGGCCGAAGAAGGGCGCCAGGGTGGCCTGGCCGACGAGCCAGAGTCCGGCGACGGTGGCGAGCATGGCGGCGGTGAACTCGCCGGGGGTGACGTCCAGTCCGGTGGCGAGCAGGCGCAGTTCCAGCGTGCGGCCGAGCCGGGTGCGGCGCAGCCGGCGGTCGAGGCCGGGGAAGTGGCGCCGGCGGCCGGGCAGGGGGATCTGTCCGGTGGCCGAGAGGCGGTCGACCAGGGCCTGCCGCTGGGCCCGGCCGGTCGCGTAGGAGTGCACGCCGACGACCGCGAGGACGCAGGTCAGCAGGGCGACGCCGGTGGTCAGCGTGATCAGGTTCTGCAGATCCATGGGGGCGGTTCCTACCTGGCTTCTCGGGTGGCGAGCTGGTCGGGCGACTGGGCGACGCCGAACGCCTGCGGCAGGGGCTGGCCGGCCATGTAGAGGCGTTCGGCGGTGCGGCGCGGGAGCGGGTAGTGGCCGTAGGTGCCGTAAATGCGGCCGTCGGACGTCATCGGCTGCGCGTTGAAGCGGGCGACGGTGGCCAGCCGGTACGGTTCGCCGCCGTGGCTCTCCAGGAGGGCGATCTCGGTGATGCGGCGGGCGCCGTCGGCGAAGCGGGTGAGCTGGACGAGGACGTCGACGGCGCTGTTGATCTGGTCGTGCAGGGCCACGAAGGGGATCTCCACGTCGGACATGGAGGCGAGGGTCTGCAGGCGGGTGAGGGCGTCCTCGGCGCTGTTGGCGTGGACGGTGGCGAGGGAGCCGTCGTGGCCGGTGGACATCGCCTGGAGCATGTCGAGGGACTCGCCGCCGCGGACCTCGCCGACGACGATGCGGTCGGGGCGCATGCGCAGCGAGTTGCGCACCAGGTCGCGGATGGTGACCCGGCCCTTGCCCTCGACGTTCGGCGGGCGGGACTCCAGGCGGATGACGTGGGGCTGCTGGAGCTGGAGTTCGGCGGAGTCCTCGATGGTGATGATGCGTTCGCCCTCGGGGATCAGGCCGGACAGGGCGTTGAGGAGGGTCGTCTTGCCGGTGCCGGTGGCGCCGGACACGATGATGTTGAACCGTGCCTGCACCAGCCCGGCGAGCAGGTACAGCATGTGCTCGTCGAGCGAGCCGAGGCCGATGAGTTCGTGCAGGGTGAAGGAGCGCGGGAAGCGGCGGATGGTGAGGACGGCGCCGGTCAGCGAGAGCGGCGGGATGATGACGTTGACGCGTTCGCCGGAGGGCAGGCGGGCGTCGACCATGGGGTTGGACTCGTCCACGCGGCGGTTGACGGTGGAGACGATGCGTTCGATCGTCTGCATCAGCTGGTCGTGGGAGGCGAAGCGCAGCGGGAGCTGCTCGACCCGGCCGCCGCGCTCGACGAAGACGGCGTCGGGGCCGTTGACCATGATCTCGGTGATGGAGGCGTCCTCCAGGAGGGGTTCGAGGATGCCCAGGCCGAGGGCTTCGTCGACGACCCGGCGGATCAGCTGGGAGCGCTCCACCGTGGACAGGACGGGGCCCTCACGGCTGATGATGTGGCCGAGGACCCGCTCCAGCCGCGCCCGGCGTTCGGCGGCGGCCAGCGAACTCATCTCCGCGAGGTCGATCTCCTCCAGGAGCTTGGCCCGGTAGGAGGCGACCAGGTGGCCGTCCTCGCCCCGGTTGCCGGTCTCCTCCGGGGAGTTGATGCGTGCCCGCAGACTCATGGGGCCGGTGCTCCGTCCTGTTCGTGGGGGTCAGGGGTCCGTTCCCGCGGGTCAGCGGTCCCTGGGCATGGTGGCGGTGCGGCGGGCGGGGCCGAAGTCCCAGCCGGGGACGATCGACGGGATCTCGACCGTGGCGGTGACGGTGACCTCGTCACCGCCGCCGCCTCCCCCGCAGTCCGTGCCATCCGCCAGCCAGGAGCTGACCGCGGCCGAGCAGGCGGTCTGGGCGTCCCGGTCGAGGGAGGCGCTGCGCGCCCCGGCGCGGGCGGCGGTGCCGGCCTGCTGGGCGGTGTAGGCGATGAGGCCGAGCTGGACGGCGGCCATCGCGACGATCAGCAGGACGGGCAGGAAGCCGAGGTACTCCAGGGCGGCCTGGCCCCGGTCGCGGTGCGCTCCGCGGCGCCGCGGCAGGTCGATGTCAGTCACCGGTGTCCTCCTCGACGGCTCCGGCGTGCCCCGTCACGTCGAAGGGGAAGGAGGCCGTGCCGGGGAAGAGGACGGGCACGTTCAGCCGCACGTCGGCGGTGACGAATCCGCCGCCCCCGCCGCAGGTCACGCTCGCCGATCCCCGCCAGGCGCCGGGCAGTTTGTCCAGCCCGGCCTCCTGGCAGGGCCCGCCGCGCTCACCGGGGGCGGCCGCGGTCGCAGCCCGTACCGCCTCGTCGGCGGCGTTGCCCGCGAGGGAGAACGTGTAGCCGACCAGGACGAGCTGCCACAGCACCACCAGCGTCACCAGGATGGTGGGCAGCATGCCGAGGAACTCGACGGTGACCTGTCCCCGGTCCGAGGTCCGGCGGCCGGTGTGGTGCCGTGCCCGCGGTGAGTGCCGCATCCTCATGCCTCCTGTCTCCCGGTCATGTCGTCCGGCCCGGTGCACCCGGCTCCCTGCGGCGGCGGAGGCCGACCGCGCCCCGGTCTCCGCGCAGCCGGCCCGCCCGGTGGGCGCCCTCGGTGGCCTTGACCAGGCCGAGTTCGCCGGCCAGTGACCACAGGGCCTGTTTGACGGCGCTCTTGGCCTCCAGTTCGTGGACGCGTCCGGCGTCCACCACGGCCTGGAGTTCCTTGAAGTGGGCGGGGACCGCGGTGGCGGCGACCGCGGTGCCGGTGATCCGCTGGATGAGCGCCGGCTGGATCTCCGTGGAGCGGGTGTGCCGGTTGACGACCACGGTGGTCTCCTCGGCCTTGCGGATCTGCAGCCGGTCCCACATGCGGACGGCCCGCTTGGCGCCGCGCACCGAGATGACGTCGGGCGTGGTGACGAGGAGCGCGGTGTCGGCCATCTCGACGGCGGCGGCGCCCGCGCCGCCGAGCTGGGCGCCGCAGTCGATGACGACGATCTCGTAGCGGGAGCGCAGGGCGCTCACGATCTGGCGGGCGGCCCGGTCGGTGACGTCCTCGCCGCGTTCGCCCTCGGCGGGGGCGAGCAGCAGGGCGACGCCGGTGTCGTGGCGGAAGACGGCGTCGGCGAGGACGCGGGGCGAGATGTCGGTGATGCCGGCGAGGTCGACGACGGAGCGGCGGAACTGGACATCGAGGTAGGAGGCGACGTCGCCGGTCTGGAGGTCCAGGTCGACCAGGGCGGTGCCGCGGCCGGACGCCTGGGCGGCGAGCGCGAGCTGGACGGCGGTCAGCGTGGTGCCGACGCCTCCCTTGGCCCCGCTGACGGTGACGACCCGGCCGCCGGCCCCGGTGAACACGTCGGTGCCCGAGCCGAGGTGGCGGCGGACGCCGGTGGACCACTGGGCGACGGCCTGCACCCGGCTGGCGAGTTCCTCGTAGCCGATCGGGAGGGCGACCAGGCCGCGGGCGCCGTAGTCCATGGCGGCCTGGAAGAGGCCGGGGCTCGCGTCGGAGGTGACGAGGATGACGCCCACGGCGGGGAAGCGCAGGGCGACCTCGCGGATCAGCTCCAGGGCGGGGACGGGGCCGATCCGCTCGTGGACGACCACCACCTCGGGCAGTTCGTCGACGGACTCGGCGGCCAGCCGCGCGAGGGTGTCGACGAGCTGGGTGGAGTCGACGACCGGGGCCACCGGTTCGGCGTCCGGGAGCTGGCTGAGCAGTGTGGTGAGGGAACGGACCGCGTCCGCGTCGCCGACTGCCGGGAGGATCCTCGTGGGCATGCGGCTCTCACTTGTCCTTCGCGAGTTCGTACGTCCGGTCCCGCTCGGGGACGGTGGTGTCGCCGCCGGGGGCGACCAGCGCGAGGCGGACCCGCTGGGCGAACGACTCGGCGTAGGTGAGGCGCTGGGCGTCGAGGGCGGACAGCGCGAAGGTGATGGGGACGGCGTCGGTGGGACGGCGCCGCCGGTCCGTCTCGTCGGGTTCCAGGGCGGTGATCCGGCCCACGTCGAGGACCTTGGCGTTGGTGACGATGATCTTCGACTGGGCGGGGGCGCCGTCGCGCTCGCCGTCGAAGGTGGCGTAGACGTTGACCGCGGAGCCCGGCGTGATCTTGCCGGCCACACCGGTCGCCGCGTCGATCATGATGGCGACCTCCTGCTGCCCGGGCTGGAGGGCGGGCTGGTTCACGATCATGTCGTTCTGCAGCAGGGAGCCCTCGCGCAGCGTGGTCACGGCGATCTTGCCGCGGATGTCGTCGAGGTCGGTGACGGCGTTCTCGGACAGCCACCGCTCGGGCATCCGGATCTTCTCGAACTGGCCCGTGCGGAGCGCGGTGTAGGGCGCGATGTCGGACTTCAGCCGGTAGGCGGTGACCTCGGGGCCGACCTTGGACTTCACGTCGTTGATGACGGAGAGCACGCCGGCGAAGGCACCGAGGGCGCACAGGACCGACAGGAGGAGGAGTATCACGCCGCGGCGCTGACGGGAGTTCATGAACCGTGCAACCTCATCGGGGGGTGAGCGGTCGGTCGGGACCGGGTGCGGTGGTCGGTCGGGGGGCGGTGGGGCCGGCCGTGCGGGGCGGGGTCCGGGGCACGGGCCGGGTCCGGAGCGCGAGCCGGCTCCGGAGCGCGGGCCGGGCGGGCGCGCGGTCCGGGCGGGGCGGGGGCGCGGGCGGGGTTCATGACCGCTTCGCGAGGGACCGCCCGGAGGCGTGGCCCCCCGGCGGGCCGTCGTGGGCGGGCGGGGTGGCCGAGCAGAACACGCAGCGGTCGCCGATGACGTCGATGCCGCACCAGTGGCAGGTGCCGCGCCGCACGGAGGTGACCAGCTGGTAGAGCACGGACAGGTCCGGCAGGAAGGTGCAGAACTCGACCAGCTTCCCGGTCCCCCACCAGCCGGGAGAGGCGGCGGGCAGCGGGGTCTCGTGCAGTCCCTGCACCTTCCAGGCGGGGGCGAGGGTGCCGGTGACCCAGTCGGAGGTGAGCTGCCCCTTGGCGGTGACCATCCAGGTGTCGAACTCCGGCCCCTCCAGGGACGCTTCCGGGCCGAGGCGGACGAGCTGGGGCTGGGGGTGGGCGAGGACGGCGAACTGGGTGCCGGGCATCCAGGACTTGGCGTGCTGCTTGAGGTTGACGGGGACCCGGTCCAGGCGGGCGACCGAGCCGAGCAGGGCCCCGGCGTGCAGGTAGTGGACGAGGAGTCGGCCGGCGGAGGCGAGCACCCCGGGGCCGAGGTCGCAGGAGGCGAGCTGGCGTAACTGGCGGGCCAGGACGGCGACGGCGAGCGGTGGCAGGTCCGGCCGGAAGAAGGCGATCCGGTCGCTCTCCAGCAGGGAGCGCAGGGTGTGCAGCCGGCGCAGGACCCGGGCGGGGGCGGCCTGCGGGCAGACGACGATGACGTGCCCGTGGTGTTCGACGAGCAGCTGGACGTCGCTCAGGAGCCGGTCGAGCGGCCGGGTGTCGAGGTCCCGGAGCACCACGGCGGGCAGCGTGCGGTCGTCGTGTGGCGGCAGCGCCAGGTCGGCACTGGTCACGGCAATGGCGGTTGGCACGCGCAGCTCCCCGTTCTCCCCCTGCCCGTCGGCCCGACGGCTGTTACTCCGGTGGACCTTGGTGACTTCACTGCGTGACTACCTCAGCACTGTAACCACGGCTTTGTGACCGGAGAACAGCGTTTGGTCAGCTGAACGGCAACTGGTGCCGCACAAGCCGCGCCAAAACGGGGCAGGCAGAGCATCTTGCCGGTCCCGGCCCGAGCGCGGAGAGGTGTGTTCCGCCGCGGCTCCGACCCGGACGCGCCCCGGATCCGGCCGGCCCCCGCCCCGAAGCGCCCCGGACCGGAAGGAACACCGGCCCCGACCGGACAGGCACCCGCTCCGAGCCCGGCAAGAACCCGACCCGGACCCCGGCAGGGACTCGCCCAGGTTCCGACCGGACCCCGGAAGGGCCTCCCCGGACCTGACCGGCCCCCGGCGGGGACTCGCCCCCGACCCGGCCTGACCGGAAACCCCCGCCCGACGCCGGAACTCGCCCCCCGCCCACCGGATTTCCCGGACCCGAGTCGCCCCGAACCCATTGACAAGCCGATTGGTCTGGACCAACTTGTAGCCCCAGGACCCACGACGGCCACCGTCACCGTCACCGCCCCTCCCCTCCATTCCTCCGTCCTCCTCGCTTCCACTCCTCCGTCCTCCCCCGCTCCCGCTTCTCCGTCACTCCTCCGTCGCTTCTCTCACCGGGACTTCCCCCGTCCTCCCCTCTGCCACTCCCCCCACCGACCCTTACTCCTCCCCGATTTCCCCCCTGACTCCCCCGACACCTTCGACTCCCCGAATCCCCCACTCCCCCACTCCCCACCGGAGGCCCCCAGTGGACCGCGCCCCACGCAGCACCGGACGCAGCAAAGGCATCACAGGCAGCAAAGGCATCCGACGCGTCTGGGCCGGAGCCGTCGTCTCCGCCCTCGCCCTCACCTTCGCGGGGGCGGGCGCGGGCCCGGCCTCGGCCGCCGACGTGAACAACGCCAGGAACGCCGGGTTCGAGTCGGGTCTGAGCAACTGGACCTGCTCGGCCAACAGCGGCACGACCGTCTCCTCCCCCGTCCACGGCGGCACGGCGGCCCTCAAGGCCACCCCGGCCGGCCAGGACAACGCCCGCTGCTCCCAGACCGTCGCCGTCAAGCCGAACTCCACGTACCAGCTGAGCGGCTGGGTGCGCGGCGGCTACGCGTACCTGGGCGTGAGCGGTACCGGCACGACGGACGTGTCCACCTGGACCCCGGACTCGTCGAGCTGGAAGCAGCTCTCGACCCGCTTCACCACCGGCTCCGGCACCACCTCGGTGACGGTCTACACCCACGGCTGGTACGGCCAGCAGCCGTACTACGCCGACGACCTGTCCGTCTTCGGCCCCGACGGGGGCGGCGGCGATGACGGCGAACCGGAGCCCACCGTCCCGGGCACCCCCGGCGGGCTGGCCGTCTCGGGCGCCACGGCGTCCTCGGTCTCCCTGGCCTGGAACACCGTGTCCGGCGCGACCGGCTACACCCTCTACCGCGACGGCACGAAGGTGACGGCGGTGTCCGGCACCTCGGCGACCGTGACCGGACTCGCCCCCTCCACGTCGTACTCCTTCCAGGTCACGGCGAGCAACGCGGCCGGCGAGTCCCCGAAGTCGGCGGCGGTCACGGCCCGCACCAAGGACCAGGACGGCGGCGGGGGCGGTGACCTGCCCCGGCACGCGGTGACCGGCTACTGGCAGAACTTCGACAACGGCGCGGCCGTGCAGCGCATCTCCGACGTCCAGGACCAGTACGACATCATCGCGGTCGCCTTCGCGGACGCCACGGGCACGCCCGGTGCCGTCGACTTCACCCTGGACTCGGCCGGCCTGAACGGCTACACCGAGGCCCAGTTCAAGGCCGACGTCCGGGCCAAGCAGGCGGCCGGGAAGAAGGTCATCATCTCGGTCGGCGGCGAGAAGGGCACCGTCTCGGTCAACGACTCCACGTCGGCGACGAACTTCGCGAACTCGGTGTACGCGGTGATGCAGGAGTACGGCTTCGACGGCGTCGACATCGACCTGGAGAACGGCCTCAACGCCACCTACATGACCCAGGCGCTGCGGGCCCTGTCGGCGAAGGCCGGCCCGTCGATGATCCTGACCATGGCGCCGCAGACCATCGACATGCAGTCGACGTCCAACGCCTACTTCCGCACGGCACTGAACGTGAAGGACATCCTCACCGTCGTCAACATGCAGTACTACAACAGCGGTTCCATGCTGGGCTGCGACGGCAAGGTCTACCACCAGGGCACGGTCGACTTCCTGACCGCGCTGGCCTGCATCCAGCTGGAGAACGGGCTCGACCCGTCGCAGGTGGGCCTCGGCCTCCCGGCCTCCACCCGGGGAGCGGGCAGCGGCTACGTCTCCCCGTCCGTGGTGAACAACGCCCTCGACTGCCTGACCCGGGGCACCAACTGCGGCACCTTCAAGCCGTCGAAGACGTACCCGAGCCTGCGCGGTGCGATGACCTGGTCCACCAACTGGGACGCGACGGCGGGCAACGCCTGGTCCAACGCGGTCGGCCCGCACGTCCACGCCCTGCCGTAACCCCGGCCGCTCGCTCCCCGAGGCGTCGGCGACCCCGCCCACCGCACGGTGGGCGGGGTCGTGCGGTCCCCGGGGGGGTGCCCCTATCTCTTTCGTCAAGGGGCGGGTCGGTTGATCGGTGATGTTTCAGGTGGCTTGGGGGGCGGTGTGAGGTTGGAAGAACGTGCCGTCGCGGAGCATGGCGAACAGGACGTCGACGCGGCGGCGGGCGAGGCACATCAGGGCCTG
>NZ_JBWHZP010000030.1:0-42199 GCF_056323165.1 Streptomyces sp. 3-6
TGAACAGACCCGCGTACGCGAAATGCTCAACTACCTGGCCGCCGCACTTCCGCCAGGTGTCTCGCCCGCCGCACGCCTGCTCGCTCTGCAGTGCGCCCTGCGCATGAACGCCACCATGCACGTCCGGCTGCCCCAGGGCATCCCGCGCAGCCTCCGTCTCAACGGCCCCGGCCCGTGGCACGAGTTGGAACACGTGCGATGGCTGCGTATCGCCCCCGCATGCTCCGCCGGCGAGGTCGTCGCCGAACTGCTCGACATCACAGTGCTCGGCCAGGCCCCAGCCCGCCCAGACCGTGTGCAGGCCGCGGACTGGGCGCTGCGCGCTGGCTCCCCGGCCGGGGCAGAGGCCACTGGGTCACTGCTGCAACTAGCCGTTGTCTACCTCGCGGCACATACCGATCCCGAAACTGGCTCCGGCCTGACCGAACTCGACCAGATGACGCGCGCCTGCGGAACGCACCCCACGGAGCTGCCCGACATGCTCGACCGGCTGGTCCGGACCGGACTGGTCAGGTCATGGCAGGCCTGCCCGGACTCCGGGGACCTGCACTGGACCTGCCGGTGGGCCGATCCTCAGGCCGCGCGCCTGGCCGTCGCGAGGTAGGCGAACAGTTGCTCCTTGGTCACCGGGATAGCGGGCTACGCGGGACGGGGGCAAGCGGCCATTCGCTGCGCGGACTCGCGTCGACCGCGTCGAAGCCGAGCTCTTCGTAGAGACCGGCGACGAACTGGCAGCTTCGAGAGGGGCGCTGGCGCAGGTGAGCGCGCGGCGGTTCGGCGAGCCGGCGGGCGCTCCGTCCGCGCTTCCGACCAGGTAGAGCTCGACGGAGGTGCCGCCGCGGCGTGCGCGCCCGGCCAGCTGCATGAGCCCGACGAGGATGGCCGCCAGGACCTCAGCCTTGAGGACCCGCAGGTCGGTGCGCAGCGGCAACTCCCGCTGGCGGACCGAGGCGGTTGCGCTGAGGGGCGAGCATGCCGGCGGGATCGGCGCTGACGGTGCCAGCGGCGATGCCGCAGGCGTTGATACTCGCGTACATGGCGGCCGGCTCGACGCGAGGCCCCGCTCCAGCGAGACGGACGATAGAGACCTCGGCGAGCCCGATGCGCCTGACACACGCTCACTGCTGCGGCTGCGGCTGCGGCTGCGGCTGGGGCTGGGGATGGATAAAGACAAGTTTTGTGGTTTCCAGGCCCTTTGAGCCCGGTAGCGGTCATGCTGGTCCAGGGACGCGCGTGATGCGGGGGTGGAGGGGGACTTGCCGGATCAGCCTGACTTGTTCTCCGTGCAGCAGGAGGACGACGCGGAGGGTCTAGAACACATACCGCCATTCGTGGCACCGGTCGCTGCTGCACCGAGCGCAGTGACACGCGATCCGGTGGCACTGCGCATCGCCGAGGCCGTCCGGGACGTGTTCGGCGACTTCGGCTCCGAACACGGCCTGAGCCGCGGGGAGATAGCCCAGGCCTGCGCCGCGGTGGCCTCCGCCGACGAGTTCGATTCAAGATTCCGGATCTTCATCAAACTTCGTCTGCTGGAGTCGCTGCACGGCAAGTCATACGACCAGCGGTATGTGTTCAACCCGACCAGCGGTGCCGCACTGCTGGTGTACGAGCGCCTGGGGGAGGCCGGCGGTGTCCAGGAGATCACCATGCTGCTGGACCGGGCCCGCGAAGGCCTTCTGAACGGCTCCCTGACCGAGGAACAACTGGCCGCCAAGATCGCCCAGGCCCGGCGGAGCCTTGCGAACTACACCAACCACCTGCTGCGGCTGGTGCGCACCAGGCCCATCGAAGAACTGCTCGGCCAACGTCACCACCACGCCCACACCACATCGCTCGAGGAAGCGAAACACCTCGTCCATGCCGTCGCCGAGCAGTACCCCGCACTGCGTTCCGGCGGCACCCGCCTGATCCGGGAAGCCCTGCGCTACACAGGAGCCGTCCACGAGTTCCACGACCGGCTCATGCAACATGCGACCACCCGGCGCGACTTCAGCATGCTCCTACCCGAGCAGTACCTGACTGCGGCCCTTCGCTCCTCCACGGAAACGCTCGCGCAGGTGTTCGCCACGACCGTCTTCGATCCGCCCCACGTCCAGATCACCACGGGCCAGATCCTCACCGCTGCAGCCGACCACCAGCCCCCGCCGCCGCGGCAGCGCCTGCCGCGCCCCCCGACGCAGCCGCCCGGCCCGGATCCGGTCGAGACCGCACGCGCCAAAGCCGCGCTCGCACGGCAGCGGCGAGAGGCCACCGTGACCCTACTCATGGCCGGAAAGGACGAAGCCGACGTCACCGCCCGCCTGCGTGCCCTGCCCTGGCAGGCAGCGGTCAAGCACCTGGTCGACATGCTGCGCGCCGCAGCCGACCCCGCTATCCCGCTCATGCTCGACATCTCCCGCGAGGTCATCGTGGACGCCGCAGGGCCGGTCACCTACGCCTCGCCGGTGACCGTGTACCGCATTCCCGACAGCCCACAAGACATAAACGACGACACCGAAGCCGCACCGCAGAGCCCCCATGAGTGACCCCTACCTGCTGGCACGGGCCCGAGCCCTGCGCACGGTCCCTGTCCCGGCGGACCGCGCAGAACTCACCCAGCTGCGCTGCGCCGCCGACGATGTGGAGCGCCGGCTGGTCGATGTCGTCACCCCCGACGGGACCCAGGAGCTGATGACCGGCTGGGCTCCCGATGTGGAACCGGCAAGTGGCGCGCTGGGCGACAACGACGTCCACCGAACCGCCTCGACCGTCCGCCTGCTCACGCTGGCCTGCTGCATCCGCCACTGCTGGCCTGACCCCAGCCAGCCGCTATATCCGGGACAACCCGCCGCACAGCAGGACGTCCTCGCCGCCCTGACTCCTCTCCAGGACACCCTCGCGCCCCGCGACGGGGCGGCCGTGCTGGCGCAGACCGGGCACTTCCTGACGGCCCTGCGGTTCCTGCGCGCATGCGGACACCTCGCGGCAGACGGCGGCGACGGCATGATCCGCCTCGGACCCATGGTCGCGCTGTGGTCCGAGCGCGATGTGGCCGAACTACGCAACGGTTACGACATCCTGCCCGCTCCGAGGAAGAAGTGAGCCCGTGGACGTACCGGCACTGCAAGCCCTGTCCCACAACCGGCGGGCCGACGTCCGAGCGGCGGTCTGCGCCGTGGAGACCGCCGTGATCCCCGTACCGTCCCTCCACTTCCGTGCCCTCGCCGAGATCCCGCTGCGCATCGTGGTGGAACAGGTGCTGGCCGCATCCGGACGCACCCTGCTCGCGGTCGGCGGCGGCTACCTCTCCGGTTACACCGACGAGATCAGACAACGTCTGGCGCACGAAGGAATCGGAGTCCTGCCGCGCGACGACCGCGCCGTCCTCACCTTGATCCTGCTGTTCAGCGTCGCCATTCCCCGAGCGTCCGGCACCGCCCTGCCCGAGCAGTTGTGGACCCAGGGCACCCCCGTGCCCAGGGACCAGCTCAAGGGCTGCCAGGTGTCCGACGTCGTTCTCACCAGCGCGCTGCAGCGCCTCACCGACGCCGACCTGGTCCGGCGGACCAGAACGGGCTACGTCCTGGGCCACCAGTTTCTGCGGCTGACGGCGGCTGTGGGCGCCGAACTGTTCGAACAGCTGATCCTGCTCGCCGATCCCAACAGTGCTCTCGCCGAATCGATCCGTCGGCGCCGCGCCCGCCCCACCGCGCCGACGGCCACTGCTCTTGATCACGAGGTGCACGACAGATCATGACCACCCCGCCCCCCTCCGACCCGTCCCGGGGCATCGTCGGCGACCGCCAGCTCATCGCTGTCCAGGCCTTCGACATCGCCCGGCTCACGGCACACGCCGTCCCGATCGTCCCGGAGACCTTCATCGCCGTCTCCGGTATCGGCCCCAAGGACGACTCGAACGGATCCGGCAAGACCAGCTTCCTCATCGCGGTCTCCCTGCTGCTGGCCGATCCGCAGTGGCGCCTGGAGACCAACGGGGGTCGGCACGCCAGCGGCATCCTGTTCCGCCCCGACGCAGCAGGCGTCGACCAGGCTCACCAGGCGTCCCCGGTCACCCACGGCTACATCGTCGGCGTCTTCGCCCACCCCGACGAACCGGCCGCGAACCCCCTGACCGTCTGGGTCCGCATCGCGACCACCACCCCCTACCTGCAGGCCAACTGGACTGAAGGCCTGCACGTCGCCGACGCCCCCACCGATCACGAGCGCAGCATCCAGGCCGACGCCCTGTGGCGCGAGCTGGGCACCCGCCAGCTCCTGTCTGCCCGCGCCATGGCCGAGAAGCTCTACGGCACCGCCCCGCGCTGCCTCACCTACCTCGACACCGCCCTGCGCCCGCCCGTGCCCTCACTGCTCAGCCAGCAGCTGACCGAGATGGAGCCCCACGACATCGGCCGGTCCCTGATCGCCCTGTCAGGCATGACCCCCCTGCTGGAGGAGGAAGACGACCTGCGCGGCCAGGCCCTGCAGCATCGGATCAGCCTCGAGAAGGCCCAGGCCGAGCACACCCAGGCACTGCTCGCCGAAGAACAGGTGATGAGCGGTGTGCGCGCCCGCGAGACCGCCCGCCTCGCCCTCCAGCGCGGCCACGAGGCATGGCACCGCTACCTCGCGGCCTCCTACCGCGACGCCCACCACAGTGACCAGCGCGTTGCCGCGCTCATGGAGGGAGAGCAGCAGGCCGCCGAGAAAGCCGCGGTCCTCGTGCAGGATGCCGAGGACCGTCTGAACTTGCTCGGGTCCGCCGAAGAACTCGCCGCCCAAAAAGGCGCAGCCCACCAGGCATGGTCCGACGCACGACAACTTGTCGGCGAACTGTCCAGGAAAATGACGGAGTTGACTACGCAACAGGCGATGCTGCGGAACCGGCGGGCCACCCTGCTGCCTGCGGCGCAGGGCTGGGACGGCAGCGACTGCACCGCCACTGCCGCCCGCCTGGACCAACGCCAACGCGAGCACGCCAAGGCAGAGCTGCAATGCGACGAGGCCGAGAGCGCCCTCACCCATGCCCGCACCCACCTGCACGACGTCGAGCAGGGCCGCAGCGGTCAAGCCGGCCGCGCCATCGATCTGCTGGGCGAACACCGCATTCCTGCGCACGGCCTGCTCGACCAGCTCAACGTAGACGAGGGCGTACGCCCGGAGTGGGAACCGCGCCTTGCCCCCTGGCAGGACGCGATCGTCGTCGAACCCGAGCACGAAGACACAGCCCGGCGCCTGCTGCATGCCGCTCTGCCCGGCGCCCAGATCATCTCCTCCGACACCGGGCAGAAAGCCCTGCCCGAGGGCATTCACAGCACCCTGAACGTGACCCGCTTCCTCGCCACCCTCCAACAGCGCCTGATTCCCTCGTCCGACGGCTTGGCCGTCCGTGACCAGGCACTGGCGCTGACCGTGACGGGCGGCTTCCCCACCGCCCTGGCCGGACGCAAAGCCCAACTCCGACAGGCCCGCGCCAACCTCGCAGCCGCAGAACAAGCCTGCACCGAGGCCACCGAAGCCATGACCGCGGCCACCGCTGCCCTCACCCTGGCCCAGACCCTGCACGCAGCCGCCCAGGCGGCTGAAGAACTCGCACACCTTGGCACCCAGGAGAACGACCTCCAGGCCAAGATCGACGACCTTGCCAGCCGCTCCGCCAACGCCGCTCGCGACGAGCAGGAGTTCCAGCAGGTCTGGCAGGAGGCCGTGGCCCGGCACGCCTCCCACAAGCAGCTCCTCACCAGCGCAAAGCTCACCCTGGAAGCGGCCAGCAAGGCGCTCAAGGAACGCCAGCGCAACCTGGCCGCCCTCGAACGCCAGCGCGAGCAGGTCGCCGCCGCCCAGTGGCAGCAGCAGTGGGGCGCAACCCTCGAAGACGCCACCCGCCTCCTGGACCAGACATCGGACCAGACCCGTTCCTCCCGGCCGGCAGCCCTGCGCCGACAATCGGAAGACCAACTGCGCCGGGCCTACGAGCACTACGGCGTTGACGGCACCTCAGGCGCGGACGTCAGCCAAGACCTCCGCACGGGCCAGGAAATGATGCAGTCCTTCGCCGACACCGATCCCGCCGGCCTCCCCTCCCTCACCTTCGCCGACGTAGCAGCCCCGCTGGACAACCGCCTCGCCGGCCATCGGGACCAAGACGAGGTCGCCGCAGCGCGCATCACCCACGACCAGCACGCCCGGCAGCAGGCCATCGCAGAACTCACCGACGGCGTCACCACCAGCGCCCGCAACCTGGAAACCCTCCAGGACATGATCGAAAAGCACCTCGACGGCCTCTTCGCTCAGATCAGCGCCGCATTCCACGACCTCGACCTGCGCAGCGACGGCCACGGAGCCAAACTCGAGCACATCAGCATCCGTCCCCAGGGCGCCGGGGACTGGCAGTGGCAGGTCATCCCACGATGGAAACGCTCCCGCAGCGGCGGATACGTCTCCTACCGAGAAAACGCCAACAGCGCCCAGGTCAAGGTGCACGCCATCCTGCTCGTCCTCGCGGCGCTCCTGGCCGACTCTCACACCCAGGGCAGGGTCCTGATCCTGGACGAACTCGGCAATAGCCTCGGAGAAGTCAACCGCAAGGACATGCTCGCTGCCCTACGCGACGTCGCACGCGACCAGCACCTGACCATCCTCGGCACCTGCCAGGACAGCGTCCTCGCCGACGCCGCCGACGTCTGTGGGGAACTGCTGTGGTTCGTCCACGCATCAGCAGCCGACATCATCAACCAGCCCACCAGCGCATGGGCCTTCGACAGCAATGGTGCCCGAACCCAACTCACCGAAGACTGGATCACCGCAGGACGCGCCCATGCCTGACCTCACTCAACGACCTCCTCTCCTCATCGGCGAGGCACACGGCCGCGAGACCGTTCCCCTGCGCAACCTGCCGCCAGGCATCACAGCCGTCACACTGCCGCGGATCACCAAGGACAGCGACGACACCATCCACGTGCGCGTCCCCCGAGACCGCCGACGACGCGTCAGCCCCCGGCAGGTCGACCTTGTCGCCGACCACCCCGTCAGCCCCTACGACCCGCCACCCACCCTGACTACCCGACAACTGATCAAAGTCCTGCAGACCAAGACCGCCAAACGCTGGCCCACCATCCAGGCCGACCTCGGCGACAACGCCTGGCAGATCGTGGCCGACCTCATCCGCTGTGGCGCCGTCATCCTGCGCTGCGACGTCGTCAACGCCACCGGCTACAGTCCGCGCTCATGGACCCTGACCCGGTCATGGGCCGAACTCGCCGAGGACAAACTCGCCGAACTCCAGGGCCGCCAGCATCCTGAGGACCTGCACCGCGAGCTCCTCGACATCATGTCCGGCATCCCTGAGCTCGCCCATGAGCACGCTCTGCTGGCCACGACGCCGCCCGGCCGGGTCCTGAAGATCCCCGAAGGCACCGCCACCAGGGCCGAGGACTGGCGCGTATACGAGATCGCCATCCGGGCCGCCGGCGTCTGGTGGCCCGCTCAAGGCGCACCGCGCAAGATCACCGCGAAGGAGCTCGCCGGACGCAGCCTGCGCGACACCAAGAGCGCCTGGACCCCCGCCCGGCAGCAGGCCTTCTCCAACCTGATCGGCGTCCCCTTCGATCAGGCCGTCGACAAGGCCGACACCGAACTACGCATCCGCGGCCCCCTGCAGTGGCGCGTCGGTACCGTTATCGCCGACGCGGCAGCCTGCCGTCCCTGGCTCGCGCTTCCCGCCCGCGGTGTCTGCGCCCTCGGCATGATCTCCTGCGACGCCCGAGGCGTCTTCCTGGTCGAGAACGAGGACACCTTCGAACAGGTCTGCAAGATCCCGGAGATCGCCGACACCTGGCTGTGCATCTGGGGCAAGGGCTATGCGACCGACGGCCTGGCCGAATTCCTCCGCGGCCTCGACGGCCTGCCCCTCGCGGCATGGGGCGACCTCGACGCCCACGGCATCCGCATCATCGGCAACCTCGCCGACCGCATCGGGCGGCCCGTCACACCCGTCGCGATGACCGTCGACCTCTACCGGGGCGGCACCAAGTACCGTCAGGAGCCCACGAAACCGAAGGAGAACCGCAAGCTCGCCGCCCAGCTGGCGTGCGACGGCATCGAGGCCCTGCGCGACCTGGCCGAAGAGATCGCCCGGACCGACGGGCACGGCTGCGAACAGGAGACGCTCTACGACGAAGTCCTCCCCGCACTCCCCGGTCTGCTAAAAGCCGTGCACGTGTCCGGCAGCTCCTGACCTCCCAGAAGCGGGCAGCGGCCAGCAGGTCGGTTCGGGCCGGGCGTGTCCGGCTCCAGCCTTCCTGCTCCAGCCGGTGGCCTGCTGCGAACACGGCATCAACACCCTGCCGCGTCTTTGGCGCAGGGCGAGTGCCTCGCTGCGCACGGCTCAAGGGACGAGGATGCCAGCGAGCAGGGACAAGTCGAGCTGAGGCAGACGTCCGGCGTGCGCGCGCAGATGCCGGGCTTCGGCCAGCATGACAGGGGAGAACACGCTCTCCCTGGGCGAGCAGGCCATCAGACGGTGGTGGGCGCGGGCCCCGGCCAGCAGCGGGCGTGCCCAGGCAGGCACGGCATGCAAAGGGCAGTGCCGATGGCCGACCCCGTGGAGCTTGATGACGCAGACGTCGCCGGAGATGTCGAGGTCGCGGGTGAAGCGCAGGCTGCCCAGACCGGCCCGTGTGAAGGCCAGTACGCTTAGAGCTCCGGCGATGAGCGGGTGCGCGAGAGCGGCCAGAGCGGTGGCCTCCTCGGACGCGATCTCGAGGGCAGGGGCGGCTTGGTCGAGCTGCGCCGTGGCCAACGCACCGGCGCAAGGGTGAGCCCGCCGCCCGGGCCTCGTCGACGCGGCCCTGGTCCCGCGCGGCTGCGGGGTGGGTGACTGCCCCGTAGCCGTCGCCGCCGCTCCCGTGATCGCCGGGGGAGCGGGAGGGAAGGAGGGGCGCGCGGGTATCGGTCCCGGCTCGGCGAGGAGCGCCTTGAACTGGGTCCGGCCGCTGATGCGGCGCTCCACGCGGGCCAGCGCCGGCGGCAGTCCGCGCGGGGCCTTCTGCCACAGCAGCGTCAGCTGAGCCCCCGTCGACTCGCGCCAGGCGAGCAGTTGGTCGATGCGCCGAATGGTCAGCAGATGGGCCCGGGGGACCACAACGTGCCGCACCCCCATTGCGACGCCCCAGGCAGCCGCGGCGAGCCAGGCCGCGTTCACCGAGTCCAGCCACACATCGGGGGAGTCGGGCCCGGGGGCCAGCCGCTTGCCCAGCGCATACAGCATGTCGTGCGCCAGCGCGGCCGGACTTGCGCTGGCCGGCGTCGGCTGCACGGTGATGCGGCCTTCCCCGGGACGGTGGGCCTGCAGCGCCGCCCGCGTGTAGAACAGGTCATCCCGCTCGTCCACCACGATCGTCACGTCGCTGTACGCCACTGCCACAACCCTCTCCTGGCCGCGCGCCGCCACACCGCCCCGGACCGGCCAGGCGCCAGGCCGGTCCGTACGGCGCACGGTTGCCGGCGGCGGCCCGGGCTTGCCGGGCCGCCGCGCCTGCGTGGGCGTTGCTACATGCCGCCGAGCTTGCTGTACACCCAGTTGACGAGGTCCTGCTTGACCTCGGTCAGCCCCTTCTTTTTCATGCCGTTGAGCATGTGCTTGGTGATGGTGGCCCAGTTGCGGAAGTTGCCGTGGGCCGCGGCCCGGTCGATGTTGCGGATCATCTGCGGGTCCACCCCGGTCCACAGGGGGTGGAACGCCGGCAGTGTGCCGACGACTTCGGCCTCGGGCATGCGCGTGAACTTCTGCCAGATGAAGATCCGTGACGCCAGCATCGGTTCACGCTTGAGGACCTTGTAGCAGCCATCGCCGCCGGCGAAGATCACCGCGATGTCGGTGTTGCGGTCGTCCCACAGGTGGCGCCAGTACTCGAACGAACTGCGGCCCATCCACTGGGCCTCGTCGCACACCAGCACCCGGAACGTCTGCGACAGCGTCTCCTTCAGGAGCGTGTCGAATTCGATCGGCCGGGTCGGCGGTTCCCCGGGCAGCCCCAGGGCGTGAAACAGTCCGTGGCGGATGTCGCGGGGGGTCGGCCCCGAGCGCAGCTCCAGGCGGTAGGTGTTGTCGGGGGCGATCTTGCGCAGCGCCGAGTTCACCGACATCGTTTTGCCGTATCCGGCCGCTCCGTAGGCGACCATCATGGCCTTGGCATCGATCGTCGCCTGGACGTCGTCCAGGGTCGTCATGAGCGCGTCGGTGGCCACCAGGTGCGCATCGAGGCGGTGGAAGTGGTCCTCGTCCTCTGCGGGCAGCCTGCCGTAGTCCATGTCACCGCTCACGCGTTCTCCTCAGGGGTGTCGTCCTCCGGCTCGTCCGCGGCCGGTGGGATCGGGCGGGCCCAGCCGTCCGGGACGGGCTGGTGCGGGATGTAGCCGGGATCGGCCCGCCGCAGGTCCGTGGCAGCCGAGTCGGCAAGTTCTGCCTCGGCCTCCGCCTCGGTCAGCGCACCCAGACGCTCGGGCGGGGCGGCGGTGGTGACGGCCTCGAAGCGCTCGCGGCGCAGCCGTGCCGCGGCCTTCATGTCCGCGCGAAGCCGCCGCGCCTTCGCGGTGCGGGCGCTGCGGACCTTACGGACCTGCTCCTCGCTGGCCGCCTCGGCCAGAACGGCGCTGCCCAGGTGTACGCCGTCCAGGCCGAAGACCTCGATGGTCAGGTCGTGGTGGGGCAGGTGGCGCACCGCGACACGGACACCGGCCTGGCCGACCATCCAGGGGGCGATGTAGTGGCGGTTGCGCCACCGCACGCCCTGCGTGGTGATGGTGCGGGTGCGGCCGTCGTCCTCGAGCCCGAAATGGGCCAGCTGTTCGGCGGGAACGTCATGCAGGGGAGTGGGATCGCACGACCACGCCTGCATCGGGGTACGGCCGCCCAGCGCCCTGGGCTGGTGCTCGGTGTTCCACCAGTGCACCCACTTCAGCAGCAGTTCCACGAACGCCTCGAAGGAGAGCGCGGGCTCGTCCGGATCCGCGGTACGCCCGCCGGTGAGTGTCTGCCGGTGCACGTAGCGCGGCATGGAGACGAACAGCATCTCCTCGACCGCACCGTTGAGCGCCTCGATGGTGCCCTTCAGATGCGGGCTGTAGGCGGGAAGATCGACGACGGGAACGGCGAAGGCGCCCAGGGCCGAGGCCACGGTGGCACACAAGAACTCCTTGCCGCGGTCCACCCGGATCAGGCCCGGCAGGCCGCCGGCCGGCCCGAAGGGCTCGGCACGGTCAAGGGCCATCCGCAGGGCCGCCAGCACCGCATCCGCGCTGGGCGCATGAGGCGTCACAGCCACCCCCGTGATGACTTTGGTGTGGCAGTCGATGAACCAGGTCACCCAGGGCTGCACGAACTGGTCCTCGAGCAGCACCCGCACGGGCACACACTTGTGGTCGCCCTCCCAGGCGGCGTTGCGGTGCGCGGGAGGACGCTGTGCGAACACGTCGAAGGCCCGCCGGGCGGCCTCCCCCTTGGCGAGCCCGGCCCGCTCCCCAAGAGTCAGGTCCCGGCGCAGCGCCCGGTGGATCGTCGACAGCGACGGGGCCGCAGGCAGCCGGGGATCGGCCAGGGCCCCCTGCTTGAGCTCGCGGTGCACGGCGGAGGCGTTGCCTCCCCACAGCACCAGCAGCCGCCGGATCTCCGGGGTGACGCTGAACCGTGTCCGGGACGCCGCGTCGACGCGGCCGGTGGCGCGCGCCGTGGCGACCCACCGCCACACCGCCCGCTCCGAGCGGCCCACGGCCGTGGCGACCAGCTTCACGTGTGCGCTGGTCAGCTCGCCGCTCTGGTCCAGCGACAGCAACCGCGGCAGCGCGGCCAGCCGCCCCGAGCGGGCGGTGAACACCGCTTTGCCGGCACCCTGCGTGCCTGCAGAAGAGTCATTCATGCGGTCTGCTCCTTAAATGGATACGAAGCGCGGAAGGCCACAAGTGCCGCGCTTCCGCAGGGCGTTGGCGGTGTCCGGGCAGGACGGTGCGGGCGGCCCCTGGGCCGTCGCCAGGGCTGTGAGGCGGCGTCATGCCAGGGGAGGCGGGCACGGCCCAGCCGTCAGCCAGCGCCGGGTGCGAGCATCAGCACCTTCGCCAGGAAGGGGGGCGTGTTCCTCACAGCCCGGCTGCCCGAGGAGCACTCGTGCGCCGGGATACCGGGGAGGACCCGGCCCGGCCGCCCTGCTGCGGCGCCGTCGGGTGGACGGCTGCGGTCGGCGCTGAGCCAGTTCTTGTCAGCGCCGGCCGCAGGCATGCAGGGGGGCCCTGTGATGCGCCGGGAATGGAAGTACCGGGCCTGCCGGTCACCGCAACGCGGAGCCACCGGCGCCCGAAGAGGCTGTTCGGGGACTGGGAGATGGGCTCCTCGGCGACTGTGGTGGCCGGTTTGGTACTGCTCAGGTGTTTTCCAGCAGGCGCTGGATCCCGTCGTGGATGGCTGCGGTGCGTTGTTGCGGTGTGAGCCAGGCGGCCGTGGAGCCCTGGCCGGTTTTGTTGATGAGTAGGACGTTGTCGACGACCTCGGCCACCGGGAACAGGTGGCTGATGAGGATGACCCTCTTGTCCTGGGCCACGCTGTCGCTCAGGACGGCGAGGGTGTCGCCCAGGCGGATGTTGTCCAGAGAGCCGAAACCTTCGTCCAGGAACAGGCTTTCCAGCTTGTTGTGGCTGGTGTTGTGGAGTTCGACGAGCGCCAGCGCCAGCGCGAGGGAGCTCTGGAAGGTCTCTCCGCCGGAGAGGGTCTCCGGGTCGCGCGCGTGATTGGTGGCGCGTTCACAGATCTGGAAGTCATCGGTGAATGCGTAGTCACCCATGGAGATCTGCCGGAGGATCCTGCTGCCGTGCCTGAGCAGCGCATGGGTGCGCTGATCGGTGAGATAGGTGAGGAACTTCCCGTCGGTGAGCTGGTCGCTCACGCTCTTCCACACCGCGGCCTGCCGGCTGGCGGCTTCGAGGGCGGTGCCCAGCGCGTCGGCGTAGGGGATTTGGGACTGTGCGGTGCGCAGATCGGCCTTGGCCGTCTCGTGCGCGCCTTCGGCTTGGATGGTCTTGCGGCTGAGCGGGTCGAGGACGGCGGGGGCGAGCAGGTCGCTCTTCTCGGGCACCGGGAAGCCGGGGTCCGGGTCCGTCTCGTCGGCGGTGGCGCCGGCTTGGCGGATCAGCTCCTTCTCGAATGCGCGGACCTCGTCGTCGGCGTGCTGAGCGGCCTGCCCGAGAGTGCCGGTCAGACGCTGATGCAGCGAGGTGAGGGCCATGCAGTAGGTGTCGACGGCGGCCAGGTCGCCTGCGTCCGGAACGGGAGGCAGGTCGGGGGACGCCTCGGCCTCGAGAAGACCTGTGGCATCGGTGGCCGTGTCCGCCCAGCGCTCCAGCTGTTTGATGAGCTTGCGTGTGGGGGTCTCGACGGTGCGCCGGCGGCGTGCGTCCAGGGCCTGCAGGTTTTCGCTGTGCAGCGTGAGGGCCTTCTGGGCGTCGTCACGCTCCAGTGTCCTTTGCTCGAGCCGTTCGAGGCGCTGGCCGGCCGCCTCCTTAGCGGAGGCGATGTCCTGCAGGGAGGGCAGTTGTGATGGGGAGGGCTGGGCGGGGCGGATGGAGGGCGGCAGTTCGCTGACCTCCGTCAGCACACTCGCCAGCTCGGTCTCGTACTGCAGCCGGGTCTTGTCCAGCCGTTTGCGCTCACGCTGCAGGCGGCCGCGCTGACGCTTGAGCTCGGCCCGGGCCGCCTCGTTCTCGGCCTGCGCCGCCCCCAACTGCGCCTGGGCGCTTGTGTGGGCCGCGAGGGCCTCACCCTCTGCGTCGCGCAGCGGCTGGGTAAGTGCTTTGACCGCACGGGTGATCTGCGCCCGGCCTACTGGTTCGCCCTCGGCGAGGGCATGCACCTGAGCCGTCGTCTGCCGGCCCAGCGCGTCCAGGGCGGTGGCCGTGGCGGGAGCACCGGCCGGGTGTACCGCATCCACCAGCTCCTGCACCTGGAGCAGCGCCGCGTCCATGCGCTCGCGGGCGGCCAGGTGTCCGCGGCGGTGCTTTTCGACCTTCCGCTCGGTTCCCTGCAGCTGGGCGGCCGCTTCAGCCTTGGCCTCCACCGCCGCTTCGACGGCGTTCGAGCGTGTGGTGACCTTGCGTTTGGCCTGAGTAAGTGCCTTGCCGTCCAACAGCGGCGGGGGAGCGAAGTCGCTGGGGACGGGCTGGGTGCACACCGTGCAGGCGTCCCCGGGCGCCAGACCGGCACCCGCCGCGTGGGCCGCCTCCCTGCGCTGCAGCGCTGCGAGGTCGTCCTGGGCCGCTTCCAGAGCGCCGCGCAGCTTCTTCAGCTCGCTCTCCAGGCCGGCGCTGTGGCCGCGCTGTTCCTCCACCGTCTCGAGCGTCGTGCGCTGTGTCTGCACATGCCCGGCCGCGGCGTTGGCCTCCTGCAGCGCTGCCCGGACGGCCTCCTGGACCTGGTCGGTGTGCGTGCGCGCCTCGCTCACCATGCGCTCGGCCCGGCCGGCGGCCTCGACGAGGGCCGCGTTGCGCTGCTCGTGCTCTTCCAGTTCCTGTCGTGCCTGCGTGTGCTCCTGTTCGTGCTCGTCGTGCTGAAGCTGCTCCTGCTTCAGCCGCTGTTCGACGGCGTCCAGGCCGGCTGCACGCTCCGGCAGGCGGGACAGGACAGCGAACGCGCTGGACAGGGAGCGGAGCGTGTCACCGGCCTGTGCGGCCGTATCCAGCGCGCCCTGCGCCGCCTCCAGCTTCGCGGCCAAGTCGCGTCCGGTGGTCTCCTGCTCTGCTGCCTCGGCATCGAGTTCCCTCTTCTTCCGCGCCAGCGCGGCCATTGTGATGCTCGAATCCGCAACAGCGCGCTCACGCAGCAGCCGCGCCGCTTTGTCCAAGCCCGTCTTGCGGTGCTTGTGCTCGACGGCCCGGCTCTGGGCCGCGCGCAGCGCATCCAGTCGCTCGCGCCGGCGGGCCGCGATACCCCGGGTGCGTTCTAGATCCAGCAGCGCCTGGGAAGCGGCAGCATGAGGATCCGGCAGGAGAAGCGCACGGGCCCTGGTTCCCTCGGTGATCTGCGTATTCAGGCGCTCCAGTCGCACGCCGGCCCGTTTGCGTACACGCTCGAGCTCGTTGATGCCGAAGATGTGCCGCAGGATGTCGGCACGCATGGCCCTGGGGGCCTTGAGGAGGGCGTCGAACTTCCCCTGGCGCAGCAGGACCGTGCTGACAAAGCCGTCCCAGTCCAGCCCGATGATCCGGGTCACCGCCTGCGTCACCGCGGACTTGCCGTCGACCCGCAAGTCGGCGCTGTCATCGGCCAGGGGCTCGAGCACGGCCTGCGGCCCCTTCTTGCCTTCCGCATGCAGGGTGCGGCGCACACTCCACTCGCGGCCGTTCGCCGAAAACTCGAACGCCACGTCCATGCTGGGGCATCCCTTGCCGATCAGCTCGTAGGCGGCCTTGGGGTCCTTGGACCACGAACACGTCCCGTACAGGGCGAAGATGATCGCCTCGAGGATGGTGGACTTGCCCACGCCGGTGTTACCCAGGATGGCGAGCAGGCGCTTGCCGGTGAAGTCGATGCTGCAGGTGCCGGCGTAGCTGCGCACGCCCGTGAGGGTGAGCTGCAAGGGCTTCACGACGCCTCCTTCCAGGGATTTTCCAGCGCGGCGCGCAGCTGTTCCTCGGCCGGGACCGGGGTCAGCGTCTCGTCGTCGAGTTCGTTGAGCAGGTGGAGGAAGGCGGTGACGGTCGACTCCGCGGCATCTGCGTCCACTCCCTCACGGGCCAGGTAGGCCCGGAACGCGTCGGGGAGTTCCGGCTCATCGCCCAGGTCACCGTCCAAGACGGCGCCGGCGGCATCTTCCCGGGCCGGGGCCGGGTTGATGAGGATCGCGTTCGGGACGATCTCGGCGATCTTCTGGCTGAGGAGCCCGTCGGGCTCCTCGCCGGTGATCACCGGTTTGAGGAAGGTCCCGTCGTACTGGTCGGCCGCGGCCTTCAGTTCCTCGAGGGGTCCGGTGAAGTGGGTCAGCCGCCGGCCGCTGGAGAGCCGGCGCGGCAGCACCCGCACCGGCCGCCCCGGGTCGGCGTCGACGATCACGACGCTCTTGGTCTCGTCGGCTTCACCGAAGTCCATGGCCAGCGGGCTGCCCGCGTAGCGGGCGGCGAACTTCAGGCCCTCGATGGCCTGCGGGCGGTGGATGTGTCCGAGAGCGGCGTATGACACCACCGGAAGATCTTCGGGAGGGGTCTCGAAGGCCTCGTCCACGGCCCGTTCGCTCGGGGAGGTCCGGGCGCCTTTGACGAACACGTGGGCCGTGAACAGCAGAATGTCCCGGTCGGGGTCGTACCCCTCGTGCAAGGCCTCCGTCAGTTCCCCCTGCAGGCCGCGCATCGCCTCGGCGTAGTCGGCATACGACGTGCCGGAGGTGGAATCGCGCCGCCAGAACCGGTTCGGGTGCACGAAGGGCAGGACAGCCAGCCGGATGCGCTGCTCACCGCCGCAGGCCTCGAAGGTCATCACGCCCCCGTCGTGTGCCGGGCGGAGCCGGTCGACGAAGAACAGGCCCCGGCCGCAGGAGGGACCGCTCACGAAGTGGAGGAACTCCAGGTAGTGGGGGGAGTCGTGGTTGCCGGCCACGACCACGGTGGGGGCGATGGCGGCGAGTTCGCGCAGGGCGCGCATTGCGCGGAACATGTCCCGGACGGTGGGACGGGAGGAGTGGAACAGATCGCCGCTGTGGACGATCAGGTCCGGCTGGCTCTCCCGGGCGATGGCCACAATCTCGGCCAGGACGGCATCGAAGTCCTCGTCGCGTGGATGCCCGTGCAGGATGTGGCCCAGATGCCAGTCGGAGGTGTGGAGCAGTCTGCTCATGCCTTCATGCGCCCTTCTGGAAGCGAGGCGTAGGAGGGCACCGGTGGTGCCTTATGAGCCCGGGACTGTACACCAAAATAACTGGAGCAAAACTGGGCGTCCCGAGTGACTGCTAGCATCCCGGCATGGACGAGCATCTGATCGCTCTCGAGGAGCGCATGCAGCAACTGCAGGAGGCGGTCCGGCAGGCGCTCACGCAACACGATACTTGCCAAGTGCGCCTTCTGGGTGCGGAAGTGACACGCACTCAACATGCTTGGGATGTTCTGTGCGGGCTCAGTGCCGCCCCGGACGCGGTCCGGCCGGAGTCCGCGCCGACGGTCACCGAACCCCACCGGGACGCACCCCTGCGCGACCGGGCCCCTCACATGCCGCTCTTCGCAAATACCTGGAGTAAAACTGGAAGCCCCGAGTGACTGCTAGCATGCGGGTATGGACGAGCATCTGGTCGCACTCGAGAAGCGCATGCAACAGCTGCAAGAGGCGCTCCGGCAGGCGCTCACACAACAGGACAACGCCCAAGTGAACGTCCTGGGTGAGGAGCTGACACGCACCCGGCACGCCTGGAACGTGCTGTGCGGGCTCAGCGATGTCCCGGAGGTGGCCCAGCCGGAGGTCCAGCCAGAGATCCGGCCCGAGCCCGCGCTGGCAGTCGTCGAGCCGAACCAGGGCGTGCCCGTACGCGACCAGGTCCACCAGGCGCTGGCCCTCCTCACCGTCCCCGCCTCGCCCAAACTGCTCAGCCAGGTCCACCAGGCGTTCTTCTCCAGCCCGCTGAACACGGCACGCATGACCACCCTGCGCCGCGACGAGGAACGCTCCTTCCGCTCCGCCCCCTACGGCCGCGCCTACTACATCTGCCCCGCGCTGACCTCCGACCTTCTCTCACCGGCCCGCGCGCTGCTCGCCCTGAGCACCTGGCCACTGGAGCAGCGCCTGGTGGGACCGCTCACCCAGCGCGTCCACTTCCTCACGTCGGCCCTGCGGCTCGCGGACGCCGCCGAACACCTCGCCGGCGAGGCCGGGATGCCGCAGCCCGTCCAACAGCTCCTGCTGCACTACAGCCGCAACATCCACGGCGACACCCCCCGGGGCCCGCTCGACCTGGACGCGCTGCGCCGGGCCGCCGCAGCGGAACTGGCGATCCACGCCGACGACGACGCCGACACCCGCGCCGAAGCGGCCCAGCGGGCACGCCAGCAACTCGGCGACGCGGAGCAGATCTTCGGCAATATCCTGCGCAACACCGCCCGCCTGCGCCGTACTTCGTAAACCCACCCCTGCAACCAGCACAGCTGTGCCCTGTCCCGCCAAGGAAAGCAGTGAGCTTGCTCGACGCACGACTGGGCGCATTGCGCGGAACCGCCCCGCCCATCCCGCACAACGCACGCACTCTGGCGGCGCTGACCGCCAACCCGAGCTGCGACCGCCGCTCCCTGCTGGACGCGGCCGGCATCGACAAAGACGCCCTCGCCGCCCATCTGGACCTCCCGCGGCCGCTGAGAAAATCCCAGCTCGCCCTCGACTACGGCATCGCCTTCGAGCGCAAGGTCACCGCCCAGGCCGGAGCCCCCCTGGTGCCGCTGCTCCGCAAAGCCCTGGGCCTGACCCTGCCCGAGGTGTCCTACGAGGACGTCAACAGCGTCGGCAGCGATGACGACAAGTCTTCCCCGCAACTACGCCACGCCCGCACCCGCTCCCTCATCCTCAGCGCAGCACACCGCAGGTCGGACCCCCGCACCCTGCTCGACCACCCCGTACTGCGTCTGACCGTCGCCGGCCACCAGGTCTACCTCGAGCCCGACGTCATCGCCTTCCAGCTCGACGGGGTCTTCCACGTCGTTGAGATCAAATCCTTCCCCGTCATCCACGGACAGCCTGACCCTGTCAAGGCCACCGCAGCACTGACCCAGGCCGCCGCCTACGTCCTGGCTCTGCGGGAACTCCTCGCCGGCGACGGCCTCCCGCCAGACCGTGTCTCCGACACCGTGATCCTGGTCAACCCGCGCAACTTCACCCGCCACCCCACCGCCACGCCCTTCAGCGCGCACAAGCAGATCAAGAACCTGAGCCGCCACCTCGGCAGGCTGAGGCGCCTGCCCGAACTGCTGGACAACCTTCCCCCGGGCACCACCTTCGACCTGGCGCCCGGCCCCGACCAGAGACCGACCCGGCCCCGCGGTGAACTCGTTGCCGCACTCGTCACCGTGCGGCCGCACTACACCCCTGGCTGCCGCCACCACTGCGACCTGTCCTTTCACTGCCGCACCGAGGCCCTCAACCAGGGCAGGACCGCTGCCCTGGGCACCGCAGTCCGCGACGACCTCGCGGGAATCGACACCATCGCCAAAGCCCTGGACCTCGCTGACGGACGCATGCACCCCTCACGGGACCAGCAAGACATCACCCAGGCCCTGCGCCACGCACAGCGCATCCACGCAGACCTCCACACGGACACCGCATGATCCAGCTCACCTCCCTCCTTCGGATGCGCGCCGCCCACACCGGCAACGCCCAACGCGCCAGCCAACTGCGCCACCTCCACCTCAGCGACCAGCCGCTGATGCTGCTGGCGCTGAAGCAAACCGGCCCCGCCGCACGACCGCTGGCCGTCATGCTGGGCACCGACCCGCACCGCCCCCAGCTCCTGGTCGCGCCGCCCTCGGGCAGCACCGGCCCCATGCTCGCCGCCCTGGCAGACACGGTCACCGCCTACATCAACGCCTGCCAGCGGCACCGCGAACACCTGCCCGCCACCAACAACAAGCCGGCACGCTGGCGCTACACCGACGCCCCCCAGATCCTCGTCCCCAACCCCCAGACCGTGCAGCACCTGAAAGACCTCGGAGACGACCTGAGGTTCCGCAGCGTCGACGACCAGGCTCCCGGCTCCCGGGCCGTCCAGTGCCTGGGACACTGGCTCACCTATCTCACCGACCGCGCCGACCTCCCCGGCTCAGCCGCCCTCATCCCCATGACCAGTTTCCTCGGCATGCACTGGATCAGCGGCCAAAGCCCCCTCGAGGACGAGGACCTGGCCACCCTGCTGGCCTGGATCGACCCGCCCCGCCACGCAGCCTCGGGACGCGACGCCGCACTGGAGGCAGAAGACCCGGCCACCCACCGTCCGGCGGGACCAGCCACCGACGCCCCCTTCGACAACGACCACCTGGCGCCCCTGTTCGACGCCTATGCCCGCGCCCGCCGCCGGGCCTTGGACCAGGAGCAGCCCCGCACCCTGCAAGAACTCGACCGTCTGCTGGCCACCTACCTGCAGCCCACCTGGGATTTGATGTGGCAGGCCTACACGCTCCTGCAGGCCCTCCCAGAAGCCAAGAGCACTGCACGCCGCTGGGACCACGAACGCACCGTATTCACCGACGAATGCACCTACCTGACCCAGGACGGACGCCCCCGTCCGTCCCGCGACAATGCCGTTGCCGCCGCCGTCCGCCTGGCCCGCATGGAACACGCAGCCGTCGCCTTCGCCGCCGAACGCACCGCCGAAGACCCCTTCGTACGGGCAGAACTGCGCACCACCGGCAAAGCCTTCGGCGGCACCGTCACCACCATCGACGCGGAACACACCCTGCGCGGCCCCAGTGGACGTACCCAATGGCGGCCCCGGCTCACCGTGTCCACCCCGGACCCCGTGCCGATGGAACCCGGTCAGCTCCTGGCCTGCCACACCTACCGCAGCGCCCGCTACAAGATCTGCGAGGTCACCCCGGCCGACGGCGACACTCTCGTCGAACTTGAGATCACCGCCGGCATGGGCACCATGGACCGCCCCAACCACGCCGTCCTGCCCGACGCCGGCGCCTTCCTCGTATTCACCATCGCACCCGCCCCCTACCGGATGCCTGAATTCCCCGCACGAGAGCAGACACCCTGGACCCACGGCGGGCCTCCCGCCGACCAGCCGGACCACAGCAACGAGGGCGAGGGCGAGGAAGAACAGTGACACCGCCTGACCGGCAGTCGCCGCAGCAGCAGATGGACCAGGCCGCCCGCGCCGTCCTGGAGCAACTGCCCACGCTCACCCACCGCGGACTCGTCGTGGACTCCCCGCCCGGCGCTGGCAAATCCACCCTGGTCGCCCGAGCCGCCGACACCCTCGCGCAATCCAGCACCCCCTGCCCCGTCATCGCCCAGACCAACAGCCAGGTCGACCACCTCGTGCGGCGATTCGCCCGGCACCACCCGCACCTGAGAACCGCCCGGCTCACCGCAACGGATTACACAGTCCCGCACGACCTGCAGGCACATCCCGGCATCCGCATCGGCACCCGCATCGAAGTCCTCGAAAAGACGGCCGACGTCATCGTGGGAACCGCCATGAAATGGGCCACGGTCACCGACCGCCGATGGCCATGGGCGATCATCGACGAGGCCTACCAGATGCGCTCCGACACGCTTTTGTGGACCGCCGGCATCTTCGAACGGGCCCTCTTCGTCGGAGACCCCGGCCAACTCGACCCCTTTTCCGAGGTCGCAACCGACCGCTTCCAAGGCCTGTCCCACGACCCCATGAACAGCGCGGTCGCCGTCCTGCTCGCCAACAACCGCGACCTGCCCGTCCACTCACTGCCCGTGTCCTGGCGCCTGCCGCCCTCAGCCGTCCCCCCGATCAGCAACGCCTTCTACCCCTCCACGACCTTCCACGCCGGAAGCAGTGAAGCCGACCGAACCCTCACGTTCTCCCCTCTCGACATCCGCACCCCCACCGACGAGGTCATCGAGCACGCCGCCCGAACCGGATGGGCACTGTTCGAACTACCGGCCCGCATCACCGGCCAGCGCGACATCGAAGCCTTCCAGACCACCCTCGGCATCGCCGACCGGCTGCTGACCCGACGCGCCATCACCACCTGCGAGGAAACCCCCCAGGGGCACGCCCTGCAGCCCGGTGACATCGCCATCGGCACCGCCCACCGCAGCCAGGCTCACGACATCCGCGCGCTCCTGGCCCGCCACTACCCCCAACTGCACGGCGTCACCGTCGACACCGCCAACCGGCTCCAAGGCTGCGAATTCCGCGTCACCATCGTCCTGCACCCCCTCTCCGGCCGCGGCGACGCCTCCACCTTCCACCTGGAAGCCGGCCGCCTGTGCGTCCTCACCTCACGCCACCGCCACGCCTGCATCGTCGTGGCCCGCGCCGGCATCGCCGAACTCCTCGACGCCCACCCCTCCAACGATCCCGCACGCCCCGGAGCCGCCTCCAAGGTCGCCGACGGCTGGGAGGCTAATCACGCAGTCCTCGCCCACCTGACCCAGCACACCATCTACGCTCAGGCACAGCCCCGTCGCTGGCGCGGATGAATAGGTCGCCGCACGCCTGCCACATGAAGGCGGGTTGATGGGAGCGTCGTCGCTGGGGCGCCCTCAGTCCTCGTCGTCGAGGGTGTCGTCGGCTGATTCGTGGTGGACGTTGACGCCGGCTCGGCAGCGCGCGGCGCCGATCGTGTCGTGCAGCCGGGCGAACAGGTCGGGCCGGATGAGTAGATCAGCTCCCGCGACCGCGGGCAGGAGTGGTTCGTAGTTTCCGTCGTGGACGAGGCGGCCGTGCCACTGGCGGCAGATCATTGCCTCACCGGTGGCGTCGCTGAGGCTGAACCCGCAGATTCCCTCTGTGGGTTCAAGGCCGAGTGCGGCCACGACGCTGGCTGCGGGTGCGAGTACGTAGACGGGCAGGCCGAGGCCGCTCAGGGTGCGAGGGCGAGGCGTATCGATCAGGCCAGCGGTTCCAGCGTCAGTGAGGGCCGTCAAGGCCTGGTCTGCGGCACTGATGTGCTCGGCTGCTAACTCGGTTGTAAGGCCGAGTCCCAGGCGCCGCCACGGGCTGGTCCACAGCTGCCAGGGGGCCTGGCAGGCGGGTAGTGTGCCGGGCGGCGGGTCGTCGTCGAGGGCCTCCAGGCCGACGGCGATCTGCAGTTGGCGGGCGGGCTGATCCGGGTATCGGCGTGCAGGAGTGCGCTGCCGCTCGAACAAGCCGATCTGCACCCAGCCCTCGTGCGGACCTTCATCCACGCGAGCAAAGGCCATGGCGTTTCCCGGCAGGGACCGCAGGCCCGCGACCGAAGCGAAGCCGGAAGGCGGCCAGGGCTTGTCCGCTTGATGGCTCTCACTGAACCACGGTGCTGGATCAAGCGACCACGCCAGGGCCTCGGGACGAGTCAGAGGGCGGGGAATGCGGGCGAATTCGGCACGCAGGGCCGCGCGGGGGTCATCGCGCAGTCGCGCGGCCCTGCGTGCCGAATTCGAAATTCTGGGCGTTGCCGAGATGTCCCGCTTGGGCAAGCGCGGCACGCAGGCCGGCGGCAGCGCGTTGCAGGGCGTCTTCGGCGGCGGCCTGGTCGGCGAGATAGGCGTCGGGAAGCTGGCTGCGGCGTCCATTGGTCAGAAGGTCCAGCTGCATGCGCATGAGCGTCTCGACGTCCGGAAGAGCATCGATCACGAGATCGATGACGGTCTCGCGGAGCCCGGCCGGACTGCCGGCGGCGTTTAGGCGGTCGCCCAGGTAGTGGTCGACGAGGTGGGTTGCGAACTCCCGAGGGTTGTTCATGCGCTGTCCTCGCTGGGGGAGAGGGCGGCGGCGATGGCGCGTGCGAGTGTCGGATGAGCTGCCCTTGCCGCAGGGGCGGGCGCCTGGTGGCCAGCGCGGGCCAGGATGGCGGACGCATCGGCACGGACGGACAGCACGTCACTGCCGCACAGCGTGACGAGCTGTTCGAGAAGGGCGGCATCCAGAGGTCCGTCGGGCAGGTGTCCTTGTAGGACGGTCAGGAGCCAGGTCAGGGGGCCAGCTCCGAGGTCGAAGGAGAGGACGCGTGCCAGGGCTGCCTGCGCCTGGCCGGAACGGCTGGCCAGCAGAACCGTCGCTGCGATCAGGGCGCGGCGCTTGTCGCCGCGTTCGGGCAGGGCAATCGTGGCCAACGCAAGTTCGCACAGTGCGGTGTCGATGTCGTGCAGGGTCGCCTGCTCCGGCACCGGGTGGTAGGCACCCTGGCCGAGACGGGCACGGCCCGGCAGACGGTGGGCGATGACGCCATACGCCGCATCCCAGCAGGCGAAAGCGCTGACAGCCGGGGGTGAAGCGAGCGGGGGCTGAACAGCGAACGCCGAGACCAGGGCCAGGCTGACACCGATAGTGCGGCTGTAGGACGCCTCGGCGACGGCCTGGGCCACCTGGTCTGCGAGGTTGCGGGCTGCGGTGGCCGGGTCCGCGTAGTGCGCCTGCTGCCACAGATCCAGCCGGTCATTGCCGCCGAAGGAACGCCATCCGCCGCCGCCTCGCATCTTGGTGTAGGCGAGCATGCCCGCCGTGGCGGCGAGAGGGCCGAAAACACCAGGATCGCTGTCCTGGCGCAAGCGAAGCCCCGAGGCGAGGTCGGCCAGCAGCTCAAGAGGGTTGGAGGCGTTCATCTCGTCGGCGATCCGGTGCAGGAACTGGGCGGCTGCGTCTGCTCCCTGACCGTCGATGACCTCCAAGAGCCGCCACCCGACCGCATTGGCCAGGGCATCCCTCGACCACCGTGGGCCCGAGGGGGCATCGTATGCCTTGCTGGTGCGGTCACGGACCGCAGCAAGCGCGCCAGCAGCACCTACGGGCAGCGTCGGGCGCTGCTGGGCGTGCAGATACGCGGCTGTGGTGGGGTGCTTCTCGGGGCCGAACCAGTCACGTGAGGTGTTGTTGGGCACGGGGCGGGGCGCCCAGGGCAAGCCGCCCTCACCGCCACAACGCTGTGCTGCTGTGCGCAGCGCAGAAGTGGGCTCGTCCCCGGCAGCCTGCGATGCGGCGATCAGTGTCTGGTCGTCGTAGGTGGAGGTGATTGCATTGGCCAGCACCGGCAGGAGACGCGATGCGCGGGCCGCGTCGTCGCCGGGCAGGTCAGCAAGCCTGGTGAGCAGAGCAACGTCCTGCCGGATACTGCGGCCATCGGGTCCAGCGGCGATGCGGAGCGCGGCCAGGACGACGGGGTCGGCCGTGTCAGCCTGCGTGGCCAGCAGCTGCCGGTGGGCCGCGCTTACCCGGCCATCGGGCAGCCCGGACTCGGCCAGCAGCACCTGGGCGCCCAACTGCGCGGCACCCCGCGGATCCAGGCGCGCAAGGGAACGCCACCACTCCTGCGGCGTTCCCGCCGTGCCCCGCCCGTCGGTGCAGTCCGCGACGAGATGGACAAGAGGCTGCGTACGCGCCAGACGCACCTGCGCCTGGACGGGATCGGCCTGCATGAGCTGAGGCAGCGGATCCAGCAGCTCCTCGATGGTGATGTCCTTGTGACCGCCATAGGCCCCCATGTAGCGGGCGGCACGCTCCCAGCACCGCTGCGCCTCGTGCGGGTCGTCGCAGGCGAGACTCACACGGGCCATCTCAAGCTCGAAGTCGGCGTCCTCCGCATACAGAGCACGGCGCTCGGCTTGCGCTCCGCGCAACGTGCGCATGAGCTCGTGCACGACGTCGGCCCCTGCCTGACCGACGCTCCCGGCGAGCAGGGACACCAGCTCCGTGGTGATCAGCGGGCCGGTTCCGGCCATGCCCATGAGAGAGGTGGTGGTGCCCTCGCTGACGGCTTGCAGGAAGGCGATGCCCACAGCGACATCATCGCCGCGCAGCAGGGCGACGGCGTCGTGCAACACCTGCCGCACCTGCCGGTGGATGTCCGCAAGATCGCAAGCCCGGGGGCTGCCCGTGAACGCGTGTGCATGCTGGGCAAGTTGTTCGAGCGCGACACGCACGGTGGCAGACGCGGTTTCGGCTGTGAGGATGCCCGCCTCGACGTCGCGGTGCAGGCCGACGGTGGCAAGGGTGAAGCGCAGCCAGGCACGGTAGAAGCCATCGCCGTCCAGGAGGGGGAGCAGTCGGGCGGGCGCCTGCGGATCGGCTGCATGGGCCACGGCCAGCAGTGTCAGCCACCTGTTCACCGGGCCGGACAGGCCACTGGCACGATCGGTCAGTACATCCTGTGTTGCTTTCGCGAGAACCGCGGCGATGTCCCCGGAAAAGAGCTCCTCGGCAAGGTCCGACACTGCCACACCATGGCGGAGCAGGCGCCGCGGGTCGCACGGCCCGCTGGCCCAGGCCGCGGTGGCCAGCGTGCGGGCAGACGGCAGCGCGCCGCCCGCCGTGCCATGGGCGTCCGCAAGGTGCAGCAAAAGGGCCGCGCGCCGGTCGGGCTGCTCGATGAGCTCCGCGCTCTCGAGCAACGGGTCTGGACCCAGACAGTCCAACAGCACACCCAGCGCATCCTCAGGCGAGGTCAGAGCCTCCTGGTCGAGGAACCGGGCGACCCGCTGCGCGAGCGTACGCGGGGCCTGCCCGAGCTCGACATCGTCAGCAGCCCGGGCTGGCAACCGGATCCGTCCGCGCAACTCCGCCAGGAACACCGACTCATCGCTCTCGGATCCGTAGTGGACACGCTCATCCTTGCGTGCCTTGTCCCAGGCCGTGAGGTACGCCTCCCACGGGGCGGCACAGCCGGCCCGGTCGACCGCCGCACACAGCTGCAGGCCCCACCGCGCCGCCAACGTGGTCACACCCTCGTACATCAGGCTTGCCGCCACGCGGTCGGCTCCCACCAGCGCCACCAGCACATCCGCATACGGCACCAGGGAACCTGGCAGGCCTTCGTCCTCATACGTCGCCCGCGCCCGGCTCAGTTCGACGCAGCGCACCAGTGTGGGCCAGTCGTTGCGGACCGCCGCACGCCGCGCGGCAACGGTCAGAGTGTGGACGATGGCCTGAGGCGGCTGCAGCCCGGCAATCGCGCGGGTGAGGAAATCGGGTTCGATTAGCAGAGCGAGTTCGTCATCGCGCCCCAGTGCGGCCAGCAGTTCGGGCAGGTGCCGGAACGCGCGGGGATCGGTGAAGAAGCCCCGTTGGGACAACCAGTCGGCGGCCTGGGACCGGACCTGATCGACCCACGTGTCGTCGCCATCGACCCGGCGGATGAAGCGGCTGAAGCTCTCATGATGGATCTTCAGTCCGCCGATGCCCGGCTGTTGCGCGACGATTGGTGCCACGCTGTTCAGCGCGGCACCGAGTTGCATTCCGGGCAGCGGGAAAATTTCCTCGAGCTCCGATGCACTCACAGCGAAGTCGCAGACTGCGAGCATGCTGACAGCAGAGCGCTGTCCGGGGGTCAGACCGGCCAGCAGATAGGCGTAGTAGTCGTCGAGGTCGTGCGCCGACGACGGCACCGTCCGCAACCTTTCCAGAGGATCGCCGGCACCATCCGGCGCCGGCGCCGCTCCCAGGCCCGGGGCAGGACCAATGGCCTGCCGGCACAAATACGTGGCGTACAGGGCGTTGCCTCGAGAGCGCTCCTCGATCGGTGCGACCGCGGTCCTCGCCCGCGCAGCGGGATCGAGCCCCTCACCGGCAGGGGAGGACGCCAGGGCCGTCAGCACGCCCAGGCGGTCCGCCAGAGCATGCAGTTCGGCGCGGTTGAGCGGGGCAACGGTGAGACGGGAGGCACCGGCGTCGACGGCCTCGAGGTGAGGGCCGGGCTGACTGGCCAGGACGAGCACGACACCGGGCGGCAGTTCCAGGGCGGAGAGGTCCGTGACCAGAGAGGCCGCCGGGTCCACCCGCGGACGAAAGGCGCTGCCGGTGGTGGATCCAAGAACCCGGCTGACATGGTCGATACCGTCCACGATCAGCGCGATCGGCCGGTCCGGTGCCAGGCCGCGCGCGGCAGTGACCGCGGCCGTGAGGGTCTCCGGCGTGGCCGCGTAGCGTGGCCTGACCTGCGCCAGCGCCTCTGGAACGGCCGTCCCCAGCTGCTTCAGCAGGCTGCCGATCACGACCTCGGTCAGCACACGCTGCTCACGGTCGATGTCCGCGGCACCGAGCCAGCAGTGATGCCTCACCGCCAGCCATGTCTCCCGCAGCGCATCCCCGAGCTGCTCACACAACCACGACTTGCCGATGCCGGGAGCGCCGGTGACCACCACGACACCCCCCTGCTGCGCAGCGTCCTTCACGGCCGCGACCACGCCCGTGAGCACCGTAGGACGTCTCACCTCGGTGGCACGGTCCACGGGGTGCCCCTCACGGACCGCTCCGAAGTCGACTTCCAGACTCAGACGAGGAAGCAGGTCCTCGACCATCACGGTCCCCGCCCGGCTGCGCGCCGCTTTGGCCGCCTCGATCAGGGCCAGCGCCACCTCCTCGGGTGTGCGATGCCGGTTCGGCGGCCGTCCGGCACCGAGTTCTTCGGTGATGCGGTGCAGCAAGGCCGCCTCGGCTGGCCCGGGCTCGCGGATGTTGAGCGAACACGCCGGAAGATCCGTGTCGACGACCAGGGATGCGCAAGCGCGGTTGAGCAGGTCATCACTGACCTGGGCGAGCATCTCCTTCCACGGAGCGTGTGCACGCAGCGCAGCGGCGTCGAAACGGAACCGTTTGCTGCTCAGGCCGTGCAGTGCAGGCCCGGGATCGGTGCTGGCGTGGGCCGGGCGCAGCACCCGGGTCAGCTCGGGATCCTCCGGCTGCATGTCGCGCACCACGAGGCGGTGCGAGGAACCCGGATCCGAGGTGAAGTCGTGGTCCATGGAGGAGAAGAGCAGATCCAGGCGTAGGCCTCGCTTGTCCTTTGTAAAACTCTCCAGCGACAACGCGCGGTCATAATCCGTGTGCTTAATCTGCAGCCGCTCGCGGCTGCCGGTGCTCCACTCGCACGTGATGTCATCGAATCGGTCGCCGGTGAACATCTTTGTGTCGACCAGCAGGGAATTCGCACGTCCCACCGCCAGGTCCACCAGTCGCAGCGCGGTGAGCAGGTCCTGGTAAGCGTAGCCAAGGTGTGTCGGGCGCAGCCCCATGCTCACCTCCAGCGTGCCTTGCTCACTTGGCACCCCCCATGGTGCGCGTCGCGGTCACTCTAACCTCCCTGACGTACCGGGACGGAACGGAAACCCAAGGAGAGATCGTGTGCGCAAGATCCAGCTGGCGCAGGAACACCTGGAAGGTTGGGCACCAGCAGCGGCTCTCGCACGCGAGATCGACGGCGGCGGCGGCCGCACTTGCCTGGTCGTCGACGGCTTCGCGTACCAGACAGGGGGCGTCAGGCTTCGACGTCGATGCCGTAGTCGGTGGCCAGGCCCGCCAGCCCGGTGTCGTAGCCCTGCCCGACGGCACGGGCCTTCCATCCGGTCGTGTGGCGATAGAGCTCCACCGCGATGGTGACGGTCTCACCCGAGGAGAAGGGGTCAGGTGTGAAGGCCAGTTGGGTGCGGGAGGGCTGGGTGATGTCTGCTTGCCACTGGGTGTGATGGTCGAAGACTGCGGCGGGTTGGGCCTCGAGGTCGATGCTGACGATGACGGCGATGGTTGCGATGTCGTCAGGGATGAGGCCCAGGTCGGCGGTGACGGTGTCCCCGCCGACGCTGACCCCGTCGTGACTGGGGTGGTTGTAGAAGACGAGGTCGTGGTCGCTGCGTACCTTGCCGTTGCGGGTGAGGAGTACAGCGGACACGTCAACGGGTGCGCCGGTGCAGGTGATGCGGACCGTCGTCGGCTCGGTGCGGATGGCTGCGTTGGCTCCCCTCGTCCGCAGTTGCAGGGTGCCGCTCTCCTCGCCGGGTAGCGGGCTGGTGGGGGAGCGGGTAGTGGCCGGGGCCAGGCTGGCACGGGTCAGCGTGGCAAGGACGCGCTCGAGGATGGGCCAGCCTTCGGTTTCCTCGCCTGGCCAGGGCCAGGTCAGGCGCTGGGCGCCGAACTCCTTGGCGGTCGGCGGCTGCCCGAGTGCTTCCTGCAGCTGGAGGTGGCGCAGGCTCTCGGTGGCCAGGCGGCTGAGCTGCCACTGACGTTGGGTTTCTTCCGGGTTGTTCACCCAGGTGTCGTGGTCGACGGGCTTGCCGCCCAGCTCCTGGTACACCCGGCGGGCGAAGTCGTAGCCGTCCTCAGTCAGTAGGCGGGTAGGCCGCTCCTGTTGGGATGGCGTCGGCTCGCCGATGGCCGTGTACAGCGCCCCCAGGTCGCCGCCCGTCCAGTGGTTGGCTGCCGTGGTCGCGAACCGCGCGAACTGGGGCAGGGTGGGGGGACGCCCCTTGGCGGCGACGAAGCGGTGATGCTGGTGGGCGACCTCCTCCAACTGGGAGCGCCAGCGGCCCTCCACGTAGGCACCGAGATACTGCTCGGCCCAGGCCCGCCGGTGCCGTGTGATGAGATCCCGTACCCGCTCGAAGCCGTCCCGGCGGGCGCCGTGACTCATGCTGGAGGTGAACGTCACCTGCCCGTACGGGGTCTCGACCGTACTGTCCTCGCTGTCCGTGATCTCCTCCTCCGGCCCCAGGAGTTGTTCGGCGGCTTGCAGTTCGCGGAAGAAGGCGCTGTCGACCGGGCATCCGGCCGCGCGCAGGGCGGCCAGCGGCCTGCTGTAGTAGCGGTCGACACGGTCCAAGGTGGTGCGGGAGTAGGGACCTTCGCACACGAACCAGGCGGTCAGGCCCACGCCGTGCCAGAACTCGGCCGCGGGACCCAGGGCTTCGGCCATGGTCTGGTGCGGGCGCGGGTTGCTGACGATGCTGCCGGGATACCGCGCAAGCGTCACCGTCTCCCACAGCCGCCCCACCCGTTCCAGGACATCGGCGGGCAGACGCTGCCGGTACAACTGAGGGGTGTACCCCTGCTCGGTCCGGTTCAGACTCATTAGATCCTGATCGACCAGCCCCCACAACGACGGCATTCCCCGTGACTGGCCGGCATGCGCCTGGTCGAAGCCCGCCCACCAGCCGCGCAGGGCCGCAGCCCGCTCCTCCACCGGAGACAGAGAACTGCCGCCGCCGAGGAAGGCCGCGAGCATCGCATGGACCTCGTCCTCCGCGATGCCCGCCTCGGCAGCCATGCCGGCCGTCTGCGTGGCCATGCCGACGTACAGACGAGGCTCGGGCAGAGCGGTGATGATCTCCTCATCCGGGTGCGGGGGAGCCTGAAGGTAATCCAGCACAGCCAGCCAGTCGCCCCCGAAGTACGCGGAGACGACCGGCTGCAGCTCTTTGGTGAGCACCCGGCGCGCCAGGGCTGTGCCCGTCCTGGCCTTCTTGGCGAAACCAGCCATCAGCCCTTGCAACCGCTGGATCCGGTGACGTGCCGCAAGCTGCACGAGGTCGGCGGCGGCAAGGGTGTCCAGCAAACGAAGGCGGGCCTGCTGCTGTCCCACACGGTCCAGCTGGTGCCAGCCGCCGCCGAAGCGGAAGGCTTCCAGCGCGCTCTCGTCGATGCCCAGCAGCCGGTAACGCTCCTCGATGAGTGTCCAGAACCGCTGCTGTTCTGTGCGAGGGAAGATCTCTCCTGCCGCCCGCAGCCGGATGGGCTGAAGCAGTGTCTCGAACAGCGGCACCAGCAGCGCCCACAGCAGCACCGTGTCCCAGTCCTCCACAGCGGTGAGGCGGGCGGTCTCATCGGCGGCCAGCGTCAGAGCGTGGCCAGGGCGTTCCCGCAGCAGATACGGCAGATTGACTGCCCCTGCCTTGACCGAGAGTTTCTGGGGCAGGTACCACGCCCCGAGCCGCTGCTGCTCCTGGACCCCGAAGGCGTTGACGCAGAAGACTTCCTCTTCCCGGGTGAGGGCCGTCACCTTGGCGGTGTCCGGCGTGTGGCGTCCTCGGCCGGGGACGACGGTGGCCACCGGCCGTCCGGCGAACCCTGCGGCCAGCAGCCTGGCCGCCAGGGCGTCGATGTCGGCGAACCGTTGCTGCTGCCCGGCCGCCCGCTCCAGGGTGAGCGCCTGCTCGGGACTGCATTCCACGGCCGGCTGCCACCAGCGTGTCGGGTCACTGGCCACCGGTCAGCCTCCGCATGGTTTCGACGAACTGCTCAAACGGCACCGGCGCAGCGGTCTTCTGCGCATAGACGGCGTAGCGCTGGGCCATCAGCTGCATCTCCCGCTCCGTTCTTCGGGCCTCCACACGGTCCAGCTCGTGCACCACGCGCTGCTCGACGCGTCCGCGCTCGTACAGCACGAACGCGTCCACACCGCCCAGACCCCCGCCGGCCCCCTCCGCGGCGCCGCCGGGGCCGGGGAGATCCCCTTCCATGGTGGTGGCGTCGATCAGCGGGACATCCAGGAGCACAGCGGGATCCATGTCGTTGTCCGCGCACATGGCCTCCAGATGCTCCTCCAGGCCGAGTTCGGCATGGCAGACCACGTCCAGGTACTGCTGGTCGGCAGCCACCGCGGTCTGGCGCAGGACGCGGACACCGCGGCCGACGAACTGGTAGAACTCGCCGAAGCTGCCATAGGGGCGCAGCGGTACGACCACGGTGATGGGCGGGAAGTCGTAGCCCTGGCCGAGCATCCGCAGCTGCACGATGCCCTGCAGATCCCCGGCGTCGGACTCGAAGCGCCGCCGGGTGGAGGCGATCGCGGAGGCGGGCATGCTGTGGTGCAGCGTGGCACTGGGGATCCCGTACTCCTCGGCGATCCGCGCGATCTGTTCAGCATGCGCCTGGCCCATCGCCGCGAACAGCACCCTCGGCTTCACGGGCGCCAGCAGCTTGGCCTGTGCATCCAGACACGCCCGCGTCACGGCCATCACCTGGCGGATCGGCGCCTCGGACTGTGCGGTGATGCGTGCCATCTTCCGCTCGTCGCCCAGCGTGGCCAGCAAAGCATCACGGCCCACGATCTGCTCGCGCCGCCCGTCCGGCCACACCGCCTCATACACCGTCGACGCCACCTCGGGAGCGAACCGGTGCACCCGCAGGTTCTTCGCCGACCCGTCCGCGACGGAGTCGACCAGCCGGTAGCGGTAGACGACATCGGCGTCGATCGGCTTGCCGTCCAAACGCTGGAAGCACGCCGACATCAGCAGTGTGCGCGCACCCTGGAAGTGGGCGAACAGCCGCTGGTAGGAGGCGCTGGCCGCGATGTGCGCCTCGTCGACGACGATGAAGTCGATGTCCTCCGCCTCCAGCTTGGCCAGCAGGTCCCCGTCACTGTCGCCCGTGCCCAGCGCATGGAAGTTGGTGACCAGGATGTCCGCAGCCAGGAGCCGCTTACGGCTGACCTGGCTGATCTGCCCGTCGTCCGCGTCCAGGACGAGCGTGGCCGGCGGACGGGCACCGGGCAGCAGCGGCCCGCCCGCCAGCCCATACAGGACGTTGCCCGGTATCCCCGGATCGAGGGCCTTGGCGAAGGTGCCGCGGATGACCGAGCCCGGGGTCACCACCAGCGCCCGCCGTCGGCTGAACGACAACGCGGCCGCCACCCCCAGGGCCGTCTTGCCCGACCCCACCGCCATCACCGCAGCCGCATGCCGGCCGCCGGAGGCGTAGTAGTTCGCCAACGAGGCCAACGCCTCGTCCTGGCACTCCCGCAGCGGCGCCCGGTCCACCCTGGCCCGCTCACCGGCGAAGTACGCCCCGCCTGAAGGCAGTTCGGCACCGCCAGGCGGATCGGCGGCCCGCATCGGATCGCCAGCCATGTCCGGGATCCCGATGCGAGGCACGGCAGTCACCAGCGGCGCCAGGAGCGGATCCTGCCTCAGCATCGCCTGCAACTGGGCCACACAGCGCGCCGTGTCCGTACGCACCGCATCGTAGGAGAACCGCAGAATGGTCAGGCCGGTCGCGGCCAGATCGTTCTGTCGCAGCCGGTCGTAGGTGAACGCGGCCCGGTCACTGTGGAAGGCGAACCCGTCGAGCTCGACGGCCAACTGCAGCGCCTCACCCGCGATCAGGTAGTCCAGCCGGTAAGCGCGCTCGTTGACGGTGACCGGGTGCTGACTGCGGATCCGCGCAACGATCGACGCGTCCACGGCCGGCGTGAGCACCCACCGCAAGAACGCCTCCTCCAAGTAGGAGGCAGCCGGGATCAGTCGCTCCAGGCCCGCACTCATGACGATCCGCCCTGTGCCGCAGCCTCGGCAACCAGCGCCTGGGCTTTCTCCGACAGCCGGGCCGCCACATCCTCGCCCTGCCCGAAACGGGCCAACCGCCGCGCCAGCTCAAGTGCTTCCGCGAAGGCGCCCTCGCGCTCCAGCAGGCCGATCAACCGTGGCACCGACGACACCCGCACAAACGCCGCCGGAGCATCAGTGGTGTCGAAGGACACGGCGTGCGGGGTTGCTTCCATCAACTCCAGGTCCAGCAGGGCGAACACCTCAAGCGCGGCGAGGGCCCCAGGCTCCGCACGACGGGTACTCCACAGTCGATCGACCGCGCTCTGCAGAACAAAGTGGTAGTCCCTGGCCGAGCCCGGAAGCTCCAGCGCCTCCCAGACACGGGCGATCAGCTCAGCGCCGCGCGCGTCGAACGGCACATGCCGGCTGGCCGGTGTCGCAGACGTACTCCCCTCGGCGGTCGGCCACATCGGCGAGCCGTACGACTCGTCCGGACGAACCCCTGCGCCCGGCAGCGCCTCCCGCATGACACCCGGGCTCCCGGCAAAGGCAAGGCCAGGGACAGCCGCCATGCGCTCAAACCACGCCCCCACGTTCCCCCTTCACACAAAAAAGAGGCCTGCACCCTCACCTACAGCGAAGTCGCCCCACCCGCCCCCTGCGGTACTTCATTGTCGCAGCCACACTCTCGCCGGCCGAAGAACGGGAACCAGACGCCCTTTTCGCCCACTCGACCTCGTGTCCGGAGTCGGGAATTTCGCTTCACACACCTCTCGGCCAGCTGTACCAGGGACGGTGCAAGCCCTGGACGATTTCGGGTCAATCCGATTTTCCAGGTGGCCTGACCAGGGACGAACGACGTACCTGCGTTTCACGACGGTGAACACGTCAGCCTGAACGGGCGCCGATCAGGCTGGCCTTGAGAGCGTCGGCGAGGGAACCTTGAGGCATCGACGGCGGGATACGCCTCGCACCAATCCCTTCCCGAATCACCCGGGTTGGGGACCTCACCCCTACCTTCCTGGAGCTGCTCATGTCCGCCCTTCCCCTGCCCGCCGCCAGCCCCGAGCCGCCGGCGTTCTGCGCCAGCCACCTCCCTGCCCGCACCCAGCCGAGTCGGCTGGGCATCCCCGAGGTCGTGGTCATCGTCGTGGTCGTCCTGGCATCGGCCGGACTGGCCGCCGGCAACCGGCCCGTCCCGGCCGCGCTGGTCGTGGTGGCCGCCGCAGTGGCCGACCTGATCACCGGCCGCCGCTCCAGCTACGTCGCCAAGCCCTCCCGCCGCACCCGGTGACATGGGCCGCCCCACCAAACCTGTCGCCGCCGGCACCAGCCCCCGGCTGCGGGCCCTGGCCGTCTACCTGCGCCAGCTCAAGGACGACACCCGTACCACCTACGCCACCCTGTCCGAGCGCACCGGCCCACCGGGCGCGCCCGGGTACCGCGGAGCCTCCACCCTCAGCCAGGCCGCCCGCGGCACCCACCTGCCCCCGCTCGAGACCGTCCTCGCCTACGCCCGCGCTGCCGGCGATCCCGGCAGCCACTCCACGCAGAGGCGAGAAGCGACAGCCCTGAGCCTGTGGAAGGCAGCTGCAATCGAGAAGGCCCGCCCACACCTGGCTGGTCGCGGCCGACGGACCCGGCAGGTCCGCACCCCCGCCTCCCTGGGCCAGGAACTGACGCGGCTGCGCCTGAGGGCCGGCCGGCCCTCTTACCGCGCCATCGAGAAGGCAACCAAGGCCGACGGGCACCGTGTACCGCGTTCGACAGCCCACCTGATCCTCATCGGGAAGGTCCTGCCCGGCCGCGAGCAGTTGGCCGCGCTCCTGAAAGCCTTCGACGTGAGCGTGGCGGACGCCGCACAGTGGCACGCGGTCCTCGACCGCATCGAGGACCGCCGGCGACCGCCCGAGCCGCCCCGGCGAGGCAGAGGGTACGCGTGCGCCGACGCCGACCCGGCCGTGCAGGAGTACTTCGAACGCCGTGAGCGCGACGAGGAGATCAAGCGCCGTACCGGGCAGATCCATCCGGACGAGACGTACGAGGACTACGAGGAACGGATGCGCGAGAGGACGTTCCAGCAGCAGTCCTCGGACATCTGGCTGTATGAGGACCACGACGAGCCGGAGGACGAGGCCCAGAGGCAAGCATGGGCCGGTGAGCAGGCCGCCTTCCGTGCCCAGCTGAAGGCATTGGTAGAGCCCGCCACCCCCACGGGGCACGGTGCCGATCACGCCTGACACCTCCCGAACCACCTGCCTGCCATCCTCCCGGGCAGGACCGGCCTGATCACCCACGACACCAACCCAAGCGTTACATAATTCCGGGGCGAATATTATGTAACGTCGGCTAGACTGGGGGGCAACGTTACATTTTTAGCGGCGCGGTCGTTTCGCAGAGGCGGCCGCTGCCGAGCCGACTGCCCGACCTTCCCCTTGCGATCCGCTTGCCACTTGCTCTTGGAGTCCCGGGTGTCCTCCTCACGTTCATCCCGCACCGCCGGTGAGGCGTCTTCCGGCGCTGCCGTGCCGGGCAACCCCGCCCACACCGCTCCGCCTGCAGCCTCACAGGAGCCGTCCGACCAGGCTCCGCGCTGGGCGGGCAACTGGCCATTGAGTTTTCCCACGCCTCCCACACCATCCTCAGCGGCCAAGACAGCCTCCGAAGACGCCAGCCGCCGACACGGCGATGACAGTCAACCCGAGTCAGCTGAGGGCCCGTTGTACGAGCGGGGAACAACCTCCGCCGCCCCTGACGCGGAAACACCACACGCCCTGACGCGCACCGGCCCCGCGACGCTGCACGAGGCCCGCAGCACACTCAAGCAGCTGATCAACGCCGCCATCCAAGGGCACCCCACACCCCTGACGCGTGGCCCGCACCATGCACTGCTCACCACGCCCGCCCACGCAACCGAACTGGGCTGGGACCTCACCCAAGCCCCCACCCACAGCTTCGTGGACGCCCGCAAAAAGCTGGGGGATCTGATCCAGTACGGCGCCGAGGGCCACCCTCAGGTGCTGTGCCGCCACAAGACCCCCGTCGCCGTCCTGCTTGCCGCAGCCGCGGACGGCACCCCCACCCCGCCCGCACTTCAAGCCGAGCCAGTACCCGACACAGCGGCTCCGGCTGCAGCAGCAGCCCCGGACTCCGCCACAACACCCCCGCAAGCAGTCCAGACCCCCCTCCCGACCACAACAGCCGAAGCCGAAGTCGAGGCCGCGAAAGACCTCGCGCCCGCACCGACCACTCCTCCTGCCGAAGCGGCCGCTGCACCCACCACGCCCTCGGAACCACAGCCGGAACCGACGCCAGCAGCCCAGGACACGCCTGCACCTGCCAGTACCCCCGCCTCACGCGGCACCACCCCAGCCACACCGGCCCCGTCGGCCACCCCCACCGGCTCCCCGGCCGCTCCCACCCCCGCACCCAGCCCCCCGACACTCCAGCACCCGCTCACACCACCGGCCGCCCTCCCCGCACCCCCCTCGGCCCCGCCCGAGCCGGGCCCGCCGGGCCCCACTCCCGCGACGCCCGGGACCAGTCACGAGACCGTCATCCCGGCCAGCGGCCCACCAACTATCACTGCGCCACGCACCCCGCGACGCCTGGCCGCACTCGCGCAAGCCCTCGACACCGTCCTTCCCACCACCGCCCCCACCGGTGAAACCGCCACACTCACACCCCTGATGGGCCTGCCGACCGGCATCCGCACCCTGGACGACGCCCTCGGCGGCCTCCAGCCCGGCCGCTTCTATCTCGTCGCCGCCGCCCCAGGAGCCGGATCCAGCCTGATCGCCACCGCCGCCGCACGCACCAGCGCCCTCGACCAGCACCAACCCGTCCTGTACGCCGCCTCCGGACTCACCCGCGCCGACATCGCCGCACGCATCGTCGCTGCACACCTGCCCGTCGACTACCGCCGCCTGCGAGCCGGCCGCCTCACCCCCACCGAGCAGGACGACACCGCGGCCCTCCACCACCACCTGGCCCAAGCCCCGCTGTACATCGACGACGGCACCGACCTGACCACCGACGCGATCGCCGAGAGCGTTCCGGACGTGCCCGGCCTAGCCCTCGTCGTGGTCGACCGCCTGCAGACCACCGAAGACCCCCGGCTGCCGCTGTCCGGCCTGACTCAGATCACCGACGCCGCCCAGGCCCTCGCCCACTTGGCCCGCACCCACGAGCTCCCCGTCCTCGCCGCCGTCGATACCGACGACCCCCGCCTGATCGCCGCGCTCAGCCTCGACATCACCATCACCCTGACCCGCGACGCCGACCAGATCCACGCCACCGTCGCCGAACGCGACCTCGGCCCGCAGGCCACCCTCACCCTCCACGCCGACCTCGCCCACGCCCGCATCACCGACCCGGCCACCCCCTACGCCAGCCCCACCACCCCAGCGCCGCCACCGACCGCGAGCCTGCACACCCCGGCACAGCCCCCGCAGGCGCCTCTTCCAGCCCCCACCAGCCCGCCCCAGGAGCCCACGCCCACCGAGCCCGTCCCGACAGGCCACACCGCCGCCCCACGCAGGCCATCGCCCCGCCGCCCCGCCGCCCCACCTCCGCCAGAGGGCGGCTACGCAAACCGGGACTACAGCTACTTCACCGGCATGATCACCCGCGCCGTCGACGAAGCCCTCCACGACCACGACGGTGACATCGCCGCCGCAACCGAAGCCCTGGTGAAAAAGGCCGTACCGAACGCAATGGCTCTGTTCGAGGCAACCCGCGTCGGCGGAAATTACGAGCACACCGTCTACCCGGAAACCCTCGAATTCCTCCGAAAGAAAACCAAGGACGGCGCCGACGAAATCTGGGAGGGCCGCCACAACTGGACCAACACCCACCTCATGGACGCCCTCCAAAACGGCACCCACCCCCCGATCATCGTCAACGCCCTCGACACCAACGCCAGCTTCCTGTCCGCCTTCAAGACCCACCTGCCCATCGGCGCCCTGATCCACGACCCCCACGGCGGCTTCGACCCCAAACGCTCCGGCATCTACCGCCTCCCTACCCGCCCCACCTGGCACCACCCCCACCTGCCCGACCCGATCGGCAACCGCCGTGAAGACGGCCCCGTGCTCCTCGACGACGCCACCATCCGCCTCCTCATTCGCTGCGCTCGCCTCGGCCTGTGCGAGGCCCCCCACATCACCGAGCGCTGGACCTCCGGCGCCAGCGAAGGCCTCCTGGAAAAATTCCGCCGCGTCCTGACCGAAGCCCGCAAAAAAGCCATCGAAGCCGACGACACGATGACCGTCGAATACATCAAAGCCATGTACTCGAAATTCACCTCCACCATCGGAGAATCAAGCGTCAACCGCGACATCCGCCGACCCGACTGGATGCACATCATCCGCTCCCAGGCATTCGCTAACCTCTGGTATAAATCCCACCGAGCCCACAGCAACGGCCTGACCGTCGTCCGCGTCCGCGGCACCGACGAACTCCACGTCGCCGGCGACTGGCGCACCGTATTCACCGAAGGACGCCTCACCACCCAGATGAAACAAAAAGACCAGTACCCCCTGCCGAGGAAGAGCGCTCGATAGATGTCGACCGACGGTTGGAAGAACTTCGGCAACTACGGGGCAGACCGCGACCCGGGAAACGTCCACGGAAGAATCGCCCTCGCCCGCGCCCTCGAAGACGCCCTCGAGCGCATGATCATCGACGGCGGAATCAAATCCCCGGTCGACACCCGCCGCGGCCTGAAAGCCCGCATGCGTTACCTCACCACCACCAAAGGCGGCCCCCAAGCCTTGGCCGACGCCGGCATCCACGCCACCCCCGCCACGATCCGCGCCTGGACCCGCGGCACCCAGCGCCCGCGCCCGGCCAACCTTGAAGCGATCGACACCGCCTACTGGAACCTGCGAGCCCACAACGTGCTCGCCAACCCCGGCGCCCTCAAGCAGCACCTCAACCGCAATGGCCGCGGCACCCGCATCGAGATCCACCCCGTCAACCAGACCGCCGTCGACGAGCCACGCCGCCGCGACAACCTGAGGATCCAGCACCGGCAGGTCCGCTACATCTGGGACGATGCCGTCGACGCCCTCGTCGCCAGCGACCTGGACACCATGGAAGACCTCTGGGACGACATCATCGCCGAACTCGACTCCGACTGGGGCGCCTACACCTACGTCTCCTACATCGGCATTGGCGCCTGACACGACTGCCCGCAGGACCTGATCGGCCCAAAGCGGCGCTCGGCAACCACGGCACGCTGATGGTCTGCGGGGGGAGTGTCGGTGGAACGTCGTCGTCTGGGCGTCAGTGATGCAGGTGCGGTGACCTGTTTGTTGGCGCTGACGGGTGGTGCTCACTTGTTGCTGGTATGAGTGACGAAGGGCCATGTCATTCTCACGTCGACCGCCAACGACTCCGCCTGATCGCACCATCGCCATAGCGCCCCTCCCTGGAGTACGGCTGCAGGCCGGCCACACCTGGACACCGGACATCATCGTGCTTGGGAACGGACAGGCAGCTGTCTTCGAAGGGGACGGACCTCACGACCGAGACCGCCGCCGGTACGCCGATGACAGAAACCGAGACCTTCAGTGGCAGCGCTGCGGGATCCAGGTCGTCCGCCTGCCCGTGGAGGACATGCAGCAAGGCGAGCAGCTCACCAACCGACTCAAGGAAGAGCTTTCACGGCACCTCTGGCCCCGGTGACCAAAGTGGCGGGCGGTCATCGACGACCGCCCTCGTACTCTCCGAGACGGCTCCGAGCCGCTTCGAGAAGATCTTGTTCGGGCTGCGCCGCTCATTCCAACCCGAGGTCGGCCAGAGCCTAGAGCTTGTCGGCGGTGAGCATCGCGCGCTTCGTCTTCGCGTCCGAGTCTCGCAATGTCGGGAGAATCCCCAGCTACAGGTGGTTGACACTTGAGACAATGCGGTCATGCCTCTGACCGGAGCCGAGTACGAGCGGCTTACCCAAACCGCGCCGACACTCGACAGTGAAGCGGACGGGCGCTGGATAGCCTGTGACGAGTCGGGCTACGACGGCGAGGATCTTCTGAGCGAAGGCCTCTACATGATGGTGGCCGGAGTCGCCGTCGACGACGCGGAAGCCGAAGGCATCGTGCGCGACCTGCGCACAGAGACCAACATCCAGCCGGCCGTCCGCGATCTGAAGTTCAAGCACTTCCAGCGTGGAGACCGACTGCAGAAGCTCAGCCGCCTGTGGCAGAAGGACGGCGCACTGCACGGACGATGTTCGGTTTACGTGGTCGACAAGCGATACGGAATCATGAGCAAGGTCATCGACCTCCTGGTCGAAGAAGAGGCCTGCCTACGCGGCATCGACCTGCATGAAAACAGGCAGGCCAGAAGGCTTGCCAGAGCCCTCGCCTGCGACGGCCGGCGTGCGCTGAAGAACGACCGCTTCAACAAGCTGGAGCAGGCCTTCGTTGCCTTCGCCCGCCGCAGAGACCCCGGCGACCGGCAGGCCGTCATCCAGACCTTTTACGAAGAAGTGGAGGCGGCCTGGACCATATCGACCCGGCGCAACGTCACCGAGGCCCTGCGATGGCATCGGGACACGCGTGCCCACGCGGAGGCACTTCACGACGACGTAGCGCCTCAACAGCCGCCGCACCTGGAGCTTCTGGACACCGCGCTCGCCACCCTGACAAGAGCCTGGAGTGAGCGCTTGGGAGCGATCAGCGTCCTTGCTGACGAACACCGAGAACTCACGGACGCCCGGCTGGAGGTGACCAGAAACGTCCTGCGCTCCGGGGTCGGCGCTACGCCTTCCGTCATGCACCGGCGCCTTCGCATCCAGCGCATAGTGCGCGGGAGTTCCCATGATCACGCGTCCATTCAGCTTGCCGACCTGCTCGCTGGCGCGGCGGGAAGCGTGGCCAAGGGCGGCCCCGGCAACCCCACCGACGCCAGCGCGTTGCTGCGTCCGATCATCCTGCCGCTGATCGAGCAGACATCGCTCGTGCCCGCCGAAGGGCCTGACCCCTTCAGCCGCGACCGGATGTGAAGAGCGCCTGACAAGCGCCCCCGAGCCGTTCCACGCCAGCATGCTCGGGCGGATCGACGGGGGGAACGTTGAGACCGATCTGATGTAAACCAGCGCTATGGACACGAAACAGGTCTTCTGCGCCCGCTGTAGCAGCGCGGACTCCCTCAACATCCGTATCGGCACGGAGATCGCGGAGGGCTACTGAGGCTTTTCCATCATCGGCCTGAGCTGGCCAAATGCAGGGTGAGGACGGCTTGGATGAGGCTGGTGATCCGGGTGGTCGAGCATCGGATCTTGCGAAGGAGACGCCAGGACTTGAGGGTGGCCATGGCCTGCTCGACGAGTGCGCGGATCTTCGCGTGGGACCGGTTCACCGCCTGCTGACCGGTGGACAGGGTCTTCCACCGCCCCCAGCACGGGGTGCGGACCGTACCGCCGGCACCCCGGTAGCCCTTGTCGGCCCAGCATGCGATGCCGGCCTCGGCGAGGGCGTCGACGATGCCATGTTC
>NZ_JBWHZP010000031.1:0-42011 GCF_056323165.1 Streptomyces sp. 3-6
CACGAAGCCTCTGGTGGAGACGGATTTCTTGGTCGAAAACCCATCTACCAGGGGCTTCACCTGTCTGTCACCCCAACTGCCCCTCCAACCGAACAGGTTGGAAAGAGCTCAATGTCTTCCAACTCGATGGAGAGTTCCCGGAGCGTGCCGAAAGAGACGGATATGTGGTCCTCGGCTGATGTTTCGGTCGGCATGTCTTCCCCCTTATGTGCAATCGGAGCTGCTGCGGACGGCGCCTTGTGTCCCGTGAGGTTTCAGAAGGAGTCCAAAGAACTGCGGGGAGGAGCGGTCGGAGGAGCGCTCGTGTGGTGCTCTCTGTGCGGTGTCGACAATCTGTCGACCTCGCTGGTGACGTCCAACTGAATGCGTTGAAGCTGGGTGAGGACGTCCAGTTCGATCTCGGTGAAGCCGTCCCTGCTAAGGCGAACCGCCTGCTCAAGGTGCCGTATCACCTCGCGGATGCGTACCGCGTCCTCGGCTGCTGCCCGGTGGAATGCGCGATAAGCGGTTCCGGCGGGACCGCGCCAGCCGGCCTCTATGTGGTCCACCACCCCGTCCATCCGCCTGACTTGCTTGTCGAGGTGGTCCTGCATGTCGTCGAGGTCGTCCGCGAGCTTGGTCAGGTCGTCGTCGGACACACGCAGATCTGGCTTCTGGCCCTGTCCCGTCGGTGTGTCGGGCAATCCCATGGTGAGTCTCCCCGTTCCCTCGTCAGGCAACTGTTGCCCGTCGCCCGGGAGATGATCCTATGAAACGATCCGATCATGGGTAGCCGAGGCACGTCGACGCGGGCCCCGAGAAATCCCTCCGCTGTGTGCAACCTTCCACCCACCACGCGGGTCGTATTTGCTGTCAGGACTCCTGGGAGGGGACCCGGGGGGGATCGAGGGGTTCTGACGGGGAGGGAAGCGAAGGGGCCCGGTCGACGGACCGGGCCCCTTCGAAGTGCGCACGCCGCCCGCGCTCGACCTACGGTCACGCCCCCACGCTCAGAAGAACACCCCGCATCGCAGCAGCACGTTGGCGTACGGCTGGGCCTCGCCCGTGCGGACGACGAGGCGTGCGCCCGCTGTCAGGGTCTTCAACTGCTCGTGGGGGACCAGGTGCAGGCCGGGGAAGTGGCCGGTGAGCAGGTCGGCGGCGGCCGGGTTGGCGTCGTGGACCTCGGCGGCGGCCGTCGCGCCCTCGACGACCAGCTCCGCCAGCAGCCCGTCCAGGACCTCCGCGAACGACGGCACCCCGGCCCGGAAGGCGAGGTCGACGACGCGGGGCTCGTCGGGGATCGGCATGCCGACGTCGCACACCAGCACCCCGTCGCCGTGGCCGAGTTCGGCCAGGGCGCCGGAGAGGTGACGGTTCAGGATTCCGTGCTTCTTCACAGGGCCGCGACCTCCGCCGCGGTCGGGAAGGACACCTGCGCCCCCTGCCGGGTGACCGTCACCGCGCCGACCCGGGCCGCGTACGTCGCCGCCTCGGCGAGTGACTCGCCCGCGCCGAGCCGCCAGGCCAGGGCGGCGGTGAACGCGTCGCCCGCGCCGGTGGTGTCGACGGCGTCGACCCGCACGGAGGGGACCCGTGCCGTGCCCTCCGGGGACGCGACCAGCGCGCCCTCGCCGCCCAGGGTGACCACCACCGACCGCGGGCCCGCGGCGAGCAACTGCTCTGCCCAGTCCTCCGGCTCGTCGCCGGGGCCGCCCGCACCGCCGGTGCCGTCCAGGATGACCTTCGCCTCGTGCTCGTTGACGATCAGCGGGTCGCAGGCCGCCAGTACCTCCGCGGGCAGCGGCTGCGGCGGCGACGGGTTGAGGACGAACCGGCTGCCGGGCGCGAGGCTGCGCACCACCTCCGCCACCGTCTCCAGCGGGATCTCCAACTGCGCGGACACCACCCGGGCGGCCTGGAACAGACTGCGGGCGGCACGGACGTCCTCCGGCGTGAGCCGGCCGTTGGCGCCCGGCGAGACGACGATGCTGTTGTCGCCGGACGGGTCCACGGTGATCAGGGCGACCCCGGTCGGCGCCCCGCCCACCAGGACGCCTCCCGTGTCGACGCCGGCCGACCGCTGCGAGTCCAGCAGCAGCCGCCCGTGCGCGTCGTCGCCGACCCGGGCCAGCAGGGCCGTACGGGCCCCGAGGCGGGCGGCGGCGACGGCCTGGTTGGCGCCCTTGCCGCCCGGGTGGACGGCGAGGTCGGAGCCCAGCACCGTCTCCCCGGCGGCCGGACGGCGCTCGACGCCGATCACCAGGTCGGCGTTGGCCGACCCCACGACCAGGAGGTCGTAGTCGTCGTTCATGTCGTGCTCCCCACGTGCGTGTGCGGGGCGGACGGCCGTCGTGGCCGCCCGCCCCAGGGTCCTGTCGGCGGTGGTCAGCCGCCGAAGTCGGCCACGTTGTCCTTCGTGACCACCTTCACCGGGACCTTCACCGTGTCGTCGAGCTTCTTGCCGTCGGCCGCGCGCAGCGCGTTGGTCACCGCGATCCGGCCGAGTTCCTTCGGCTGCTGCGCGACCGACGCGTACAGCGTGCCCGCCTCGACGGCCTTGAGCCCGTCCGGCGTGCCGTCGAAGCCGACGACCTGGACGGACGTGCCGGCCTTCGAGCCGAGCGCCTTGATGGCACCCAGCGCCATCTCGTCGTTCTCGGCGAACACGCCGTCGATGTCGGGGTGCGCCTGGAGCAGGTTGGTCATCACGTCCAGGCCCTTGGTGCGGTCGAAGTCGGCGGGCTGCTTGGCGACGACCTCGATGCCGGGGTAGTCCTTCAGGCCCTCGGCGAAGCCCGCGCCGCGCTCGCGGCTGGCGGACGTGCCGGCCTGGCCCTGGAGGATCACGATGGTGCCCTCGCCGCCCAGCTTCTCGGCGAGCGCCTTGGCGCCCTGCCGGCCGCCGGCCACGTTGTCGGAGGCGACCAGCGCGTCCGTCTCGGCCTTGTTGACGCCCCGGTCCACGGCGATCACGGGGATGTCGGCCTGGTTGGCGGAGCGCACGGCCGGACCGGCCGCGTCGGAGTCCACCGGGTTGACGATGATCGCGCCGAGGCTGCCGCTGGTGAAGTTCTGCAGCTGGTTGGCCTGCTGGGAGGCGTCGTTCTGGGCGTCGGTGACGGTCAGGTCCACGCCCTGCTTCTTCGCCTCCTCCTTCGCACCGGCCTGGATCTGCACGAAGAACGGGTTGTTGAGCGTCGACAGGGACAGTCCGACCTTCTCGGTCTTCGCCGCCGAGGAGCCGTTGTGCAGGAAGGACAGGGCGCCGACGATGGCCGCCGCCACCACGGCGGCGAGGAGGTAGGTCGCCGCCTGCTTCTTCCGGTTGCCGCCGCCGGACGCCCCGGTCACCGGGGTGGCCCCGGCCTTGCGCCGGACCGTGTCCAGCAGCACGGCCAGCGCGATCACGACACCGATCACGACCTGCTGCCAGAACGCCGACACCGACAGCAGGTTGAGGCCGTTGCGCAGCACCGCCAGGATCAGCGCGCCGATCAGCGTGCCGGACGCCTTGCCCGTCCCGCCGGCGAGCGAGGCGCCGCCGATGACGACCGCGGCGATGGCGTCCAGTTCGTAGCCCTGCGCGGCCTGCGGCTGCGCGGAGGCCAGCCGGGAGGCGAGCACGATGCCCGCGGCGGCGGCGAACAGGCCGGACAGCGCGTAGATGGCCAGCTTCTGCTTCTTCACCCGCAGCCCGGACAGGCGGGCCGCCTCCTCGTTGCCGCCGATCGCGTACATGGAGCGGCCGATGTAGGTGCGGCCGAGGATGAACGCCGTGATCAGGCCCATGCCGACCATCACGAGCACCGGGACGGGCAGCCAGCCGCCGAGGGTGTCGCCGAGGTGGGACACGGAGTCGGGGAAGGCGATCGGGGAGCCCTGCGAGATCACCAGGGACAGGCCGCGGGCCACCGACAGCATGGCCAGCGTGGCGATGAACGACGGGAGTTTGCCGTACGAGACGAGGATGCCGTTGACCAGGCCGCACGCGATGCCGGTGGCGACGGCCAGCAGCACCGCGAGGACCACGGGGACGCCCGCGGAGGTGGCGCTCCAGGCGAGCACGGTGGCCGACAGGGCGGCGACCGAGCCGACCGACAGGTCGATGCCCGCGGAGACGATGACGAAGGTGACGCCGAAGGCGAGGATCGCGACGACCGCGGCCTGGACGCCGATGTTGAGCAGGTTGTCGGCGGTCAGGAAGTCGCCGGACAGCGCCGACATGGCGATGACGAGGACGATGAGCGCGGTGAGCGCGCCGTTGTCGAGGAGCAGGCGGCGCAGGCCGCCCGGGGCGCCACCCTGCGCGCCCGGCTTGCTCTTGAGCGTGTCAGTGGCCACCGGGGGCCTCCGTTCCGTTGCTGTGGGGGCTGTCGTGCGTGCCGTCGGTGCCGGAAACACCGGGCGGGCCAGACGCACCGGGCGTGCCGGGGGTGCTCGGCGTGCCGGAAGCGGCTGACGTGCCGGGCCTGCCGGGCCTGCCGGGCCTGTCGGGGGTGTCGGCGGTGCCGGTCGCGCCGGGAGACGTGCCGACGGCGAGCGCCATCACGGCGTCCTGGGTGGCGTCCTCGGCGGTCAGTTCGCCGGCGACGCGGCCCTGGGCCATGACGACGACCCGGTCGCTCATGCCGAGCACCTCGGGCAGGTCGCTGGAGATCATGAGCACCGCGGCGCCGGCGGCCGTCAGTTCGTTGATGAGCTGGTAGATCTCGACCTTCGCGCCGACGTCGATGCCGCGCGTCGGCTCGTCGAGGATCAGCACCTTGGTGTTCGCCAGCAGCCACTTGCCGATGACGACCTTCTGCTGGTTGCCGCCGGACAGGGTGCGCACGTGCTGCCCGAGGCCCGCCATCCGCACGCCGAGCTGCCGCGCGATGCGGTCCGCCGCCTCGTGCTGCCCCTTGAGGTCGACGAGGCCCGCGCGGGAGGTGGAGCGCAGGGTGACCAGGCCGAGGTTCTCCTCGACGGAGGCGTCGAGCACCAGCCCCTGTCCCTTGCGGTCCTCGGGCACCAGCCCGATGCCGGCCGCCATCGCGGCGTTCACGTCGTGCCCGCGCAACGGCGCGCCGCCGACGTGCACCGTCCCGGTGTCGTACGGGTCCGCCCCGAACACCGCGCGGGCCACCTCGGTGCGCCCGGCGCCGACGAGTCCCGCGATGCCGACGACCTCACCGGCCCGCACCTCGAAGCTCACGTCGTGGAACACGCCGTCCCGGGTGAGCCCTTCGACCCTGAGCAGGGCGTCACCGGCGTCGGTGCGCTCGCGCGGGTACTGCTGCTCGATGGACCGCCCGACCATGAGCCGGACGAGTTCCTCCTCGCCGGCCGTGGCGGACACCTGTCCGACACTGCGGCCGTCCCGGATGACGGTGACCCGGTCGCCCAGGGCGGCGATCTCCTCCAGGTGGTGGGTGATGAAGACGATGCCGACGCCGTCCTCGCGCAGCCGCCGCACGATCGCGAACAGCCTGTCGACCTCCTCCGAGGTCAGCACGGCGGTCGGCTCGTCCATGATGAGCACCCGGGCGTCCAGGCTGAGCGCCTTGGCGATCTCGACCATCTGGAGCCGGGCGATGCCGAGTTCACGCACCCGGGCACGGGGCGACACGTCGACGCCGACCCGCTTCAACAGCACCTCGGCGTCGGCCTCCATCGTCTTCCGGTCGATCATCCCGAAGCGGCGCGGCTGGCGGCCGAGGAAGATGTTCTCGGCGACGGTCAGGTCGGGCACCAGGTTGAACTCCTGGTAGATGGTGGCGATCCCGAGCCGCTCGGAGTCCTGCGCACCCTGGATGCGCACCTCCTCGCCGTCGACCACGATCCGCCCGGCGTCGGGCGTGTAGGCACCGGAGAGCATCTTGATCAGCGTGCTCTTGCCGGCGCCGTTCTCGCCGAGGAGCACGTGCACCTCGCCCCGGCGCAGGTCGAAGTCGACGCTGTCGAGCGCGACCACGCCGGGGAAGGTCTTGCGGATGCCCTCGATGCGCAGCAACTCGTCCGGACTGCGGCTGCTCACGGCGTACTCCTTCGTACGGGGGAGGGGGACGGGGGAGAGGGGGGCCGGGGGGACGCCTCGGCCGGTGACGGTGACGGTGACGGTGACGGCGGCGGGGTCGGTGACGGCGGCTTCGGGGACGGTGCCGGAGCCGGGGGCGTGGGTGGTGCCGGGGGCGGGGACTGCGGGTCCGGCGCGGGCGCCGGCTCGCCGCAGGAGCGGCGCACGACCAGCCGGGCGGGGAGGGTGACCGACTCGCCGGGCCGCCCCTCGATCCGGTCGACCAGTGCCCGCACGGCGGCCCGGCCCAGCTCCCGGGTCGGCTGGGCGATGGCGGTGACCGGCGGATCGGTGTGCACGAACCAGGGGATGTCGTCGAACGCGGCCAGCGCGATGTCGTCGGGGACGCTCAGGCCACGCTCCCGGATCGCGTCCAGCGCGCCGAGCGCCATCAGGTTGTCGGCGGCGAACAGCACGTCCGGCGGTTCGGCCAGCGCGAGGAAGCCCTCGGTGACCCGGCGTCCGCTCTCGGCCTGGAAGTCGCCCTGGCCGATGTGGGCGTCGGGGAGGTCCAGCCCGTAGGCGCCGAGCGCCTCCCGGAAGGCGTCCACGCGCTCCCGGCCGGTGGTGGTGGCCGCGGGTCCGGCGATGATCGCCAGCCGCCGGTGACCGAGCCCGTACAGGTGGGCGACGAGGTCCCGGACGGCGTCGCGCCCGTCCGACCGGACGACGGGCACGTCGACGCCGGGGATCCAGCGGTCGACGAACACCATGGGCGTGCCCGTGCGGGCGGCGTCCAGCATGCGGGGCGACCCGCCGTCGGTGGGGGAGACGAGGAGCCCGTCGATCCGCCGGTCCAGCAGCGTCGTCACGTGGTGGTCCTGGAGGTCCGGCCGCTCGTCGGCGTTGCCGATGATCACGCTGTAGCCGAGGGCGCGGGCCTCCTCCTCGACGGAGCGGGCCAGCTCGGTGAAGTACGGGTTCATCACGTCGCTGATGACCAGCCCGAGGGTGCGGGTCTGGTGGGTGCGCAACGACCGGGCGACGGCGTTCGGACGGTAGCCGAGCCGCTCGACGGCCGCCGTGACCCGCGTCCGGGCCTCCGCGCTGACCGAGGGGTGCCCGTTCAGCACCCGCGACACCGTGGCCACGGACACGCCTGCCTCGGCAGCGACGTCCTTGATGCTCGCCATCGCCGTTCCACCTCCTCGTGGAATCGATTACACGAGGGATTGGAATCGATTACACGGCGAAGGGCAAGAGGGGGGCCGGTGGCCGAAACTGAATCGTGACCGACGGGGCGGGTGCGGGCCCGCCCAGGGCCTCGCCCCACGCGCAGGTCGCGGGCGATGTCCTACCCGGCCGCCCGCGGGACCGCGCCCGCCGCGACGAGCGCGCCGGCCGTCTCCGGGTGGGGTCCGGTGTCCGCCCACTCCAGCGGGGTCCGTCCCGTGCCGTGGTCCTCGCGCAGGTCCGGGTCGGCACCGTGCGCCAGCAGCTCCCGGACCGCCTCGGTGTGCCCCCAGCACGCGGCGGCACACAGCGGCGTGCCCTCGGATCCCGCGCCGCGGCTCTCGGTGTCGGGGTGCGCCCCGGCCGCCAGGAGCAGCCGGACCGTCGCGGTGTCCCCGTTCACGGCGGCCACGTAGAGCGGGGTGGTGCCGTCGCGGTCCCTGCCCTCCGGGTCGGCCCCGGCCCGCAGCGCGGCCCGCGCTCCGTGCGCGTCCCCCACGAGAACCGCCCCGAAGAGACGCCGGAAGTGCTTCTTCTGCTGCCGCTGTTTCATGGGCGCCGAGCCTATGGACCGGCGCTCCGGTCCCGCGAACCACGTTCGCCGCCCCTCTCGGCCGGGGCCCTGCGCTTGTGGCCGGGTCCCTGTGTCCCTGGTTGGTCGGGTCCCTGGGCGCCCGCCCGGCGCCGCCCGAGGCCGCCCGCTCAGTCCCGGAACTCCCCGTCCTTCGGCAGGGCGGCGAAGTCGTCAGGGCCGGAGGAGAGGAAGGCAAGGCCGGCACCCCGGCCTCCCGGCGCTCAGGCGGCCGCCAGCTCACACCACACGTACTTGCCGCTGCTGCCGTCCCTGGTCAGGGGCTGCCACCCCCACACGTCGGCACAGGCCCGCACCAGCGCCAGCCCTCGCCCGTCCTCCCGCCCGGCCGCCTGCGCGAACGGCTGGGGCGGCTCCGGCGGCCGGGGGTCCGCGTCCCAGGCTCCGATGCGCAACGTGCCCGGCGGCGACCAGTGCACGCGCAGTGCGGCCGGGCCCTTGGTGTGGCGCACTGCGCCATGAAGAGCTGGAGCTGCGAGTTCGCCACCGGATGCAACGCAAGGTGATCCTCGGCACCCCGGCCCGCGTACCGTATGAGGCTGTCATCCACGAAGCGGCATTGCGTATCAGAGTGGGGACCCGGGCCACGGCACGAGCGCAGCTCACCCGCCTTCTTGAACTGTCCGAAGCCGATCATGTCGAGGTACGCGTCATTCCCTTTGACCTGGACGGTTTCGGTGGCACCTGGAGCCCCATGATGCTGGCGGGCGGGAGGGTGCCCAAGCTGGACACGGCGGTTCGTGATGCACCGCATGGCACCGGTTTCATCGATTCCGAGGCCCAACTCGGCGTTTTCCGAACGGTCTTCCGTAGAGTGAAGGATGTGTCACTCGACCCCAGCCGGTCGCGTGACTTCATCCAGAGACTGGCCAAGGAACTGTGAGGCTCCGTGTCCACCCCTGACAACTGGCGCAGGTCGTCCTACTCCGGCGGCGGCGACGGCAACAACTGCGTAGAGATCGCGCACGCACCCACCCGCATATCCGTCCGCGACTCCAAGGCTCCCAGCCGGGCCACCCTCACCTTCCCCGTCTCCGCCTTCGCGGTGTTCGTCGAGGAGCTGAAGAGGCCGACGAGCGGATCGTGACCCACACCGCGTCCGCGCCCGCAGGGCGGCCCCCGCCCGGTGCGTCTTGTCCGTCCACCGGTGCGCGGGAAAGAATCGCGGCATGTCCGGTGACCGCCTCATGCGCATCCACAGTGCCGAGTTCCAGGCCATGGCCGAGAGGGTCCTGCGGGTCACCGAGCTGACCTCCCGCCTGAACGTCCTGCCCTTCGAGGACGAGGAGGGCAAGGCGCAGTTGTTCGAGCGGATCCTCGGCAGGCCGCTGCCGCCGAGGGTCACGATCCACCCGCCCTTCTACACGGACCACGGCCTGAACCTCGATCTCGCCGAGCGGGTCTTCGTCAACCAGAACTGCACGTTCCTGGACTACGCCGGTATCCGGCTCGGTGAGCGCGTGATGGTCGGCCCGAAGGTCACGTTCATCACCAGCGGCCACCCGGTCGATCCCGGGGAGCGGCGGCTGTACCTCACCGGCGCACCCATCGACGTGGCGGAGAACGTGTGGATCGGCGCCGGTGCCACGATCCTGCCGGGCGTCAGCATCGGCCGGGACGCCGTGATCGCCGCCGGCGCGGTCGTGGCCGACGACGTTCCGCCGGCGAGCCTGGTGACCGGTGGCAAGGCGACCGTGCACCGGACGTGGTGACGTCCGCAGTCTGACGAAGGAGCCGTGGGACCACATGGAGAACTGGCGGAAGTCGTCCTACTCGGGCCCCGACGACGGCAACAACTGCGTCGAGATCGCGAACGCACCCACCCGCATATCCGTCCGCGACTCCAAGATCCCCACCCGGCCGACCCTCTCCTTCACCGCCTCCGTCTTTGCCGTCTTCCTCGACGCGTTGAAGGAGCCGGCGCCGACGGGGTGAGGCGCCCGGGGTGATGCGGAGCAGCCCTGTCGCGAGGGCCGGCCGGGTCCGGCGCCCCCTTCCGGCCGTGTACACGCGCGTGTGCCGGACAGCGCGGGGCTGCCCGGCACACGCGGTCGTCTCCAGGAGTGCCGAGGCCGCCGGTGACGTGGACGTCCGGCAGCCTCAGCACCTTGGATCAGCGGCGACCGCGGCTGTCGCGGTTGTCGCGGCGGTCGTCACGGTCGCGGCGGTCGTCACCGGCACGGCGGTCGTCGCGGCGGTCGTCACGGTCGAAGCGGCTGCGGCCCCACGACTCGGTGTCGACGACGCGTCCGCGGTCGTTGCGCAGGGTGGCCGTGTCGGAGCGGTTGTCCCAGATGTGGTTGCGGCGGTCCTGGAACACCCGGGTGCGGGTGTCGCGGCCGATGCCGGTGTGGACGTAGACCGAACTACGCCCGGCGAGGCGGACGTTGTTGAAGCGGTAGCGCTGGCCCTCCTCGTTGCGCAGCGTCCATCCCCTCAGGTTGACCGCGTGGCGGGTGGTGTTGGTGATCCGCACCCACTCACCGTTCACGGAGCGGTTGTTACGGGTGTCGGGACCCGGGGCGTTGTACTGCACGTCGGTGATCTGCACGGCCGGCCGGTGCGGCCGGTGCTCGGCCGCGGAGGCGGGCGCCGTCAGGACCGCCGTCAGGGCACCGACGCTCAGCACGGCGGCGGTGAGGCGGCGAGCGTTGACAGACGTGGACTTGGACACAGGATCCCCCTGCTCGGTGCGGGCCCGGCCTCCCGATCCGGCGTGCCGGCGGCGGAGGCTGGGCCTGGTGCGAAGGGCGGCCGGTCGGCTGCCCACGCACACCCTGCCCACCCGCGGCCGGTCGATGGAGGAGACGTGAAGGGTCGTTACGATCCAGCCACATCGCTGTGAATGTCACCTGTAATATCCATTTACCGCGTCAATGCATCAGGTTGACGACAAATGGGGCATCGTGCCCTTGTGGGCACTGGCCGCCGACCCGATCGCGCCACGGCACGCCACCCCGGCCCTCGCGGCGGCGTCACCCGAAAGTGGGTAACGGCGTCCCGCCTCCGATCACCCCGCCCCGCGACGGAACCGGGCCCAGAACCTGACGGGGCGCCACGGGAAGCCTTCCGGTCGGTCAGGTGGGGAGAGGAGAGGTGCAGAGGCGGGGAGGCGGGGAGGCGGGGGAGCGGGGAGGCGGGGAGGCGGCGTCCGCGTGGCCGGGTCCCGCCGCGCGCGGGCGGGCGGGCCGCAGGCACCCTGCGGCGCGGTGGACGCCCAGCGCCGTCCGTGAACTCGGGGGCCCGCCCCCTGTCACACCCCACCGGTACCGTCGGATCATGTCCAACCAGTCCGCGGCGGCGTCCGGAGGGCCTCGCCTCGCCGTTCTCGAAGGTGTCCTGGAGCGCATCACCTACGCCAACGAGGAGAACGGCTACACCGTCGCCCGCGTCGACACCGGCCGCGGCGCCGGTGACCTGCTCACCGTCGTCGGCGCGCTGCTGGGCGCGCAGGTGGGGGAGTCGCTGCGCATGGAGGGCCGTTGGGGGTCGCACCCGCAGTACGGCAAGCAGTTCCACGTGGAGAACTACACGACCCTCCTCCCGGCGACCGTGCAGGGCATCCGGCGCTATCTCGGGTCGGGGCTGGTCAAGGGCATCGGGCCGGTGTTCGCCGACCGGATCACGCAGCACTTCGGGCTGGACACCCTGAAGATCATCGAGGAGGAGCCGAAGCGGCTCATCGAGGTGCCGGGTCTCGGGCCGAAGCGGACCAGGAAGATCGCCGACGCCTGGGAGGAGCAGAAGGCGATCAAGGAGGTCATGCTCTTCCTCCAGACCGTCGAGGTGTCGACGTCGATCGCCGTGCGCATCTACAAGAAGTACGGCGACGCCTCGATCTCGGTGGTGAAGAACCAGCCCTACCGCCTCGCCGCCGACGTCTGGGGCATCGGCTTCCTCACCGCGGACAAGATCGCCCAGTCCGTCGGCATCCCGCACGACAGCCCGGAGCGGGTGAAGGCCGGCCTGCAGTACGCCCTGTCGCAGTCGGCCGACCAGGGCCACTGCTACCTGCCGGAGGAGAAGCTCATCGCCGACGCGGTGAAGCTGCTCCAGGTGGACACCGGCCTGGTCATCGAGTGCCTCGCCGAACTGGCCGCCGAGCCCGAGGACGGTGAGGACCCCGGCGTCGTGCGGGAGAAGGTGCCCGGGCCGGACGGCGGCGAACCGGTCACCGCGATCTACCTCGTCCCCTTCCACCGCGCCGAAGTCTCCCTCTCCGCCCAGCTGTTGCGCCTGTTGCGCACCGACGAGGACCGCCTGCCGTCCTTCGGGGACGTCGACTGGGACAAGGCGCTCGGCTGGCTGCGCGGCCGGACCGGCGCCGACCTCGCGCCCGAGCAGGAGGCCGCCGTGAAGCTGGCGCTGACCCGGAAGGTGGCCGTCCTCACCGGCGGCCCGGGCTGCGGCAAGTCCTTCACGGTCCGGTCGATCGTGGAGCTGGCCCGCGCCAAGAAGGCCAAGGTCGTCCTGGCCGCGCCCACCGGCCGGGCCGCGAAACGCCTGGCCGAGCTGACCGGGGCCGAGGCGTCCACCGTGCACCGCCTGCTGGAGCTGAAGCCGGGCGGCGACGCCGCCTACGACCGGGACCGCCCGCTGGACGCCGATCTGGTGGTGGTCGACGAGGCGTCCATGCTGGACCTGCTGCTGGCGAACAAGCTGGTCAAGGCCGTGCCGCCGGGGGCGCACCTGTTGCTCGTCGGGGACGTCGACCAGCTGCCCAGCGTCGGCGCGGGGGAGGTGCTGAGAGACCTGCTGGCGGACGGCAGTCCCGTGCCGGCCGTGCGGCTGACCCGGATCTTCCGCCAGGCCCAGCAGTCCGGCGTGGTCACCAACGCGCACCGGATCAACGCCGGGCAGCACCCGCTCACCGACGGCCTGAAGGACTTCTTCCTCTTCGTCGAGGACGACACCGAGGAGGCCGGCCGCCTCACCGTGGACGTGGCGGCCCGCCGCATCCCGGCGCGGTTCGGCCTGGACCCGCGCCGGGACGTGCAGGTGCTGGCGCCCATGCACCGGGGCCCGGCCGGCGCCGGCACCCTGAACGGCCTGCTCCAGCAGGTGGTCACCCCCGGCCGGCCCGACGTCCCGGAGAAGCGGTTCGGCGGCCGGGTCTTCCGCGTCGGCGACAAGGTGACCCAGATCCGCAACAACTACGACAAGGGCGCCAACGGCGTCTTCAACGGCACCGTCGGCGTGGTCACCGCGCTCGACCCGGTCGAGCAGCGCCTGACCGTGCTGACCGACGAGGACGAGGAGGTGCCGTACGACTTCGACGAGCTGGACGAGCTGGCCCACGCCTACGCGGTGACCATCCACCGCTCCCAGGGCAGTGAGTACCCGGCGGTCGTGATCCCGGTGACCACCGGCGCGTGGATGATGCTCCAGCGCAACCTGCTCTACACCGCCGTCACCCGGGCCAAACGGCTGGTCGTCCTCGTCGGCTCCCGGAAGGCGATCGGGCAGGCGGTGCGCACCGTCTCGGCCGGCCGCCGCTGCACGGCCCTGGACTTCCGCCTCTCGGGCCCCCGCGGCCCGGCCGCCCTCTGAGGCCGGGGGAGGGACCACGGGTCCGAGGGGCCGGGGGGCGGGGGCCGAGGGGTGGGGCGCCGGAGTGGCTCGCCCATCGCCCGCCGCCGAGACGTGTCTGCCGCCGTCGAGGGTGCCCGCCGTCGAGGTACGTGCCGCCGAGGAGCCTGCCGGCGCCCCTCCCGGCCGCCGGAGACCCGCCGGAACGGGCTCTCCGGCAAAAATGATCGATCAAATGAGTCGTGAAGGTCACAGAGGACTTCCGGATGGGGTACTCAGGGGGCAGGATGGGCAAGTTGGCGGCACTGAGTGCCGTCAATAGGCCCGATGGTCGACCCCGAGTGCACTCTCCTGGGCCAAGTGGGGGATGGTAGAGACAGTCAGGGCACCTCGAAGATGAGGCACAACGTCGGTGAGGGAAGACGTGAGCGACAACTCTGTAGTACTGCGGTACGACGGCAGCGAGTACACCTACCCGGTGATCGACAGCACGGTCGGTGACAAGGGCTTCGACATCGGAAAGCTCCGCGCCCAGACCGGACTGGTGACGCTGGACAGCGGCTACGGCAACACCGCCGCCTACAAATCCGGGATCACCTACCTGGACGGCGAGGCCGGCATCCTCCGGTACCGCGGCTACCCCATCGAACAGCTGGCGGAGCGCTCCACCTTCCTGGAGGTCGCCTACCTGCTGATCAATGGTGAGCTGCCGACCGTCGACCAGCTCGGCACGTTCCAGCACAACATCACGCAGCACACCCTGCTGCACGAGGACGTCAAGAACTTCTACAAGGGCTTCCCGCGCGACGCCCACCCGATGGCCATGCTGTCGTCGGTGGTCTCCGCGCTGTCCACGTTCTACCAGGACAGCCACAACCCCTTCGACGAGGAGCAGCGCAACCTCTCCACGATCCGGCTGCTCGCCAAGCTGCCGACGATCGCCGCGTACGCGTACAAGAAGTCGGTCGGTCACCCGTTCGTCTTCCCGCGCAACGACCTGAACTACGTCGAGAACTTCCTGCGCATGACCTTCTCGGTCCCCGCCCAGGAGTACGAGCTCGACCCGGTCGTGGTCGCCGCCCTGGACAAGCTGCTCATCCTGCACGCGGACCACGAGCAGAACTGCTCGACCTCCACCGTGCGCCTGGTGGGCTCCTCGCAGGCGAACATGTTCGCCTCGATCTCCGCCGGCATCTCCGCCCTGTGGGGTCCGCTGCACGGCGGTGCCAACCAGTCGGTGCTGGAGATGCTGGAGGGCATCCGCGACTCCGGCGGTGACGTCGACTCCTTCATCCGCAAGGTGAAGAACAAGGAGGACGGCGTCCGCCTGATGGGCTTCGGCCACCGGGTCTACAAGAACTTCGACCCGCGCGCCAAGATCATCAAGGCCGCCGCGCACGACGTGCTGTCCGCGCTCGGCAAGTCCGACGAGCTGCTGGACATCGCGCTCAAGCTGGAGGAGCACGCGCTCTCCGACGACTACTTCGTCTCGCGCAGCCTCTACCCGAACGTGGACTTCTACACCGGCCTGATCTACCGGGCCATGGGCTTCCCGACCGAGATGTTCACGGTGCTGTTCGCCCTCGGCCGTCTGCCGGGCTGGATCGCCCAGTGGCACGAGATGATCAAGGAGCCGGGTTCCCGCATCGGCCGTCCGCGCCAGATCTACACCGGCGTGGTCGAGCGGGACTTCGTGCCGGTCGAGGAGCGCTGACCCGCCGGCGCCGAGCCGCACCGCACAGCCGCACCGCACATCCGGACCGCCGCCGTACGCGCCGCCCGCCCGCACCGCTCGTACCGCGCCGTCCGCGCCGGGCCCCGTCCACGTCGATCGTGGACGGGGCCCGGTCGTTTTCCGTACGGCTTCGCCGGCTCCGCTCGGCTGCGGACGGCTCCGCACGGCGGACGGGCAGGTGACCGACAGGCCGACACCGAGGGGCACGTGATCGGACACGCCGACGGTCGGGCGCCTGGCGGCCTCGCGGCTCCGGCGTCCGTCTGCCCTCTCGGGGTGTGGTGGCCTGGGGCCGTCAGGCTCGTCGGGGGGGCGTCGGGGGGCGTCGGGACCGCCGAGGCCGCCTGGGGCCGCCGAGGTCGCGGAGGACGCACAGGGCGCCGGGAAGGAACGGAGACGCGTCCGGCCGCATCGGACAAGGCCGCGAGGCCCCGAGGCCCGGGGCGCCCAAGGTCACGCGGACGCGGGCATGGGAGAAGGCGCCCTGGCGCCAGTCCCCCCACGGGCCGACGAACCAGGGCGCCTTCCCATGTCCCGGTACGGATTCCCCCCACGGGATCCGGCCGGGCGTCTGTGAGGACAGCGCCTGAATCGCTGTGCGAGTGCGGCGAGCGGACCCGCCGCACTCGTGCGGTGTGCGGTCTGCCGGGACAACGCACGGTCGGGAGGGCCGCTCAAAGCTCCCCGTGTACGTGCCCCGGCAACGCTCTCCAAGCTCTCCACCAGGTGTGAGCAGGGAGGTATCCCTACTACTGGAGACGTCCCCCAAGACATCCCCAGATGTCAGAAAGCGCCCCCCAAGACGCTGCCTGACATCGCCAACTTAGACCTTCGAACCCCTTCGATGGTTACGTTCACATCACTGTGATCTGCGTCTCTTGCTTATGTCCGTTAGGTTCGCAAGAGACCGTTTGGTGCTGGCGCGACTCGCGCGTAAGGATGATGCGCGAGCCTTGTGTAGAGCTTATGTGAAAGGTCGTACCGGACTCCAGGGGTACTGCCGAGTATCCCCACTTGAGATCTCAATGGAATCCGTTTCAGGCGGAACCGATCAGCTCGAAACCCGCCTCGTCGACCGCCGCGCGCACCGCTTCCTCGTCGAGCGGGGTGGCGGAGGTGACCGTGACCTCACCGCTGGAGGCGGTCGCCCGCACCGATCCGACGCCCTCGATCTTGGAGATCTCGCCGGAGACGGCGCCCTCGCAGTGACCGCAGCTCATGCCGCTCACCTTGTAGGTGGTGGTGACGGAACCCTGGGTGTCGGCCTGCGTGCTCATGTCGTTGCTCCTCGGGGTGTGTGGGGTCGTCGGGGCTCGCGGGGCCCCGCCTCTCCTCCACTCTATACCCCCCAGGGGTACTAAACGCCGACCAGCGGGGCGAGATAGCGGTACAGGACGTTCTTCAGTTCCCGGACATAGGCCTCGCGCTCGGCACCCTCGTGGGCGAGCACCAGTTCCAGGCCGGACTTGTAGATGCCCACGCTCATCTGCGCGGTGCGCCTCACCTCGTCCGCGGGCATGTCCGGGAGGTACGGCAGGAGCATCGACTCGACCCGGGCGACCAGTGTGGCGTGCAGGGCGTCGTGCTCCTCGGCGATGCGGCCGGGGGCGTCCGGTCCGTGCATCAGGGCGAAGAAGACCGGGTGGCGGCAGTTGAAGTCGATGAAGCGGTCCACGGCCGCGGCGACCACCTGCTCCAGCGGGGTGGCCGGGTCGACCGGGGTCAGGGCCTCGCCGTAGGTCTGCCGCATCTCGTGCATCAGGCGGCTGCCCAGCTCGATCGCGATCGCTTCCTTGTTGGGGAAGAACTGGTACAGCGTCCCGGGGGAGACGCCCGCCTCGCGGGCGATGGAGTTGGCGCTGGCGGCGGTGTAGCCGTTGGTGCTGAAGACGGAGGCGGCCGCTTCCAGCAGCTGGGCGATGCGCCGCTCGCCGCGCGCCTGCCGGCGGCGGGGCCGCTCCTCCGACCCGGCACCGGGCCCACCTGTGGCCTTGCCTGCGGTGGTCCTTCCTGCGGCGTCCCTGTCTGCGGTGGACCTGCCTGCGGTGGCCTTGGCGGCGGCGCCCTTGCGTGAAGTCCCCGCGGCGTCTGCCGTGTCCGCGGTGCCTGAAGCATCTGCGGCGTCCGTGGCGCCCGTGGCGCCCGCAGTGCCCGTGCGGTCGGGCGTGAGCTCAGTGTCGGGCTTTCCGGTCTGGTCCGGCACGCGTCATCCCCAGCTTTCGGCACGCGATTGACAAACGCGAGTGGTCGCTCGCATTCTTGTGGAACGCGAGCGATCTCTCGTGTTTGCCAGTCTATGGCAACGGCACAACCATGCCGCCTGCCCGTTTGCACCGCGTGGACCGCCAAGGGCACGGGGCGCGCGGGGGCGCGGGGCACGGTTCACGGTGAAGGGGACACCGCAGCATGACCGAAGTCAACGATCCACCGCGCCTCGGAGGCTGGACCCGCTTCGTCACGGCCCGCCCGAGGCTCGCCCTGCTGGCGGGGCTCGTCCTGACCGTGCTCGCGGTGCTGGCCGGCAGCGGGGTGGCCGACCGCATGGGCAGCGGTGGCTGGGAGGACCCGGACGCCGAGTCCACCTACGCCACCCGAGCCCTGGAGGACGCCTTCCCCGCTTCCCAGCCCAACCTCCTGCTGCTCGTCGACGCCGGGGACGCCTCGGTCGACGACCCCGCCGTCGTCGCCGAGGCCACCCGGCTCACCGAGCGCCTGGCCGGCGAGCCCGGCATCACCGGCGTCGGTTCCTACTGGCAGACCCGCTCGCCCGCCCTGCGCGCCGAGGACGGACACGAGGCGCTGATCGCCGCCCGCATCACGGGCGACGAGACCACCATGAACGAGACGCTGGAGCGCATAGCGCCCGTCTTCCGGGGCGAGCACGGCGCCGTGGAGGTCGGTATCGGCGGCCCGGTCGCCGTGCGGCACGAGATGCAGACGATCATCCAGGAGGACCTGCTGCGGGCCGAGCTGATCGCGCTGCCGGTCACGCTCGTCCTGCTGGTGATGGTCTTCGGCAGTGCCGTCGCCGCCCTGCTCCCGCTGGGCATCGGCATCGTCGCGATCCTCGGCACCAACGCGGTCCTGCGCGGCCTCACCGAGATCACCGACGTGTCCGTCTTCGCGATGAACCTCACCACGGCGCTCGGCCTCGGTCTGGCGATCGACTACGCCCTGTTCATCGTCCGCCGCTTCCGCGAGGAACTGTCCGCGGGCTCCGACCCGCGCACGGCCGTGGGCACCACCCTGCGCACGGCCGGACGCACGGTGCTGTTCTCCGCCCTCACGGTCGCGGTGTCGCTGGCGGCCATGCTGCTCTTCCCGCAGTACTTCCTGCGGTCCTTCGCCTACGCCGGGATAGCGGTGGTGCTGCTGGCAGCGGCGGCGGCCCTGATCCTCCTGCCGGCCGCGCTGGTCCTTCTCGGCCACCGGGTCGACGCGCTCGACCTGCGCCGCCTCTTCCGCCGCCGGCGCCGGTCCCCGGAGCAGCCGGATGCCACGGATCGGACGGATGCGCCGGAGCGGACGCGCCGAGCGCGGACGGGCCGCCCGGCGAAGCCCGGCCGGGCGGCGGGCGCGGGCCGGGAGGAGGGGGCCGCGTGGGGTCGCGCGGCGACCGTGGTGATGCGCCGCGCCCCGTTCTTCGCCCTGGGCACCACGGCCGTGCTGGTCCTGCTCGGACTGCCCTTCCTCGGCGTGAAGTTCGGCACCGCCGACGACCGCCAGCTGCCCGCCGACGCCGAGTCGCACGTCGTGCAGCAGCACATCCGCGACGGTTTCCCGGGCAGCCCCGGCGGCGGGCTGGAGGTCCTCGCCGAGGGCCCCGCGACCGAGGCCGAGTACGCGGCCTACAAGGAGCGGGTGGCCGCGCTGCCCGAGGTGGTCCGCGTCGACGGGCCGCTGGTCGAGGGCGACGCCGCCTACTTCACGGTGCTCCCGAAAGGCGAGGCCGTCGACGACCCGGCCCAGGCCCTGGTGGGCGACCTGCGGGCCCTGGACGCCCCCTTCGACACCAAGGTCACCGGCGCGGCGGCGGTCCTGGTCGACTCCAAGGACGCCATCGCGGAACAACTGCCCGCGGCGGCCGTCTTCATCGTCGTCGTGACGCTCTTCCTGGTGTTCCTGCTCACCGGCAGCGTGCTCATACCCGTCCAGGCGGTGGTGCTCAACGCGCTCAGCCTGACCGCCATGTTCGGCGCCGTGGTCTGGGTCTTCCAGGACGGCCACCTCTCCGGCCTGCTCGCCTTCACCACCCCGGGCAACATCGAGACGACGCTGCCCGTCCTGATGTTCTGCGTCGCCTTCGGGCTCTCCATGGACTACGGCGTCTTCCTGCTCTCGCGCATCAAGGAGGAGTACGACCGGACCGGCGACCACGAGGGCGCCGTGCGCCACGGCCTGCAGCGCACGGGCGGGCTGATCACCGCGGCGGCGGTCATCCTCGCGGTGGTCATGGTCGCGATCGGCACCTCGCGCGTCACCAACACCAAGATGCTGGGCCTGGGCATCGCCCTGGCGGTGCTGATGGACGCGATGATCGTCCGCAGCCTTCTCGTCCCGTCGGTCATGCGTCTCACCGGCCGCGCCACCTGGTGGGCGCCGGCACCGTTGCGCCGGTTCCACACCCGGTTCGGCCTGAGCGAGGGCGAGTCCGCGCCGCCGCCCACGGCCGGCGGACCCACCGCCGGAGCCGCTGCCCGGGCCGACGCCGGTGCGGCGGCCGAACCGGGCGGCGCCGGGTCCGCCCCCGTCGCCCCGCGACCGCCCGTCGGCAGCGGCGCGGAGCCCGCCCGCGGCAGCGCGGACGACAGCGAGGCCGAGGACGGACCCGGGACGAGTGACGGCACAAGCACAGGCACCGGAACCGGCACAGGCACAGGCACCGGCACCGGCAGCGACAGCGGAACCGGCACAGGCACAGGCACCGGCAGCGGAACCAGCGCAGGCACCGGGGCCGGGCGCGGGACGGTGACGGCTCGCGGATAGCGTTCCGCCGACAACGCGGTGTTCGCCGGAGAGGCGGGGTACCGGGCGCGTCCGCCGCGACCCGGACCCGCCGCCGGCGCGGACGGAAGGCGGGCGGCCATGCGGGCGGTGGTGTTCGAGCGGTACGGGGAACCGGCCGAGGTGCGGCAGGTGCCCGACCCGGAGCCGGCCGCGCACGGGGTCGTGGTGCGCGTCGAGGCGACCGGACTGTGCCGCAGCGACTGGCACGCCTGGCAGGGCCACGATCCGGACATCCCCCTGCCGCACGTCCCGGGCCACGAACTCGCGGGCGTCGTCGAGGCGGCCGGCGACCGGGTCACCCGCTGGCGGCCGGGGGACCGGGTCACGGTGCCGTTCGTCTGCGCCTGCGGCACCTGCGGCGCCTGCGCGGCGGGCGACCAACAGGTGTGCGAGCGGCAGACCCAGCCCGGCTTCACCCACTGGGGATCCTTCGCGCAGTACGTGGCCCTGGACCACGCCGACGTCAACCTGGTCGCCGTCCCCGAGGACCTCTCCTTCGCGACGGCCGCCTCCCTCGGCTGCCGGTTCGCCACCGCCTACCGCGCGACCGTGCAGCAGGGCCGGCTCGCGGCGGGGGAGTGGGTCGCCGTGCACGGCTGCGGAGGAGTGGGGCTGTCGGCCGTGATGATCGCCGCGGCCTCCGGTGCGCGTGTCGTCGCCGTCGACGTGGCACCGGGCGCCCTGGAACTGGCCCGGCGGCTCGGCGCCGCCGCATGCCTCGACGCCTCGTCCGTGGACGACCCGGCGGAAGCGGTCCGCGACCTCACGGGCGGGGGCGCCCACCTCTCGCTGGACGCCCTCGGCTCGCCCGCCACCTGCGCCGCCTCCGTGAACGGCCTGCGCCGACGCGGCCGGCACGTGCAGGTGGGCCTGCTGCCCTCGGCCACCGGCACCACCCCGGTGCCCATGGCCCGTGCCGTCGCCCTCGAACTGGAACTCCTCGGCAGCCACGGCATGGCCGCCCACGCCTACCCGCCGATGCTGGACCTGGTCCGCACCGGGCGGCTGCGTCCCGACCTGCTGGTCACCCGGACCATCGGCCTGGACGCCGCACCGGCCGCCCTGGCGGCCATGGACACGGCACCGGGGGCGGGCGTCACGGTCATCGCGCCGTGGACGTCCTGAGCGCCGCCCACTCCCGGTCGAGCAGCGCCATGAGCACGTCGTCCACCCACACGCCGTCCCGCCACCGCGCCTCCCGCCGCACCCCTTCCACCACGAAGCCGGCCTTCTCGTAGGCGCGCAGGGCGCGGGGGTTGTCGCCGTGGGCCTCCAGCTCGATCCGGTGCAGCCCCAGGTGCTCGAAGCCGTATCCGACGATCAGCCGCGTGGCCTCGGTGCCGAGCCCCCGGCCCCGGCCGCGCGGCCCGATCAGCGTGCGGAAGACGCAGCTGCGGGCGTCCGGGTCATACGTGTTGAGGACGACCTCGCCGACGAGTTCCCCGGTGGCGCGGTCGGTGACGGCCAGATCCAGCCGGTCGTCCTGCGCGGACCGGGTGGCGTACCAGGAGCGCACCTGCCCCGGCGACAGCTCGGTGGACGCGTCGAAGGTGAAGCGGATGACCTCGGGGTCCTGCAGGATCTCCCACATGCCGTCGGCGTCGTCGGCGGTGAAGGGGCGCAGCACGGTGTGTTCCCCGGTCAGGGTGGGTTTGACGGCGAAGCTCATGGCAGCACTGTGCCCCACCACTGGGGTGGGGCACAGCGGATTCACGGGTGCCGGAGCCCGGTCGGGCCGGGTCCCCCGTGGTCGCCGGCGGGCGTCACCTGCGGCCACCCCGGTTGCCGGGGCGGGACGCCACCCAGGAGCGGACCGTGTCCGCGTACCAGTAGGGCTTGCCCGCCTCGACGTGGTCCGGCGGGGGCAGCAGGCCGTGCTTGCGGTAGGAGCGCACGGTGTCCGGCTGCACCTTGATGTGGGCCGCGATGTCCTTGTACGACCACAGCCGTCGGTCGGTCATGAATTGCACCTCCCCGCGCGCACCGCGGCGGCGGCCGAGGGGCGGCCGTCAGGGGGAGCCGGGTGCTGCGCTGGCGATCACCAAGCGTTGTGCCCGGCCAACGACGCCGACCGGGGCCGGGACGGGGGCTGTGCTGCGGATGTGACGGAAGACCCGCGTACGCGTGACAGGCGTGACACAACCGGAGCGTTTGTGACGAGCGTGACGCAATGGCGTACGCCGGTCGCCACGGCGGGGCGCGTTGACACGGGCCGGACGGCCGTGTGTCCCGGACGGGACGCCACACCCTCCCGGATGTCACACCCTCCTGGACGTCACGCCCTCCTGAACGTCACGTGTTCACGGCGCCGCGCCTGGGGCCCCGGGAGCGGCACCCCCGCGATGCCACTCGTGCGGCCGGTCGACGCGAAATCGTCAGGATGTCCGGACAAAACATTGACAGGGTGTGGCGCCACGGATAGAAAGCCCGGAGAGCCGCGAGGGCCGACGGTGCCCGCCCGGAGGGCCTCGCGGCCGGGGTGCGGTGGAGCGCCCGCATCCCGGGCACCGATCGCCTCCGGCGCGAACGGCCCCTTCGCTTTGGCAGGAGTGAAGAGGCGTGCGAAGACTCCCCGCCCGCCAGGGCCACGCGCCGGAGGTCCCCGGCTACCGCCCCGCGCCCCGGCGCACGCGCCGGCCCGCGCGCCGGCCCAAGCCCGGCCTGCCCCACCCCGCGCCCGCGTCGCCCCGCGCCCCGGCGTCCGGCGTCCGCCGCCCGGCGCCCGGCACCAGGGGGCTCCGCTTCCGCCGTCCCGCGCTCCCGCCGCCCCGCGCCCCCGCACGCCTCGCTCCCGGACGGCCCCGCACGCCTCCCTCCCGCCCAGTCCGCGCACCCCTCCCTCCCGCCCGGTCCCCGCACGCCTCCCTCCCGCCCGGTCGGTCCCCGTGCCGGTCGGTGCTCGTCGTCGGGCGTGTCGCCGCAGATGTGTCTATCAGCGGGCCGCAACGGCCGACACTGTGTCGGGAGCGCCGTCCGTCCGCACCTGTTGGGATGGAACCGTGCCCGGGACCGCGGCGCGGCCGGAGGTCCGGTCGTCACCGGTCAGGGGCACGCGAGCCGTACACCCGGCACGTCCACCCGACGCCGCCCCCTTGCGTAAGGAGTTCTCGGTCATGACGAAGATCGTCAACCACTGGATCGGCGGGAAGACCGCCGAAGGCGCCTCGGGTACGCACGGGCCGGTGACGAATCCGGCGACCGGCGAGGTCACCACGAAGGTCGCCTTCGCCTCCGTCGAGGAGGTCGACGCGGCGGTCGCCGCCGCCCAGGACGCCTACCGGTCGTGGAGCCAGTCGTCGCTGGCCACCCGCACCTCCGTCCTGTTCCGGTTCCGCGCGCTGGTCGACGCGCACCGTGACGAGATCGCCGAGCTGATCACCGCCGAGCACGGCAAGGTGCACTCCGACGCCCTCGGCGAGGTGGCCCGCGGCCTGGAGATCGTCGACCTGGCCTGCGGCATCAACGTCCAGCTCAAGGGGGAGCTGTCCACCCAGGTCGCCAGCCGCGTCGACGTGGCGTCCATCCGCCAGCCGCTGGGCGTGGTGGCCGGCATCACCCCGTTCAACTTCCCGGCCATGGTGCCGATGTGGATGTTCCCGCTGGCCATCGCCTGCGGCAACACCTTCGTCCTCAAGCCGTCGGAGAAGGACCCGTCGGCCGCGGTCCGGCTCGCCGAGCTGATGACCGAGGCCGGGCTGCCGGACGGTGTCTTCAACGTCGTCCACGGCGACAAGCTCGCCGTGGACCGCCTCCTCGCGCACCCCGACGTCAAGGCCGTGTCGTTCGTCGGCTCCACACCGATCGCCCGCTACATCCACACCACCGCCTCGGCGAACGGCAAGCGCGTGCAGGCTCTTGGCGGCGCCAAGAACCACATGCTGGTGCTCCCCGACGCCGACCTCGACGCGGCGGCCGACGCGGTCGTCTCGGCGGCCTACGGCTCCGCGGGCGAGCGGTGCATGGCGATCTCCGCGGTCGTCGCCGTCGGCGCGATCGGCGACACCCTGGTGGAGAAGATCCGCGAGCGTGCCGAGAAGATCAAGATCGGCCCCGGCGACGACCCCACGTCCGAGATGGGCCCGCTCATCACCAAGGCCCACCGCGACAAGGTCGCCTCGTACGTGCGGAACGCCTCCGCCGAGGGTGCCGAGGTCGTCCTGGACGGCACCGGGCACACCGTCGACGGGTACGAGGACGGCCACTGGATCGGCATCTCGCTGCTGGACAAGGTGCCGACCTCCGCCAAGGCGTACCAGGACGAGATCTTCGGCCCGGTCCTGTGCGTCCTGCGCACCGAGACCTACGAGGAGGCCGTCGACCTCATCAACGCCTCCCCGTACGGCAACGGCACCGCGATCTTCACCCGGGACGGCGGCGCCGCCCGCCGCTTCCAGCTGGAGGTGGAGGCGGGCATGGTCGGCGTCAACGTCCCGATCCCGGTCCCCGTCGGCTACCACAGCTTCGGCGGCTGGAAGGACTCCCTCTTCGGCGACCACCACATCTACGGCAACGACGGCACGCACTTCTACACCCGGGGCAAGGTCGTCACCACCCGCTGGCCCGACCCGGCCGACGCGCCCGCGGGAGTCGACCTCGGCTTCCCACGCAACCACTGACCGTCCGTCGCCCGGTCCGTCCGTCGCCCGGTCCGTCCGTCGCCCGGCCCGCCCGTCGCCCGGCCGGAGTCCCGCGCCTCCCCTCACCCGCTCCGCCGGGCCGGCCCCCCACCGGCCCCCGACCCGCCCACACCCACCCCCCCAACCGACGCCCCGAGGGCCGGGGCCGTGCTCACCCGCACGGCCCCGGCCCTCTGGGCGTTCACCGGGCCGAGCCAGGAGCACTCCGACGGCGGACTCTCCGCCCATCCGATGTGTTGATCGGAGCAATTGGGCGAAACGCAAGCATGTCGTCGCATCTTCACCCTTCCTTCACCAGGACGCTGTGGCGGGCGCGCGTTCGACCGGACGTCGGCGCGTGACCGATCCGTCGGCCGGGCGGTCGCCCGGCCCTCGACCACAGGCAAGGAGTGAGTGTGAACATGCGCTTCGGCATGAGACGCGGCAGGACGGCGGTGGCCGCGGCGGTGGCCGCGATCGCCGCCGCGACGCTGCTGGGGGCGGCCCCCGCCTCCGCGGACGGCGACCCGAACGGCAACCACGACGGCAACGGGAACGCCACCCGCGCGGACCACTGGGGCGTGATCACCCGCAACACGATCGGCTCGCCCGTCGCCGCGCTCCGGGACGGCCCGTTCGGCTCGTTCGGCGTGACGGGCCCGTCCGCCCGTCCGCCCTACGGCCAGGGCAGCCTGGGCATCGAGGTGGCCGACAACTCCACCACGCTGAGCCCGCCCAGCGAGAAGGTGGACTTCGGCAACGAGGTCGACTTCTTCGGCGACCGGGTCCGCGACCTGAACAGGCTGGGCTTCCACGTCTTCCAGACCGGTGAGAACGTCACCTACGGCGGCCCGGAGAACATGCCGAACATCAGGTTCGAGATCGACCCGAACCTGAGCGCCCACCCGATGGACAACTACTCCACGATGGTGTGGGTGCCGGACGCCTCCCCGGTCACGAACCGCTGGAGCCCGTTCCTCGACGCCACGACCACCGGCTACTGGTACCTGACGGGCAACGAGACCGTCTGCAACCAGGCCGAGCAGTGCACCTTCGACGAACTGAAGGCGTCGCTCGACGACGGCGGCGACGAGGCCACGATCCTCACGGCCGCGGTCGGCAAGGGACGTGACCACATGTGGATCGGCGCCGTCGACGGTCTGCGCATCAACAACCGCGTCTACGACTTCGAGGCCGACGGCGTCAGGGCGCGTCGCGTGGGCTGACGCGCACGGCTCGCCCCCGTACACAGGAGCCCCGGCCCGGCCACCACCGATCCGGGGCTCCGGGCCGCCCCCGGCCCACCAATCCGGGGCGCACCGGCTCCCGGCCCGCCAACCCGCGGCCCGCCGGCCCCCTCCCCGCCCCTTCCTCCCCACCCCACACCACCCCGCGTACCGCATCCGGTGTACTCCGGCGGGCCGGTGTACGACCCGGGGTGGGGACCGGTATCCCCCTGGGGGCATCCGGCGGGCGCCGCGCTCTCGCTTAGGGTTCCAGGATGGACTTCCGAACGTTCCGTCAGCGGGCCCGTGCGCGAGGCGGCGGGAGCCGCCGGCGGTGGGCCGCCGCCGCGGCGGCCGTCGTCGTACTCGCCGGGGCCGGGACGTGGACCGCCGTCGCCTCCGAGGACGAGGCCGCCCCCGTCGAGCGCGTGGACCGGACCGTGGCCACGGACGACGGAGTACGCATCGACACCTCCTACTTCACCTCCGGACCGGAGGGCCGCCGGCCCGCCGTCCTGCTCGGGCACGGCTTCGGCGGGAGCAAGAAGGACGTGCGGCAGCAGGCCGAGGACCTCGCCCGGGACGGGTACGCGGTCCTCACCTGGTCCGCCCGCGGCTTCGGGAAGTCCACCGGGAAGATCGGGCTGAACGACCCCGAGGGCGAGGTCGCCGACGTGTCCCGGCTGCTCGACTGGCTGGCCGAGCAGCCCGAGGTCCGGCTCGACGCGGACGGCGACCCGCGCGTCGGCATGGCCGGCCGGTCCTACGGCGGGGCCATCGCCCTGCTCGCCGCCGGTCACGACGACCGGGTCGACGCCATCGCCCCGTCCATCACCTACTTCGACCTCGCCGACGCGCTCTTCCCGGGCGGCGTGTTCAAGAAGCTGTGGGCCGGGATGTTCATCACCTCCGGCGGCGGCTGCGCACGGTTCGAGCCCGAACTGTGCGCGATGTACGAGCGGGTCGCCGAGTCCGGGGTGCCCGACGCCGAGGCCCGCGACCTGCTGGAGGAACGCTCGCCGTCCGCGGTCGCCGACCGCATCGACGTGCCCGCGCTCCTCGTGCAGGGCCAGTCCGACTCGCTGTTCCCGCTCGGCCACGCCGACACCGCCGCGCGGGCGATCCGCGCCAACGGCGCCCCCGTCAGCGTCGACTGGATCGCGGGCGGCCATGACGGCGGCGCCCCGGAGACCGAGCGCGTCGAGCGGCGCGTCCGCGCGTGGTTCGACCGGCACCTCAAGGGCGACGAGAACGCCGACACCGGCCCCGCCTTCCGCGTCAGCCGCACCGGGGGCGTCGACTCCACCGACGGGCAGGCCCGGTTGCGCGGCGCGAGCGCCGACCGGTACCCCGGTCTGAGCAGCGGACCGGAGACCGTCGCCCTCAAGGGTGTCGACCAGAGCTTCGCCAACCCGGCGGGGGCCAACCCGCCGGCCGTGTCCGCCCTCCCGGGCCTCTCCGGAGCCGGGGGCGGCCTGTCCCAGCTCTCCTCGCTCGGGGTCGGCGTCTCGCTGGACTTCCCGGGCCAGCACGCCCGCTTCGAGTCGGAGCCGCTCCACCGCGATCTGCGCATCACCGGCTCCCCGCAGGTCACCCTGCGCGTCCGGTCCACCTCCGAGGACGCCGTCCTGTTCGGCAAGCTCTACGACGTCGGACCGGGCGGCCGGCAGCAGGTGCTGCCCTCCCAGCTGGTCACCCCGCTGCGCGTCGAGAACGCCGAGGACGGCCAGGACGTCACGGTCACGCTGCCCGCCGTCGACCACGAGGTGCGCAAGGGCCACCGCCTCCGCCTGGTCGTCGCCTCGACCGACCTCGGCTACGCCTCCCCGGCCGCGCCCGCCACCTACACCGTCTCCGTGGACGGGTACCTGACGGTGCCCACCGCACCCGGTGTGACCACCGCGGCGGCGCCGCTGCCCGCCTGGGTGTGGTGGCTGCCGGCCGTCGGCGCCGTCGTCGCCCTGGCCCTGGTCCTCACCGGCCGCCGCCGCACCACGGCCCCGGCCCCCGACCCCGAACGGGCCGGACTGCCGCTGGAGATCACCGGACTCAGCAAGCGCTACGCCCGCTCCGCCGACCGGTACGCCGTGCGGGACCTGTCCTTCCGCGTCGAGCGGGGCCAGGTCCTGGGCCTGCTCGGCCCGAACGGCGCGGGCAAGACCACCACCCTGCGGATGCTGATGGGCCTGATCACGCCGGACGCCGGCGAGATCCGGGTCTTCGGCCACGCGGTGCGGCCGGGCGCGCCGGTGCTGTCCCGGGTCGGCGCGTTCGTGGAGGGCGCGGGCTTCCTGCCGCACCTGTCCGGCCGGGAGAACCTGGAACTGTACTGGCGGTCCACCGGCCGCCCGCCTGAGGACGCCCACCTCGACGAGGCGCTGCGCATCGCGGGCCTCGGCGACGCCCTGTCCCGCGCGGTGCGCACCTACTCCCAGGGCATGCGCCAGCGCCTCGCCATCGCGCAGGCCATGCTCGGCCTGCCCGACCTGCTCATCCTGGACGAGCCCACCAACGGCCTCGACCCGCCCCAGATCCGCGAGATGCGGGAGGTGATGATCCGTTACGCGGCCGAAGGACGCACCGTGATCGTCTCCAGCCACCTCCTCGCGGAGGTCGAGCAGTCCTGCACCCACCTCGTCGTCATGGACCGCGGACGGCTCGTCCAGGCGGGCCCGGTGCACGAGATCGTCGGTACCGGCGACACCCTGCTGGTCGGCACCGCCGCCCCCGTGGACGAGCCGCTCGCCGAGAAGGTGGCCGCGCTGCCGGGCGTCGCCTCGGCCGTGCGCGCCGAGGACGGGCTGCTGGTCCGGCTGGACGGGGACGGCACCGCCGCCCGCCTGGTCGCCGACCTCGTCCGGCTGGACGTGCCGGTGGAGTCGGTGGGCCCGCACCGCCGCCTGGAGGACGCCTTCCTCACCCTGATCGGAGGTTCCGCATGAGCACGCTCACCAAGCGTGACGAGCACGACGGGCGCGGCGAGCACGACGGGCGTGACAGGCGCGGCGGGCCGGACGGGGGCTCCGGGCCCGGTGTCCCCACGGAGGTCGCCGACGGCTACCGCGCGGGCCGCACGCTGCCGCTGCGCGTCGAACTGGTCCGCCAGGTCAAGCGCCGCCGCACGCTCGTCATGGGCGCCGTGCTGGCCGCGCTGCCGTTCGTGCTGGTCGTCGCGTTCGCCATCGGCGGCGAACCGGAGGGCCGGGACGGCCGCGTGACCCTGATGGACACGGCCACCGCGTCCGGGGCCAACTTCGTCGCCGTGAACCTGTTCGTGTCGGCCGGGTTCCTCCTCGTCATCCCGGTCGCCCTGTTCTGCGGGGACACGGTCGCCTCCGAGGCGGGCTGGTCGTCGCTGCGCTACCTGCTCGCCGCGCCCGTGCCCCGGATGCGGCTGCTGTGGTCGAAGCTCGCCGTCGGCCTGGGCCTGAGCCTCGCCGCGATGGTGCTGCTGCCGGTGGTCGCGTTCGCCGTCGGCACCGCCGCCTACGGCTGGGGGCCGTTGCAGATCCCCACCGGCGGCTCGCTCGACCCCGGCACGGCGGCCCAGCGGCTCGTGGTGGTCGTGGCCTACCTGTTCGTCTCCAACCTGGTGACCGCCGGGCTCGCGTTCTGGCTGTCGACCCGCACCGACGCACCCCTGGGCGCGGTCGGCGGGGCGGTCGGCCTGACCATCGTCGGCAACGTCCTCGACGCGGTGACCGCGCTCGGCGACTGGCGCGACTTCCTGCCCGCGCACTGGCAGTTCGCCTGGGCGGACGCGGTCCAGCCGACCCCGGAGTGGTCCGGCATGATCCAGGGCTCCGCCGTCTCGGTCACGTACGCCCTGGTGCTGTTCGCCCTGGCCTTCCGGCACTTCACCAGGAAGGACGTGGTCTCCTAGCCCGCCCTGCCGCCCGCCGGCCGGCCCTCCCGGGTCGACGGAGGGTCACCCACCGGTCTCGGCGGGCGGCTTCCGTGCCCGCTTCGCAACGCACCCGCAACATCCCGTACCGCACGTTCCGGCCCGCCCGGCCGTCACAGTCGCAGAAGGCGACGTCAACCGGCGGAGGGGACACGGACGATGGAGCGGCACGGAGCACACGCGGACCAGGGGCACGGCAGGCGGGGGCGCCGGGGCGGGCGGAGGTGGGGCGGCGCGCTCCTGGCCCTCACGGCGGCGGGCGGCCTGCTGCTCGCCGGCTGCTCCCAGGGGGACTCCGGGGGGAAGGCGCAGGACTCCTCCTACGACCGGGGCGGCGACCGCCCGGCCCCGCACCCCGCGCCGGACGGCCCCCGGGACACCGACCGGCAGCGCGAGGGCGAGCAGGACTCCCGGGACATCGCCCCCGAGCCCGACCACCTCTCCACCTTCGCCCTCGACGTCGACACCGCCTCCTACGGCTACGCCCGCCGCACCCTGGCCGACGGCCGGCTGCCCGACCCGTCGACGGTACGTCCCGAGGAGTTCGTCAACAGCTTCCGGCAGGACTACGAACGCCCCGACGGGGACGGCTTCACGGTCACCGTCGACGGCGCCCGCACCCCGGAGAAGGACTGGTCCCTGGTCCGGGTCGGTCTGGCCACCCGTGCCGCCGAGGACTCCGGCGAACGCCCGCCCGCCTCCCTCACCTTCGTCGTCGACATCTCCGGCTCCATGGCCGAGCCCGGCCGCCTGGACCTCGCCCGCAGCGCGCTGGCCACCCTGACCGACCGGCTGCGGGACGACGACGCGGTGGCCGTCGTGACCTTCAGCGACGAGGCCGAGACGGTCCTGCCCATGACCCGCCTCGGCGGCCACCGCGACCGCATCCACGACGCCGTCGACAGCCTGCGGCCCGCGCAGTCCACCAACCTGGGCGCGGGCGTCGAGACCGGCTACGAGACCGCCGTCGAGGGCCTGCGGAAGGGCGCCACCAACCGGGTCGTGCTGGTCTCCGACGCGCTCGCCAACACCGGCGAGACGGACGCCGACGCGATCCTGGAACGCGTCTCCGCGTCCCGCCGCGAGCACGGCATCACCCTGTTCGGCGTCGGTGTGGGCAGCGACTACGGCGACGCCCTGATGGAACGCCTCGCCGACCGGGGCGACGGCCACACCGTGTACGTCTCCGACGAGGAGGAGGCCCGCGAGGTGTTCTGCGAGGACCTGCCCCGCAACATCGACCTGACCGCGCGGGACGCCAAGGCCCAGGTCGCCTTCGACCCGGAGACGGTCGCCGAGTTCCGGCTCGTCGGCTACGACAACCGCCGGGTCGCCGACGAGGACTTCCGCGACGACCGGGTCGACGGCGGCGAGGTCGGCCCCGGCCACGCCGTGACCGCCCTGTACGCGGTGCGCACCCGGCCCGGCGCCGAGGGGCACCTCGCCACCGCCACGGTCCGCTGGCTCGACCCCGACAGCCGGGCCCCGCACGAGGAGACCGGGGACCTGGAGACGGACGCCCTCGGCGCCTCCGTGTGGCGCTCCGGCGACGGCCTCACGGTCACCGCGACCGCCGCCTACTTCGCCGAGGCCCTGCGCTCCCGCCACCCCGACCGCGCCGGCGCCCTGCCGGGCGCGCCCGCCCTGGGCACGCTCGCCGAACGCGCCGCGGACCTGGCCGCCCGGACCGAGGACGACGCCGTCCGCGACCTGGCCGAGGCGATCCGCACGGCGGACCGGCTGACCTGAGCCGCCCGGGGCGGCCTGACCCGACCTGACCGGATGCGATGCGACGGATCCGGACCGGTCCGGACCCGGCCATCCGGACCCGACCCGTCTGGTCGGGGCCCGATCGGGGACGCGGGCCTGTCCGGGCCGGCGTACGGCCGCGGGTGCGAAGACGGGTGCGGGTGCACAACCCCGCCCGCCGCGCCCGCCGGCCGGCGCGTCACCGCGGCCCGCCGTTCGCGCGCCGCCCCGTACCTCCGTCCGCCCGGCCCGCCGCCCGCGGTGCCCTTCACGTCGCCCGCCCATTGACTGACGGCTACGCACCGGTAAGTTTACTCCCGAGTAAGTAAGAGACTCGCAGAGCACGGCAGCAGCACGAGAGCCTCCAGCCGCGACCGGGAGCCGCCATGGGCGTACGCAGGGACCTGAAACGAGCCACACGACGCACCGGCCTCACGGGGCCCGCCGGCATCGAGACCACCGTGGACGGTGACGGCGTCGTCCGCGAGGTCCGCGCGGCCCCCCTGGCGCCGCGGCCGACGGCCGGCAGCACCGCCGACATCCCGTACACCAACGCCGCCGAGGCGCCCGACGACGTCGTGCTGCGCCGCGAACGCGACGGCGCCTGGCACCCCGTCACGGCGGCGGAGTTCGCCCGGGAGGTCACCGCCGTCGCCAAGGGCCTGATCGCGGACGGCGTGGAGCCCGGCGACCGGGTCGCGGTGATGTCCCGCACCCGCTACGAGTGGGCGGTCCTGGACTTCGCCGTCTGGTCGGCGGGCGGCGTCACCGTACCCGTCTACGCCACGTCCTCCGCCGACCAGGTGGAGTGGATCGTCCGCGACTCCGGCGCCCGCCACGTCGTCACCGAGACGGCGGAGAACACCGCCACCGTCACCGCCGCCACCGCGGACCACGCGGAACGGCCCCGCGTCCGGGAACTCGACGCCGGAGCCCTGAACGACCTGACCTCCCTCGGTCGGGACGTCCCCGACGAGGAGGTCACCGGCCGCCGCACCACCCTCACCCCGGACTCCGTCGCGACCCTGTGCTACACCTCCGGCACCACCGGCCGCCCCAAGGGCTGCGTCCTCACCCACGCCAACCTGCACGCCGAGGCCGCCAACACGGTCGAACTGCTGCACCCCGTCTTCAAGGAGGTGACCGACCAGACCGCCTCCACCCTGCTGTTCCTCCCGCTCGCCCACATCCTCGGCCGGACGATCCAGATCGCCTGCCTGTCGGCACGCATCGAGGTGGGCCACTTCCCGAGCATCAGACCGGACGAACTGCGCCCGGCCCTCAAGGCGTTCCGCCCGACCTTCCTCGTCGGTGTGCCCTACCTCTTCGAGAAGATCCACGACACCGGCCGCGCCACCGCCGAGAAGATCGGCCGCGGCGCCTCCTTCGAACGCGCCCACCGCGTCGCCGTCCGCTTCGGCGCGGCCCACCTCGACCGGCTCCGGGGCCGCGGCAAGGGCCCCGGCCCCGGCCTGCACGCGGCGCGGGCCCTCTACGACCTGCTGGTCTACCGCCGCGTCCGCAAGGAGCTCGGCGGTCGCCTGCGGTACGCGATCAGCGGCGGCTCCCCGCTGGAACGCGACCTCAACCTCTTCTTCTACGCCGCCGGCATCCTCATCTACGAGGGCTACGGCCTCACCGAGACGACCGCCGCCGCCACCGTCGTCCCGCCGCTCGGCCCGCGCCCCGGCACCGTCGGCCTCCCCGTGCCCGGCACCGCTGTGCGGATCGCCGACGACGGGGAGGTGCACATCAAGGGCGGCATCGTCTTCGGCTCCTACTGGAACGCTCCCGAGGCCACCCGACAGGTGCTCGACGACGGCTGGTTCGCCACCGGCGACCTCGGCTCCCTCGACGAGGACGGCTACCTCACCATCACCGGGCGCAAGAAGGACATCCTCGTCACCAACGGCGGCAAGAACGTCTCCCCGGCCGTCCTGGAGGACCGGCTGCGCAGCCGCCAGCCCGTCGGCCAGTGCCTCGTCGTCGGCGACCAGCGGCCCTTCGTCGGCGCGCTGATCACCCTGGACCCGGAGACGGTCGCCCACTGGCTGTCCGTGCGGGGCCTGCCCGCCGACACCCCGATGTCCGAGGTGATCGACGACCCGCGGATGCGCGCCGACGTGCAGAAGGCCGTCGACTACGCCAACGAGGCGGTCTCCCGCGCCGAGTCGATCCGCGCCTTCCGGCTGGTGGAGGGCGAGTTCACCGAGGAGAACGGACTGCTGACCCCGTCCCTGAAGGTCAAACGGCAGGCCGCGCAGCAGACGTTCGCGGCGGACGTCGACCAGCTCTACTCCTGAGCGGCCCGCGGCGCCCCGCGTGCCGCACCGCCCGCCGCCCCCGGGCGCACGACGAGGGCGGGGCCACCGGTCGTACCCGGTGACCCCGCCCTCGTCGTGCGCCGTCCGGCGCGTCGTGAACCGCTCAGCTCTCGCCGTTGGCCGACAGGATCGACACGTCCTCCAGCAGGTGCGACAGGGCACCGTCGCGCTTGGCCTGCGTGGAGTTCTCGGTGCACTGCTGGTTCGACTCGTCCGACAGCAGGCTCAGGCCCTGGATCGGCACGAGGTTCAGCACCGAGACCGGGATGTCGTCGACCGCGATGCAGGGCTTGTTGAAGGAGCCCTGGATCAGCGCCATCTGCGGGCTCATGTTGCCGTACGTGGCGGAGTTGCCGAAGTTCTGCATCGCTCCGTTGCCGTTGGCGACGCTCGGACCGGAGTCGTCCCCGATCGCCAGTGCCTGCGGCGCCATGGCGACACCGGTGCCCATGGCGGAAGCGGCGATCGCCGCAACGGCAATAGCCTTCTTGATCATTGGCCAAGTCCTTTCTGACGAAACCCCGTCCACCGAGGCGACCTGGTCAACTCCCCGTACCCGCAAGGGTTTCTCCCCTTCACCCCGTCGGCGGACACCGGAGTGTGTTGTCGGCCCATATGAGAAATGGACCGCTGGGCGGCGGAGGCCCCTTATTTCCCAGGTCCCGGGAAAGTCATGCGGGCCAACCGGGTGAACGCCCGCAACCAAAATCCATGGGACCGGTTGATGAGGCCGTAGGACTTGCGTCGCTACGACATGCGTCGCTACGAGGAAAGGAACGCGAAGTGCTCAAGAAGGCTATGGTCGCCGCGGCGGTCATCGGTATGTCGGTGGCGGCCGCTCCCACGGCGCTGGCCATCGGTGACGACTCCGGCCCCAACGTCGCCAACGGCAACGGCGCCTCCTCGGCGTTCGGCAACTCGTCGACCGAGGGCGACATGAGCCCGCAGCTCGCGCTGGTCGACGGCACGCTGAACAAGCCGTGCCTGGGTGTCGACGACGTCAACGTCGCCGTCCTGAACCTGGTCCCGGTCCAGGGTGTGCCGGTCCTCTCGGACCAGCTGAACCAGCAGTGCGCCGACAACTCCACCCAGGCGAAGGGCGACGCCGCCCTGTCGCACATCCTGGAGGACCTGTCGGTCCTGTCGGCCAACATCGAGGACTGAGCCGCACCGCACGCGGCCCGTGTGGGGCCGGCCGGGCGGTGGACACCGCCCGCTCGGAGGTATGTCACCGACGTGGCGTGGAGCATCCGGGTGAATTACCGGGTCCTGCCCGTTCCGTCGTTTCTTCGACCGTCAATTCCTCGTTTGCAGGCTGCAGGTCATGGTGCGAGCCGTCCAGCTGCGCTCGCTCGGTTTAGGCCGTCACACGGGCATGACCGCAGAGAAGGGAAACTTCATGAAGAAGAGCGCTGCTGTCGTCGCGGGCGCACTCATGGCTCTGGGCATGGCCGCCCCGGCCTTCGCCGACTCGGGCGCCCAGGGTGCCGCGATCGGTTCCCCCGGTGTCCTCTCCGGCAACGTGATCCAGGTCCCGGTCCACATCCCGGTCAACGTCTGCGGCAACACCGTCAACGTGCTCGGTGCGCTGAACCCGGCCTTCGGCAACGCGTGCGTGAACGACTGACGATGTCCCGCTCGGCCGTCACGGCCGCGCGTCACGGCCGGCCCGGCGAACAGTGATCGTTCCCGGGTCGGCCGTACCGCTTCTCCACCATTCTTCAAGCAGGAAGACAACGACAATGCGACAGACCCTGAGCAAGGGAATGGTCGCGGCGGCCGCCGCGACGGGCATTCTGTCCCTGTGCGGCGGCACCGCCCTCGCCGACTCGCAGGCGGAAGGCGCCGCGCACGGCTCGCCGGGCGTCGTGTCCGGCAACGACATCCAGGCCCCGGTGCACGTCCCGGTCAACATCTGCGGCAACACGGTCGACGTGGCCGCCGCACTGAACCCGGCCTTCGGCAACGAGTGCGCCAACGTGTCGGAGCAGCACCAGGACAGCGGCAGGCCGGACCACGGCACCCCCGGTGCCCCCGGCGGCCACCACGACTCCGGCCACCACGGGCACGGCGGCGACGAGGGGTACGGCCCGGGCGGCGACTCCGGTCACGACTCCGGCCACGACTCCGGTCACCACGGGAACGGCGGTTCCGGTCACCACGGGCACGGCGGTTCCGGTCACCACGGGCACGGGGGCGACGAGGGGTACGGCCCCGGCGGCGGCACCTCCGCCGAGGGTTACACCGAGGGCTCGCCCGGCGTCGGCTCCGGCAACAACGCCCAGCTCCCGGTCGACGTGCCGGTCAACGCCTGCGGCAACTCGGTGAACGTGATCGGCCTGCTCAACCCGGTCTTCGGCAACTCCTGCGCCAACGAGGAGCCCCCCGGCTACGGCGAGACCCCGCCGCCCACCACCCCGCCGACGACGCCCCCGACCACGCCGCCCACCACCCCGCCGACGACGCCTCCCACGACGCCGCCGACGACCCCCCCGACGACGACGCCGCCCACGACGCCGCCGTCCACCCCGCCCAGCCTGCCGGAGACCGGCAGCGAGAACATGGCCGGCGCCGCGGCCGCCAGCCTCGCCCTCATCGCGGGCGGTGCCGTCCTCTACCGTCGGTCCCGCGCGGCCTCCCGCCACTGATTCCGACGTCCCCCGCAGCCCTCGCCCCCGGGCACCCGCCGCCGCGCGTGCCCGGGGCCGGGGGCTCGCGCGTGTCGGCGGCGGCCTGCCCGCCGTGGCGCCCCCGCGGTGGTCACGTCCCGGCCCGGGCAGCGGTCCGGGCCGTCGTGCGGCCCTGACGCCTCGTCGGCGAGGACGCCGTGACCCCGTGGCGGCGCGGTCGGTTGCCGCCGGCCGGGGAGATGCCGGCGCCCCGGGCCGGGCAGCGCACGCCGCCGCGTTTCCGGGCCCGGCACCGGTCGCTCCCGGTCAGCCGGCGGGGCGGGACGCCGCGAGGTCGAGGGCGATGTCGGTGATCATGTCCTCCTGGCCGCCGACCATGCCCCGGCGCCCGACCTCCACCAGGATGGCGCGGGTGTCGAGGCCGTAGCGGTGGGCGGCGGCCTCGGCGTGGCGCAGGAAGCTGGAGTAGACGCCGGCGTAGCCGAGGGTGAGGGTCTCCCGGTCGACGCGGACCTCGCGGTCCTGGAGCGGGCGGACCAGGTCGTCGGCGGCGTCCATCAGCGGGAACAGGTCGCAGCCGTGGTCCCAGCCCATCAGGTCGGCGACGGCGACGAACGCCTCCAGCGGGCAGTTGCCCGCCCCGGCGCCCTGGCCGCCGAGGGAGGCGTCGACGCGGGTGACGCCGTTCTCGACGGCGACGACCGAGTTGGCGACGCCCAGGCCGAGGTTGTGGTGGGCGTGGATGCCGATGCCGGTGGCCGGGTCGAGGACATCGCGGTAGGCGCGGACCCGGTCGCGGACGCCGTCCATGGTGAGCCGGCCGCCGGAGTCGGTGACGTACACCGCGTGGGCGCCGTAGGACTCCATGAGCTTGGCCTGGCGGGCGAGTTCCGCGGGCTCGGTCATGTGGGACATCATCAGGAACCCGGCGACGTCCATGCCCAGTTCGCGGGCGGCGGCGATGTGCTGGGCGGAGATGTCGGCCTCGGTGCAGTGGGTGCTTCAACTCCGTCTCGATCGACCCGCCCCTGGTGTCCTTCATGCCGGACCGCGCCTCGCGCACCTTCGCCCGCCTGCGGGAGGCGGACACCTTCTGCGTCAACGTGCTCGCCGACCAGGCCGACCTCGTCACGAGCTGGCGCGGCCCGCAGTCGTTCGACGGCGTGGCGTGGCGGCCGTCGCCGTCGGGCGCGCCGATCCTGGACGACTCGGTCGCCTGGATCGACTGCTCCTACCACGAACTGGTCGACGCCGGTGACCACTACATCGTGCTCGGCGAGGTGCACGAGCTCCAGGTGCAGCGCCCGACCAGCCCCCTGCTCTTCTTCCAGGGCGGCTTCGGCGGCTTCGCGCCGTCGTCCTTCCTGGTGCCGGGCGAGCACGAGCTGATCCGGGCCGCCCGCCTCAGCGAGGCGGCGATGGAGCCGCTGGCCGCGCTGGCCGCCGAGGAGTCGGCCGACGTGTCGCTGCTCGCGTCGATCGGCGACCACGACGTGGTGATCGGCACCGAGCGGGGCTCGGCGACGCCCACGTACTTCGAGATCGGGCTGCGGCTCCCGCACCTGCCGCCCGTCGGCGCCGTCCACCTCGACCCCGGCGACGACGCGGGCCTGACCCGCTGGCTCGACCGGCTGCCCCGCAAGGACGAGGCCGCGCGCGAGCACTGCCGCCGGCTGGCGGAGCGGGTCGCCGTCCAGGGCTACTCGCTCTGCCTGGTCGGACACGCACCGGACCGGGACACCTGGCAGGACGTCACCCGCTACATCCACGGCGAGCCGACCCCGCGCCGCCACCGCCAGGTGCTCAACATGCACCTGGACCGCCTCGACTACTACGAGCCCGACCTCACCCCCGACGGCACCTACGACGTCCGCTCCATCACCGTCGCCGTGCCGATGGCCGGCACCCCGCGGCTGGCGGTCCGGATGTCCTTCCCGCCGGCCGGCGCCGACGGCCGGACCGTCGCCCGGTGGAGCGCGCAGGTGCGCGACCGGGCCGCCGAGGTCGCCGACCTGATCCAGATCCGGTTCGGCCAGGACCGCGTGCTCGGCTGAGCCCGGCCCGCACGCTCGACCGCAAGGGAGAGACATGACCGCCCGCGTCACCGCCCTCGGTTACCTGCAGTTCACCGCCACCGACCTCGACCACTGGCAGGACTTCGGCCAGCGGGTGCTGGGACTCATGGCCGACCGCCGCAGCGACGACCGCCTGCTGTTCCGCATCGACGAGAAGGCCTACCGGCTCGAGGTGCGCCCCGGCGAGCGCGGTGGCGTGAGCGCGGTGGGCTGGGAGACCAGGGGCCCCGCCGAACTCGCCGAGCTGGGGGAGCGCCTGACGGCCGCCGGGTACGAGGTGACCCGCCCGGGCCCCGAGGTGGCCGAGGAGCGCATGGTCTCCGACCTGATCCGCTTCCGCGACCCCGACGACGCCTACGACCACGAGATCTTCTGGGGACTGGGCACCTCCTCGGTGCGGTTCGCCTCCCCGATCGGCGCCGAGTTCGTCGCCGGCACCGAGGGCGTCGGCCACATCCTGCAGGTCGTCTCGGACCGGGACCGCTACGAGTCGCTGTTCACGGACGTGCTGGGCTTCCGGCTCTCCGACCACATCGACCTCGCCCCGGGCCTGGCCGCGACGTTCCTGCACTGCAACCCCCGCCACCACTCCTTCGCGTTCACCCCGCAGGTGCCCGGACGCCCGCTGGGCGTGGGCCACTTCATGCTCGAGGTGACCGACCTCGACGTGATCGGCCGGGCCCTGGAGCACATCGAGGACGAGCCGCACCGGCTCCTGAAGACGTTCGGCCGGCACAGCAACGACCGGATGGTCAGTTTCTACCTGCTCACCCCGTCCGACGTGGGACTGGAGTTCGGCACCGGCGGCATCAAGATCGACGACGCGACCTGGACGCCCACGCGGTACGACACCGCCCACTTCTGGGGTCACCACGCCGTCGACCACCACTGACCCCGGCCCCCCCGCCACACCCCCCACCGCCACACCCGAGAGGAAGGGCGCCATGAACGCCGTGCTTGACCGCGTGCTGCAGCACGCCGAGCTGCTGGAGAGCGACGGACCCGTGTCCGAGGAACTCGGACGGGCCAGCGACGAGGTCGCCGCCGCGCTGCGCGGTTCCGGCGTGATCCGGATGCTGCAGCCCCGCGACTTCGGAGGCTACGAGTCCCACCCGTCCGACTTCCTGCGCACCGTCTTCGAGATCGGCCGGCGCAACGGCGCCGCCGGCTGGGTCGCCGGCGTGGTGGGCGTGCACCCGCACGAACTCGCCCAGGGCGACCGGCGGATGCAGCAGGAGATCTGGGGCGAGGACCCCGACACCTGGGTCGCCTCGCCGTACGCGCCGATGGGGCGGGCCCGGCCGGTGGAGGGCGGCTACCGGTTCAGCGGGCGCTGGCCGTTCTCCTCGGGCACCGACCACTGCCGATGGGTGATGATCGGCGGTCTGATCACCGACCAGGAGGGCAACGTCACCGACCGGGAGACGATCCACTTCGTCCTGCCCCGCTCGGACTACGAGATCGTCCACGACTCCTGGGACGTGATCGGGCTGCGCGGCACGGGCAGCAAGGACATCGTCGTCAAGGACGCCTTCGTGCCGGAGCACCGGCTGATCCGCACCGACCCGGTGACCGACGGCAGCGCCGGGCTGGTCGCCGGCCGGGACGTGCCGCTGTACTCGATGCCGCGCAACGTGGTGTTCTCCGGCGCCATCACCACGGCCACGATCGCGCTGGCCCAGGGCACGCTGGACGCCTACCTGGCCTGGACCCGGGAGCGCGGGAGCCGCTTCGGCTCGGCCAGCCGGGACCCGTTCCAGCTGTCGGCCCTCGGACCGGCCGCCGCCGACATCGACGCCAGTCTCCGGCACGTCCTGCACGACGTGGACCGGGCCTTCGACATCGTCTCCTCGGGCCGGCTGCTGACGCTGTCCGAGCGGGCCGAGATCCGCCGCAACCAGATCTCCGCCTCGCACCGGGCGGCGGCCGCCGCCGACGAGGTGTTCAAGGTCAGCGGCGGGTCCCAGCTGCACGCCCGCAACCCGATGCAGCGGATGTGGCGCGACTGCCAGAGCGCGCTGCACCACGTGCAGAACTACGCCGGCCCGCTGTACCAGGCGTACGGCATGGACTTCTTCGGCGGCGAGATGCCGGCGGCGGTGAAGGTCTGATGTCCACCGAGCCGCTCGCCGGCGTCGCCCCGACCCGCGAGTCCACCTCCCGCTTCGTCACGGTCGGCGGCACCCGCCTGCACTACCACGAGGCCGGCACCGGCCCGGAGGTGCTGCTCTGCATCCACGGCGGGGCACCCGGAGCCTCCGGCTGGGGCAACTTCGGCGGCAACCTCGCCGGCCTGTCCCGGCACGCCCGGGTCCTGGTCGTCGACCTGCCCGGCTACGGCCGGTCCGACACCATCGACCTGTCCGGCGGCAAGTACCGGCCGTACGCCGACGTGTTCGCCGCGATGCTCACCGAACTGGGCATCGAGCGGGCCAGCGTGGTCGGCCTCGCCACCGGCGGGGCGGTCGCCCTCGCGATGGCGCTGCACCACCCCGAGCGCGTGGACCGGCTGGTGCTGGTCTCCAGCGCCGGCGGGGTCCCGCTGTTCAGCACGATGCCGTCCGAGGGGCAAAAGGCGATCCGCTCCTACTACGCGGGCGAGGGCCCGTCGCGGGAGAAGATGCGCGCCTACCTGCGGATGATGATGCACGACCCGGCGCTGGTCACCGACGAACTCGTCGAGGAGCGGTACCGGGAGTCGGTCGCGGGCGGCGAGGAGCGCCGGGCCGCCGCCGAGTCGGCGGGCGGGCCTGCCGAGCCGCTGTGGCAGGAACTGGACCGGATCGCGGTGCCGACGCTGATCGTGTGGGGCACCGAGAACCGGGTGCAGGGCTTCGACAACGCCCTCTTCCTGCTCAAGCGGATCCCGGACGCCCAGCTGCACCTGTTCAAGCGCACCGGGCTGGGGGTGCCGCACGAGCGCGCCTCGGAGTTCGACCGGCTGGTCCTCGGTTTCCTCGCCGAACACCCCACGGGATCCCGCCCCGCCTGAGGACGCCCGACCACCCGACCACCGAGAGGCAAGGAGAGACGAATGTCGTACACGAGCGTGTGGTCCGACCTGGCGCAGGTCGAGTTCTGGCAGGGATTCCTGCGGACCCCGTCGTACCGGACCCGGTACCTGCAGGCGGGCAGCCCCGACAAGCCGCTGCTGCTGATGCTGCACGGCATCACCGGGCACGCCGAGGCGTACGTGCGCAACCTGGCCGCGCACGCGGAGCACTTCAACTGCTACGCGATCGACTTCATCGGCCACGGCTACTCCACCAAGCCGGAGCACCCGCTGGAGATCCCGCACTAGAGCCAAGGCCGTGAAGTTTGCGGCTGGGGCGTGTCGTCAAGGGCCTGCGGGCGCGAGGATTTCGATGCCGGTGGTGGCTTTGTAGCTGGTCCGGTCGATGCGGGGGCCTCGGG
>NZ_JBWHZP010000032.1:0-28817 GCF_056323165.1 Streptomyces sp. 3-6
CGCGACCGCGCAGCGGCACCGGGGGAGCGCGTGCCCGGCGGCCGGGGCACCACGGCGCCCCCCCCCGCCCGCCGTGTCGGGGGCCGGAGCGCCGGCGGGCCGCACCGCGGCCCGGGAAGGGCCGGGGCGCGACCGGGCGTCAGCGGGCCTCGGCCGCGCGGACCTGTTCCGGGGTCGGCGCGGTGCCGCCCAGGTGGGCGGGCATCCACCAGGTGTCCTCGGGGCCCTTCGGACGCACCGGGTAGGCCCGCTGCGCGGCCTCCAGGAGCTCCTGGACCCGCTCGCGCAGCTGGCGGGTGATGGCGCCCGCGTACTTGTCCCTGGACGCCTCCAGGGCCTCACCCACGCGGATGGTGATCGGGATGTGGCTGCGCTTGAAGTTGCGCGGGTGGCCCTTGGTCCACAGGCGCTGCGTGCCCCACACCGCCATCGGGACCAGCGGCACCCCCGCCTCCTGGGCGAGGCGCGCGGCACCCGACTTGAAGCTCTTGAGCGTGAAGGACGGGGAGATGGTCGCCTCGGGGAAGACACCGACGACCTCGCCCGAGCGCAGCGAGTCGAGCGCGTGCGCGTAGGCGGCGTCGCCCTGCGCGCGGTCCACCGGGATGTGCTTCATACCGCGCATCAGGGGACCGGAGATGCGGTGGCGGAAGACGGACTCCTTCGCCATGAAGCGCACCAGCCGCTTCTGCGGCAGCGCGGCCAGGCCGTTGAAGACGAAGTCCAGGTAGCTGATGTGGTTGCTCACCAGCACCGCTCCGCCCGAGCGCGGGATGTTCTCCGAACCGCGGCAGTCGATCTTCAGGTCCCACACCTTGAACAGTGTCTGGGCGAAACCGATCACGGGACGGTAGACGAGTTCTGCCATGAGCGGGGTGGAAGCCTTCCTTCTCGGCCTGGGAAGGAGGAACTCCCAGTCGAAGTTACGCAGCCGTAGGTTTACGGCTTGTGGCTGATGGTGCCCCAAGAAGCGCCCTCGAACCAGCCCTCGTGCCTGCTTGTCGCGAGATTCTCGTCACGTCGACGCCCTGATCCACCTCCTGGTTTTGCGCCGCCGTTACCTCGCGGGCATCCCCGCCGCCCTCCGCGGGGCGCGCCCGCGGGAATCATCGTGCCCGCGCGGACGCTGCAGACAGTGACGACGTCCGAGGGGCCGCGCCGGCGGCGGAGGAGGGAACGATCAGGTGCCTGAGCGGGAGCGGGGCGTCGACGGGCCGCCCGGAAGCACCGGAACGGGACCGCCCTGGGGGACCGAGCTCGGCGCGCGCCTCGGCGGGCGGGCCACCCTGGTGCAGTTCTCCAGCGCGTTCTGCGCGCCCTGCCGCGCGACCCGGCGGATCCTCGCCGAGGTGGCCGGGATGGTCCCGGGGGTGACCCACGTCGAGATCGACGCCGAGGCGCACCTGGACCTCGTCCGCCGGTTGGAGATCGTCCGCACCCCGACCGTGCTGGTCCTCGACGCGGAGGGCCGCGAGGTGCGCCGGGCCGCCGGACAGCCGCGGACGGCCGACGTGATCGCCGCCCTGGGAGAGGCGGTCGGCGGCCGGGACGGCGCGTCGTGACGCATCTCCCAGAACTCCGGACCGACTTGACTGTGTGTACCACCTATCGTCAGCCTGACACCATGTCGGAACTCCTTCGGCCCAGGTGGGTACCCGGCGGTCCGGCGGCCCCCGGACGTGTCGCGCCGCCGCGCGGGCCGGCCCGGTGAACCGCCGCGCTCCCTCGCAAGCTCCCGGTCCCCACCCGCAGAAGGACGGTTCATGACGGCCCCCTCCGACCTCCGCACCACCGCACTGCCCGGCTCGCCCGAGCTGCTGCGCTCGGTCTTCCGCAAGCACGCCGCGGGCGTCGCGGTGATCACCGCGCGGGGCAGCCGGGGGCCGGTCGGCTTCACCGCCACCTCGCTGGCGTCGGTCTCCGCCGACCCGCCGATGCTCTCGTTCGGGGTCGGCACCGGTGGTTCGACCTGGCCCGCGATCGCGGCCGGTGACCACGTCGGGGTCCACCTCCTCGGTGAGCACCAGCGGGAGCTGGCCGCCACCTTCGCGCGCAGCGGCGCCGACCGCTTCGGCCCGGCCACCGCCTGGCGGGACGGGCCGGAGGGCATACCGCTGCTGGACGGCGTGCTCGCCTGGACGGTGTGCCGCGTGGTGGCCCGGGTCCCGGCGGGGGACCACCGCATCGTGCTCGCGGAGGTGCTGCTGGGCGATCCGGCGGGCTCCGGCCGGCCGCTGCTGTACCACCAGGGCCGCTTCACGGGGCTGCGCGACTGAACCCGGCCTCCCGCGCTGCGCGGCGGTCCGGTTCCGGTTACGCTGCGTTGCGAAGGTCACAGTTCAAAGCGCTTGCTTAGCGGGAACGAACTGGGTGTACTGACGAGTAATATTCCGTTCGGAGCGTGGGTCGCCCCGACCGGGATCGGCCGCTTCAGGCGCCTATGCTGCCTGCAGGCAGGCAGCCAGAAATGTCGATGCAGTAGGAGAGCCGGCGTGAGCTTGAGGATCGTTGTCACTGTGAAGTACGTGCCCGACGCCACTGGCGACCGGCACTTCGCCGATGACCTGACCGTCGACCGCGACGATGTCGACGGTCTGCTCTCCGAGCTGGACGAGTACGCGGTCGAGCAGGCGCTGCAGATCTCGGAGAACTCCGACGACGACGTGGAAGTCACCGTGCTGACGGTGGGTCCGGAGGACGCCAAGGACGCGCTGCGCAAGGCGCTGTCGATGGGCGCGGACAAGGCGATCCACGTCGAGGACGACGATCTGCACGGCACCGACGCCATCGGTACCTCGCTGGTGCTGGCCAAGGCCGTGGAGAAGGCGGGTTACGACCTGGTGATCTCCGGTATGGCCTCCACCGACGGTGTGATGGGTGTGGTGCCGGCGCTGCTGGCGGAGCGTCTGGGTGTGCCGCAGGTGACGCTGCTGTCGGAGGTGTCGGTCGAGGGCGGGACGGTCAGGGGCCGTCGTGACGGTGACGCGGCCTCGGAGCAGCTGGAGGCGTCGCTGCCGGCGGTGGTGTCGGTGACCGACCAGTCCGGCGAGGCCCGCTACCCGTCGTTCAAGGGGATCATGGCGGCCAAGAAGAAGCCGGTTCAGTCCTGGGACCTGTCCGACCTGGACATCGACGCGGACGAGGTCGGTCTGGAGAACGCCTACACGGTGGTGGAGTCGGCCTCCGAGCGTCCGGCCCGTACCGCGGGCACGATCGTCAAGGACGAGGGCGAGGGCGGCAAGCAGCTCGCCGAGTTCCTCGCGAGCCAGAAGTTCGTCTGAGCCGCACGGCTCGGCTCGTTTCCCGCCCCCTTCACACTTCGCAAGCAGGAGAGAAGAAGTCCCATGGCTGAAGTTCTCGTCTACGTCGATCACGTGGACGGTGCCGTCCGCAAGCCGACTCTGGAGCTGTTGACGCTGGCCCGCCGGATCGGTGAGCCGGTCGCCCTCGCGCTGGGCAGCGGTGCCGCCGGCACCGCCGCCACGCTGGCCGAGCACGGTGCGGTCAAGGTGCTGACCCACGAGGCGGCCGAGTACGCCGACTACCTGGTGGTGCCGAAGGTGGACGCCCTCCAGGCCGCGCACGCGGCGGTGTCGCCGGTCGCGGTGCTGGTGTCGTCCTCGACCGACGGCAAGGAGATCGCCGCGCGTCTGGCGCTGCGTCTGGGCTCGGGCATCATCACCGACGCCGTGGACCTGGAGGCGGGTGCGGAGGGTCCGGTGGCGACGCAGTCGGTGTTCGCCGCCTCTTACACGACCAAGTCGCGTGTGTCCAAGGGCACTCCGGTGATCACGGTGAAGCCGAACAGCGCGGCCGTGGAGGCTGCTCCGGCCGCGGGTGCGGTGGAGGCGCTGGAGGTGTCGTTCTCGGCGCAGGCGACGGGGACGAAGGTCACCGGGCGGACGCCGCGTGAGTCGACGGGCCGTCCGGAGCTGACCGAGGCGGCGATCGTGGTCTCCGGTGGCCGGGGTGTCAACGGCGCGGAGAACTTCGCGGTGATCGAGGCGCTGGCGGACCAGCTGGGCGCTGCGGTGGGTGCCTCGCGTGCGGCGGTGGACGCGGGCTGGTACCCGCACACCAACCAGGTCGGCCAGACCGGCAAGAGCGTCTCGCCGCAGCTGTACGTGGCCGCGGGTATCTCGGGTGCGATCCAGCACCGGGCGGGCATGCAGACCTCGAAGACCATCGTGGCCGTCAACAAGGACGCCGAGGCCCCGATCTTCGAGCTGGTCGACTACGGCGTCGTCGGCGACCTCTTCGACGTCGTCCCGCAGCTCACCGAGGAGATCAAGACCCGCAAGGGCTGATCACCCTCACCCCCGCCACGAGGCCCTCACGACCCCCCGCCGGTCGTGGGGGCCTCGGCGCGTGGCAGGGTCAGGGTCGCCTGGACCGGGAGGTGGTCGCTGGGGAACTGCCCGCCCGGAGCGAAGGTGTTGAGCCGCGCGTGGTGCACCCGCACGCCGGGCGTGGTCAGGATCCAGTCGATCCGGTCGCCCTCCGGCACCAGCGGCCGATAGCCGTGGAAGGTCGCGTACGACGGCCCGCGCCGCTCCGCCGCGTCCCAGGTGTCGACCAGTCCCGGCCGCAGCAGTGTGCCGTGGACGGTGCCGCGGTGTGCGGCGGCGTTGAAGTCCCCCGTCACGATCACCGGCTGCGAGCGGGCCAGGGCGGTGACGCGGGCGGCGATCAGGGCGGCGGACCGCTCGCGGGCGGACCGGCGTGCGTTGTCCAGGTGGGTGTTGAGCACGCACAGCTGCCGGCCGCCGTCCCCCAGGTCCTGGAAGCGGACCCAGGTGACCATGCGGAGGTGGGCGTTCCCCCAGGTGTTGGAGGCGATCACGTCCGGGGTGTCGGACAGCCAGAAGTGGTCGTACTCCAGCGGGGCGAGCCGGCGGGTGTCGTAGAGGACGGCCATGAACTCGTCGCGGCTGCCGCCCGCCCGGCCCGTGCCGATCCAGTCGTAGGCGGGACCCAGGTCCGCCGCGATGTCGCGCAGCTGTCCGTACAGACCCTCCTGGGTGCCGACGACGTGCGGGCGCTCGGCGCGCAGGAGCCGGCGCATCACGGGTCTGCGCCGGGACCAGCTGTGGGGCTCCGCGGGGCTCGCGAACCGCAGGTTGAAGGACATCACCTCCAGCGGACGGCGCGCGCCCGGCTCGGCCGCGACCGGCGCCGGGGACAGTGCTGTACTGGAGAGGGGCAGGGCGACGGAGGCGGCGAGTGCGCCCTTCAGCCCGAGGCGGCGCGGGACGCGGACGCTGTGCGGCACAGGTGCTCCTTCGGCGCGGTGGCGGCTCGGTGCGGGCGGCGTGCGGAAGGCTTCCGGGTGGCTCGTGCGCGGGAGCGGTGCCGGACGAGGAGGTGGACCGCCCCGGGGACGACGGTGCCAGAAAGTCGTGACCATGCCGAGGCCGAGGAGCGGAACACCCTCGCGGAGGGTGTTGACCCCGCGAACGACCGCCGGATAACTTCGTTCTACGGATTGTTGATTCCGTATCGCGGAATATCAAGGTGCGGGTCGCTGTGAAGGGGTGCCGGATGGGCCAGGGTCAGCAGGAGCGCGTGGCGACGAGTCTCGCGGCGGCCGTCGGTGAGGAGGTCGCGGCCTTCCTCGCGCCGGTCGACGCCGAACTGGAACGCCGCTACCCCGGCGACCCGGGCACCCGCCGGCCCGTCCACACGGTCTACGTCCCCGGCGAGGACTTCGCCGCCGACACCCCCCGCGTGTGGGGCGACCGCGCCCTCGCCCTGCTCGACGAGCACGCCCCGGACGCCGCCTCCTTCGCCGCCGCCCTCGAACTGGAACCGGCCCTGGCCGAGGACGTCCACGACCGGGTCCGGGCCAAGCTGGAGCGCGAGCCGGTCGAGGACCTGCGCGTCGACTTCGAGGACGGCTACGGGGGCCGCAGCGACGCCGAGGAGGACGAACACGCCGCCCGCGCCGCCCGCCTCGTCGCCGCGCACCACGCCCACGGGGCCGGCCGGCAGCGGTCCGGGACCGGTGGCGCGGCCCCCTACGCGGGCATCCGCATGAAGTGTCTGGAGGCCGCGGTGCGCGAGCGCGGCATCCGTACGCTCGACATCTTCCTCACCGGCCTGATGACCGCCGGCGGCCTGCCCGACGGCCTGCTGCTCACCCTGCCCAAGGTGACCTACCCGGAGCAGGTCACGGCCATGGTGCGCCTCCTGGAGGCGTTCGAGAAGACGCACGGCCTGCCGTCCGGCCGGATCGGCTTCGAGATCCAGATCGAGACCAGCCAGTCCATCCTCGCCGCCGACGGCACCGCCACCGTCGCCCGCATGATCGACGCCGCCGGGGGCCGCGCCACCGGCCTGCACTACGGCACCTTCGACTACAGCGCCTGCCTCGGCGTCTCCGCCGCCCACCAGGCCAGTGACCACCCGGCCGCCGACCACGCCAAGGCCGTCATGCAGGTCGCGGCGGCGGGCACCGGCGTCCGCGTCTCGGACGGCTCCACCAACGTCCTGCCGGTGGGCCCCCGCGCACAGGTGCACGCCGCCTGGCGCCTGCACTACGGCCTCACCCGGCGTGCCCTGGCCCGCGCCTACTACCAGGGCTGGGACATGCACCCCGGCCACCTTCCGACCCGGTACGCCGCGGTCTTCGCCTTCTACCGCGAGGGCTGCGCCCGGGCCGCCGCCCGGCTCGCCCGCTACGCCGACCGGGCCGGCGGCGACGTGATGGACGAACCGGCCACTGCCAAGGCCCTCGCCGGGTACCTGCTGCGCGGCCTCGACTGCGGTGCCCTGGACCCGGCCGAGGCGGCGGGGCCTGCCGGTCTGACCCGCGCCGACCTGGAGCACTTCGCCGCTCCCCGCCGCGGTGACCTGACCGCCTCCGGCCGCTGACCCCGGGGCCGCCCCGCGTGTCCGTCCCTGTCTTCGCGGGCCGCGCGCTTGCCTCACCTATCGAAAATCGATAGATTCCCATCGTCGTTCGATGGGAAGGGGACGTGATGGGACAGGTGACGGTGTTCGCGCTCCGTGCCGTACTGACGGCGTTGCTGCTGGGATCGGTGGGGGTGCAGGGCCTGCTGGTGCCGCTGCTGGCGAACGATCTGGAGGGCCTGAACGCGCAGTACGCGCACCTGCGCGTACCGCTGCTGCTCATCGTGGTGCTGGGGGTGCTCTCGGCCCAGGTGGTGCTGGTGTGCGTATGGCGGCTGGTCACCATGGTGCGGCGCGGCACCGTGTTCACCCACGCCGCGTTCCGCTACGTGCACGTCGTGATCGGCGCGTTCGTGGCCGCCGCCCTGCTGGTGTTCGCCCTCGGCACGCTCCTCGCGCCCGGCGAGGCCGTCGCGCCCGGAGTCGTGCTGCTGATCGGCGGGGCCGGCCTGGCGGTGCTGGGCGTCGCGCTCGTCGTCCTGGTCCTGCGGATGCTGCTCGCCCAGGCCGTGGCCCGGGACGTCGAGGCGACCCGGATGCGGGACGAACTCGCCGAGGTGATCTGATGCCGATCGTCGTCGACATCGACGTCATGCTGGCCCGGCGCAAGATGTCCGTGGGCGAACTCGCCGAGCGCGTCGGCATCACCCCCGCCAACCTGGCCGTCCTGAAGAACGACCGCGCCAAGGCCGTGCGCTTCACCACCCTCGCCGCGCTCTGCGAGGTCCTGGAGTGCCAGCCGGGCGACCTGCTGCGCTGGGAGCCCGACCCGGACCCGGTGCCCGAGTCCGTGGCCGTCTCGGAAGCCCTCTAGGCTGTACGCCACACACGGGGTGGCGGGTCTGCACAGGAATGGGGCAGCGGTGTCGGCGGGGGACGAGGGGCGGCCGGACGGGACCGGGCGGCTGCTGGCGGGACGCTATCGGGTCGTACGGCAGCTGGGGCGCGGCGGCATGGGAGTCGTCTGGCAGGCGCGCGACGAGGTCCTCGGCCGTGAGGTGGCCGTCAAGGAACTGCGCACCTACACCGACGCCGCCGGCCCCGAACTGACCGAGCTGGGGCTGCGGATGCGCCGCGAGGCCCGGGCGGCCGCCCGGGTGCGCCACCGGGCCGTCATCGCCGTGCACGACGTGGCGGACGTGGACGGCCGCCCGCTGATCGTCATGGAGCTGGTCGACGGACCCTCCCTCGACGACGTGCTCCGCGAGCGCGGCACCCTGCAGCCGCCGGAGGCGGCCCGGATCGGTGCGGAGGTCATGGACGCGCTGGCCGCCGCCCACCGCGCGGGGGTGGTGCACCGGGACGTCAAGCCCGGCAACGTCCTCCTCGACCGCTCCGGCCGCATCGTGCTCACCGACTTCGGCATCGCCACCATGGAGGACCCGGACGACGGCTCGGCCACCCACCTCACCCGCAGCGGCGAACTCGTCGGCTCCCTCGACTACCTGGCCCCCGAACGGGCCCGCGGCGCCGAGCCCGGCCCCGCCTCGGACGTCTGGGCCCTCGGCGCCACCCTGTACGCGGCCGTCGAGGGCACCGCGCCCTTCCGCCGCACCTCCGCCTTCTCCACGCTCACCGCCATCGTCGAGGACCCGCTGCCCGAGCCCGGCCGCGCCGGCCCGCTCGCTCCCGTCCTCCACCGGCTGATGGAGAAGGCCCCCGACGCCCGCCCCCGGGCCGAGGAGGCGTGCGACCTGCTGCGGTCGGTCGCGGGCGCAGCGGGAACGGCCGTCGCGGTACCTGCACAGGCCCCGGCCCGGCCCTCCGCCCCGGCCGAGCGCACCGAGACGGCACTCGACGTGCCGGCCGCCCGCGCGGCCCGCACGCCCCCGCCGCCCTCTCCGCCCCCGCCCGCACGGCCCCCGTCCGGTCCGCCGCAGGCCCGGGACGGGAACCCGGAGGCCGCCGTCCCGGCGCCGCCCGGACGGCGGCCCCGGCAGGGCCGCCTGCTGCTCGCCGCCGTGGCGGCGGTCGTCGTCCTGGCCACCGCCGGCGTCACCGTCGCCCTGGTCGGCCTCCCGGGCGGCGGCCGGGCGGACACGCGCACCGATGTCACCGACCCCGGGCCCGGCCGCACCGGACCCGAGCCCCTGCGGACCCCCGAGGCGGCCGGGGACAACGGCGACGGCGACGAGGGCGACAACGGCGACGACGGCGGGAGGAGCAGCGAGCGCCCGGACCGGGACAGCGCCACCCCCACCGCCCCCGCGACCCCGGCGCCGACCGCGACCGGACCGTCCTCCGGCGAGGTGCCGGGCGCGGAAGCGCCGGCCTGCCACGCCATCGGCGGTGGCCGCTACAACTGCCACGTCGGACGCACCACCGCCTCCTACACCGCCACCGGCATCCGCAAGGGCATCCTCAAGGAGGGCACCAACTACTTCTACTGCCAGCAGAACCTCGGCCGCCGCGAGACCCACCGCAGGTGGACCAACGTCTGGTGGGCCCGGACCGACGACGACAGCGGCAACAAGGACGTCTGGGTCAGCGTCGTCTACGTGCGGGGCGGCGCCAACGACGGACCGGTCCCCGGACTCCCCGTCTGCTGACCGGCCAGGTACCGCTCCAGGCCGCAGTCCGTCACCCGCTTCTCCTCGGCGAACCACCGCGTCCCGCGGTCCCGCAGCCGCCGGTCGGCACGGGCCCGGGCGCAGAACTCCTCCGCGGTGGCGCCGAACAGCGCCCGCAACGCCGGGGAGCCGACGAGCAGTTCGGTGAGCAGCTCCCGCTGCCCGGGGTGGACGCGCGGCACGCCGGTGCCGTCGTGCAGGACGCCGTGACGGTTGACGTAGGCGTACACCCCCGGCAGCGAGGTTCCGTCGGCGAGGTCGACGCGCACGGCGGGGGCGGGCAGCCGGGCGCGGGCGAAGTTGCCGTCCGTCCGGTGGGCGCCCTCACTGGCGTCGACGGCGGCGAGCTGGTCCGGGTCCAGCCACAGGACGAACAACTCCCGTACCGTCCCCGGGGAGGCGACCGGCGCCGCGGACACGTACCCCGCGCGGCTGATGTGCGCCGACACACCCACGTCGACGCCCGTCACCCGCGCCCGCACCATCGGGACCGGTGCCACGATCCCCGACTCGGCCATCTTGTGGCGCAGTTGGCCCGGGCAGGCGTTGGAACCGACGGCGAGGACGGGCTCCCGGCCCGGGGGAGCCAGGGTGTCCAGCGGCAGCAGCCGGTCCCCGTCGAGCAGCCCCGAGCCGGCCGGCCAGGCACCCGGATACAGCAGCGGATCCTCGCGCGGGACTCCGGCGAGCCCCAACGCCTCCAGGGTGCGGTCCTCCATCGCGGGCGCCGTCGCTCAGTCCGCCGGCGCCAGCTCGCCCGAGCCGCGGGTGATCAGCCGGGTCGGCAGCACGATGCGTTCGGGGAAGGGCAGCGCGCCGTCCAGCCGGCGGAACAGCCGCTCGGCGGCGGTCCGGCCGAGGGCCGCCGCGTCCTGCGCCACGACGGTGACGCCCGGCTGGAGCAGATCGCCGAGTTCGATGTCGTCGAACCCGACCAGCGCCACCCGGCGCGTCTGCTCGGCCAGCACCCGGATCACGGTGACCGCCACCCGGTTGTTGCCCGCGAAGACGGCGGTGACCGGGTCGGGCCCGCTCAGCATCTCCTCGGCCGCCCGGCGCACCCGCTCCGGGTCGGTGACGCCCAGCGACATCCACGACGGCGCCACCGGTATGCCCGCGTCCTCCATCGCGGCCCGGTAGCCGCGCAGCCGCTCGGCCGCCGTGTGGATGCGGGGCATGTCGCCGATGAACCCGATCCTGCGGTGCCCGTGCGCGATGAGGTGGGCGACGCCGCCGCGGGCACCGCCGAAGTTGTCCGACACGACCACGTCCGCGTCGATCCGGCCGGCCGGGCGGTCCACGAACACCGTGGCCACCCCCGCCCTGATCTCCGGCTCCAGGTACCGGTGGTCGTCACCGGCCGGGATGACCACCAGGCCGTCCACCCGGCGCGCGCACAGGGCCAGCACCAGTTCCTGCTCGCGCTCGGAGTCCTCCGCGCTGGACCCGTTGATCAGCAGGGCGCCGTGGGCGCGGGCCACCTCCTCCACGGCCCGGCTCAGCGGTCCGTAGAACGGGTCGGCGAGGTCCTCCAGCACCAGCCCGATGCTGGCGGTGCGGCCCTTGCGCAGCACCCGCGCACTGTCGTTGCGGCGGAACCCCAGTGCCTCGATGGCCTCCTGCACCCGGCGCTCGGTCTCCGCGGTGACGCCCGGCTCGCCGTTGACCACCCGCGAGACCGTCTTCAGTCCGACCCCGGCACGCGCGGCCACGTCCTTCATCGTCGGACGGTTTCCGTAGCGGGCCCCGGGGAGGCGGTGGGTGCGGCGGTGCGTGTCCGGCACGATGCGGTGTCCTGTCCTGTCGTCCACGGGGGTGCGTACGTCCATGGGGTTGTATGAGGATGTGGCGTCGAGCATAGAACCTGGACAACGTTGTCACGGTCGGGAGACACTGTCCACCGTGCACTCCGGCCCGTACCCCACCGCGAGACCGGGTTGTGACGCGTCCTGTGTGTACTCTTCGGCCGCGCACGGGACCTGCTCGGTATGTGCGCACATGAGGTGCGTCTCATGATTTGTCTCACGGCTGACGGGGAGTTCCGACACTGATGCACACCGACCTCGTGGCTGCGCTCGACATCGGCGGCACCAAGATCGCCGGGGCGCTGGTGGACGGCCGGGGAAGCCTGCTGGTCCGCGCTCAGCGGCCCACTCCCGCGCGGCAGGACGGTGGCACCGTCATGCGCGCGGTCGAGGAGGTGCTCGCCGAGCTCACCGCGTCCCCGCTGTGGCCGGGTGTCACCGCCGTCGGCATCGGCAGCGCGGGGCCGGTGGACGCCTCCGCCGGCACCGTGAGCCCGGTGAACGTGCCCGGCTGGCGGGACTTCCCGCTGGTGGCCCGCGTCCGTGCGGTGACCGGGGACCTGCCGGTGGAACTCATCGGCGACGGTGTGGCCATCGCGGCGGCCGAACACTGGCAGGGTGCCGCCCGCGGCCACGACAACGCCCTGTGCATGGTCGTCTCGACCGGGGTCGGCGGCGGGCTCGTCCTCGGCGGGCGGCTCCATCCCGGCCCCACCGGCAACGCCGGTCACATCGGCCACATCAGCGTCGACCTCGACGGCGACCCGTGCCCCTGCGGCGCCCGCGGATGCGTGGAGCGCCTGGCCAGCGGCCCCAACATCGCCCGCCGGGCCCTGGAGAACGGCTGGCGGCCCGGCCCCGACGGCGACACCTCCGCCGCCGCGGTGGCCGCCGCCGCCCGGGCCGGCGACCCGGTGGCCCTGGCGTCCTTCGACCGGGCCGCCCGGGCCCTGGCCGCCGGCATCGCCGCCACCGCCACGCTCGTGGAGATCGACATCGCGGTGATCGGCGGGGGAGTGGCCAGGTCCGGCGAGGTCCTGCTCGCCCCGCTGCGCCGGGCACTGACCGAGTACGCGACCCTCTCCTTCGTCCAGCGGCTCGCCGTCTCCCCGGCCCGCATGGGCACCGACGCCGGCCTGGTGGGCGCCGCGGCGGCGGCCCTGGCCCGGCGGGAGGACGCGGGGGTCGCGGGGGTTGCGGGAGTCGCGGGCGTGTGAGGGGCGAGCCCGGTGCCGTACGGGCCCCCGGGTGCCCGTAGGGGCCGCGCCGGTGGTGGGTGGAGGCGCGGCGGGGCGACCGCCGGGCGGACCCGAGCGCGAGCTGCCGAGTCGAGGGCCGGGGCCTGCCGGGTCGGGCCGGGGCCTGTCGGGCCGGGTCGGGTCGGGGGCGTGGGTGTCCTGTGGCGCGTACGCGTACGCGTGCGCCGGGGGCGCTCGCGGGGCGCGCACGCGTTCGATCCCGACCGATTCGCGTCCGGGGCGTGACCCCGGTGCGGTGTCGGCAGTTGAGCGGGGCATGAAGAAGCGCAGCATGCTCGCCATCGCCTCCCTGGCCACCGGTTTCGTCGTCGCGGCCGTCTCGCCGTCCCACGCCCTCGGCGAGGACCTCGCCGGTGTCAGCGTCGACGACACCCTCGGCTCCCTCGACCAGGTGGCCGTCGCCTCGGACAGCCTGGCCCCCGCGGGTGACCTGGCGCAGGGCGACGACTGACGGCCCCGGCCGGACGGCGCGGCGCCGGTGCCCTCGCACGAGGGCACCGGCGCCGTCGTTTCGCCGTTCTGAGCCCGAACTGGTTTCCGTGGCAGGGTGGAGCGGGCAAGCCACAGGGGGCCAACCGAAGAGGGGGAAACCGTGATCGTCTGGGTCAACGGTGCGTTCGGTGCGGGGAAGACCACCACCGCACGGGAACTGATCGAACTGATCCCGAACAGCACGCTTCTCGACCCCGAGGTCATCGGCGGGGCGCTCGGTCACCTGCTCCCGCCCAAACACCTCGCGGAGGTGGGCGACTACCAGGACCTCCCGATCTGGCGGCGCCTGGTGATCGACACGGCGGCGGCCATGCTCGCCGAACTCGGCGGAACCCTCGTGATCCCCATGACCCTGCTGCGCCAGGACTACCGCGACGAGATCTTCGGCGGACTCGCGGCCCGCCGCATCGCGGTCCGGCACGTGCTCCTCGCCCCGGCGGAAACGATCCTGCGCGAACGCATAGCGGGCCGGGAGGTCCCCGCGGGTCTCCCGGACGGCGAACTGCGGGTCCGCCAGTGGTCCTACGACCACATCGAGCCGTACCGCGGCGCCCTCGGCTCCTGGCTCACCGCCGACGCCTACCCGGTCGACAACAGCGCGCTGAGCCCGTACGACACCGCCGTACGCATCGCCGAGGCCGTCGCCGCCGGTTCGGTGCCCGCCTGCGACATCGTGCAGACCCCGGAACCCACCGCCGAGACGGTCGCCGCCGGCGTCCTGCTCTTCGACGAGCACGACCGCGTCCTGCTCGTCGACCCCACCTACAAGCCCGGCTGGGAGTTCCCCGGCGGGGTCGTCGAACCCGGCGAGGCGCCGGCGCGCGCGGGCATGCGCGAGGTCGCCGAGGAGACCGGGATCAGCCTGGCCGAGGCACCGGCCCTGCTCGTCGTCGACTGGGAACCACCCGCACCGCCCGGCTACGGCGGCCTGCGGCTCCTCTTCGACGGCGGCCGCCTCCCGGCCGCCGAAGCCGGCCGGCTGCTGCTGCCCGGCCCCGAACTGCGCGACTGGCGCTTCGCGTCCGAGGCGGAAGCGGCCGAACTGCTCCCCCCGGTGCGCTACGAACGCCTCCGCCGGGCCCTGCGGGCACGCGAACGCGGCCGGGCCATGTACCTGGAGGCGGGGACACCGGTGGGCCGGTGACCTCTCGGGGCCGCTTTCCCGGTGGGCCGCTCACCTCGGTGGCCGTCGACCGGTGGGCATCCCGGCCGGCCGACCGGACGCCGTCGACGGTGTTGATCGGCGTGCGGGGGTGGAAACGTTCGGGCCCGGACCGAGCGGTGTGAGCGCGGGCCCGGACGGATCCGCGTGCGGCGGCGGGGAGGCGTGGGTCGCGGGGCGTTTCGGCCGGTGGGACCGGTGGGGCCGGCGGAGCTGGTGTAGGCGGTGGGGCCGGCGGGGCCGGTGGAGGCGGTGGGGTCGGGAAGTACGGGCCCTCGCCGGTCGGCATGCGGAGGCCGGGAGCGTCTGCCGGTCCGGGAGCCGCGCGGTGGCGGGGTCGTCCCTGGCCGGAGGGCGAGGGGGTCGGTCACTCGGGACCCGGTGACCTGGTGACTCGCGACTTGTCGGCCGCCCGGAGGAGGGGGCTCGGCCCCCGGCCCGCACGCGGGACGTGAGGCCGCCCCCGGCGGGGACTTGCTTTGCCCGTCGAGGACGGCCCTGAGCCTGGGCCGGGAGCGGCCATGCGTCCGGGCCGGGAGCGGCCATGGGTCCGGGCCGGGAGCGGCCATGGGTCCGGGCCGGGAGCGGCCATGCGTCCGGGCCGGGAGCGGCCATGGGTCCGGGCCGGGGACGGCCATGAGCCTGGCGGGAGGCTGCCAAGGGTCCGGGCCGGGGACGGCCGGGGCCCGGTCGGACGGTGTCAGCTCGCGCCGGAGGCGTAGTTGCGCAGGAAGAGGGCCTCCGTGACCGACAGCCGTTCCAGCTCCTCGGGGGAGACGCTCTCGTTCACCGCGTGGATCCGCGCCTCCGGCTCGCTCAGTCCGATCAGCAGGATCTCCGCCTGCGGGTACAGGGCGGCCAGGGTGTTGCACAGCGGGATCGACCCGCCCTGACCGGCCTGGCTCATCTCCTGCCCCGGGTAGGCGGCCGCCATCGCGTCGGCCATGGCCCGGTACGCCGGGCTGTCGGTGTCGGCCCGGAACGGCTGGCCCTGCCCGACCGGCTCGGTGCTCACCCGGGCACCCCACGGCGTGTGCGCCTCCAGGTGCGCCCGCAGCAGCTCGGTCGCCTCGGCCGCGTCCGTGCCCGGCGGCACCCGCAGGCTGATCAGCGCGCGTGCGCTCGCCTGCACGGACGGGGTGGCGCCGACCACCGGCGGGCAGTCGATGCCGAGGACCGTGACCGCCGGGCGCGCCCAGATGCGGTCGGCGACCGTGCCCGAACCGATCAGCCGCACGCCGTCCAGCACGTGGGCGTCCTGCCGGAACTGCTCGTCGTCGTACTGCAGTCCGTCCCACACAGTGTCACCGGCCAGCCCGTCGACGGTCGTGCTGCCGTCCTCCGCGCGCAGCGAGTCGAGCACCCTCACCAGGGCCGCCAGCGCGTCCGGCGCGGCCCCGCCGAACTGCCCCGAGTGCAGATTGCCCTCCAGGGTGTCGATCTGCAGCCGCACCAGCGTCATCCCCCGCAGCATGGAGGTGACGGTGGGCAGACCCGGACGGAAGTTGCCCGAGTCGCCGATGACGATCGCGTCCGCCCGCAGCAGTTCGGGGTGTGCCTCGGCGTACCGCTCCAGGCCGCCGGTGCCCTGCTCCTCCGAGCCCTCGACGATCACCTTGACGTGCACCGGGACGCCGCCGTTCGCCTTCAGGGCGCGCAGGGCCAGCAGGTGCATGATGAGGCCGCCCTTGCAGTCGGCGGTCCCGCGCCCGTACCAGCGGCCGTCCCGCTCGGTCAGTTCGAACGGCGGGGTGGCCCAGCCGGCGTCGTCCAGCGGCGGCTGCACGTCGTAGTGGGCGTACAGCAGCACGGTCCTGGCACCCTCGGGGCCGGGCAGGAAGCCGTACACGGACTGTGTGCCGTCCGGGGTGTCGAGCACCGCGACGTCCTGGAAGCCCTCGGCGGTCAGCGCGTCGACGATCCAGCGGGCGGCTCCCTCGCTCTCGCTGCGCGGGAACTGGCCGAAGTCCGCCACCGACTTGAAGGCCACCAGTTCGGTGAGCTCCTCCTTCGCCCTCGGCATCAGAGAGGCGACGGTCGCGGCGACCGAATGCGACGACATGGGCACGCTCCTTGTGGGTGCGACGTTGTAGGGGTGTGAACTCCCCCGTGGCGGGGGAGGGCTCCCCGTACGAGCTGATCGTGCGGTGCGGGAGGCGTCCGGTGTACGGGCCACCCATGCCGCCGATCCTCCCACAGCGGCCCCTGGTGATCGTCGCCGTAGGATGCGGGGGTCAAGAGCGGCAGGCGGCTGGATCGGGAGCAGTAGACCATCGTGAGCAGCGAGAACTCTTCAGCGGACGACGTGCGGCAGGTGTGGGACGTCGTCGTGGTGGGCGCGGGACCCGCGGGGGCTTCGGCCGCCTATGCGGCGGCGGTCGCGGGACGGAGCGTGCTGTTGCTGGAGAAGGCGGAGCTGCCCCGCTACAAGACCTGCGGCGGCGGCATCATCGGCCCCACCCGTGACGCGCTCCCGCCCGGCTTCGACCTCCCCCTGAAGGACCGGGTCCACGCGGTCACCTTCTCCCACAACGGCCGCTTCAGCCGGACGCGGCGCTCCCGGCAGATGCTGTTCGGCCTGATCAACCGGCCCGAGTTCGACCAGCAGCTGGTGGAACACGCACAGAAGGCGGGTGCCGAACTGCGCACCGGCGCCACCGTGCAGCGGGTCGAGCAGCACGGCTCGGCCGTGCCCGACCGGCGCACGGTCGCCGTGGTCCTCCAGGGCGGCGACACCGTGCTCGCCCGGGCCGTCGTCGGCGCGGACGGCAGCGCCAGCCGGATAGGAGCCCACGTCGGGGTCAAGCTGGACCAGGTCGACCTGGGCCTGGAGGCCGAGATCCCCGTCCCGGACACCGTCGCCGAGGACTGGAAGGGCCGGGTGCTCATCGACTGGGGCCCCATGCCCGGCAGTTACGGCTGGGTCTTTCCCAAGGGGGACACCCTCACCGTCGGCGTGATCTCCCGACGCGGGGAGGGTGCCGCGACGAAGCGGTACCTGGAGGACTTCATCGGCCGTCTGGGCCTGGCCGGCTTCGAACCGAGCATCTCCTCGGGGCACCTGACCCGCTGCCGTGCCGACGACTCGCCGTTGTCCCGGGGGCGCGTGCTGGTGTGCGGGGACGCGGCCGGGATGCTGGAGCCGTGGACCCGCGAGGGCATCTCGTTCGCGCTCCGCTCGGGCCGGCTCGCGGGGGAGTGGGCGGTCCGGATCGCGGAGGCCCACGACGCCGTGGACACCCGGCGCCAGGCCCTGAACTACGCCTTCGCCGTCAAGGCGGGACTGGGCGTGGAGATGAGCGTGGGCAAGCGCATGCTGGCCGCCTTCGAACGCCGCCCGGGCGTCTTCCACGCGGTCCTCACCGGTTTCCGCCCGGCCTGGAAGGCGTTCAAGGACATCACCCAGGGCTCGACGACCCTCGGCGAACTGGTCCGCACCCACCCCCTGGCCCACCGCGCCCTGCTGGCCTTCGACCGCCGCCCGGCGGACGCCGACACGGAGCGGGGGAGCGGCGGCGGGTCGGGGGGCTGAGGTCTCGGGTAGGAGAGCCTTTGCCGATTGCCGCAGGTGGCGGTAGCCGTGGCCCTTGTCGGCGTGGAGCTTGCCGGCCCTTCGCCGACGCGGGCCGCGACGGAAGCGGATCGCGGCGGAAGCGGATCGCGGCGGAAGCGGATCGGGGGTGTGCCGGATGTTCACCGATCGGTCGGGCACCTCGCCCAGTCCTACTCGCCGCAGGAGCCGAGGTCGTCGAGAACAGGCGGTGCGGCTTGGCCACACCCGGGCCCTGGTCCACACGGTGACCCGGCGGTGTGCCGTGGCGTCCGACGGTCCGAACGACGAGGCGACCGGCTGCTGCCCTGTTCAGCCGGAGGTGGCCACGAACACGATCGCGGTCGGCACCCCACGGTCACCGTTCCGGCGCCGACCGCCGCCCTGCGGCCGCGAAGGAGCCTCCGGCACGCACCGCCCACAACCGTTCCCACAACTCGTCCGGCAGCAGCCGCTCAACGACCCCTGCCACGGCCGACAGCCCACCCCGCCGCATGAGATGGCACGCGGGCTTTCTCGAAGCCGAGAGTGAGCTCGTGAGAGCATCTCAGGATGCTGCGCCTCACCGATTTCATCATCGACTGCCCGGACACGATGAAGCTGGCGGCTTTCTACTCCGAGGTGACGGGCCGTCCGATCAAAGAAGGCAGCTCCGAGGACTGGGCCGGCATCGAGTTCGGCGAGATCGAGCTGGCCTTCATCCGGGTGGACGACTTCCGCGCTCCGCAGTGGCCCGACAGCGAGCACCCCAAGCAGTTCCACCTCGACTTCGAAGTGGACGAGATCGAGCCCGAGCAGCGCCGCGTCCTCGGCCTCGGCGCGACGCTGAGGCAGGACTTCGTCGGCCCCGACGGCTACGGCTGGCAGGTCTACACCGACCCGATCGGCCACCCATTCTGCCTGTGTCGCAACAAGGGCGTCGTCTGGACCGATCAGGGCCCGGTCTGGCCCAAGCACTAGTAATTCGGGTCCCGTTCATAGGGAACCGCGACATCTCGATCAAGCTCACCCCCGACGAGGCCCGGTCCTCTCGGCCGGGACGGAACGAGTACAGGTGACAGATCTCAGCCGCATGGTCGACCCACCGGCCGCCTGGACCCGGATCCGCAAGATCGCGGGAGCACTGGACAAAGCGCCCCTGGACTTCTCGCCACCGACTACGCCGAACGTCTGGAAGCGGCCCGGCGCCGTCTTCTGACGGCCATGTGCTTGCCCCTGCGCGTCGGTCGACCTGCGGCGTTGGTTCTGCCGGCCGGTGCCCAGAGCCACGGCCACGGTGCCACGCGGCGAGGGAGGATGGAGCGAGAGGGCGAAGCGGGGTGGGGCGGGCGGCTCGGGCGGGTCGGGAGGCTTGGGCGGCTCGGTGTCAGCCGGTGAGGGTGATGCGGAAGACCGGGTGGTCGGGCGCGACGCGGCGCAGCTCGGCGTCGGAGGAGTCCGGGCCCACTCCCTTGAAGAAGACACCGACCTCCGCCTTCCAGCGCTTGAGGTAGGCACGCAACAGCGGTGGTTTGTCGTCGTCGGACACCTCGACGGCGGTGAAGGGGTCGACCCGCTTGCCCAGGCGCAGCTCGCCGCCGCCGGCCGCGCGCATGTTGTGGGTCCATTGGACGTGACCCCGTGGGGCGACGAGGTAGTGGACGCCGTCCACCGTCAGCAGATTGACGGGCGTCGTCCGCCACTCGCCGGACTTGCGACCGCGCACGGCCAGGATCCTGGAACCCCAGACGCCGAACCCGCGGCGGATCAACCAGGCGACGCCACGGTTGAGGACACCCACCGTGAACCGACCGGGCTTCTGGACGTGGGGTGTGGGAGTGGACATGGAAGCCTCCGTGGGCGGGGGTGAGGTGTCTGGGTGGGACGGGGTGCTGTGCGGTGCGGGGGTGTTGCCCGGCCCGGCCGGGGTGGATGTCGGCCGGCGGGCTGGATGGGTGACACGGGCCGGATGCGGCCGGTGGCCGGAGCGCGTCCCGTCGCCGGCGGGGGTGCTGGTGCTGCTTCGAGGCGGTTACCTTGTTGGTGGTGGTCCGGTGCTGCGCAGGTGCGCAGGTGCGGGGCACCTTGAGGAGGAGTTGTTCAGGAGGTCTCCCGTCCCTCTTCCGTTCTGCGGGCGCCGTCTGTCGCGCGGCGGGGAGAGCGCCGCTCGCTAGTGAGAGCAGTGCTCTCGCTTCCTGGTGTCACAGTCTGCATGAGTGTGCTCTCCGAAAGCAAGAGCACTGCTCTCTATTGTGTGCACCGATCTCGGTCGGCTCGTGTGGCGTTCTGGGGGCCGCGCGTCCGTCCGTCCCCTCGGCGGCGGTGAGCAGTGCTCTCCTTGTGGGGAGTCCCCCGGTGGTGAGCGGCTCCTTGTGCGTGGGTGCGGGGCTGGTGGCGTGCGCAGTGCTCTCCGCTCCGGACGTGCAGGGTGTGATGTGAGCGCTGCTCTCTCTGTGAGCGCTGCTCACTCTTCTGTGGGCGGTGCTCTTTCCTGTGTGCGAGGCTCTTGCTCTGCGGGGGAGGGTGGTGTGCGGCTGAGTGGCGTTCACCTGAGCGGTAATCTTGTCTGTGAGCACGGCTCTCGGAACGGTGCCGTTGCTGTGTGTTGTGCCCTTGTGCGGTCTGGTGGGTCGCAGGGCCCTCAGCGAGTGGGATGCAGTGCTTGCTCCGCTCACGGTCGTGTGCGTCGCTCTTGTTCGAGTGCGGTGCTCTCAGTTGTGCACAGTGCTCTCCAAGCGGTGCCACACTGTCCGGCATGAGTACGTCGACGCCCCAGAGCGCCCGCGCCCGGGCCAGGATCGAGATCACCGCGGCCATCAAGGAGAAGGCCCGAGCGCAGTTGGCCGCCGAGGGCGCCGCCAAGCTGTCCCTGCGTGCGGTGGCCCGCGAACTCGGCATGGCCTCGTCCGCGCTGTACCGCTACTTTCCCAGCCGTGACGACCTGCTGACCGCTCTCATCATCGATGCCTACGATTCCATCGGCGAGGCGGCGGAAGTGGCGCACACCGAGGCCGAGCATGCCGGGCCGGTGCAGCGCTGGACCGCGGTGTGCGAGGGCGTGCGCCGTTGGGCGCTCGCGCATCCGCACGAGTACGCGCTGATCTACGGCACGCCGGTGCCCGGATACACGGCACCCCGGACCACCGTGGCGGCGGCGTCCCGGGTCGGGCTGGTACTCATCGGCATCATCCGCGAAGCCCATCGGGGCCTCGGACTGGCCAAGCCCTCCCTGCCGGCCGAATTGCGGCCCGAGGCGGAGCGGTTGGCCGCCGACCTCGCGCCCGACCTGCCGCCCGAGGTGGCCGTCGCGATGGTGGCGGCCTGGGCGCAACTGTTCGGACTGGTCGGGTTCGAGCTGTTCGGCCAGTTCAATCGGATCGTCGAGGACCGCGAGCGCTTCTTCCGGCACGCCGCCGGGCAACTCGCCCACAGCGTCGGCCTGGTGTACAAGCAGCAGGGTGCGAGCAGGGGCGGCGCCGGAGTCCGCCCAGGAGGGTCGGCGACGGGCTGACGCCGGAGGGCTTCGGCCGGGTGTTCTGCCCGGCGGTGAACGTGCGGGCCACAGTGGCCGCTGGCCGCCGGCCGGCACGTGAAGCAGGACGTGGACCTCACGCGGCGCCGGGTGGCGACGGGCCCGTCCCGCGTCCGGCGGCACAGCGACCGGCTGGATACGGACAAGTGTCCGCCCGGCAGGCCCGTACCCCTCTGCTACGGTGCGGGCCATGGCGGCGAAGCAGGCCGAACAGGCGCTCGTTCAAAAGTGGCGGGACATGCTGGCGTTGCACGCGCGCACCCACTGTGAACTCGACCGCGTGCTGCATGAACACCGGTTGTGTGCCAGTGACTTCGAGGTGCTGGACATACTGGCGGAAGGTTCCGTCAGGAACGGCCGGGCCTACCGGATCCAGCAGATATCCGAGCGCGTCCACCTCACCCAGAGCGCGCTGTCCCGTCTCATCGCACGGCTGGAGCGGGAGGGACTCGTCGACCGGGACGCGTGCCCGGAGGACCGCCGCGGGGTGCGGGTCTCGTTGACGGCGAAGGGCCGCGCGCTGCACGACGAGGTGCTCCCCGTGCAGCGCGCCGTCCTCGCCCGGATGCTGGCGACCTGACCCGGCCCTGACGGCAACCGCCCTGCCTGCAACCCTCCCTGGGTGCCCGCCCGCCGGTGGGCTTGCCCACCGGTACCCCGCCCGTCGGCGTTTCAGCTAACCCGCGCTCAGCCCACCGACCCCGCACCGCCTGCCCGCACCACCATCCGCCGAGCGGCACGCACCGCCCGCCAACCCGCACCGCCTGCCGGCGCGGCGCGTCCGCCGGTGCCTACCAGAGGGTCCGGCCGGGCGGCTCACGAAACGGGACCGGTCCGCACGGCGGGCGCTACGGCAGCGGTGTGCCGCCGGTGGCGTTGACGATCTCCGCGGTGATGAACGACGCCTCCTGCGAGGCCAGGAAGACGTATGCCGGGGCCATCTCGGCGGGCTGGGCGGGCCGCCCGATGGGGGCCTGCTTGCCGAACTCGGTGGTGTCCGGGAGCGTTGCCGGGATCAGCGGCGTCCACACCGGTCCCGGCGCCACGGCGTTGACGCGGATGCCCCGCTCGATCAGCATCTGCGCCAGCCCCTGGGTGAACGTGACGATGCCGCCCTTGGTCGTCGCGTAGTCGAGCAGGTGCGGGCTCGGCTTGTAGGCCTGCACAGAGGCGGAGTTGATGATGCTGCCGCCCTCGGGGATGTGACGCACGGCTTCCCTGCACAGCCAGAACATCCCGTACAGGTTGGTCCGCAGGACCCGGTCGAACTGCTCGGTGGTGATGGCCTCGATGCCGTCGGGCTGCGACATCTGGTACGCCGCGTTGTTGACCAGGATGTCGATCCGGCCGAACTCGGACACGGCCCGGTCGATCAGCGCGCGGCAGTTCTCCTCCTCGCGCACGTCGCACGGGACGGCCACCGCCCGCCGTCCGGCCTCCTCGATCCAGCGGGTGGTCTCGTCGGCCTCCTCCTTCTCGCTGTCCAGGTAGGTGAACAGCACGTCCGCCCCCTCCCGGGCGAACGCCAGGGCCACGGCCCGGCCGATACCGGAGTCCCCACCGGTGATCACCGCCTTGCGGTCGGTGAGCCGCCCGGTGCCCCGGTACGAGTCCTCGCCGTGGTCGGGCGGCGGGTCCATGGGGCCGGTCCAGCCGGGGTGCGGCTGGTCCTGGGCGGGGAAGTCGGGCGTCGGGTGCTGGTCGGTGGGGTTCTGCTGCTGCTCACTCACAGTGCTGCTCCCTCTCCCTGGACGGTCGGTCGGGCGGGCGACGGGTCGGCCGGGCAACGCGTGCGGTCGTGCCGGGTCCGCACCCGACACGAGCAGCGCACGTTCCCGACGGACACCGAACGCCGGACGCCGGGTACCCATCTGCCGAACGCCGAACGCCGAACGCCGAACGCCGGGTGCCCACCTGCCGAACGCCGAACGCCGGCCAGTTCCCACGCGCCACCCGCTGGACGCCCGATCAGCCCACCTGGGGGACGGACCGTCCGTCCGTCCCCGCCCGGCGGGTCGCGTAGGCGATCACCGTGGCCACGGCCGCCAGCAGTGCCACGCTGGTGAGGGCGGACGGCAGGCCGAACCAGTCGGCCATGAAGCCGATCGCCGGGGGGCCGAGGAGCATGCCGCCGTACCCGAGCGTGGAGGCGGTGGCGACGCCGCTGGGGCCCGCCAGCGCTCCCGCCCGTTCGATGGCCACGGGGAACAGGTTGGCCAGGCCGAGGCCGGTGACGGCGTAACCGAGCAGGGCGAGCCCCACCGAGGGGGCGAGCGCCCCGAGCAGCATGCCAACGGCGGCGGTGCTGCCGCCCGCGACGAGGGTGGGGGTGCGGCCCAGACGTTCCAGCAGGGTCGTGCCGCTGAGGCGTCCGAGGGTCATGGTGAACGCGAAGCAGGAGTAGCCGAGGGCCGCTGTGCCCGGTGAGGCGCCCAGATCCTCCTCCAGGTGCAGCGCGCCCCAGTCCGCCAGTGCACCTTCGCCGTAGGCCGTGCACAGGGCGATGAGCCCGAAGACGACGACCAGCGCCCGGGTGCGGCGGTCGCGGCGGGACGGGGGCTCCCCGGCGGGCCGGGACGACGGTGCCGCGACCGGCGGTGCGCAGCGCAGGAGCACACGCCCGGCCACGGCGGTCACCGACAGCCCCACCACGGCCAGCCCCCACAGGTGCACGGTGGGCGACAGCGACCCGGCGACCAGGGCACCCACGCCCGCGCCGAGCATGCCACCGAGGCTGAACGCGGCGTGGAAGCTGGGCATGACCGGCCGCCGCAGAGCCGTGACCAGATCGACGGCGGCGCTGTTGAAGGCGACGCTGATACCGCCGTACGCCGCGCCGAACAGGAGCAGCACGGTGCCGAGCGCGACGGCGGAGTGGGTGAGCGGCGGCAGGCCGATGCTCAGGGAGAGCAGCACGGCACAGGCGACGGTCACCGGGTGGCTGCCGTAGCGGCGGCAGAGGCGGCCGGTCAGCATCATGGTCACCACGGCCCCGGCGGAGACCCCCAGCAGCGCCAGGCCGAGGTCGCTCGCGGAGGCTCCGGTCTGTGCCTTGATGGCAGGGATGCGCACCACCCAGCCGGCGAAGAGGAACCCGTCGAGGGCGAAGAACGCGGTGAGGGCGACACGGAGGGGGACGAGGTCGGAACCCGGATCGACACGCTGTCGCCGGGTTTTGTTTATGAGCGGCACAAAATCAGGCTACGGGCGCCCCGGGCGTGTGAGCAAGCAGCCGATGGGGCCCCGCGGAGCCCGTACGGCAGACGTGAGGCGGTGTGTGCGGAGTGTCCAGGCGTTCCCGGGGCTCGTCACGCCGACGCCGCGCACGTCGGCGCTTCCCCAGGTGCCAACCTCCCGGGCGCGCCCCCCTCTGCGGCTTCGCCTTCCGGCTCCTGCGCGCGCACCCACGCATCTACGGGCTGTCAGCCGCCCACTCCACGGACGACACCCACGCGCCCACGCGCGTCAAGGTGTCCGCCGGTCCGCGAGTGCAAGGGGCAGCGCCGTCGGACCCTCGGGTGGCGGCTGCGGAGTCCCCCCGGAAGGGTGCGCCGTTCACCCGTGTGATCGTCCCGGATGGTGGGCGCGGACGGCCTGGCTGACGGTGGTTCACGTCGAGGCCGGGTCCCTCGTACTGACGTGGAGTCAGCAGCCCGTCCGAGACGGAAGGAAAGTCCAGATGCGCTCTGCCCGCCTGGTGCTCGCCACCGCGACGGCCACCGCCGCCCTCGCGATCGCGGCGCCCGCAGCCTACGCCGACCACACGGGTGACTGGGAGCACGACAAGTCCTCCTCCACCAGCAAGGAGTACGACAAGGAGAGCAAGCACGACAAGGGAGGCAAGTACGACGAGGAGAGCAAGCACGAGAAGCACGGCAAGTACGACAAGCCGGAGGGCGGCATGCACACCGGCGGTGGCGCTCTCGCCGCGGTGAACGAAGGGGACTGGGGCAACGCGAAGGACCCGAAGCACGACCCGGAGTCCTACAAGGGCAAGGACGGGGGCGACGCGCAGAGCGAGGAGTCCTGGAGCGGCAAGGACAAGGGCAAGGACTGGAAGCACGAGAAGCCGCGCGGTGGCATGCACACCGGTGGCGGCGGACTGGCCGAACCGGGCGTCAGCGCCGCCGGCCTGGCCGCACTGGCGGTCCTCGGCACGGGTGCCTACGCGCTGCGGCGCAAGAAGGCGTCCGGAAGCGTGGCGTGAGCCATGCCCGATGACATAGCAGCCGGGGTCGCCGTACGCGTGTCCAGCGCGTCGGCGGCCCCGCTCGCCCGTTCGCCCGATGTGTCCGCTGCCGTGTTCCAGTGAGGTGGTCTTCCCGATGGCAGCCAGCCCCCTGTCCCCCCGCGCAAGCGATGAGCGGCCGCCCAGACGCCGACTGCGTGCCGTGACGACGGCGGTGTTCTGGGGCGCGGCTGCCCTGGTGCTGGCGGTGAGCCTGCTCGGCGGCCGGGAGAGTCCCCCCGACGACGCCCACGTGCCGCACGCACCGCCCGCCGTCTCCGCGACCGCCACGACCGGCGCCACCGCTCCCGAGCCGTCCGCGAGCGCCGAGTCGCCCAAGCAGCTGCCGCCGTCGGAGCCGACCCGGCTGCGCATCCCCGACATCAAGGTCGACGCGCCCTTCACCGACCTCGCCATCGGCAAGGACGGCCGTCTCGAACCCCCGCCCGCCGATGACACCAACCTGGTCGGCTGGTTCGCGAAGGGGGTGTCCCCGGGCGAGCTCGGCACGTCGATCATCGCCGGGCACGTCGACACCAAGACGTCCCCGGCCGTGTTCGCGCGTCTCGGCGAACTGGAGAAGGGGGACAAGTTCCAGGTTCTACGGGCCGACGGACGCACGGCCACCTTCGTGGTCGACGGCGCCGAGTCCTTCGACAAGGACGACTTCCCCGACGAGCGGGTCTACGCCGACACCCCCGACGCCCAGGTCCGGCTCATCACCTGCTCGGGCGACTACGACCACTCCGTGAAGGACTACACCGAGAACCTGGTGGTCTTCGCCCACCTCGTGTGACGGCGCCGCGGACGGACGTCACGGTACTGCCCGGGAGCATCCTCGCCCCGGGCAGTACCCGTTTCCCGGACGATTGCCCCGAAGGTTCCCTGAACGATTGCCCTGGAGGCTCCCTGGACGGTTCCCCCGAGGACGCCCCGGGGCGGCGCCGTGCACGGCCCGTTCTCCGGGCGCCGGCTCGGGTGCCCGCCCGCTCACCCGGAGGGCGGCATCGCGGGTGCCGCGGCGGCGGCCACGGAGGGACCGGTCGAGCCGGACGGAGGGAGCGCGCCGCATGCCGGGGAAGAGGGGGCGAGGCGGGAGCCGGGCAGGGCAGTCGACCAGTTGGGCCGGGTGCTGATGCGGGGCGGGGCGGGGCGGGGGAGCCGGCCGACCAGTAAAGGCGACGAGCGGAGCCTGGCTGGAGCCGACCGAGCGGAGCCACATGCCGGAGCCGGCAGGCGGGACCGGGTGCTGGAGGCAGGTGACGGGGAGGGCAGGGGCCGGGCCCGGAGCCGGGGCGCCGTCCGGTGGTGCCCCGTGACGGTCGGTCAGCCCCGGGGCCGCGCCCACCGGAACCGCCGGGAGCCGAAGGATGCCGGGAGGCGCGCCGAGCCCACGGCGAGCGCGGTGGCGGCGCTCGCGATGCCGAGGACGGCACCGGCGGCGACGTCCCCCGGGTAGTGGACGCCCGTGTGCACGCGGGAGTAGCCGACCGCGCCCGCCAGCGCGCCGAGGGGGACCGAGGCGGCGGGCAGGACCGTGCCGACGGCGGTGGCGAACGCGACCGCCGACGCGGTGTGCCCTGACGGGAAGGATGCCGACGTCGGCATCCTCACGTGCCGGTCCACGGTCACCCGGGCGGCTTCCCGGTCCGGCCGGTCCCGGTGCACCAGCCGCTTGCCGAGCAGGTTGGCCGAGGCGGAGGCCACCGCGATGGCGCCGACGCCGGCCAGCGCGGCCCGGCGGGGGCGCGCACCGCTCAGCGCGAGGGCGCCCGCGATGGCGAACGAGATCTTCGAGTGGTCGGCCGCGTGCGACAGCCGCCGCAGGGTCCGGTCGAGCGTGGGGGTGGGCGTGGCGGCGACCGCCGCGTAGAGGGCGCCGTCCACCGCCCGGAGATCGCCGAGGACGGCGGACGCGACCCGGCGCAGACCGTCGGAGGGAGCGACGGGCCGCGTGAGCGGACGGGTGAGGTCCTGGTCGCCGGTGGTCGGCTCGCTCATCTGTGTCTCTCCCGTGGTGGCCGGCGTCTGTGAGCGGGGGCGCGGACGGGGCCGCGCCCTCGGCGTCCCCGGGCTGGGGCCGGGAATCACCAGGTGCCCACCGTACGCATGGTCCACACCGGACGGACACCGGGCTGGTCGTCATACCCCCACCCCGTACCCGTTCGGTGGCCGATCCGGCTTGACGTGATACCCCATGGGGGTATGTACTCGAAGGGTGGAACCCGGGGCCCGCCGCGGACCCCGGCGCCGATCCCGAGGAGAGACGGCCATGAACACCGGACTGAGGATCACCGCCTTCACCGCCGCCCTGGCCGCCGCCTTCACCACGGCCTACGGCGTCGGCCAGAGCCTGGACCCGGCGGTCGCGGAGCGGCCCCCGGAGCACGACGCGGGACACGCCTCCTCCTCAGGCCACCCGGAGGGGGGCGAAGGTGACGGCCACGGCGGTCACGGGACCGTCCCCGCCGGCGGGCTGGGGATCTCCGAGCAGGGCTACACCCTCGACCTGGACACGCCCCACGCGGAGGCCGGGGAACCGGCCGAACTGCGCTTCCGCATCCGCGACGACCGGGACAGGACGGTCACCCGGTTCCGCCGCGAGCACGACAAGGAACTCCACCTCATCGTGGCCTCCCGCGACCTGCGGACCTACCGCCACCTGCACCCGGTCCGCTCCGGCGACGGCACCTGGACCACCACCGCGGACCTCCCGCAGGCCGGTGCCTACCGGATCTTCGCCGACTTCACCCCGGCCCGGCAGGGCGCCCGAGGTCTCACCCTCGGCGCGGACCTCGCCGTCTCCGGCGCCTACCGCCCGCTCGGCCTCCCCGACGCCCACAGCACCGCCCGCGTCGACGGCTACGAGGTCCGGCTGACCGGCACCCTGCGGCCGGGCCGGGCGAGCGAGCTGGAACTCACCGTCTCCCGGGACGGCAGGCCCGTCACCGACCTGCAGCCCTACCTCGGGGCGTACGGCCACCTGGTCGCGCTGCGCTCCGGCGACCTCGCCTACCTGCACGTCCATCCGAACGGTGAGCCCGGCGACGGCACCACGAAGCCGGGACCGGCGGTCTCCTTCACGGCCACCGCGCCCAGCAGCGGCAGCTACCGCCTCTTCCTGGACTTCCGTCACGACGGCGTCGTGCGCACCGCGGCCTTCACGGTGCACGCGGGCCCGGCGGACACCCGCACCGACGCCCCCGCGACCTCGCCCGACAGTGAGGATGTGACGTGGTGACGCCGCTGGTGGGTCTGACCCCTCGCCTGACTGACGTCTCGACTGTCCTGTTTGGGATTTGTCGGCCCACCGGGCGTCACCACGCAC
>NZ_JBWHZP010000033.1:0-28685 GCF_056323165.1 Streptomyces sp. 3-6
GCAGTGAACGCGCCGCGAACCTGGTCCTGTGGAGCAGTTTGGAGTGCTCGCCACCCTGTCAAGGTGGAGGCCGCGGGTTCAAATCCCGTCAGGACCGCATCACCGAGAAGGGCCGCGCCCGTGAGGGACGCGGGCCTTCCGCATGTCCGCCACGGACTCTTCGACGGCCGCTCGGTTCCACGGCCGGGCTGTTCCCCGGGCTGGAGCGCAGCACTGTCCGCCCGCCTCCCGCGCCCGTCGCGCCGCGGCCGGGTTCGGCCGCGTCCGGCACCGGTAGGGCGGGCGACACCACGGTCGCCCCGGCATCCGGCACGTGCGGGCCCCCGGCCGACGACCGGGTGGCGTCGTCGGGGCAACCGTCCCCGCACCCCACATCCCTCCCCGCGCCGGGCGCCGGCGCCCGGCGGTTCCGCACGCCAGGCACTCCTGACGCCGCGACGCTTCCACCCCGGAACTCCGCCCACCGGACCCTCCGCACCCCGAGACCGCCGGCCCCGGCCGTCTCCGCGCGCAGCGCACCGCACCCGGGGCGCTGCGGCACCTCCCCGCCCCCTCCCCCCTTCCCACCCCACGCTCCGTCAGAAGCACCGCCGAGCACAGCTCGACCGCCCCCCGCCCGCCCCCTCGACCTCCCCGCCACACCCTCAGTGACGCCGCCCTGGACGCCCCCAGGACCGTCCGGACGCGCCGGCCGCCGCCCGACCGCCACCCGGGCCCCGTGGCGCCCGTGTACGGGCCTCTGGGCGTCTTGACGGGACTTCTTTCGCTCGGTAGTCCAGAAGGCAGGGACCGCTTTCCGTGCGGCCCTCTGGAGGTGGCGCATGGCGGCTTCGGCGAGGCACGAGACGCGGGCGCTGCTCCGCGCGCACCTGTCGGCCGCGTCGGGGTACCGGCACGTCACCCGCCACTGCCCGATCTGTCATCGCCTGCTGCGGCTGGCGATGGACTCCGCACCCCGCTCCGCCGGCCCCCCGGCGCCCGCGGCGGCGACGGAATCGGAGGCGGGTCGTTCCGCCTCCGCCGAGGCCGAGTTGGCGCCCGCCGAGCCCAAGACCCGGCCCTGACAGCGCATATGCCGACGGCCCGACAAGCCAGTCGGTATGTGACGGGTGTCACCGTATGAGTTTTGGGAAGTGTGGCACTTACCCTCGCCCTACAACGGGTCGATTTAATATGTGCCATTGCACTATCGGGAGTACGGGCGTCACGACTCCGCTCCGTCACCGGTGGGCCGGGCGTCCCGGCGCCCCGCAGGCCCGTACCGCCACCCGGAAGGGCCCGTGGCGGGCGCGCACCACTGCCGCCCGAGCCTCGCGGACACCTCGGCCTCCCGGGCCCACGAACCGCCCCGCGGGGGCCGGTTGGGCTCCGCGACCGCACCGCACACACCCGCGCGGGAGCGCACAAAAAAGATCGCGCTGGACCCGGCGGGAGTCCAGCGCGATCGACGACGCACCCGTGTTCAGTTGCCTGGGAAGCCCCGGAGGGCTGGGGCGAGAGGACTGTTGGGGCAGTCCCCGCGTCGCTTGGAGCTGTAATTCCGGGCGCTTCGGCGGGTTTGGGGACCAGCCGGATCGCCCAGGTCAATCAGTTGTTCAGGCCTCGCTGCGCTGCTGCGGAATGCCCGCGAGCAGGGCGCGGACCTCGGCTTCGCGGTAGCGGCGGTGCCCGCCGAGCGTGCGGATCGACGTGAGCTTGCCGGCCTTCGCCCAGCGCGTGACCGTCTTGGGGTCGACGCGGAACATGGTGGCGACCTCAGCCGGGGTCAGCAGCGGCTCGGCATCAGGGGTGCGAGCGGTCATGAGCGGCCTCCTCGGGAGAACCGAACCTTCTCGGTTCTTTCCTTTAAATTCTGCACCTTGACCCGCGTTGCCCGAAATGGCGGACGCGAGTCGAGTCGGTTATAGGACGAACGGCTTGTCCTCGGCACTACAACTACACCATCTGTCCAGCCGCGTCGGCCAAACCGATGGAATTGCCCTCCCAGGTGTTCATCAGCCGCGGAAGCCGATGGACCATGCCATAGCGGACAGTCACGCCGCTGTGACGATCAGTCACAGGACGATCAGGAGTCACCAGACCCCCCAAAGCGTGCAATGCTGAGAATCCGCCCATGATGGAGCACAGCAGGACGGAGGAGTCCTCCCCGGACTCCTTGTCCTATTTTGGCATGAGGGTGGGCAACCGGCGCAAGGGTCCCGTACGTGCGGTCCATCACGCTTGACACGCTTGGGATGTACGCCCGGATCGGTCCCTACGTCCGTTGTCGGATCCGCGTCGGCGTCCGCCGGACCCCGACGACGCGTCACCTCAGGGCGATGACAGAACACCAAGACGGGCGTCAGGTCAAACGTCAGTTCGCGGACCGCAGATCGCGCACCGACCGCCACCGCTCCACCAGCCGCGCGTAGGCGGCGCCGGCCCGCTCCCCGTCACCGCGGCGGAGCGCCGCGATGCCCTCGGCCACGTCCGCCGCCGAGTGGTCCGCCTCCAGCGTCCCCGCCGGCAGGGCGTGCACCAGTCCGCCGTAGTCCAGCTCGACCAGGGACCGGGGATGGAACTCCTCCAGCCAGCGCCCGATGTCGACCAGCCCGTCGATCAGCGGCCCCTCGTCCACCGCGTCCCTCAGCGCCCGCAGCCCCCGGGCGACCCGGCGCCGGGCCTCCACCATCGGCGTCCGGTAGCGCAGCACCGGTGCCTCGTCGGCCGTGCCCTTGGCGTACTCGCGCTCCTCGTCGGAGACCAGCACGAACCAGTTGATCGGCACCTGCCAGGTCGCCGTGCGGATCCAGGGCCGGGCGTCCGGGTGCTCGGTGAGCCACCGCTCGTAGTCGCGCACCGCCTGGTGGCGGACCACCGGGGGCAGCAGGGCGTCCAGGACCGGCAGCGGGAAGTCCTCGGCGAGCTCGCCCAGGGCCTGCCAGCCGCGCAGCCGGGTGCGCCACGGGCAGACCCGGATCTCGCCGTCCTCCTCGAGCACGAACGCGTCGTCGCTCTCGTGAACGGGAACCGGCACCGGGGGCGTCGGAACGAGGTCGGTGAGCGCCCGGCGCAGCTCGTCCTGGCAGGAGGGGCGCTCGGGGCGGCGCGCGTAGCGGGCCCAGTGGCCGCGCTCCGGCTCCGGGAAGGCGGCCAGCGGTTCGTAGACGCGCAGGTAGGTCGCGTAGGGGACGATCACCGAGGTCACCTTGGGCACGCCTGGTCCCTCCCCCGCGCACTGCGTCGAAAACCTTCGGACACGACACCTCCGCAGCCGGGAAACCCGGCAAATCGTCGCACGGCGGTACTCCGGTCGAAGGTGATCCCCGCCACGGTGCCGCCGAACCGCCCGGCAGGCTCTAACCTCATGGTCACGACCCCCGCCGCGTCCCCGCTGCCACAAGCATGGGGGGCATCGGGGAGTCCCGTCCCACCCGCCGCTTCTTACTCAGGAGTCACCACCGTGACCGACGTATCTGACGGCGTCCTGCACACCCTGTTCCACACGGACCAGGGGGGTCATGAGCAAGTCGTGCTCTGTCAGGACCGTGCCAGCGGCCTCAAGGCCGTCATCGCCATCCACTCCACCGCCCTGGGCCCCGCCCTGGGCGGTACGCGCTTCTACCCGTACGCCACCGAGGAGGAGGCCGTCGCCGACGCGCTGAACCTCGCGCGCGGCATGTCGTACAAGAACGCCATGGCCGGGCTCGAACACGGCGGTGGCAAGGCCGTGATCATCGGCGACCCGGAGCAGGTCAAGAGCGAGGAACTGCTGCTGGCCTACGGCCGGTTCGTGGCCTCGCTGGGCGGCCGGTACGTCACCGCGTGCGACGTCGGCACCTACGTCTCGGACATGGACGTCGTCGCGCGGGAGTGCCGCTGGACGACCGGCCGCTCCCCCGAGAACGGCGGCGCGGGCGACTCCTCCGTGCTCACCTCCTTCGGCGTCTACCAGGGCATGCGGGCCTCGGCCCAGCACCTGTGGGGCGACCCGTCGCTGCGGGACCGCAGGGTCGGGGTCGCCGGCGTCGGCAAGGTCGGCCACCACCTGGTGGAGCACCTGCGCGCGGAGGGCGCCGAGGTCGTGATCACCGACGTGCGCGAGGACGCGGTGCGCCGGGTCCTGGACCGGCACCCGCAGGGCGTCACCGCCGTGGCCGACACGGCGGAGCTGATCCGGACCGAGGGCCTGGACATCTACGCCCCGTGCGCGCTGGGCGGGGCGCTGGACGACGACACGGTGGCCGTGCTGACCGCCAAGGTGGTCTGCGGCGCCGCCAACAACCAGCTCGCCCACCCGGGCGTGGAGAAGGACCTCGCCGACCGCGGGATCCTCTACGCGCCGGACTACGTGGTGAACGCGGGCGGTGTCATCCAGGTCGCCGACGAGCTCCACGGCTTCGACTTCGACCGGTGCAAGGAGAAGGCGTCGAAGATCTTCGACACCACGCTCGCCATATTCGCACGTGCGAAGTCGGACGGGATTCCGCCGGCCGCGGCGGCCGACCGGATCGCCGAGCAGCGGATGGCGGAGGCGCGCGCGGCACGGTGAGGCGAGGCGTGCGGGGCGGCCGTCCACGACCGCCCCGCACGTCCGGGCGGTACCCGCCGGGACGGAGTTAGAGAGAACTCTCACTTCTCCCGGCGGGTCGAGCGCCGATAAGTGGCTAAAATCGCGTTTGACCAGCGAGGACGAGGACCCTCGGAGGTCCTGGGCACGGGCACGTCATGCGGGCGACGTACCGGATGGGCGCGGGCTCAGGTACCGTGGAAGCCACTACGGACCGGTCTCTCCGAGGAGAGTCCGTTCCGGACCATGAACGCGTGTCAAGACTCTGGGGCCGTCGAGCCCCGTCGTTGAGGGGGTCGAGCCATGGGGCGCGGCCGGGCCAAGGCCAAGCAGACGAAGGTCGCCCGCCAGCTGAAGTACAACAGCGGTGGGACTGACCTCACACGCCTGGCCGAGGAGCTGGGCGCATCGACATCGAACACGTCACCGACCAACGGTGATCACTTCGAGGCCGATGAGCATGACGACGACCTGTACGCACGGTACGCCGACCTCTATGAGGACGACGCGCAGGACGAGGACGGCCAGTCCTCGCAGCAGCGTCGCGGCGCTTGACCTTGCACTGAGCAGCAGACCGGTCGGTGACGGAAGTCACCGGCCGGCTTCTGTGCTACCCGGGTTCGTGCTGCCCGCACCGTCCGTGCGGGCAGCACGCCCGGGTGCTCACGTCGCGTAGTCACTCACCAGGGCGGCGCCCGTCGGGCGGTCGCCTCGTTCGGTGATCTCGCCGGCGACCCAGGCGTCCACACCCCGGTCACCCAGCGTGGCCAGGGCCACCCCGGTGGACTCCTGCGGCACGATCGCGATCATGCCGACACCCATGTTCAGCGTCTTCTCCAGCTCCAGGCGCTCGACCGATCCGGTCCTGCCGACCAGGTCGAACACCGGGCCGGGCGTCCAGGTCGAACGGTCGACCACCGCGTGCAGCCCGTCCGGCACGACCCGGGCCAGGTTGGCCGCCAGCCCGCCCCCGGTGACGTGGCTGAAGGCGTGCACCTCGGTGGTACGCAGCAGCGCCAGGCAGTCCAGCGAGTAGATCTTGGTCGGCTCCAGCAGCTCCTCGCCCAGGGTCCGGCCGAACTCCTCGATCCGGCTCTCCAGGGCCAGGCCCGCCTGGTTCAGCAGCACGTGCCGGACCAGGGAGTACCCGTTGGAGTGGAGTCCGGAGGCGGCCATCGCGATCACCGCGTCACCCGAACGGATGCGGTCGGCGCCGAGCATCCGGTCGGCCTCGACCACGCCCGTGCCGGCCCCGGCGACGTCGAAGTCGTCCTCGCCCAGCAGGCCGGGGTGCTCGGCGGTCTCGCCGCCGACCAGGGCGCAGCCGGCCAGCACACAGCCCTCGGCGATGCCCTTGACGATCGCGGCGACCCGCTCGGGGTGCACCTTGCCGACGCAGATGTAGTCGGTCATGAACAGCGGCTCGGCGCCGCACACCACGATGTCGTCCATCACCATGGCGACCAGGTCGTGGCCGATGGTGTCGTAGACGCCCATCCGGCGGGCGATGTCGACCTTGGTGCCCACGCCGTCGGTGGCGGAGGCCAGCAGGGGGCGGTCGAACCGCTTGAGGGCGGAGGCGTCGAAGAGGCCGGCGAAACCGCCGAGGCCCCCGAGGACCTCGGGGCGCCGGGCCTTCTTCACCCACTCCTTCATCAGGTCGACCGCGCGGTCGCCGGCTTCGATGTCGACGCCTGCGGCCGCGTAACTGGCGCCGCCCCCGGCAAGGGATGTCTCGGACATGGAGGTGAGAGCTTTCGTGTCGTACGGCAGGGCTTACGGGCGGCGGATCGCGTCGACCGCGGCCGGGGCGGCCGTACCGGCGGCCAGCTCCGTCTCCAGCAACTGCTTGCCGAGGAGCTCCGGGTCGGGCAGGTCCATCGGGTACTCGCCGTCGAAGCAGGCACGGCACAGGTTCGGCTTGGCGATGGTGGTCGCCTCGATCATGCCGTCGATGGAGATGTACGCCAGGGAGTCGGCGCCCAGGGAGGTGCCGATCTCGTCGATCGTCATGCCGTTGGCGATGAGCTCGGCGCGGGTGGCGAAGTCGATGCCGAAGAAGCACGGCCACTTCACGGGCGGCGAGGAGATCCGGATGTGGACCTCGGCCGCGCCCGCCTCGCGGAGCATGCGGACCAGGGCGCGCTGGGTGTTCCCGCGGACGATCGAGTCGTCGACCACGACCAGCCGCTTGCCCTTGATCACTTCCTTGAGCGGATTCAGCTTCAAGCGAATGCCGAGCTGCCGGATCGTCTGCGACGGCTGGATGAACGTCCGTCCGACGTAGGCGTTCTTCACCAGTCCGGCGCCGAACGGGATGCCCGACGCCTCGGCGTAGCCGATGGCGGCCGGGGTGCCGGACTCCGGGGTCGGTATCACCAGGTCGGCCTCGGCGGGTGCCTCGCCGGCCAGGCGACGGCCCATCTCGACGCGCGAGAGGTAGACGTTCCGGCCGGCGATGTCGGTGTCCGGGCGGGCCAGGTACACGTACTCGAAGACACAGCCCTTGGGCTTCGCGTCAGCGAATCGCGAACTGCGGAGGCCGTTCTCGTCGATGGCGACGAACTCGCCCGGCTCGATCTCCCGGACGTAGCTGGCGCCGCAGATGTCCAGGGCGGCGGACTCGGAGGCCACCACCCAGCCGCGCTCCAGCCGGCCGAGGACGAGCGGGCGGATGCCCTGCGGGTCGCGGGCCGCGTACAGGGTGCCCTCGTCCATGAAGACGAGGCTGAAGGCGCCCTTGACCTGGGGGAGGACCACGTGCGCGGCCTGCTCCACGGTCACCGGCTCGCCGTCGGCGGCACGCTGGCCCGCCAGCAGGGCGGTGATCAGGTCGGTGTCGTTGGTGGCCGCCACCTTGGGGGCGCGGCCGTTCTCCTTCGGCAGTTCCGCGACCAGCTCGGCGAGCTCCGCCGTGTTGACCAGGTTGCCGTTGTGGCCGAGCGCGATCGATCCGTGCGCGGTGGCGCGGAAGGTCGGCTGGGCGTTCTCCCACACCGAGGCACCGGTGGTGGAGTAGCGGGCGTGTCCGACCGCGATGTGACCCTGGAGGGAACCGAGGGAGGTCTCGTCGAAGACCTGGGAGACCAGGCCCATGTCCTTGAAGACGAGGATCTGGGAGCCGTTGCTGACCGCGATTCCCGCGGATTCCTGGCCCCGATGCTGGAGGGCGTAGAGCCCGAAGTACGTGAGCTTGGCGACCTCTTCGCCCGGAGCCCAGACACCGAAGACGCCGCAGGCGTCCTGGGGGCCCTTCTCTCCGGGGAGCAGGTCGTGGTTGAGTCGTCCGTCACCACGTGGCACGGAACCGAGTGTAGGCGAGGTCGACCACTGGTCCGAATTGGGGATCCGGGACGTGCGGTGGATCACCTGGCGGCGAAGGCCCGCACCTCGACGCCGTCGTCGCTGGTCAGCGTGAGGTTCCGGTACGCGATCCGGTAGGTGGCGCGGCCGTCGAAGAGCCTCAGCACCCGCTCCTCGACGTCCATGAGTGAGCCTTCGCACATCATTCGGGTCGTGGAGGGGGCGCCGAGGGTGATATGGCCGTCGCGCACCGTGGCGTCGGCGCGCACCCTGTTGCACCCCGTGCTGCCGGAGACGGTGCCCTCCGCCCGGTCGAAGGTGAGGTGGGCCCGGCCGTCGGCGCCGGGGAGCGCGAGGCTCCACTTCGTGCCGTGCAGCGGTGCGTGCTCGGCCCGGCCGAGCCGCACGGAGGCGCCGTCCGCCGCGGTGAGGGTCAGCCGGTCACCGCGGACGCGGGCGTCGAGGGGGCCCTCCCCCAGGACGGCGCGGAGCCGGCGCTCGAACTCCCTCAGCGGCTCGGGGCACGCCCCGGCGGTGCTCTCGGTGCGCAACCGGATCCGGTCCCCGTCCACGTCGGCGTCGCCGTGGAACCGGTCGCACCCGTGGCTGCCCCCGACCCCGCCGCCGGGCTCGACGGTCAGGTGGGCGTCGGCGGGCGCGCGCAGGGTGCGGCCGTCCTCCGTCACGCTGTGCACGCTCCAGCGCACGCCGGTCAGCGGCGGCCCGGGCCGCGCGCGGTCGCTGCCACCCGGGCCCGCCTGCTCGCCGCCGCAGGCCGCGGCGAACGGGAGGAGCACGGCGACGGCGGCCGTGGTGAGCGCGCGGTGCCGGTGCCTCGGTGCGTCCATGTCCGTTCGACGGGGCCGGGGAACGGCCGGTTCCCCCTGCCCCGGCTCACCCGGCCGACGGCGGGCACGGCGCCCGGCTCACCCGGTCAACGGCAGGTACGGCGCCAGGTCCGCGCGCTCCCCGCTCGCCCGGACGGCCCCGGCCGCGACGGCCTCCGCCCAGCCGGTCCGCCCGGTGGCCAGCCGGAGCCAGGTCATCGGGTCGGTCTCCACGACGTTCGGCGGCGTCCCCCGGGTGTGCCGGGGGCCCGGCACGCACTGCACCACCGCGTGCGGCGGGATCCGCACCTCGGTCGACCCGCCGGGGGCCTTCGCGGCGAGGGCGTCGGCCAGCAGACGGGTCGCGGTGGCCACGGCCCGCCGGTCGTACGGGATGTCCAGGCCCGGCACGGCGGCGTTCAGGTCGTCGGTGTGGACGACGAGTTCCACGGTGCGGGTGACCAGGTAGTCCGCCAGCGGCAGCGCCCCGGCGGAGGTGGGCAGGAGCCGGGTCCCGGGGTGCGCGTCCAGGCGGGCGGTGAAGCGTTCCTCGACGTCGGCGAGGTGGGCGTCCAGGTCCGGGTGCCCGGCGGCCACCGCGCGCGCCGTCGCGGCGATGGTGTCGGCGTCGACGACGATCGCGGAGGGCCAGTCGAGCAGGTGCCCGTCCTGCCGCGCGGGCTCCGGCTCGGCCAGCAGCCGGTCCACGGCGGTCAGCGCCGCACCGAGGTGCGCGATCAGCTCCCGTACGGTCCAGTCGCCGAGCCGGGTGGGCCCGGCGAGCTGCTCCGGGGTCAGGCCGCGGACCGCGGAGCGCACGGCGGCGAACTGGGCCAGCACCGCGGTGCGGGTCCTGACGGGGTCGTAGGAACGGGCGCGCTTCTTGGCCGGTGGCATGGCGAGAAGCCTATGCGGGGCGGGAGGCCGCGGGGCCCGGCGGTGCCTTCCCTCAGGCCGGGACCTCGGGGGCGCCTCCCCGAAGGCCGGGACCCGGGGCCCGCCCGTCGGCCCCCTGCGTCCCGAGCGCTGCGTCCCGACGGCCGGTCCGGCAGCGCCGCGCCCGCCCCGGTGGTCCGGCCCGGTGGCGGTGGTCCGCCGTGCCCCGGCGGTCCGGTCCGGTGGCCCCGCCCTGCCCCGACGGCCGCCCGGAGCCGGTGTCAGGCGGTCTCGGCCGGCGCGGGCGCCGGGGCCTCGAACACCTCGCCGTTGCGCGGGACGCCGAGGCCGTGCCAGCGGAACGGGATACCGCGCGCGGTGTCCGGGTCGGGGCCGTCCATGAGCTGGAAGTGCAGGTGGGGCTCGGAGGAGTTGCCGGAGTTGCCGCAGCGGGCGACGACCTGGCCGGCCCGCACGGTGTCGCCCTCGCGGACCGTGAGGGAGCCGCGCCGCAGATGGGCGTAGGCGGCGTAGGTGCCGTCCCCGAGGTCCAGCACGAGGTGGTTGCCCAGGATCCTGCGGACGCCCGTCATCTCGCGCACCGAGCCCTCGGCCAGCATCAGGTACAGCAGCGCGGGCAGGGAGGTGCGGCTGCGGTGGTCGCGCTGACCGTCGTCGGCCCGCACGACCGTGGCGTCGGCCACCGCGAGCAGCGGGGCGCCGTACGCCGGGTACTCCTCGGGGCGGCGGGTGAGCGGCCACAGCGCCGAGAAGCCGGGGCGGGCGCCCGGCTCCGGTTCGGCGACGAGGTCGATGGCGTAGGTCTGGCCGTAGGCGTGGATCCCGTGGCTCGGCGTGCGGTCGGCCGGACTGTTCAGCGCGGACCAGCGGCCGGTCACCGGCGGGGCCACCTCGACGGGCGGCCGGGCGGTGCCGGGGGCGTCGGGTGCACCGCCCCAGCGGTTGACCACGGTGATCAGGACGTAGGCCAGGACCAGCGGGAGGAGGTTCCACCACACGGGGTGGTCCCAGCCGAGACAGACGTGGGCGGTCACCAGGGCGACGCAGCTCAGCTGCAGGCCCCGGAAGGCCGTCATGGCGATCTTGCGTGCGGACATGGTTCCCCCGTGTCCTCGTCGGTGCGGTGGTCGGGCGGGCGCGGTGTCAGGGACGGGCCGCCGACAGCGCCACCAGCAGCGGGACGACCCGGCCCGGCGGGACCTCGTGGCGTCCCCGGCCGGTGGTGTGCAGCCAGCCGGCGGCCGTGAGCTGGCGCAGGTGGTGGTAGATCTGGCCGGTGGTGCCGACGCCGTCCAGTTCGGCCAGCTCGGCCGCGGTGCGGCGACCGCCGGTGATCTCCCGCAGCAGCCGCAGCCGGACCGGGTGTCCGAGTGCGGCGAACGCCTCGGCGGCCTCCTGCCAGTCGGCGTCCAGGAGCCCCGCGGTGAGGGCGCCGTGCTGCCACTCGTACTGCTCCCCGGTGGGCAGCCGGACCGCCCCGGTGAACAGCACCCCGCCGTCCGCCGCGCCCAGCCCGGCGAGCTGCTCCTTGAAGCCCCGCAGGGCCCAGAAGTCGTCGTCGCCGAGGCGAGGCGCGGGGTGCGGCTCCCGCGCGTTCTCCAGCGCCGCCAGCCGTCGTTCGAGGTCGGCGACGCGCTCTTCGAGTTCCACACTCAGAGATTACGGAACTACGTAATCTCGTGCAAGAGCCCGGGCGACCCGCGGACCCTTCCGGCCCGTCGTGTGCCTCACGAGGACGCGTGGAGCCCCGCCCGGCCGGCCCCTCCGCCGCGCAGGGACGCGCGAAGCCCCCGCCCGGCGGACCGGACGGGGGCTTCGTGAGGTGGCGGCCCCTACGCGAGCAGCGCGGGGATCGTCGCCTCGTGGGTCTCGCGGAGCTCGGCCAGGGTCAGCGAGAACTGGCCCTGGACCTCCACTGTGTCGCCGTCGACGACACCGATGCGGGTGGTGGGCAGCCCGCGGGCGCCGCACATGTCGGTGAAGCGCAGCTCCTCCGAGCGCGGGACGGCGACGATCGCGCGGCCGGCCGACTCGGAGAACAGGAAGGTGAAGGCGTCGAGGCCGTCCGGGACGATCAGACGCGCGCCCTTCCCGCCGAGCAGCGCCGACTCCACGACCGCCTGGATCAGACCGCCGTCGGACAGGTCGTGCGCGGCGTCGATCATGCCGTCGCGGGAGGCGGAGATCAGGATCTCGGCGAGCAGGCGCTCCCGCTCCAGGTCGACCGCCGGGGGCAGACCGCCGAGGTGGTCGTGCACGACCTGCGACCAGGCCGAGCCGCCGAACTCCTCGCGGGTGTCGCCGAGGAGGTGGATCAGCTGGCCCTCCTCGCGGAAGGCGGCCGGGGTGCGCCGGGCCACGTCGTCGATGACGCCGAGGACCGCGACCACCGGGGTGGGGTGGATGGCGGCCTCGCCGGTCTGGTTGTAGAGCGAGACGTTGCCGCCGGTCACCGGGGTGCCGAGCTGCTGACAGCCGTCCGCGAGACCGCGCACGGCCTCGGCGAACTGCCACATGACCGCCGGGTCCTCCGGAGAGCCGAAGTTCAGGCAGTCGGAGACGGCGAGCGGCTTGGCGCCGGTGGTCGCCACGTTCCGGTAGGCCTCGGCGAGGGCCAGCTGGGCGCCCGTGTAGGGGTCCAGCTTGGCGTACCGGCCGTTGCCGTCGGTGGCGATGGCGACCCCGAGCCCGGTCTGCTCGTCGACGCGGATCATGCCGGAGTCCTCCGGCATCGCCAGCACCGTGTTGCCCTGCACGAAGTGGTCGTACTGCTGGGTGATCCACTGCTTGGACGCCTGGTTCGGCGAGCCGACCAGCTTCAGGACCTGGTCCCTCAGCTCCTCGCCGGACTCCGGGCGGGGCAGCTTGTTCGCGTCGTCGGCCTGCAGCGCGTCCTGCCACTCGGGGCGGGCGTAGGGGCGCTCGTAGACCGGGCCGTCGTGGGCGACGGTGCGCGGGTCGACGTCGACGATCTTGCCGCCGTGCCAGTAGATCTCCAGGCGGTCGCCGTCGGTCACCTCACCGATGACGGTGGCGATGACGTCCCACTTCTCGCAGATCTCCAGGAACCGGTCGACCTTCTCGGGCTCCACGACCGCGCACATGCGCTCCTGCGACTCGCTCATCAGGATCTCCTCGGGGGAGAGCGTCGAGTCGCGCAGCGGCACGTCGTCGAGGGTGACGCGCATGCCGCCGGAGCCGTTGGAGGCCAGCTCGGAGGTGGCGCAGGACAGACCGGCCGCGCCGAGGTCCTGGATGCCGACGACCAGCTTCTCCTTGAACGCCTCCAGGGTGCACTCGATGAGCAGCTTCTCCTGGAAGGGGTCGCCGACCTGGACAGCGGGCCGCTTCGACGGCTTGGCGTCGTCGAAGGTCTCGGAGGCGAGGATCGACGCGCCGCCGATGCCGTCGCCGCCGGTGCGGGCGCCGTAGAGGATGACCTTGTTGCCCGCGCCGGACGCCTTGGCGAGGTGGATGTCCTCGTGCCGCATGACGCCGATCGCGCCGGCGTTGACCAGCGGGTTGCCCTGGTAGCAGGCGTCGAAGACGACCTCGCCGCCGATGTTGGGCAGGCCCAGGCAGTTGCCGTAGCCGCCGATGCCGGCGACCACGCCGGGCAGCACGCGCTTGGTGTCCGGGTGGTCGGCGGCGCCGAAGCGCAGCGGGTCCACGACGGCGACCGGGCGGGCGCCCATGGCGATGATGTCGCGGACGATGCCGCCGACGCCGGTGGCCGCGCCCTGGTAGGGCTCGACGTAGGACGGGTGGTTGTGCGACTCCACCTTGAAGGTGACCGCGTAGCCCTGGCCGACGTCGACCACGCCGGCGTTCTCACCGATGCCGACGAGCATGGCGTCGGACTCGGGGGCCTTCTCGCCGAACTGGCGCAGGTGCACCTTGGAGGACTTGTACGAGCAGTGCTCGGACCACATCACCGAGTACATGGCCAGCTCGGCCCCGGTCGGGCGGCGGCCGAGGATCTCCACGATCCGCTCGTACTCGTCCTTCTTCAGGCCGAGTTCGGCCCAGGGCAGCTCGACGTCGGGGGTCTCGGCCGCGTGTTCGACCGTGTCCAGAGGCGTCCTGCTCATGCGGTGACCAGCTTCTTGAGGATCGAGGTGAAGAAGGGGAGGCCGTCGGTGCGGCCCGTGCCGATCACGGGCTCGACGGCGTGCTCGGGGTGCGGCATCAGGCCGACGACGTTGCCGGCGGCGTTGGTGATGCCGGCGATGTCGTTGAGCGAGCCGTTGGGGTTGCCGCATCCGTCAGCGGCATCGCCGTGGACCACGTAGCGGAAGGCCACGCGGCCCTCGGCCTCCAGCTCGTCCAACGTCCGGCGGTCGGCGACGTAGCGGCCGTCCATGTTCTTCAGCGGGATGTGGATCTCCTGGCCGGCCGTGTAGTCGGCGGTCCAGGCGGTCTCCGCGTTCTCCACCCGCAGCTTCTGGTCGCGGCAGATGAAGTGCAGGTGGTCGTTGCCGAGCATGCCCCCGGGCAGCAGGTGGGCCTCGGTGAGGATCTGGAAGCCGTTGCAGATGCCGAGGACGGGCAGGCCCGCCTTCGCCTGCTCGATGACGCTGTCCATGACCGGCGAGAACCGGGCGATGGCCCCGGCCCGCAGGTAGTCGCCGTAGGAGAAGCCGCCGCACAGCACCACGGCGTCGACCTGCTTGAGGTCCTTGTCCTTGTGCCAGAGCGCCACCGGTTCGGCGCCGGCGAGGCGGATCGCGCGCGCGCTGTCCCGGTCGTCGAGACTGCCCGGGAAAGTGACGACGCCAATACGAGCGGTCACTTCACGGCCTCCGCGACTTCCTCGACACGGACCGTGAAGTCCTCGATGACGGTGTTGGCGAGGAAGGATTCCGCAAGATCACGGATGCGGGCGAGCGCGGCCTCGTCGACCGGCCCGTCAACTTCCAGTTCGAATCGCTTTCCCTGACGGACGTCCGAGATCCCGTCGAATCCCAGACGCGGCAGTGCGCGCTGCACCGCCTGGCCCTGGGGGTCGAGGATCTCCGGCTTGAGCATGACGTCGACTACGACGCGTGCCACTGGCACTCCCGGTGTGTGGTGCTGAGCAGGTTCCTTCAGACTACCCGCACAAAATTTCTACGCGAGTAGAGTTGGAGGAATCTACGTGACCCCGATCACGATTCGGCATCACGGGGAGACGCCCGGGAAAAGATCCGGGAAAGATCTCTGCTCTCGCATACCACGGTATTGCGCACCGGACACGCGGGCAGATTTAGTCGGGCTTCCCATTTCATTGCCCGGCACTGTACAAATGAATTGTCATTAGCGGACGCTTTGCCCTATTACAGGGCCGACAGCCGACATCCAGGTGACGTCCCGGCACGTCATCGGTGATGCCACCGACAGGCGTCACCCGAGATGTCGCACGAAGGGACCGATATTCGTGGCGCAGAAGGTCGTGGTCACTCTCTTTGACGACATCGACGGCTCGGAAGCGGCGGAGACGATCGCCTTCGGTCTGGACGGCACGTCGTACGAGATCGACCTGAACGAAGCCCATGCCGGCGAACTGCGCAGGGCACTCGCCCCCTACGTCGAGGCCGGCCGCAAGCGGTCCCGCTCCGGCAGGGCGTACCGGCAGACCGAGGTCGCCCCCGACCCGGCGGCGGTGCGGGCCTGGGCCCAGGCGCACCGCATGGAGGTCCCCGCCCGCGGCCGCATCCCCAAGCGGGTCTACGAGGCGTTCGCCGCCGCCCGCTGACCGGGCGGCCCCGCCCCACGCGCCCCGGGCGCCCCGTGCGTCCCGGCCCCCCGTGCGTCCCGGGCACCCCGTGCGTGCGTCCCGCGTGTCCAGCGCGTCCCGCGGGGACCATCGCGGCACCGGCTCCCGGAGGCGGCTCCGCCGTCACCCCGTCGGGTCACGTGCCGCCCCGCCCGCCCCCTCCGACGGCCGGTCAGCGGGGGTGTCCGTCAACCGACTTGCGCAGCACCCCTGGTGATCAGCTAGAGTCTGGAGCACGCCGAAGGGCAGGGCCGAAAAGCCCGGCTCACGGAGTACATGCGGGTGTAGTTCAGTAGTAGAACATCCCCCTTCCAGGGGGAAGGCGCAGTGTGCAATTCCTGTCACCCGCTCTGCACCGCCACCGAGTGCCCTTGTGGATCAGGTAGGCTGGTGTTCGCACCGACCGGTGAAAGCTGGTCGGGAGCCATGCGGACGTAGCTCAGTTGGTAGAGCGCAACCTTGCCAAGGTTGAGGTCGCGAGTTCGAACCTCGTCGTCCGCTCGGGAAGAAGACCCCGGTCCCCCAGGGACCGGGGTCTTCTCGTGTGGCGGTCTTCTCGTGTGGCCTCCTCGTGTCCGGTGGCGCCCTCGCGTGCGCCGTGCCCGGTCCGTCGGCCGGCCGAGCGACGGACCGGCCATCGTCCGACGCCCGGGCTTCCCGCCCGCCGCCCGGTTCCGGCAGGACTCCCGTCGAGTCCCGTCCCGCCTCGTCCCGTCCCGCCCTCGTCGTGCGTGCCGTCTGACATTTGTCATTCCGACCCGTGACACCCCGCACTGTCATGTGCCCGACCGGGCAGTGAGGATGGGGGCATGTCAGGTTCAGGTATGGAGCACGAGCACGACCACGTGATCGAGGTCACAGGGTTGCGACGGGTGTACGGGGACGGGTTCGAGGCGGTGCGCGGGATCGACTTCTCCGTGCGCCGCGGGGAGGTCTTCGCCCTGCTGGGCACCAACGGTGCCGGCAAGACCTCCACCGTCGAACTGCTGGAAGGGCTCGCCGCCCCCGCCGACGGCCGCATCCGGATCCTCGGACACGACCCCTACACCGAGCGGGCCGCCGTCCGCCCCCGCACCGGCGTGATGCTGCAGGAGGGCGGCTTTCCCTCGGAACTGACCGTCGCCGAGACCGCGCGGATGTGGGCGGGCTGCGTCAGCGGCGCGCGCCCCGTGGACGAGGCACTGGCCGCGGTCGGCCTGCAGGGCAAGACGGGTGTGCGCGTCAAGCAGCTGTCCGGCGGCGAACGGCGCCGCCTGGACCTCGCGCTCGCCCTGCTCGGTGACCCCGAGGTGCTCTTCCTGGACGAACCCACCACCGGCCTGGACGCCGAAGGGCGCCAGGACACCTGGGAGTTGGTGCGCGCCCTGCGCGACCAGGGCACCACCGTGCTGCTCACCACGCACTACCTGGAGGAGGCGGAGAGCCTCGCCGACCGGCTCGCCATCCTGCACCAGGGACGCATCGCCGCCGCCGGCACCCCGGCCGAGGTGACCGCCTCCCAGCCGTCCCGGATCTCCTTCGACCTGCCGGACGGCTACTTCGTCGGCGACCTGCCGCCGCTCGCGGAACTCGGCGTGAGCGAGCACGAGACCGACGGCCGGACGGTCCGGCTGCGCACTCGGGAACTCCAGCGCGCGGCCACCGCCCTCCTGGTGTGGGCCGACCGGGCCGGCGTCGAGCTGCGCCGCCTGGACGTGCGGTCGGCGTCCCTGGAGGAGGCGTTCCTCGGCATCGCCAAGGAGGCGTCCGCCGGATCGTCCACCGCCGACGGGCAGACCTCCTCCGGTACGCGGGCCGACGGGGCGCGGACGTCCGGTACCCAGACCTCCGGCCCGGACACGACGAAGGAGACCGTGGCATGAGCGGCGCCCAGCCGACCGTCACCCCGCCGACCGCCGCCCGGCGGTCCGCCACCACCCCCGCGAGCCGGATGGCCGCCCTCGCCCGCGCCGAGCTGACCATGTACGGGCGGAGCAAGGGCACGCTGTTCGCTGCCCTGTTCGTGCCCCTGGTGCTGCCCGTCAGCGTGGCCCAGGCCGCCGACGAGATGGACCTCGAGGGCGCCGGACTGACCCTGGGCACCGTCGTGCTGCCCGCCGCGATCGGCTTCGCCCTGCTGTTCGCGGTCTACTCCGCGCTCGTCGGCATCTTCGTCACCCGGCGCGAGGAGCTCGTCCTCAAGCGGCTGCGCACCGGGGAACTGCGGGACACCGAGATCCTCGCCGGGTCCGCCCTGCCCGCCACCGCCACCGGACTCGTGCAGAGCCTGCTGCTGATGACCGGCTGCGCGCTGCTGCTCGACATGTCCGCGCCCTCCGCGCCGCACCTGATCGTCGCCGGCCTGCTGTTCGGCGTGGTGATCTGCGTCGCCCTCGGCGCGGTGACCGCCAGTTTCACGCGGACCACCGAGAGCGCCCAGGTCACGCCGATGCCGATGCTCATCGTGTCGATGCTCGGCTCCGGGATGACCGTGCCCCTGGAGGTGCTGCCCGACCGCATCGCCGCCTTCTGCGAACTGCTGCCGCTGACCCCCGTCGTCACGCTGCTCCGGGGCGGCTGGAGCGGTGACCTGTCGGCCTCCGACACGCTGTCCGCCCTGGGGCTGGCGGTGGCCTGGACCGCCCTGTCGGTGTTTGCTGTACGGCGGTGGTTCCGCTGGGAGCCACGGCGCTGACCGACGGCGCGGAGCGGCGGAAGCGGGGCGAGCGGACCATGCGCAGGCCGGGCGGCTGGTGGCGGCGCAAGAGCACGCCGGCGAAGGTCGAGACGTACACCCGGTGGTCGTTCCACTTCTTCGGGGTCATCGAGATCGCCACCGTGGGACTGGCCACCGTCAGCCTGGTCGGCCCCCCGCCCGTGCCCCTGTTCCTGACCGCGGTCTGCGCGCACGGCGCCCTGAGCATGCTGACCGCCTCCCGCGCGGTGGACTGGATGCTCGGCCGCCGCCCCCGGCCGGTACGGCTGCTGTGGGCGCTCGGCGCCCTGTCCGCCGCGGTGGCGGTGGCGGCCCTCGCGGTCACCGCGCGCGAGCCCCGCGGCTCCGACCTCGCGGGGGTCGGCGCGTCCGTGGCCGGCAGCGTGCTGATCTTCGGCGCCGGGTTCCTGGCCCTCGGTCTGCGCGGCCGGCGCGAGGTGGCAGCGCTCGTCGTCGGGTTCTCCCTCGGCGCGGGCTGCGTGGCGGCGCTGGTGGGCATGCCCGCGGGGGCCGCCTTCTTCATGGCCGCCTGGATCCTCGCCGGCGCCGCCCTCCTCGCCGTCACCTCCATGTTCTCCGGCTGGCTGCTGAACGCCGTGTTCGCGCTCGACGAGGCCCGGGAGACCCGCGCCCGGCTCGCGGTGGCCGAGGAACGGTTGCGGTTCGGCCGGGACCTGCACGACGTACTGGGGCGCAACCTGGCCGTGATCGCCCTCAAGAGCGAACTCGCGGTGCAACTGGCCCGGCGCGAGCGGCCGGAGGCGGTGGAGCAGATGGTCGAGGTGCAGCGCATCGCGCAGGCGTCCCAGCGGGAGGTGCGCGACGTCGTCCGCGGCTACCGGGAGGCCGACCTGGAGGCGGAACTGGCCGGCGCCCGCGGGGTCCTGGCCGCCGCGGGCATCGACTGCCAGGTGACCGGCCGGACGACCGGACTGCCCGCCCGGGTGCAGTCCGCGCTCGGCTGGGTGGTGCGGGAGGCGACCACGAACGTGCTGCGGCACGGCGACGCGACGTGGTGCGCGGTGACGGTACGGACGGTGGAGGGACGCGTGGTGCTGACGGTGGAGAACGACGGGGCCGGCCCGGAGGGGACCGACCGCGCCGACGCGCCGCCGGACGGCCGGGGCCCCGCCGCCGGCGGTCCCCGCGCCGCGGACGGGACCGGCCGTGGAACCGCCGAGACCGCCGGGGCCACCGGGGCCACCGGGCCCGCCGGGGCTGCCGGGGCCATCGGGGCTGCCGGAACCGCCGGGACCGCCGGGACTGCCGGGACCGCCGGGACTGCCGGGACTGCCGGGACCGCCGGGACCGCCGGGACCGCCGGGACTGCCGGGACCGCCGGGGCTCCGCCGTCCGGCGGGTCGGGGCTGGCCGGGCTGCGCGAACGGCTGGCCGCGGTGGACGGCCGCCTGACGGCGGGCCGCATCGGCGGCGGCCGGTTCCGGCTGACCGCCGAGGTGCCGCTGACCGCCGGCGGTCACCCGGCGGAGGCCGCCTCGTGACCGCGACCGTACGGGTGCTGCTCGCCGACGACGAACACCTGATCCGCGGCGCCCTGGCCGCGCTGCTCGGCCTGGAGGACGACCTCCGGGTGGTCGCCGAGGCGGCCACCGGCCCGGAGGCGCTGGCCATGGCCCGGGCGCACACGCCCGACGTCGCCGTCCTCGATCTGCAGATGCCCGGCGCCGACGGTGTGAAGGTCGCCACATCCCTGCGCACGGAGGTCCCGGGCTGCCGGGTGCTGATCGTGACCGGACACGGCCGGCCGGGACACCTCAAGCGCGCGCTCGCGGCGGGGGTGCGCGGATTCGTCCCCAAGACCGTCAGCGCCCAGCGGCTGGCCGAGATCATCCGCACCGTGCACGCCGGAAACCGTTACGTGGATCCCGAGTTGGCCGCCGACGCGATCGCCGCCGGCGACTCCCCGCTGACCGTGCGTGAGGCGGAGGTCCTGGAGCTGGCGGCCGACGGAGCACCGGTGGCGGAGATCGCGGAGCGGGCCGCGCTCTCCCAGGGGACGGTGCGCAACTACCTGTCGTCGGCCGTGAGCAAGCTCGGGGCGGAGAACCGTCATGCGGCGGTACGCCTCGCCCGCGAGCGCGGTTGGGTATAGTTGCTCTCGCGCCACGGCGCACGCGGACGTAGCTCAGTTGGTAGAGCGCAACCTTGCCAAGGTTGAGGTCGCGAGTTCGAACCTCGTCGTCCGCTCCGAGAGGAAGACCCCGGTCCCCCAGGGACCGGGGTCTTCTGCGTTGCGGGCTGCGGGGTGGGGCGTCCGAGCTGAGGGGTGCTGTGGCCGAGCGGCGGGGGTGGGGTGGCCAAGCGGCGGGGGTGGGCTGCGGGTGGGCTCCCGGTGCGCCGAGGGCACACCCGCAGCCGTGGGCGTCGGCTCGGCCCGGCTCAGTCCCAGCCGAGGCCGGTGAGCCGCTCGTACGCCTCCACGTACTTGGCCCGGGTCGCCTCCACGACGTGCTGCGGCAGCGGCGGCGGGGGCTGCTCGGCCGCGCGGTCCCAGCCGGACTCCGCGGACGTCAGCCAGTCCCGCACGTACTGCTTGTCGTACGACGGCTGCGGGCGGCCCGGCTCCCACTGGTCGGCGGGCCAGAAGCGGGAGGAGTCCGGGGTCAGCACCTCGTCCGCGACGACCAGGGTGTCGCCGTCGAAACCGAACTCGAACTTGGTGTCCGCCAGCACGATCCCCCGCTCGCGGGCGATGTCCCGGGCGCGGGAGTACGCCGCCAGGGTCGCCTGGCGCAGCCGGGCGGCGGTGTCCGCGCCGACCTGGCGGACGACCTCCTCGTAGGAGACGTTCTCGTCGTGCTCCCCGACGGCCGCCTTGGTGGCCGGGGTGAAGATCGGCGCGGGCAGTTCCGATCCGTCCACCAGGCCCTCGGGGAGGGCGAGACCGCAGACGGTGCGGGTCTGCCGGTACTCGGCCAGCCCCGAACCGGTCAGGTAGCCGCGGGCCACGCACTCCACCGGGACCATGCGCAGGGACTTGCACACCAGGGTGCGGCCCGCCCAGTCGGCGGGGGCGCCCTCGGGCAGCTCGGTGCTCAGCACGTGGTGCGGGACCAGGTCGGAGAGCTGGTCGAACCACCACAGGGACAGCTGGGTGAGGACGCGGCCCTTGTCGGGGATCTCGGTCGGCAGCACCCAGTCGTAGGCGGAGATGCGGTCACTGGCGACCATCACGAGGTCGCCCGCCTCGTTGCGGTACAGCTCGCGCACCTTGCCGGTGTGCAGGTGCACCAGGCCCGGAACCTGCGTCGGCTCGGGCTTTTCTACGAATCCGGACACGGTGCCTCCCCGTGGTTCTGTCCTATGGCTCGATTCTCCCGCACACGGGGACGGGTTCCGGCCGCGGGTGGCGGTGACGGGCGGCGGAGGGGAGTGGAAGACCCGTGGACGGGTTCCGGGGACGGAGGACCGGCGGACGGTCGGAACGCCGGTCGACCCGGCCCCGTCAAGGCCCCGTCACGGCCCCGTCCCCCCTCCTCCGGTCGGTCGGTCGGTCCGCTCAGCCGGAAAGGAGGAAGGGGACGGGGGGACGGCCGGGTCGGTCCTCAGTCCCGTTTGCAGATCCGGTCCAGGAGGTTGGCCGTGGCGCGCTGGATGCGAGGGTCGACGTGACCGGTCCGGTCGAGGGCCGGGGACCAGGCGCAGGTCCCCGAGGCGAACACCCACGCACCGGACGGCGCCCGGTACAGCGAGGTGTCCTGGTGCCGCCGCACGCCCTCGCCGTCGGTGTACGGGGAGTGGGCGAGCAGCACGCGCTCCTCGTGCGCGGGCAGCGGGGCGCGCGGGAAGTAGCGGTCTGCGCCGCCCGCGACCAGCCCCTGCAGCGGGTCCCCGTCCCCGGCGCCGGTCGCCTCCCACAGCCAGTGGTCCGCGTTGCGCACCACCAGCGGGTGCGGCTCCGGCACCGGGCCCCCGTACTGGATGCCGAGCACGTGCTGTTCCGCACGGTCGCTCTCCCGCCACAGCAACGGCCTGCCCGGGCTCCGGCGTCGCCGGCAGGTCAGCAGGCGGTCGGGGACACCGGACGGTGAGGGTCCCAGCTCCACCTGCCGGTACAGGCTTCCGGCGGAAAGGAACACCAGCGAGGTGCCCTGGTCGCGGGCGCGCTCCACGGTGCGCCGCATGGGCTTGGACCAGTACGCGTCGTGACCGGGGAAGATCAGGCCCCGGTGGCGGGCCGGGTCGACGCGGCCGGCGTGCAGGTCGCGGGCGTCGGCGTACCCGAGGTCGTAGCCGTAGCGCTCGGCCCAGCGGATGACGTCGTAGGCGTGCCCGATGTGCGGCGGGAAACCGTCCCCCGCGTAGGGGCGGTCGAAGGAGACGGTGGTCGCGGCGTCGGCCTCGCCGAGGAGCCGGCCCTCCTCGTCCCAGGCGTGGTGGAAACTGGCGCCCGTACGACCGTCCCCGGGGTAGAGGTTGTACGCCTGCCAGGTCACGTCCGGCAGGACGAGGAGCAGGTCGGCCGGGCGGTCGTCGCGGACCGTGAACGGGATGTGCGAGCGGTACCCGTCGGCGGTGGTGAGCACGGCCACGTACGCGCCGACGCTCCAGTACGACGGGACCGGGAGCCGCCAGGACAGCCACCAGTGGTGGCAGGAGACCGTGCGGTCGGCGGTGAGCGGCGGAGGCTGCACGATGCCCGACAGACGCGGGCTCGACGTGATCTTCGTGCCGCCGTGACCGTTGTAGTGGCCGATGCGGTACACGTCGACGGCGAACTCCTGGGGCGGGTCGACCGTGATGTGGAAGTCGATCGACTCGCCGGGGGCGACGCCGCCGGCCGAGGCGAAGCCCTTGATCTGCCGGTGCACGTCGTCGGCCACCCGGGGCCCGACCGTGCCGAGGTTCCCGGCGCGGGCGTCCGCGGCGCCGGGGCCGGCGGCCGGTGGCGCCAGGTACCAGGGCGCCGGGACGGCGGCACCGCCGTCCTGCTGCTCACCCCCGCGTAACCACGGAAGGGTCCCGGGGTTGCCCCGGGCGAAGGCGTCGTCGACGCTGTGTGCCCCGGCACCCGGCGTCCCGCGGCGGTTCCGATCCGCACCCATGGTGGCTCCCCTCCTCGCGCACCCGGCCCGCCCTCTATGTGCTTGTCGTATGTCGCAAGCTCTTGCCAACGAGCGTGTGAACGGTCCCAGCACATCACATAACGCACGCACCCCGTCACCGGTCGTTGCGAATTGACCGAAAGCGGAAGGTTGACCTCCGGGGCGCGAGGTGGCGTACGGGGCGTGCGGCGGGTGGTGCGGCCCTTCGGCCACCGGGCCGACGGAGCGGAACCGACCCGGCCGGGCGGCCAGGACGACCGGCGGCGGAGACCGTCGGCAGGCCGAGAAGGCTCGAAGCAGACGGCCGACGGCCGACGCACCGCCCGGCCGAGAGAGAGCGAGAGCCGGGCCGGGACGGCCGGACACCCGGTACCCGGCCACCCAGTCAGCCAGCCGGCCAGACAACCGGTCGGCCACACGAGCCGGTCCGGAGGCCGGGTCAGCCGCCCGCCGGGGACGTCCGGACGCGGAGACAGCCGCCGCCAGGTCGAGGCGCTCGGGCGAGCCGCCGTACGGTCCGCGCAGTCGTGGTCCGAGCGAGGCAGTCACAGTGCGGTGCGGCCCGGGCGGTCATGGCCCCGTCGGGGCAGACACGGTGCGCTCCGGGCGGTCGCGGCCCGGGCGGCGGCTCACACCAGGCGGACCGGCTTCTCCGGCCGGATGCCCTGCCGGCACAGCCAGTCGCGCAGTGCCGTGGGGTCGCCGTCCTCGATGAGGCTCAGCACGTGGTCCGACAGGTCCGCGGCCCGCGCTCCGCCGACCAGCAGGACCGGTCCGTCGAGCCAGTCGAGTCCGGGGGTCGCGCCCGCGGTGTCCATGGCCGCGCAGCAGACCATCGCCGTGATGTGGTCCGAGAGCAACTCCCGCCCGGAACGCGGCGGCTGGAGTGGGAGGAGGGGGAGCGAGCGGTCGTCCCAGTAGGGGGCCGTCTCCGACGGTGCCGGGGAAGCGGAGCCGACGGGTGTCGTCCCCGGCGGGGCGTCGGCGCCCGGGGCGGTCGTGGGCCGCGCAGTGGCCGCGGCAGCCGCGACGGCGGCCTCCTCGCGGGCCAGTTCGGCGCTGAGCCGGGCGGCCAGGGCGGCGCTGCGGGCGGTGGCGCCGGCGAAGCCCTCCTCGTCCACGTCGACCACGGGATCCCCGGCGGGGGCGGACGGACGGCCCCGCGTGGGCGGCTCGGCGGAGTGAGCGGACTCGGTGGAGCCGAGAGGGACGGGACCGGCGGAACCGGTGGGGCCGGGGAGGCCCCGCGTCGGCGCATGCTGCGGGGCCGACAGGTGGTCCAGGACGCGGGCGAGGGTGGGGCCGTCGATACCGGGGGAACCGCCCCCGGCGGCGAGACGCACACCGAGCGCGTCCAGCACCCGGTGGAGGCGGGCCGCGTCGGTGCGCCACGTGCGGTCCACCACCTCGTCCGGATAGTCGCTCCAGTGGACGGGCGCCCAGTCCGGTCCGGTGTGCGCCGGGCCGCCGTGGAAGAGGCGGGCGGCGAGCAGCGAGACGGCCTCGTCCACCGCGCCCGGTTCCTCCAGCAGGTCACAGGCGGGGCGCTCACCGAGGCGGGAGGCGAACCCCTCCGCGAGACGGTCCCGGCGGGACAGCTCCGTCAGGGCGGCCACCACGCCGGCGCTGAGGTGGCAGGGCCAGCGGCCCATCCGCCAGGCGGGCAGCGCGACCCGGGTGAGCAGCCGGTCCCAGCCCGCGTAGGCGAGCCCGACCTGCTCCTGGGCGACGATCCGCAGGCCGTAGTCCACCGCCTGGGCTCGCTCGGCGGCGGCGACCGCCACGCAGCGCTCCATCTCGGCGGCGTGCACCCGGCAGCCGCGCAGCAGGGCCCGCGCCACCCAGGCGACACCCGCCAGCACCCCGCGGAACACCGGCCCGCGGTGCGGCGCGGAGGTCACGGCGACCGCGGCGTCCAGCCCGCGCACGAAGCGGCGGGCGGCGGCTATGTCCGGGTGCGCCGACGGCCCCGTACCGGCGACGACCGGGGCCAGCACCGCGCGCAGCTCTCCCACCCTCATCCACCACAGGAACGGCGAGCCGATGACCAGCACCGGCGCGGCACCCGACCGGCGCGACGGATACCGGCCCCCGCCGGCTATGTCGTCATGCTCCTCGGCCGGGGGCAGGCCGTGGGCCCGGTGCGTGCGGTCCTCCAGCCAGCTGTCGCAGTCGGGGGTGAGCGCTATCGCGGACGGGGCGGGCACGCCGAGGCGCTCGGCGAGGTCGCGCACCATCCGGTACAGATCGGGGGCGGCGTCCTCGGGGACCGGCACGGTGGGGCTCATGGCCGGGCGCGCACGGGCCACCAGCAGGGCGACACCGGCGGCGGCGAGCAGGGCGAGCACCGCGGCGGGGACGAGCACCAGACGGGCGGCGTCCCAGCCCGGCCCCACGAAGTGGCCGGTGGACACCCCGGCGAGCAGGATGACGGCGGCGGCGGCCGGAAGGAGCGCGACGGCCAGCGCCCGACTGCGCACCCGCAGTACGGCCACGGCCCGGGACCGCGCGGCATGCGCGCCCGCCTCCACACCCATCCCGCTTCCGCTCATGGTCCGGCCCTGACCCCTCCCGTCGGCACTGCGGCTGTCCTGGCGTTGCTCACTCCCCCACTGTGGCACCCGGCACTGACATCGCAATGCCGGTGGGCCAAGTGCCGGAACACATGCGCGGCACCATAGTTGGGGCCCCGGCCCTCGTCAGCCGGATGGCGGATCGCTCACCCGATGGAATGGCTTTGGGCAAAGGTGGCTGACGATGGCATGCCAAGGGCTCCCCCGTCCCGGACGGATGTCGGTCCCCGCACCCGAGACGGGTCGCCGCGTCCTGAGACGGTTGCGGAGCCCGACGGGTTGTCCGGGTGGCCGGAAGCCGCCGGTGGACGCGAAGCGCCCCGCGGCCATCCGGCCACGGGGCGCCACGAAGCCCCGCCGTCGACGGGCCGGGACGCACGCCACGGGCCCGCGGGTCGTGGCGTATCCACAGGCCCCGTCAGGAGCAGCACTTCGTTCGGCACGGACGGCGGGACGTCAGCCCCGCGCCCCGCGCACACACACCCATACGCCCACCGCACGGCCGGCAGAACGCGCTCCGCCCCCTCCCAACGAAACCCAGCCGTAACCGCAGACACCGACGCCGACGTGCACGCGGACGCAGACACCGACGCGGACGTGCACGCGGACGCGCAGACGCAGATCAGACGCAGACGCAGACCCGGAAACCGACGCCCGCGCAGCCGCCCATACGGACACGGACGCGGACACACCCCCGGCTACAGCCAAGGCCCCGGCCAAAGGGCCGGCCCCAGCCCTCCCCGGTCCCCGTCCGGGCAGCTGGCCGGAGCCACCGGTCGGCGAGGTGGGCGCTGTTACGGCGTGCGCGTGGCCACCTCGGCCACCGCCTCGGCCGCGACCTGTGCCGTGCGCACCGCGTCGACGGCCTGGGCCGCCTTCGCGGCGATGTCGGTGCGGTGCTGCGCGCCGTCGAGCCGGATGCGCCCGACCGCGCGGTAGGCACGGTCCCGGGCCTCCGCGAGGTCCTTGCCGACGGCCGTGACGGACAGCACGCGGCCCCCGGCGCTGACGACCACGCCGTTCTCGCTCCGCGTCCCCGCGTGCAGCACGTACGCGCCCGGGGCGTCCTGGGCGACGACCTCGTCGAGCCCGGTGATCGGGTCACCGGTGCGGGGGGTGTCCGGGTAGTTGTGCGAGGCGACGACCACGGTGACCGCGGCGTCGTCGCTCCAGCGCAGCGGCTCCAGGTCGGCGAGGCCACCGGTGGCCGCGGCCATCAGCACCCCGGCCAGCGGGGTCTGCAGCCGGGCCAGGACGACCTGCGTCTCGGGGTCGCCGAAGCGGGCGTTGAACTCGATCACGCGGACCCCGCGCGAGGTGATGGCGAGACCGGCGTAGAGGAGGCCGGAGAACGGGGTGCCGCGGCGCCGCAGTTCGTCCACGGTCGGCTGCAGCACCGTCTGCGTGACCTCGTCGACCAGCTTGGGGTCCGCCCACGGGAGGGGCGAGTAGGCGCCCATGCCCCCGGTGTTCGGCCCCTCGTCACCGTCCAGGGCGCGCTTGAAGTCCTGGGCGGGCTGGAGCGGGACGACGGTCTCGCCGTCGGTGATGGCGAAGAGGGAGACCTCGGGGCCGTCGAGGTACTCCTCGATCACCACCCGCCCGCAGGACCCGGCGTGCGCGGCGGCCACGCCGAGGTCCTCGGTGACGACGACTCCCTTGCCCGCGGCGAGCCCGTCGTCCTTGACGACGTAGGGGGCGCCGAAGGCGTCGAGGGCGGCGCGCGCCTCCTCGGGGGTGGCGCAGACGTACGACCGGGCGGTGGGCACGCCCGCCGCCGCCATCACGTCCTTGGCGAAGGCCTTGGAGCCCTCCAGCAGCGCGGCCTCCCGGGAGGGGCCGAAGACGGGGATGCCCGCCGCGCGCACGGCGTCGGAGACCCCGGCGACGAGCGGTGCCTCCGGGCCGACCACCACGAGGTCCGCGCCGAGCCGGGTGGCCAGGGCGGAGACGGCCGCGCCGTCCAGGGCGTCGACCTGGTGCAGCTCGGCGACCTCGGCGATGCCGGCGTTGCCCGGGGCACAGTGCAGCGCGGTGACGGCGGGATCGAGGGACAGGGAGCGGCACAGGGCGTGTTCGCGGGCGCCGCTGCCGATGACGAGGACCTTCACGGCATCAGCCTAACGGCAGAAGCGGACATCCTTTGTGCGGGCTTCCGAGGGAGCCCGCCGCCCGCGTTCGTACGTTCCTCCAGTCCGCCGCCGTCGGCGGGTGCCGGCAGTCGCCGTCCCTCGCCGTCGCTCGCCGTCCCGGTCAGTCGTTGCTGATCTCCTCGACCACCGTCGCGCCCAGCTCGCGGACGATCAACTCCTTCCCGGACAGGGCGGATTCGTCCAGGTCCGGGTCGTCGTCCTCGGGGATGTCGTCCTCGGGGGACACCGGCGGCGGTTCCGGGGCGGCGGCGGGTCTCGGCGCCGGGGCCGGGGAGCCGTGGCCGGGCGCCGGCGCCACCGGGGCGGCTGCGGAGCGCACGGGCCCGTCGCCTCCGGGCCCGGACGGTGCCGAGGCCGGACGGGGCGCGGAGGGACGCGGCGCGCCCCCGCCCCCGTACCCCGCACCGGGGCCCTGGCCGACGCCGCCTCCGCTGTGGCCGCCGGACGGACCGGACGGGGCGGGGCCCGTGCCACCGCCTCCGGAGGGGTCGACGACCGCCTCGATCCTCCACTGCACCCCGAACTGTTCCCCGAGCGCCTGCCGCAGCACGTCCTCACTGCCGCTGCTCAAGAAGTTGTCGCGGGCGCCCGCGTTGACGAAGCCGATCTGGAGGGTGGCACCGTCGAAGCCGGTCACCTGGGCGTTCTGGCTGAGCAGGATCCAGGTGAACCGGCGGCGGTTCTTCACCGCCTCCAGGATGTTCGGCCAGAGCACCCGCGGGTCGAGCCCGCCCCCACCGGACGGGGCCGGGGACGGGGCCGACGGCGCCGGCCCCGCGGGAGGCGCCGCGGGTGCGGCGGGGGCCGCGGAGGCGGCGGGAGCGGCCGGGGGCGTGGGCTGCGCGGGCGGCCGGGTGCCACCGCCCG
>NZ_JBWHZP010000034.1:0-22628 GCF_056323165.1 Streptomyces sp. 3-6
GAGATCGGGCACATCCCACCCGCCGAATACGAGACCAACTACTACCGGGCAACCACGAAGCCCCAGGTCACAGTCATAACCTAGAGTCTCGATCGAACCCGGAACGGTTCAGTCTCGCTGGTGGCCACCAAGGCGAAGGTGATGGTGTTCCACTTGTCCGTCTGGGACTGCTTGGCGGCCTTGGTGACGTCGAAGGCGAGGTTGCCGGCCGGACAACTGCTGTTGTAGCCCTTTGCGTCGTTGACCGTGGTCAGCGTCTCCCGCTTGGCGGGCTGGTTGCTCCACGTGTGGCTGGAGCCCAGGGCTGCAGTGCGCCACAGCTCGACCTTACGTGCGTTGCACGACCACGACCAGGTGTTCTTGATCCGGAACCGGGAGGAACTGATGACTCTGGCATCGTTCTGCAGGTTCTTGGAGTTCATGCGGAAGTAGGAGCGGGCGGTGCCGTTGGTCTGGTTCTCGTATCCCACCCGAGCGGTGGTGGTGCCGCCGTTGAAACCGGCGCCGTTGAAGAATGAAGTGGTCGGGTGCTTTTTGTACATGATCGACCATGAATGCCGGGATCCCTCGACGGACGGATCGATGTAGACGGGGTACTGGGTGTCCTCCCCGGTCAGGAGCTCCTCGTCGGGCAGCAATGACAGGGAGTCCTTCTCAATGCGTACGTCCACGGTGGCATCCCGGGCACCGGAGCCAGGCTCGAAGTCGCTGCCGTCCGGTGGTCCGGACAGGGTCTCCTGCCGAGAGCTCGCAACCGTCTTGGGAGCGGCTGGCTGTGCCTGGCTGCTGTCCCACATGCGTGGGGTGGGGGCGGTGAAAACCGTCTGTCCGGCAGGGTCCAAGGCACGGATATTGCCGTGTTCGTCCGCATCGACGTTGAGACCTCTGGTGTCGAGGCCGAAATCGATCTTGGTCAGCTTAGGGTTGCGGGCGGCTTCGGCGTTCTTGATGATCAACACCTGGTCGAAGCCGCCGCTGTGAGCTCTGAGCTTCAGATCGATGCCGGCCATGACGTCCGGGTAAGTAATGGTGTCCTTCTCGCTGACGGGTTCCGGCAACGCCTCCAGCCAGCCGACAGACATCGAGCGACCATCACGGACGACGGTGGCCAGCGGACCCTCGCCTCCGCCGGAGAACCGGACGCCCACCTCAGTGGCTCGGGGTGAGAACGTGCCGTCGTCGTTCCTCTTCAGGTTCGCGTCTATCTCGACCAGCTTGTTGTTCTTGCGGACCCACTGCGGAACGGCATAGGTGTCCTGGACGAAGTCTCCCTCGGGCGTCGCGAAGACTTGTGAGATCTCCGTGCGCTGCGACAGCACCTCGACGGGTTGGCCCGTGTCGGCGGCTCGGGCAAGGGCCCGTGTCTCCTCGGCGGTGTACCGGCCGGTATCGGACGGCGTCGCATCGGGGGCGGCCGCCATGGCGGGCAGCGCGGTCACCAGCGAAGCCGTCATGGTCATGGCAATTGCGGCACTCGTGCGTCTGTATCGCGCGCGTTGAGTGCCTCTCTGCTTCGTACGAAGAATGGCCATTACGTTTCCTTTTCTTTTCCCTCGCCATGGCGTGGACGTGTTCGGCCATGCAGAAATGCGGCCAGTACGGAGAGTTGTACACGGAAAAGTCCCGCACAGAAAGTCCGGTAAGGGGGATTTAGGTCTGTTGATCTTGCTTTTTTCGGACCCGAGGTGATCAAGGACGGATAGTGGTCTTTGCAGGTAGACGCGCTGCGGTTGAAGGTGTGGTAGCGGCGAGAGCTGCTTGGTTGACTCCCTTCGTTGATTGCTGGAAGGTGCCTATAACGGTTCAATCACAGTGCTTTACCTGCCCGACTCGGCAGGGTGAATCAAGTGTTACCTTCCTTGCTAATTTTGTGTCTGTGAAGATCACGTGAGGGCTTGGGTATGGCGCGGGGCGGGCGGCAGGGCAGAAACGGCCGGGGATGGACGCACGCCACATGTGTGGCTGTGGCCGGGCTGTTGATCTCCGGCCTTCTGGGCGGACCTGTGGCTGTAGCCGCGGAGCTGAAGCTGAGGGATGCCGAGCTCCCCGATCCGGTGCCCACGCGCAAGGTGCGGGTCGAAAAGCCGAACCTGCCCGATGAGACGGCGAAGCGGGACCGACGGTCGGCGGGCGCCACCTGGCCGAGGGCAGGAACCGGACAGACCAGGCTCCCCGGCAAGGGAGCGAAGCCGACGAGTCTCAAGGCCGGTTCGCTGCCGATCAAGCTCACCCGAGGCCGCGGCACGGGAATCGAGCAGGCACAGGTTCAGGTCCTGGACCGCTCGGCCGCCGAGGCAGCCGGCGTGGAGGGCGTGCTCCTGGCCGTTCGCGGCTACGGGAAGGACGGGGCCGAGGGCAGGGTCGGCGTGGAACTGGACTACTCCGGCTTCCGTGGCGTGTACGGGGGCGGCTGGGCGTCTCGCATGACACTGCGGGAGGTCCCGCATTGCGCCCTGACCAGGCCGGGCAAGAAGGGCTGTGCACCGGGCCGGGTTCTGGAGACCCGGAACGACCCCGAGACGGGAACGCTCACCGCGCAGGTGGGCTTGGAGGCAAGTGGGCTCAAGGCCGGTAGCCCGGTGGAGTCGTCGCCGGCGATGCGCAACTCGGCCACCCGGATGGCAGCTTCGCAGGGCACAGTGCTGCTGGCCGCGACGGCCGCCCCCTCCGGTGCTTCCGGAGACTTCACTGCCACCCCGCTGTCGCCTTCGGGGAAGTGGACCGCGGGCGGCTCCTCCGGAGGTTTCTCCTGGGACTACGACCTGGAGACTCCCCCGGTACCGGGCAGCCTCACGCCCGATCTGTCACTGTCGTACTCCTCGCAGTCGGTCGACGGCCGGACCGCCGCCACCAACAACCAGGCCAACTGGATAGGCGACGGCTGGTCCCTGTCCCCCGGATTCGTCGAGCGCCGCTACGTGTCCTGCGAGGACGACAAGAAGGACGGCAACAACACCACCCGAGTCGGCGATCAGTGCTGGAAGAAGCACAACGCGACCCTCTCCCTGAACGGCTCCTCCAGCGAACTGGTGCGGGTGGGCACCAGCAGTGAGTGGCGCAAGGAGGACGACGACGGCACCCGTGTCACGCTGCTCACCAGCAGCAATCGCGGCAACGGGGACAACAACGGCGAGTACTGGCGGGTGACCGCACCGGACGGCACCCGGTACTACTTCGGTTACAACAGGCTTCCCGGCTGGAGCGAGGGCAAGCCGGAGACCAACTCCGCATGGACGGTGCCGGTCTACGGAAACCACGCGGGCGAACCCTGCCACGCCAGCGCTTTCAAGGACTCCTGGTGCCAGCAGGCCTGGCGTTGGAACCTCGACTACGTCGTCGACTCCCACTCCAACGCCATGGCCTACTACTGGGCGAAGGAGACCAACCACTACGGTCGGAACACGAGCGAGGCCACCAACAAGGGCACGTCCACCGTCTACGCCCGCGGGGGCCACCTCGACCGGGTCGAGTACGGACTGCGCTCGAACCGGATGTTCGCGGACAAGGCCGTGGCGAAGGTGGAGTTCTCCGTCTCCGAGCGCTGCCTGCCCACGGACACCTTCGACTGCGCCGCCGACAAGTTCACCAAGGCCAACGCCTCCAAGTGGCCGGACGTACCGTTCGACCAGCACTGCACGGCCGGAAACGACTGCGAGGGCAACGCCTCCCCGTCGTACTGGACCCGCAAGCGGCTGACCGGAATCACGACCTCGGCCCTGGCGGACGGCGCCTACCGGAAGGTCGACTCCTGGAAGCTGGAGCACTCCTTCCCCTCCACCGGTGACGGCAACGCCCCGCCGCTGTGGCTGAAGTCGATCACCCGAACCGGACACACCGGCGACGATCCGGTCACCCTGCCCCCGGTGTCTTTCCGGGGCGTGCAGATGCCCAACCGGGTCGAAGGAGTTCTCGACCCCATACCGCCCTACAACCGCTACCGCATCCACGCCGTCGACACCGAGACCGGTGGCACGGTGGGAGTGACCTACTCGGCCCCTGACTGCAAGGCGGGCAGCCTGCCCGCGCCCAGGACCAACACCAAGCGCTGCCACCCGGTGATCTGGGCCCCGCCGGAGGCCCCCGCCCCCGACTACGAGCCGTACGAGGACTGGTTCCACAGCTACGTGGTCACCCAGGTTCTGGAGTCGGACAACACCTCCGGAGCCCCGGTCAAGCAGACCGCCTACACCTACCTGGACGGTATGGCCTGGGCCAAGAGCGAAGACGAGTTCACCAAGGCCGAACACCGCACCTATGGCGACAAGAAGGGGTACGGACGGGTCCGGGTGGTTATCGGCACCACCGATGACAAGCAGACGCTGACCGAGACCCGCTACTTCCGCGGCATCGACGGGGCACTGGTCGCCGACTCAGAGGGCACCGAGGCCACCGATCGTAAGCAATTCGCCGGCATGACCCGCGAGACCGCCGTCTACAACGGTGTCGGCGGCGCGCTGGTGTCGGCCACCAGCTACACCCCTTGGCGCTCGGCGGTCACGGCTTCCCAGACCCGCGACGGCCTGCCCGACCTGGAGGCGCGGTACACCGACGTCAGGGTGGAGGCCAACCGCACGGCCGTCAGCGGCGGAGCCCTGCGCCGCACCGAACTCACCCGCACCTTCGACTCCCTGGGCATGGTCGTCTCCACGTCCGACACCGGGGACAAGGCCAAGAGCGGCGACGAGCGCTGCACCACCACCTCGTACGCCCGCAACACCGACAGCAACATCCTCACACTCGTCGCCGAGACCAAGGTCGTCGCGGTGGCCTGCACCGCGACACCCGACCTGCCCGAGGACCTGGTCTCCACCGAGCGCTCCTACTACGACGGCGCGACGGTGCTGGGAGACGCTCCCACCAAGGGAGACGTCACCCGCGAGGACGAGAACGACGGCGCCGGCACCGGCTACACCACCGTGAACAGGTCGACTTACGACCAGTACGGACGTCAGCTCACCTCCACCGACGCCTCGGGCGAGACGACCAGCGTCGCCTACACCCCGGCTACCGGCCAGGCGCCCAAGGAGACGGTGTCCACCAACGCGCTCGGCCACACCGAGACCACCCACAGCGAGCCGCTCCGCGGACTGACCACCGCGGAGGTCGACGCCAACGGCAAGCGCACCGACCTAACCTACGACGCACTCGGCCGGGTGACGAAGGCATGGGAGCCCGGCCGTCCCAAGGCCGCCCACCCGACCACGCCAGCCGTGGAGTTCACCTACCGCGTCAGCAGGACCGAACCCGTTGTCGTCACGGCCAGAACCCTGCGGCGCGACGGCTCCTACGACACGTCCTACACCTTCTACGACGGGTTGCTGCGCGAGCGGGAGACCCAGAGCCCGGCCATCGGCGTCACCGACGGCCGGGTGGTGACCGAGACGCTGTACGACACCCTCGGCCGGGCGTGGAAGAGCTACAGCCCCTACTACGCGGAGGGCAAGCCGTCCACGACCCTGGTGACCGGCGACGACACCAAGGTCCCGGCGGCCACCGAGGTCGCTTCGACGGCACCGGACGCGAAGTCGCGTCGATCGCGCGGAAGTTCGGTGACGAGACCAAGCGCACCACCACGGTCCACGAGGGCGACCGCACCACCGTGATCCCGCCCGAGGGCGGCACCGCACAGACCACGGTGACCGATGTGTTCGGCCAGGTCGTCGAGCGACTGTCCTACACCGACGCGGAGCGCACCGAGTCCGTCAAGGCCACCTACGCCTACGACAAGCACGGCAATCTCGCGAGGATGACCGACGCGGCCGGCAACACCTGGTCGTGGACCTTCGACGCCCGTGGCCGCGAGACCAGGGCGGACGACCCGGACAAGGGCGTGACGACCACGGTCTACGACGAGCTCGACCGGCCGGTGAGGACCACCGACGCCCGCGGAGTGACGCTCACCTCCACCTACGACGCCCTCGGCCGCACGATCGAGCTGAAGCAGGGTGACGAACTCCGCGCGAAGTGGACATACGACACCCTGCTCAAGGGGCAGCCCACGGCCGACACCCGCTACATCGACGGGCAGGCGTACACCACGGAGGTCGGCGGCTACAACGACCGCTACCAGCCGACCTCGTCGACCGTTCGCCTGCCGGCGTCCGAGGGTGCGCTGATCGGCTCTTACAGCTGGTCGTACGGCTACAACCAGTACACGGGCACGCAGGAGTGGATCAGGCACCCGGCCATGGGCGGACTGCCCGCAGAACGGGTCACCACGGTGTACGGCGAGGGCGACCTGCCGATCCGCACCGTCGCGGACCGTCAGACTCTGGTGAGCGATGTGGTGTACGACCCGCTGGCTCGCCCGATCCGCACCGAGTACGGAGTCCTGGGACGGAAGGTGTACGAGACCCACGACTGGGACGAGCACACCGGTGCGTTGAACCGGCGGACCCTCGACGGCGAAGTGGCCCTGCGGATCGAGGACACCCGATACACCTACGACGACATGGGGAACGTCACTCGCATCTCCTCCACCTCCGGTCAGGACCAGCAGGCGTCAATCGACAACCAGTGCTTCGTCGTCGACGCCCTGAGGCGCATGACGCAGGCGTGGACGACCAAGAGCGCCACGGACGACTGCAGCACCGGACCGTCGGCCACGACCGTGGGCGGCCCGGACGCCTACTGGCACTCCTACAGCTATGACGTGACGGGCAACCGCACCGAGGAAGTCCGCCACGCCGTCTCGTCCGGCGGCGAGGACACCACCCGCGCCTACACCTACGGCCGGCCCGGGCAGGACGCCCCGCACGCCCTGCGGTCGGTGACCACCACCGGCGGCACAGCCGACGGACAGCGGGAGACGTTCGCCTACGACGAGGCGGGCAACACCACCGCCCGGACCGGAGGCGCCCGTGGCCAGCAGCTGACCTGGGACGCCGAGGGGCGCCTGGCCACCGTCACCGAGAACGGCAAGACCACCTCCTACGTCTACGACGCCGGCGGAAATCGTCTGATCGCCCGCAACGCGGACGGCTCGGCCACCGCGTACCTGCCCGGCGGCAACGAACTCAAGGCAGCCGACGGCAAGGTCACCGGCACCCGCTATTACACGCACGGCGGACAGACTGTGGCGGCGCGTACCGGCAGCGGCGGAATCAACCTGCTCTTCCCCGATCAGCAGGGCACCGCTCTCATCGCGGTGGCCTGGGGCGCCGGCCAGGCCGTCACCCGCCGCAAGCAGCTGCCCTTCGGCGGCCCACGCGCCGCCTCCGGTACCTGGCCCGGTGACCGCGGTTTCCTGTCCGGTACCACCGACCCGACGGGCACCACCCACCTGGGTGCCCGCGAGTACGACCCGGACCTGGGCCGATTCCTGTCGGTCGACCCGCTGCTGCTGCCTGAGGACCCGACCCAGCACAACGCCTACGCCTACGGCAACAACAACCCGGCCACCTTCGCCGACCCCACCGGGGAGGCTTACGAGGAGTGCGTCAGCGGCCAGTACAACTGCACATACGGCCGCAGCACCGGCGACGTCAATAAGGTCACGTTCGGCAAGAACTACAAGAAGGAGACCAAGGCCCGGGGCGGCACCATCTCGCCCAACTACACCATCCAGCAGAACACCAACTACCGCCACGTCTACACCAAGGGCAAGGGCGTCACCCGCCCCACCACCACCCAGCGGTCCCGGTCCGCCCAGATCGAAAAGCAGAAGCGTCACGACCAGGAACGCAAGGCCGCCGAGGACAGGCGCAAGAGGAACGAGGCCCTGCGCAAGCAGGCCGAAAAGCAGGACAACAAGAACAAGCAGGACGAGGGCTTTTGGTCCAAGCTCGGACGCGAGACCAAGAAAACCTTCGGCACGTGGGACGGCTGGAAGAACAGAGTTCTGCCCGGAGCAGCTTTCGCAGCCTGCTTGGTGGTCTCAGCAGGGCTGTGTACCGTAGCGGGGGTGGCTGTTGTGGGAGCGACCTTCGTCGGTGACGGTTTGACGACGGGAAGCTGGAACTATGCCGCAGCCGGCAAAAGCCTGGCATGGACCCTTGCGGGAGGAGCTGCGGCAAGAGGGATCGCGAGAAGTTGGCGAGGGTCGGCTTTCGAAAGCCGCATACGAGTCAAGACTGTGTCCGAGATGGAGAATGTCACCATCTATGGATACCGAAAGACCATTGACTGGGGTGCCACTCAGGCGAACGTAAGCCTCAATTTCGCAAACTTGGGGACATTTTGCGGGGCGGGTGCTGCGAGCCCAGGTGATGCTGCAGGATGGTGCTAAAGGTGCCCCTGACATCCTGAAATGCTTGAACGGCCAAGGGGCGGGAGAGAGTAATGGTGTCCGCAATGAAGCAATCTGTACTCCGACGACGTTCCTGGCCTGTTCTTTGCGGGATCGTAATCGTAGGCCTCGGGATTGGAATGCTTGCGGCGGTGTGCAAGGTCACCTCGGTGAATGGCTTCCGGACAGGTTGGCAGGGAATACCAATTTACTTGGTGCTCGCGGGTGTCTGCGGGCGAATCGCCAACTGTAAAGTGGTCTTGCGTGAGGATGCGCTCGTAGTGGTGAATCCTCTGCGCACGCATGTTGTTCCAATAGTGATGATCCGCAGTGTGTCGGTCGGTGATGACGGAACACTCGAAGTGTGGCTCGATGAAGAGCGAGCGATAGCAGTATTTGCTTTCGGAGGCTCTCTTGTTGACCGATTCAAAGGAACGAGCAGCGAGGCGGAGCGGAAGATTAGCGAGTGGCTGCGTTCTGCCGGCACGGCAAGCGAAACCAAGGGCACTGCCGCTCCGCAGGTCCGATGGACACGATGCCGGAGCGCTGACACCTCTCTTGTTCTATGCGCTGCTGCATTAGGTGTCGGTGCAATTTGGATGGCGCTCAGTGGCGGTTGATGCCGGGTGATGTTCCTACCCCAGCCCGGATGTAGTCAGATTGCTAAGCGTAATCAATTGCTTCGACTGATTGGCGTCAAGGTGTTCTCGCTTTTCTGCTGAGATACCAACAGGGTCGACCGCTGGAGGGGGGGCTGGCCGTGCAGGTTCTTCGGCGTCGTTCCTGGACCGTGTTCTCTTGGGCTCCGTTCGCTGCTCTTCCTCTCTTTTTGATCGGCATGGCCGTCAAGGGGCGGGAATTCAACACACCCGATGCCTTGTTCGTTCTCGCCGTGCTCTTCGGTGGCACGGCGCTCATCCACCGGATCGGCAGTAGTCGGGTGGAGTTGCTGAGTGACTCCTTGGTGGTGGTGGATGCTGTGGGGACGAGGGAGATCGCCTGTGCGGAGGTGCGCACTGTGCGACGGCTGCGGTGGCGGTGTGCCCCGAGGGGTAGTAGCCGACCGCCGGGGGCACCGCCGGGGTGCCGGGGCGGTCGGTCCACGCCTTCAGCGGGGCGACCAGCACCGGCACCAGGACCATCGCACCGGCCGCCGCGGCGGGCGGCAGCCACCAGCGGTCCAGACCACGCGCCCGCCCGTGCCACGCGGCACCGGCCAGCGCCAGGGCCAGGACCGGCACGGCCACCTCGACGTTGCCGAGGTCGGCGAGCAGTTCGGAGGCCCGGTCCGGAGCGACGAGAGCACGGCTCAGCCGCTTGTCGACGCCCACCAGCGGCCCGTCGGCGACGACCTGCCAGGTGATCAGCGCGAACAGCAGCAGGGGCAGGGCGAGCGGCAGCATGCGGCACAGCCTGGCAGGAACACCGAAGGGCCGGCGCAAGGGGGGGGAGTGCGTCGGCCCTTCGGTGAACCGCCGACCCGGAAGTCCGGGACGACCGTCCGGACCGGAACGCCGCGCGCCCCGGGGGGTGTGGGGCGGGCGACCGTCCGATCGTGAGGAGACCCGAAGCTCAGGGCCCCGGTTGTGTGCGCGAGGGCACGACCAGGTCGAAGCTGGGGAGGCCCCGTCCTGTGCCGCCCATGGTGTCCCGTGGGCGGGGTGTGTCTCTCATCCGGTGAGAACCTACGGCAGGCGGCGGGCCCGCGACAGGGGAACGGCCGCCCTGTCATCCACCCCGCACACCTTCTTCACACCCTCTGCCGCCCGCGGCCGACGGTGCGGTCGCGGGCGGCCGGCCTGCTCCGACGGGTGTTCGGCGAGCAGGCGTCCGTGGGTGCTCGGGGCGGCTCAGATCCGGGCGAACGCCTGCTCGATGATGTCCAGGCCCTCGTTCAGCAGGTCCTCGCCGATCACCAGCGGGGGCAGGAAACGCAGCACGTTGCCGTAGGTGCCACAGGTCAGGACCAGCAGGCCCTCCTGGTGGCACGCCTTGGCCAGCGCGGCCGTCGCCTCCGGGTTCGGCTCCTTGGTGGCGCGGTCCTTGACCAGCTCGATGGCGATCATCGCGCCGCGTCCGCGGACGTCACCGATGATGTCGAACTTCTCCGCCATGGCGCCCAGGCGGGCCTTCATGACGCCCTCGATCGCCTTCGCCCTGGCGTTGAGGTCCAGCTCCTTCATCGTCTCGATGGAGCCGAGCGCGCCCGCGCAGGCCACCGGGTTGCCGCCGTAGGTGCCGCCGAGGCCGCCCGCGTGCGCGGCGTCCATGATCTCGGCGCGGCCGGTGACGGCGGCCAGCGGGAGGCCGCCGGCGATGCCCTTGGCCGTGGTGATCAGGTCCGGGACGATGCCCTCGTCCTCGCAGGCGAACCACTGGCCGGTGCGGCAGAAGCCGGACTGGATCTCGTCGGCGACGAAGACGATGCCGTGGTCGGCGGCGAACTTGCTGATCGCGGGCAGGAAGCCCTTGGCCGGCTCGATGAAGCCGCCCTCGCCGAGCACCGGCTCGATGATGATCGCGGCCACGTTGTCCGCGCCGACCTGCTTGGAGATCTGGTCGATCGCCTGCGCGGCGGCCTCCGGGCCCGCGTTCTCGGCGCCGGTCGGCCAGCGGTAGCCGTAGGCCACCGGGACGCGGTACACCTCGGGCGCGAACGGGCCGAAGCCGTGCTTGTACGGCATGTTCTTCGAGGTCAGCGCCATGGTGAGGTTGGTGCGGCCGTGGTAGCCGTGGTCGAACACCACGACCGCCTGGCGCTTGGTGTACGCCCGCGCGATCTTGACGGCGTTCTCGACGGCCTCGGCGCCGCTGTTGAACAGCGCCGACTTCTTGGCGTGGTCGCCCGGGGTCAGCTCGGCCAGCGCCTCCGCGACGGCCACGTACCCCTCGTAGGGCGTGACCATGAAGCAGGTGTGCGTGAAGTCGGCCAGCTGGGCGGAGGCGCGGCGGACGACGGCCTCGGCGGAGGCGCCGACGGAGGTCACGGCGATGCCGGAACCGAAGTCGATCAGCCGGTTGCCGTCGACGTCCTCGATGATGCCGCCGCCCGCCCGCGCGGTGAACACGGGCAGCACCGAGCCCACGCCCTGCGCGACCGCGGCGGTACGGCGGGCCTGCAGCTCCTGCGACTTCGGGCCGGGGATGGCTGTGACGACGCGGCGCTCCTGCGGAAGTGCGGTCATGCGGGGCTCCTGGGGGTGAAGGCGGACGCTTTCCTCTTTTCTCGCAGGCTAGGGCGGGCCCGGGGGCCTGGGCATGCTCCATGTGGGCGTTGTCGGGGGGACCGGCTTGTCCGCGGTGGACATGGCGCCGCCGGCAGCTCCCGCGATGGCGCGACGCACCCGCAGCGGCCGGACCCGGCCGCGTAAGCGGTGAACTCGCCCTGCCGGGGCGTTAGATTGGCTCGCTGACGGTGACGGAGAGCGGCTGGTCAGGGGGCAGGGCGATGGACAGCGACGGGACCCAGGACGCGCGGGGCACGCACGCGAAGCCCGTACCGCGCCCGGCGGGCCCTCCGGACATGCCCGCGGTGCCGCCGCGGCCCGCACGGGCACCGGGGATGCCGCCGCTGCCGGACGGGTCCGCGTTCCTGGCCTGGCTGCGCACGCCCCGCCCGGAGGCCCTGCCCGGCGTGTGGCGGTTCGGGCACCGGCCGCGCCCGGAGGAGGAACCCGAGCAGGTGCCCGGACGGCAGCTGCTGAGCGGGGCGCTGATCGCGTTCCTGGTCGGCTGGCTGATCTGGTCGCTGCTGTGGAACGGCTACCTGGGCGGCTGGTGGCTGCTGCCGCTCTACGCGATGATCCCGGACTCCTGGGCCGAACCGCACAGCTTCGGCGCCGTCGTCGCCGTCTACACCTACTACGTGCTGATCGCCGGAGCCATCATGGTCGGCGTCGGACGGCTCGGCCGCTTCGGCGAGATCTGGCGGCGCTACGGCCCGCCGGCCTGGCGCCGGACCCCCCGCGAGGAGCCGCGACCGGCCGCCCCCGAGGCCGACCCGGCCACCTGGCCCGCGCTCCGCGCCGCCGGTGCCGTCGACGCCGCCGAACGGCTCGCCGCCGAAGCGCGGGCCGGGCTCATGCGGGACGTCGACCACGCCCGGATCACCCGCGCCTGGCAGGGCGTGCGCACCGGCCGCCACGACCTGGCCAGCTTCACCGCCGCCGTGACCGAGGCGGGCGCCGCCGCCTGCCCGCACCCCTCGGGCGCCCGCGACCTGCCCGCCCGCCAGGCCCGGCACGACCTGGTCACCGGCCAGGTGCGCCTGGGCACCACCGCGGAGGACCCCCGCAACCCGTACGTCTACCGCGGCACCGGCCTCGCCCTCGGCCCCGACCTGCTCGGCACGTCCCTGCTCGCCGTCGGCCCGGCCGGTTCCGGCAAGACCGGCCGGCTCGTGCGGCCCGTGGCCGAGTCGCTGTGCCTGCACGCGCTGGCCGGCCGGGCCGCCGTGGTCGTGGTCGGGGCCGCGGGAGCGGGGCTCGGCCCGGCCGACGCGTACGACGTCGTCGTGCGGATCGGCAACCCGGACTCGGTGTACGACCTCGACCTGTACGGCGGCATCACCGACCCGGACGAGGCTGCCGCCGTGCTCGCCGAGGGGCTGACCGGGGACCTGGCCGAGCCGCACCCGGGCAGCGACAGCCGCCGCTCCACCACCGTCCTCGCCCAGCTCCTCGGGCCGTTCCGCGCCGTGCACGGGCGTTTCCCGTCCGTCCCCGAACTGCGGCAGCTGCTCGACGGCGCCCCCGGGCCGCTGGCCGCCCTGCGCCAGGGGCTGACGGAGGCCGGGCAGGACTCGCTGCTGCGGGAACTGGACGCCCGGGAACGGCAGATGGCGCATCCCGGCGACGTGGGCGGGGTGCTCGCCGACCGGGTGGCGCTGCTCGACCGGCCCGCCTTCGCCGGGTTCTTCGACACCTCCGGACAGTCCCGGCCGTTCTCCCTGAAGGCGCTGGACCACCCGGTGCGGGTACGTATCGACCTGCCCGAACGCGGCCACGCGGACGCCTCCCGGATGCTGGCCCGGCTGGTCCTCGCGCAGTTCACCGCGAGCGTGACGGTGCGCGAGGACCGGTCCCTGTTCGCCTGCCTGGTGCTGGACGACGCCACCGGGCTGGTGACGCCGGAGTCCGTGCGCGGCATCCAGCGGCTGCGGTCGGCCAACGCCGGCGCGGTGCTGACCCTGCGCACCCTGGACGACGTGCCCCGGCCGCTGCGCGGGCCGCTGCTCGGGGCCATCGGATGCCGGGTGGCGCTGGCCGGGCTCACCCCGTGGGACGGGCAGGACTTCGCCGAGGTGTGGGGCAAGGAGTGGACGGAGGCCCGGGACGTCACCGACCGGCAGATCATCGCCGAGAGCGCGGCGGGCAAGGCGTGGCACGGGCTGCGCCGGGTGATCACCGGCCGGGCGCCGACCGCGCGGGCGGTCACCGTCCGCCAGGTCGAGCGGGAACGGTGGTCCGCCTCCGAGCTGGCCCACGCGGTGCCGCCGGGGCACGCGGTGCTGTCGCTGACCGACGTCCGCGGCGAGCACGCGCCGCCGCTGCTGGTCGACCTGCGGGGGTGAGCCGGGGGAACCCGCCACCGGGGAGCCCGCCACCGGGGAGACCGGCCGTCGGGGCGGGGCCGGCTCACCCGGAGGACCGGCCTACCCGGAGGACCGGCTTACCCGGAGGACCGGGCTACCGGGGGACCGGCCTACGGGGAGAGCCGGCCACCGTACAGTGAGGCAGAATCGAACTGCGACCTTCATACAGGACGGCCAACAGATCATCGCACCACCGATCGCGGCCGGACGCCTGCGGATCGCTGCCGGCCGGGTCGGCGCCGAACGCGTCGCCTGACGCGGCACGGTGCCGGCGCCCCGCGCCGACCGGCTCACCGACCCGTCGGCGGCCCCGCCCCTCCCGCCCCACCGACGCAGACCCGAAGGCTCAAGGCCCATGCCCCTGACGCTCGCCTCGCTCGTGCACCACACCGCGCTCAGGCTGACCGTGCGCGCGGGGGAGGACCGTCTCGACGTGCCCGTCCGCTGGGCCCACGCCAGCGAACTGGCCGACCCCGTGCCCTACATGGAGGGCGGGGAGCTGCTGCTGATCACCGCCCTGAAGCTGGACGCCGAGAACCCGGAGGCCATGCGCCGCTACGTGAAGCGGCTGGCCGGGGCCGGTGTGGTCGGGCTGGGCTTCGCCGTCGGCGTCCACTACGACGACATCCCCGAGGCGCTGGTCGCCGCCGCCCGCGCGGAGGGCCTGCCCCTGCTGGAGGTGCCGCGCCGCACGCCGTTCCTGGCGATCAGCAAGGCCGTCTCGGCCGCCATCGCCGCCGACCAGTACCGCGCGGTGACCGCCGGGTTCGCCGCCCAGCGGGACCTGACCCGGCACGCGCTCAGCGACGGACCCGAGGGCCTGCTCGCCGCCCTCGCCTCCCAGGTCGACGGGTGGGCGGCGCTCTACGACGCCTCCGGGGCCGTGGTCGCGGCGGCACCGGACTGGGCCGGCCGGCGCGCCGCCCGCCTCACCGCGGACGTCCAGCGGCTGCGGGAACGGCCCGCGCCGGCCTCCGCGGTCGTCGCCGGACCCGAGGGCGACGACCGTGACGACCGTGTCGAACTGCACTCCCTGGGCACCGGCCGGCGCCCCCGCGCCGCCCTCGCCGTCGGCACCGCCGCCGCCCTCGGCACCGCCGAGCGCTACGCCCTGCACTCCGCGATCGCCCTGCTCACCCTCACGACGGAACGCTCCCGCTCCCTGCATGCCGCCGAACAGCGCATCGGCGCCGCCGTCCTGCGCATGCTGCTCGCCGGGCAGCCCGACCACGCCCGCGCGGTGGCCGGCGACCTGTACGGGGACCTGCTCGACGCGCCCTTCCGGATCGTCGTCGCGGAGACCGTGCCGGCGCCCGGCGGCGTCCACGACCGCGGCGACACCGGCACCGACGCCCTCGGGGCCCTCACCGAGGTGGTGGAGTCCGCCGCCGCCCGGTCCGGCGAGGCGGTCCTCGTCGTCCCCGAGGGGGAGCGGCTGGTGGTGCTGGCCGCCGACGGCGGTGCCGCCGTGACCGCCTGCTGCGACCACGCCGCCGCCCAGGAGGCCGCCCGCACCGGCGGCCCGGCCCGGCCCCTCGGCGGCCCCGACCAGGGCGACCTCGTCGTGGGCCTGTCCGCCCCCGCCGGACCGATCGCCGCCGCCACCGCCTACAAGCAGGCCGGGCAGGCCCTGTCGGTGGCCCGGCGGCGCGGCCGGGCCCTGGTGGAGCACGAGCAGATGGCCGCCGGGTCCGTCCTCCCGCTGCTCGCCGACGACGCGGTCCGGGCCTTCGCCGACGGACTGCTGCGGGCCCTGCACGACCACGACGCGACCGGGCGCGGTGACCTCGTCGCCTCGCTCCGCGCCTGGCTGTCCCGCCACGGCCAGTGGGACGCCGCCGCGGCCGACCTGGGCGTGCACCGCCACACCCTGCGCTACCGCATGCGCCGCGTCGAGGAGATCCTCGGCCGGTCCCTGGACGACCCGGACGTCCGCATGGAGCTGTGGCTGGCGCTGAAGGCCACGTCGACGGATCCGGCGGACTGACGCGCCGGTTCCCGCACCCCTCCCGGCCCCGGCGGGGGAGAGGTGCCAAAGCGGCGCGGCCGCTCACCCGACTGCTACGACTCGGACAAACGACCGCCCACCGGCCCGCCCCTACCGTGGTTCTCACCGATCCATGCATCCACTCACACGCGGAAGGGCCGGGACTCCATGACTTCCACCCACGCCTTCTGGCTCGCCGGCCGCCAGGCCACCGGCGAGGCCGCCTTCGACGTCACCTCGCCCTGGGACGGCCGGGTCGTCGGCACGGTCAGCGTGCCCACCGACGCCCAGGTCGAGGAGGCCGTGGCCGCCGCGTGCGCCGTGCGGGACGCCTTCGCCGCCACCCCCGCCCACGTCCGCGCCGCCGCCCTGGACCACGTCAGCCGCCGCCTCGTGGAGCGCACCGAGGAGATCGCGCTGCTGATCTCCGCCGAGAACGGCAAGCCGGTCAAGTGGGCGCGCGGCGAGGTCGGCCGGGCGGTGTCCGTCTTCCGGTTCGCCGCCGAGGAGGCGCGCCGGTTCAACGGCGGCGAGGCCCAGCGGCTCGACACCGACGCCGGCGGCCAGGGACGGCTCGCCTTCACCCGCCGCTTCCCCAAGGGCGTGGTCCTCGGCATCGCGCCGTTCAACTTCCCGCTGAACCTGTGCGCCCACAAGATCGCCCCGGCCATCGCCGCCGGCGCCCCGATCGTCCTCAAGCCCGCCCCGGCGACCCCGCTGTCCGGTCTGATCCTCGGTGAGCTGCTCGCCGAGACCGACCTGCCGGCCGGCTCCTGGAGCATCCTGCCGGTGCCCAACGACCGCATGCCCGCCCTGGTGCGGGACGAGCGGCTGCCGGTCATCTCCTTCACCGGCTCCGAGCAGGTCGGCTACGCGATCATGGACTCGGTGCCGCGCAAGCACTGCACCCTGGAACTCGGCGGCAACGGCGCGGCCGTCGTCCTCGCCGACTTCGCGAGCGACGAGGACCTCGACCGGGCCGCGCAGCGCATCGCCACCTTCTCCAACTACCAGGGCGGCCAGTCCTGCATCTCCGTGCAGCGGGTCATCGCGGACGCCTCCGTGTACGACCGGCTGCTGCCGCGCATCGTCGCCGCCGTCGAGGCCCAGGTCACCGGGGACCCGAACGACGACACGACCGACGTCGGCCCGCTGATCAGCGAGGACGCGGCGCAGCGCGTCGAGGCGTGGGTCGACGAGGCGGTCGCGGCCGGCGCCACGCTGCGCACCGGCGGCAAGCGGGACGGCGCCTCGTACGCGCCGACCGTGCTGACCGACGTGCCGGCCGACGTCACCCTCTCCTGCGAGGAGGTCTTCGGCCCCGTCCTGACCGTGCAGAAGGTGGACGGCGAGGACGCCGCCTTCGCCGCCGTCAACGACTCCAAGTACGGCCTCCAGGCGGGCGTGTTCACCCACGACCTGCAGGCCGCCTTCCGCGCCCACCGGGCCCTGGAGGTCGGCGGCGTGGTCATCGGCGACGTGCCCTCCTACCGCGCCGACCAGATGCCGTACGGCGGCACCAAGCAGTCCGGCGTGGGCCGTGAGGGCGTCCGGTTCGCGATGGAGGACTACACCTACGAGCGGGTGATGGTCCTGACCGGCCTCGCCCTCTGAGCCCGGCCGTCCGCCCGCAGGGCCCGGCGCCGTCCCTCCGGCGCCGGGCCCTTCGCCGTCCTGAACGGCCCCGGGCGGCCCGCCCAGGGGCCGTGGACGCGGGGCGGGGATGAGCCGAACGGCCGCACGAAGGGTGGTGGGGCCGCTACGCGTCCGGTACATACGATCGGGTAGCAGCAGTCGGCAACGTACCCACTCCCCCCGATTCGCGGCGAGGTGAGCCTCATGTCCGCAACACCCGCAACGCCCGCAACACCCCCGGTTCCGTCTTCCCCCACCGTCACCGAACGTGAGGCCCGCCGGGTCGCGGAGGCGGCCCGGGAACAGCACTGGCGCAAGCCCAGCTTCGCCAAGGAACTGTTCCTCGGCCGCTTCCGCCTCGACCTGATCCACCCGCACCCGCTGCCAGACCACGAGGCCGCCCAGCGCGGCGAGGAGTTCCTCGCCAAACTGCGCGACTTCTGCGAGACGAAGATCGACGGCGCCCTGATCGAGCGCGAGGCGCGGATCCCCGACGCGGTGATCACCGGGCTCAAGGAGCTCGGCGCCCTCGGCATGAAGATCGACACCCAGTACGGCGGCCTCGGCCTGACCCAGGTCTACTACAACAAGGCCCTGGCCCTGGTCGGCTCCGCCAGCCCGGCCATCGGCGCGCTGCTCTCCGCCCACCAGTCGATCGGCGTCCCGCAGCCGCTGAAGATGTTCGGCACCCGGGAGCAGCGGGAGACGTTCCTGCCGCGCTGTGCGCGTACCGACATCTCGGCCTTCCTGCTCACCGAGCCGGACGTCGGCTCCGACCCGGCCCGGCTCGCCACCACCGCCGTGCCCGACGGCGACGACTACGTCCTCGACGGCGTGAAGCTGTGGACCACCAACGGCGTCGTCGCCGACCTGCTGGTGGTCATGGCCCGGGTGCCGACGTCCGAGGGCCACCGGGGCGGCATCACCGCCTTCGTCGTCGAGGCCGGCTCCGAGGGCATCACGGTGGAGAACCGCAACGCCTTCATGGGCCTGCGCGGCCTGGAGAACGGCGTCACCCGCTTCCACCGGGTCCGGGTGCCCGCCGCCCACCGCATCGGCGAGGAGGGCCAGGGCCTGAAGATCGCCCTCACCACCCTCAACACCGGCCGGCTGTCCCTGCCCGCGATGTGCGTCGGCGCCGGGAAGTGGTGCCTGAAGATCGCCCGTGAGTGGTCGGCCGCCCGGGAGCAGTGGGGCAAGCCGGTGGCGCTGCACGAGGCGGTCGGCTCCAAGATCTCCTTCATCGCCGCCACCACCTTCGCCCTGGAGGCGGTCCTCGACCTGTCCTCGCAGATGGCCGACGAGGACCGCAACGACATCCGCATCGAGGCCGCCCTCGCCAAGCTGTACGGCTCGGAGATGGCCTGCCTGATGGCGGACGAACTGGTCCAGATCCGCGGCGGACGCGGCTTCGAGACCGCCGAGTCCCTGCGCGCCCGGGGCGAACGCGCCGTGCCCGCCGAGCAGTTGCTGCGGGACCTGCGCATCAACCGCATCTTCGAGGGCTCCACCGAGATCATGCACCTGCTGATCGCGCGGGAGGCGGTCGACGCCCACCTGTCCGTCGCCGGCGACCTGATCGACCCCGAGAAGTCCCTCGGCGACAAGGCCCGGGCGGGCGCCGGGGCGGGCGTCTTCTACGCCAAGTGGCTGCCCAGGCTGGTCGCCGGACCGGGACAGCTCCCCGGCTCCTACGGCGACTTCAAGCACGGCGTCGACCTCGCCACGCACCTGCGCTACGTCGAGCGCACCTCCCGCAAGCTGGCCCGCTCCACCTTCTACGCCATGTCCCGCTGGCAGGGGAGGATGGAGACCAAGCAGGGCTTCCTCGGCCGGATCGTCGACATCGGCGCCGAACTGTTCGCCATGAGCGCCGCCTGCGTCCGCGCCGAGCTGCTGCGCGGCCGGGGCGAGAACGGCCGCGAGGCGTACCAGCTCGCCGACGCCTTCTGCCGCCAGTCCCGCATCCGCGTCGAGGAACTGTTCGGCCGGCTGTGGACCAACACCGACGACCTGGACCGCAAGGTCGTCAAGGGCGTCCTGTCCGGCACCTACGCCTGGCTGGAGCAGGGCGTCGTCGACCCCTCCGGGGACGGCCCCTGGATCGCGGACGCCTCCCCCGGCCCGAGCACCAAGGAGAACGTGCACCGGCCGATCCGTTGACCGCCTGCTGACCGCCCACCCCGCCCCCGCACGGCGGCCGGCGCACGAGGGACACGCGAAACCGGCTGCCGGGGCGGGACCCGGCAGCCGGCGCGACCGGACACAATAGAGCCCATGACCGACGCTCCAGCTCCCCTGGCCGATCCCCATCTGGTGTACGACCCCGTTGCCGGGGACGGCCCCAAGGACGTGGTGATCCTCGGCTCCACCGGGTCGATCGGCACCCAGGCCATCGACCTCGTGCTGCGCAACCCCGACCGCTTCCGTGTCACCGCCCTGTCCGCCCACGGCAGCCGCACCGGCCTCCTCGCCGAGCAGGCCCACCGGCTGCGGGTGCGCACGGTCGCCGTCGCCCGCGAGGACGCCGTCCCCGCCCTGCGGGAGGCGCTGTCCGCGCGGTACGGGGCCGGGGAGCCGCTGCCCGAGATCCTCGCCGGGCCCGACGCGGCCACCCAGGCCGCCGCCTCGCCCGCCCACACCGTCCTCAACGGCATCACCGGCTCCATCGGCCTGGCCCCGACCCTCGCCGCCCTGGAGGCGGGCCGCACCCTCGCGCTCGCCAACAAGGAGTCGCTCATCGTCGGCGGCCCGCTCGTCAAGGCGCTGGCCAAGCCCGGTCAGATCATCCCGGTGGACTCCGAGCACGCCGCGCTGTTCCAGGCGCTCGCCGCGGGCACCCGCGCCGACGTCCGCAAGCTGGTCGTCACCGCCTCCGGCGGCCCCTTCCGCGGCCGGACCCGGGCGGAGCTGGCCGACGTCACCGTCGAGGACGCCCTCGCCCACCCCACCTGGGCGATGGGACCGGTGATCACCATCAACTCGGCGACGCTCGTCAACAAGGGCCTGGAAGTCATCGAGGCGCACCTGCTCTACGACATTCCCTTCGACCGCATTGAGGTCGTCGTGCACCCGCAGTCGTATGTCCACTCGATGGTTGAGTTCACGGACGGATCGACACTGGCCCAGGCGACGCCCCCCGACATGCGGGGCCCGATCGCCATCGGCCTCGGCTGGCCCGAGAGGGTCCCCGACGCCGCCCCGGTCTTCGACTGGAGCAAGGCGTCCACCTGGGAGTTCTTCCCCCTGGACAACGAGGCGTTCCCCTCGGTGAACCTCGCCCGGCACGTGGGCGAGCTCGCCGGGACGGCGCCGGCGGTGTTCAATGCCGCCAACGAGGAGTGCGTGGAGGCCTTCCGGGCCGGCACGTTGCCGTTCAACGGCATCATCGAGACCGTCACACGGGTGGTGGAGGAACACGGCACCCCGCGGCCGGGAACCTCGCTGACCGTGTCGGACGTCCTCGAAGCGGAGACCTGGGCCCGTACGCGGGTCCGGGAACTGACCGACCGGACGGCGAGCGCGGAGGCGCGTGCATGACGACCCTGATGTTCTTCCTCGGCATAGTCGTCTTCGCGGTCGGCCTGCTGGTCTCCATCGCCTGGCACGAGCTGGGCCACCTGTCGACGGCCAAGATGTTCGGCATCCGGGTGCCGCAGTACATGGTCGGCTTCGGACCCACCCTCTGGTCGCGGCAGCGGGGCGAGACCGAGTACGGCGTCAAGGCGATCCCGTTCGGCGGCTACATCCGGATGATCGGCATGTTCCCGCCGGGCCCCGACGGACGGCTGGAGGCCCGCTCCACCTCCCCGTGGCGCGGCATGATCGAGGACGCCCGCTCGGCGGCCTTCGAGGAACTGCGGCCCGGCGACGAGAAGCGCCTGTTCTACACGCGCAAGCCGTGGAAACGGGTCGTCATCATGTTCGCCGGCCCCTTCATGAACCTGATCCTCGCCGTGGCGCTGTTCCTGACCGTCCTGATGGGCTTCGGGATCCAGCAGCAGACCACCACGGTCAGCTCCGTCTCGCCGTGCGTCATCTCCCAGAGCGAGAACCGCGACACGTGCAAGGCCGGCGACCCCGAGTCCCCGGCCGAGGCGGCCGGCCTGAAGGCGGGCGACCGGATCGTCGCCTTCGACGGCGTGCGCACCGAGGACTGGACCACGCTCTCCGACCTCATCCGGGACAGCGCGGGCAAGCAGGTGCCGATCGTCGTCGACCGCGGCGGCCAGGAGGTCGCCCTCCAGGCGAAGATCGCCACCAACCTGGTCGCCAAGAAGGACGGCAACGGCACCTATGTCGAGGGCGAGTACGTCAAGGCGGGCTTCCTCGGCTTCAGCGCGGCCACCGGCGTCGTCAAGCAGGACCTCGGCGACTCCGTGGTCTGGATGACCGACCGGGTCGGCGACGCCGTCGACTCCCTCGCCGCCCTGCCGTCGAAGGTCCCCGCCCTGTGGGACGCGGCCTTCGGCGACGGACCGCGCGAACCCGACTCCCCGATGGGCGTCGTGGGCGCGGCCCGGGTCGGCGGCGAGATCGCCACCCTGGAGATCCCGGCCTCCCAGCAGATGGCCATGTTCGTGATGCTGCTCGGCGGCTTCAACCTCTCCCTGTTCCTGTTCAACATGCTCCCGCTGCTGCCGCTCGACGGCGGCCACATCGCGGGCGCCATGTGGGAGTCCCTGCGCCGCAACCTCGCCCGGATCCTGCGCCGCCCCGACCCGGGACCGTTCGACGTCGCGAAACTGATGCCGGTGGCCTACGTGGTGGCCGGGATCTTCGTCTGCTTCACGCTGCTCGTCCTCGTCGCCGACGTGGTCAACCCGGTCCGCATCTCCTAGCCACGGCCCGGCCGGACACCCGTCACCCGCCGTTCACGACGGCCCGGAACCGCCGCGTTCCGGGCCGTCGTCCTTTGGATGGGTTTGGAGGCGCGATGTGCCCGGCCGCGCGCCCGTACCGTAATCTCGGGACTCGGAGCCCGCTGCTCACGGGGAGCCGGACTTGATCCACGACTTGGGGTTGCACTGCAGATGACTGCGATTTCTCTCGGCATGCCGTCCGTTCCGATCAAGCTGGCCGAGCGCCGCAGGAGCCGCAGGATCCAGGTGGGGTCGGTGGCGGTGGGTGGTGACGCGCCGGTGTCGGTGCAGTCGATGACGACGACGCGGACGTCGGACATCGGG
>NZ_JBWHZP010000035.1:0-20935 GCF_056323165.1 Streptomyces sp. 3-6
CTCCGCGACGGCACGTTCTTCCAACCTCACACCGCCCCCCAAGCCACCTGAAACATCACCAATCAACCGACCCGCCCCTTGACGAAAGAGATAGGGGCACCCCCCGGCCCACGCCGTTCCGATGGCGACGGCCCTGGAGCACCGCGGGACGCCTCCGGGGCCACCGGGCGCCTCCGGGGCTTCCAGGCGCCGGACGGCGGGCGGCAGGCGGCAGGCGCCTGCCGTCCGGAACCAGCGCCCCGGCCTCCGCGCCCGGCCCGGCGTCCGGCGCCCGCCGAGAATCAACCCGCGACGACCGGACCAACGAGAACCCGCCCGCGAGAAGGCGCCCAGCGACAACCACTTAGCGCCCCCGGCCAGCGACAACCGCCCGACGACGGCCGCCCCACGACATGCCGGGGAGCCCAAGCCCTCCGGCAGCCGACCGCCCCCGACCCGCCTCGCCGCCCGGCCGTACCCGGACCCCCGTCGACACCCCCGCAGGGCCGGTACCCCGCACGCCGAAGGGCCGGGTGCCCCAGGATCTCCTGGGCCACCCGGCCCTCGGCCGGTCTCACCGCCGCCCGCCGACCAGGCGGGCGGCCGGCGGCTACTTCTTGCGGCGGCGTCCGCCCCGGGCCTGCTTGCGGCGCTCGGCGCGGGTGAGGCCGTCGGCCGCGGAGCGCACCGGCTCGTCCTCGGCGAACTCGCCCTCGACGGTGCCGCCCTCGCCGTCCACGGTGGGCGCCGAGAAGTGCAGGTTGCGCCGCTGCGGGGCGTCGAGGCCCTTGGCGCGGATCTCGGGACGGGCGGCCCCGGCCTGCGCCGGCACGGCGTCCTGGGCGGCGGCCTGCGGGGCGTCCTCCACCGGGACCTCCTCGACCTGCTGCTCGACCTGGACCTCCAGGTTGAACAGGTAGCCGACGGACTCCTCCTTGATGCCGTCCATCATGGCCTGGAACATGTCGAAGCCCTCGCGCTGGTACTCGACCAGCGGGTCCTTCTGCGCCATGGCCCGCAGGCCGATGCCCTCCTGGAGGTAGTCCATCTCGTAGAGGTGCTCGCGCCACTTGCGGTCCAGGACCGACAGCACGACCCGGCGCTCCAGCTCGCGCATGATCTCGGAGCCGAGCTGGGCCTCGCGCTCCTCGTACTGGCGCCGGATGTCCTCCTTGACGGAGTCGGCGATGAACTCGGCGGTCAGCCCGGCCCGGTCGCCGGCCTCCTCCTCCAGCTCCTCGACGGTGACCTTGACCGGGTAGAGCTGCTTGAAGGCGCCCCACAGGCGGTCCAGGTCCCAGTCCTCGGGGAAGCCCTCGGCGGTCTCCGCCTGGACGTAGGCGTCGATGGTGTCGTCCATGAAGTGGTGGATCTGGTCCTGCAGGTCCTCGCCCTCCAGGACGCGGCGCCGCTCGCCGTAGATGACCTCGCGCTGGCGGTTGAGGACCTCGTCGTACTTCAGGACGTTCTTGCGGGTCTCGAAGTTCTGCGTCTCGACCTGCGACTGGGCGGAGGCGATGGCCCGCGTGACCATCTTGTTCTCGATCGGCACGTCGTCCGGCACGTTCGCCATGGACATCACGCGCTCGACCATCTGGGCCTTGAACAGCCGCATCAGGTCGTCGCCCAGCGACAGGTAGAAGCGGGACTCGCCCGGGTCGCCCTGACGGCCGGAACGACCGCGCAGCTGGTTGTCGATGCGCCGCGACTCGTGCCGCTCGGTGCCGAGGACGTAGAGGCCGCCGATCCGCTCGACCTCCTCCTTCTCCGCCTTGACCGCCTGCTCGGCCCGCTCCAGCGCGTCCGGGAGGGCCTGCGCCCACTCCTCGATGTGCTGCTCCGGGTCGAGGCCGCGCTGGCGCAGCTCCGCCTCGGCGAGGTCCTCGGGGTTGCCGCCCAGCTTGATGTCCGTACCGCGGCCGGCCATGTTCGTGGCGACCGTGACACTGCCCTTGCGGCCGGCCTGGGCGACGATCGACGCCTCCCGCTCGTGGTGCTTGGCGTTGAGCACCTCGTGCTGGATGCCGCGCTTGCTGAGCTGCTGGGAGAGGTACTCGGACTTCTCCACCGAGGTGGTGCCGACGAGGATCGGCTGCCCCTTGCGGTGCTTCTCCTCGATGTCGTCGACGACCGCCTCGAACTTGGCGACCTCGGTGCGGTAGATCAGGTCCGACTGGTCCTTGCGGACCATCGGCCGGTTGGTCGGGATGGGCACCACGCCGAGCTTGTAGATCTGGTGGAACTCGGCGGCCTCGGTCATCGCCGTACCGGTCATGCCGGACAGGCCCGGGATCTCCTTGCCGTCGTGGTCCCGGCGCTTGTAGAGGCGGAAGAAGTTCTGCAGCGTGATCGTGGCGAGCGTCTGGTTCTCGTCCTTGATCGGCACGCCCTCCTTGGCCTCGATGGCCTGGTGCATGCCCTCGTTGTAGCGGCGGCCGGCGAGGATACGTCCGGTGTGCTCGTCGACGATCATGACCTCGTCGTCGATGATGACGTAGTCCTTGTCCCGCTTGAAGAGCTCCTTGGCCTTGATGGCGTTATTCAGGTAGCCGACCAGCGGGGTGTTCACCGACTCGTAGAGGTTGTCGATGCCCAGCCAGTCCTCGACCTTGGCGACGCCGGACTCGTGGATCGCGACGGTGCGCTTCTTCTCGTCGACCTCGTAGTCGCCGGTCTCCTCGATGCCCTTGAGGGGGTTGCCGGGCTCGCCCCGCTTGAGGCGCCGGACCAGCTTGGCGAAGTCGCCGTACCACTTGGTGGCCTGGTCGGCCGGGCCGGAGATGATCAGCGGCGTACGGGCCTCGTCGATGAGGATGGAGTCCACCTCGTCGACGATGGCGAAGTTGTGGCCGCGCTGGACGAGTTCCTCCTTGGACCACGCCATGTTGTCGCGGAGGTAGTCGAAGCCGAACTCGTTGTTGGTGCCGTAGGTGATGTCGCAGGCGTACTGCTCGCGGCGCTGGGCCGGCGTCATGTTGGCCAGGATGCAGCCGACGTCGAGGCCCAGGAACTTGTGGACGCGGCCCATCATCTCGGAGTCGCGCTCGGCGAGGTAGTCGTTGACCGTGATGATGTGGACGCCCTTGCCGGCCAGCGCGTTCAGATACGCCGGCAGGGTGCCGACGAGGGTCTTGCCCTCACCGGTCTTCATCTCGGCGACGTAGCCCATGTGCAGGGCGGCACCGCCCATGATCTGCACGTCGTAGTGGCGCTGGCCGAGGACGCGCTTGGCGGCCTCGCGCACCGTGGCGAAGGCCTCGGGGAGCAGGTCGTCCAGGCTCTCACCGTCCGCGTACCGCTGCTTGTACTCGTCGGTGAGGGCCCGCAGCTCGGCGTCGGAGAGGTCGACGAAGTCCTCTTCGATGGAGTTGACCTGGTCCGCGATGCGGTGCAGCTTGCGCAGGATCTTGCCTTCGCCTGCACGCATGATCTTCGAGAGGACGGACACGGGGGTTGGTCTCCTTGCCGGTCGGGCCTGGGACGGTCGGTTTCGTTCCACTGACGGGGCAACGGCCATCGTATGCGAGGACCCCACCACGCCGGGAGGCCTGCCGGGGCGGTGACCGTCGGCTGCTTCACATCTGTTGCACGGCTGCTCCACAGGGGACAACGGACGGGCCCCGCCGATGGTGCCGCGTCATCCCGGCGAATTTGTGCGAAGGGTGATCACCGTCTCACGCACGGCGCAGCCGATGGCGCCGTCCGGGCCCCGCACGCAGAATCGGCCGATGGACCCCGTCACCCTCACCACCGACCGTCTCGTCCTGCGCGCCGTGGGCCCCGAGGACACCGACGCCGTGTACGCGGCCTGCCAGGACCCCGAGATCCAGCGCTGGACCACGATCCCCTCCCCCTACCTGCCCGAGCACGCGCGCGGCTTCACGGAGGAGATGGCCCCGGACGGCTGGGCGAACGGCTCGATGTTCACCTTCGGCGTCTTCCTGCCCGCCGGGGAGCTGACCGGCATGCTCAGCATCAGCATGCGGTCGCTGGGTGTCGGCGAGATCGGCTTCTGGGGCGCGAAGGAGCACCGGGGCCGGGGCCACATCACCGAGGCCGCCGTCGCGGTGTGCCGCTGGGCGTTCACCCGGGTGTCGGTGGACCGCGTGGAGTGGCGTGCCGAGGTGGGCAACCGCGCCTCCCGCGCGGTGGCCGAACGCGCGGGTTTCGTGGTGGAGGGCACGCTGCGCTCGGCGCTGAACAACAAGGGCGTGCTGCGGGACTGCTGGGTGGGATCGCTGCTCCCTTCCGACCTGGGCCTGCCGTCGTCCGCCCCGTACCTCCCGGCCCCCGGATGAGGCCCGTGCGGGCGGGCGTTGTCTGTGGCGAGGTCTATCGTGCGGACGTATGACGACGACCCTCCCGCGTGCCATGACGGAACTGTCGGCGGACGAGGCCCGCCGCATCGCCCTGCGGGCCCAGGGCTACCTCGGCGCGCCCGACCGCCGCTCGGGGGTGCGCGGGGTGCTCCGCCGGCTGGGCGCGGTGCAGCTCGACACGATCTCGGTCCTCGCCCGCTCCCACGAGTTGATCGCCTACGCCCGGCTGGGCGCCGTGGGCCGCGCCGCGGTCGAGGAGGCGTACTGGAGGACCGGCCCGCAGCCGCCGCACTCCTTCGAGTACTGGTCGCACGCCGCGTGCATCCTGCCGATCGAGGAGTGGCCGCACTTCGCCTTCCGCCGCCGCGCATACCGCAACCGCCCGCACTGGCACCACGAGCTGCCCGACGGCACCTACGACCGGGTCGTCGAGCAGCTGCGCGCACAGGGACCGCTCACGGCGACGGAACTGGGCGGCGCCAAGCGCACCAGCGAGTGGTGGGACTGGTCCGGCGCCAAGGTCGCCGTCGAACGCGCCCTGATGTACGGGGAGGTGGTGTGCGTGGAGCGGCGCGGCTGGAAGCGGGTCTACGACCTGGCCGAGCGCGCCGTGCCCGACGACCTGCTGCACGACGAGCTGGACGACACCGAGTGCCTGCGCCGTCTGGTGGGTCTGGCGGGCCGCGCCCTGGGGGTGGGGACCCGCGCGGACATCGCCGACTACCACCGCCTCAAGGGCGAACAGGTGGACGCGGTGATCGCCGACTCGGGGCTGGTGCCGGTGACCGTGGAGGGATGGGGCAAGCCGGCCTGGGCGGATCCGGAGGCGCTGGCGACCCCGCCGCGCGGGCGGCACCGCACGACGCTGCTGTCGCCGTTCGACTCCCTGGTGTGGGAACGGGCGCGCACGGAGCGGATCTTCGGCTTCACCCACCGGCTGGAGGCGTACGTCCCGAGACCGAAGCGGGTGCACGGCTACTTCGCGATGCCGCTGCTGTCCGGCGGCCGGCTCGTGGGCCGGGTGGACCCGGCGCGCGAGGGGCGCACGCTGGTCGCCCGGCAGGTCTCGGTGGACGGCCCCGGCACGGTCCCGGCGCTCGCGCGGGCGCTGGTGGAGGCGGCCGGCTGGGTGGGGTGCACGGACGTCCGGGTCGAGCGCCTGGACCCGGAGGACCTGCGGGGCCCGCTGGCGGCCGAACTCGCCCGCGCCCTCGGCTGATCCGCGCCGCGACCGCCCGCGCCACGGACGGTCGCGCCACGGACGGTCGCGACGGCGGCCGACGGGGCGGCGCGGGCGGAGGCGGCGGACGGTCGCGGCGCGGCGGGACTCGGCAGCGCGGGGCGAAACGCGGCGCAGACGGTCCCGGCGGGGCGGAGCGGGACGGTGGGGCAGGGCGGCGCCGACGGTCCCGGCGGCGCGGGGCGGTGGCCGGGGCGGCTGCCGAGACGGCGCATGCTCACGCGGCGGCGAGGGGGGTGCGCGGCGGCGAGGGGGGTGCGCGGCGGCACAGGGGGACCCGGTGGTCGCCGCAGGCGCCGGCGGTGACGGTAGCCGCGGACGAGGCAGCCCCGGGACAGCCCGGCCTGCGCGCCCCTGCCGCCGGGCGGCGAATCTCGGGGCTCGCACATCAGTGGGACCGCACATCAGCGGATCACCGGACCAGCAGATCAGCGGATCAGCGGATCAGCGGATCAGCGGATCTCGAGGATCTTCTCCCGCATCGCGTAGACCACGGCCTCCATCCTGGAGTGCAGTTGCAGCTTCTCCAGAATGTTGCGGACGTGGTTCTTCACGGTGTTCTCGGAGATGAACAGTTCCTTGGCGATGTCCCGGTTGTTCATTCCGGTGGCGACGAGTTTGAGGACTTCCAGCTCACGGTCCGTCAGACGGGGTGCGGGCACGAGCCGGCGTTCGTCGGTGCGCTGGATCATCGACTTGAACTCGGTGAGGAGTTTGGACGCCATGGACGGACTGATCTGGGACTGCCCGTCGGCGACCGCGCGGATGGCGGTGGCCACCTCGTCGGTGGAGATCTCCTTGAGCAGGTAGCCGGTCGCGCCCGCCTTGATCGCGTCGTAGAGGTCGGCTTCCTCGTCGCTGATCGTCAACATGATGATCTTGGCGCTCGGGGCGACCTCCTTGATGGAGGTGCACGCCTCGATCCCGCCCCGCTTGGGCATCCGCACGTCCATCAGGATGATGTCGGGCAGCAGGTCGGCGGCCTTCTCGACGGCTTCGGCGCCGTCCCCCGCCTCCCCCACGACCTGGATGTCCTCCTCGGCGGCGAGGACGATCTCCAGGCCGCGGCGGAACAGCGCGTGGTCGTCCACCACCAGGACTCTGATCGGTTCCGTGCGGGGTGAACCCGCGGCCGGGCCCGTGCCGACGGTGCCGTCGTCGGCGCCCGCGGCCCGCATCGGTCCAAAGCTGTCCGCCATCGTTCCTCCCCCTGAAGGCTGTGGCCTGTGGTTCTGAGCCATCGCCAACCCAAGGCAACGACCCACCGGTTGGGCCGCTGCCGCCATGATTCCATGCCGGACGCCACAGGGGTGACAGCGCGCGGCGCCCCCGGGGGCGCACACCGGTGCCCCTGGGGGCGCACACGCGCACCAGGGGCACCGGCCCTGCTGTCACCCGGCGGTCATCAGCCGCCGAGCGTCCCGCCCGCCTCGGGGGAGTGGGACTGTGTGACCATCGTGTCGGTCTGCAGGTGGATCACGCCGTAGTCGTAGGCGTGCCGCCGGTAGACGACGCTGGGTTCCTTGGTCTCGGAGTCGACGAAGAGATAGAAGTCGTGCCCCACCAGTTCCATTTCGTACAGGGCCTGGTCGAGCGTCATGGGGGCGGCGACGTGGGTCTTCTCGCGGACGACGAGGGGACCGTCCCCCTGGACCTCCAGCGAGCCGATCTTCTTGGTGGTGACGGCCTCGGTCTCCTCCTCGGAGACCTGCGCACCGGTGCCGTTGAGCGTCGCCACGCCCGGGACGTGGTCGGGGACCTCGGCGGCCGAGATCCTGCGGGCGCCACGTCGCGAGAAGCGCTTGTCGTGCTGCTTGCGCAGCCGGGCGTCCAGCTTCTCCGCCGCCAGGTCGAGCGCCGCGTAGGGGTCGCTCGCCGCGGCTTCCGCCCGGATGACCGGGCCGCGGGTGCGCAGGGTGATCTCCACCCGGTCGCAGCGGTCGGCCTGTCGGGGGTTGGGCTCCTTGGACACCTCGACGTCCAGGCTGATCACCTTGCCGTCGAGCTTCTGGATCTTGTCCAGCTTCAGCTTCTCGGCCACGTGCTTCCGGAACCGCTCGGGCACCTCTGTCTTGCGGCCCTTGACGACGATGTCCACGCAGAACTCCGTTCCCGGATCACTCCGCCTCGGTGCGGAGCGTCTCCCTTTTGCACCCGGTTCCGGTAACCCCCGGAACCTCGGACTCGGTGACTTCCACCTCCTCCCCCGCGGGCGAGATCTCCACTCCACCGGCGTGGGTGATAACGGAAAACCCACGCCTCGGCATTCGGATTCGTCAGGTGTGGCCTGCGGCTTTCCCTCACAACCGAACATATCTCGCCCGGACGGATGTCGTCACCCTCTACCGCGGCGTACCTCCGTTCAGGTGAATTCAGCCTCTCATTACCTGCAACGACGCAAGTTTCCTGTCAGTTCCGGTTTATTTCGAAGGAAGCCGGTGATGCCGCGACCACCGCCGCCACCAGCCCGTCCGTGCCGATCCCCGTGTGCGCGCCGACGCGGCCTTCGCCCGCCGTTCCCGCTGCTATCGCCGTGTGCGCCGGACGTCCTGTCCGCCGGCCCGTTCTCCCTCGTTGCGGTGCGTTCCGTCGTTGCCCTCTCCCTTCCCCTGTCTCACCCGTGTACACGAGCGCGGACGCCGGATTGCTCGATCCGTACCCCGCACCGGCCGCGGTATCCGGCCACCCGGCCCGCCGATGGTCCCCGTCCGGACGGCCGGACCGGGCCGGTCGGGCCCGGCCGGTCGCCGCCGTCCGCCGCTCCGCCGCGGTCCGCGTCGCCCCGCGCACCGCCCGCGCGGCCTCCGCCAGGGAGGCTCCCGTGGTCATCAGGTCGTCGACGAGCACCACCCGTCCTTCGCCGAGCAGCCGCCCCGCGCCGGGAACGACCCCGAACGCGCCGGCCACGTTGGCCAGCCGCTCCCGGGGACCCAGCTCCGACTGGTCGGCCACGGGCCGCCGTTGCCGCAGCGCGGGAAGTACCTGGGCGGGTACCCCCGCCCGCCGCAGGTCACCCGCGGCGGCGAACGCGATCCGCCGGGCGGGGTCGTGCCCGCGGGCCCGCACCGCCCGCCGCGCGGACGGCACCGGCACGAGCAGCACACCGCCCCCGCCGGGTCCGGCGGCCGGCCCACCGGACGCGGTCAGCGCCGCCCGCACCGCGCCCGCCAGCGCCTCGCCCAGCGGTGCCGCCAGGGCCAGGGCGCCGCGTTCCTTGTGCGCCAGCAGCGCCGCCCGCACCTCGTCGCCGTACCGGGCGGCCGCGTGCACCTCCGGCAGACCGGGCGGCTCCGGCCGGGGCCGCACCCGGCGCGGCCCGCTCCGGTCCAGCACCGCACGGCACCGCCGGCACAGCACCGCGCGCGGTCTGGCGCACCCGCCGCACTCGGGCGGGAGCACCAGGTCGGTGAGGTCCTGCCACCAGGCGCGCATGAGGCCACTGTGCCCCGGTCCACCACCCCCGGCCAGCCCTGTGGACAACGCCTGTGGAAAACCGGGCGGGTCAGCACCGGCCGGAATCGCTCACCCCGGATAGACCGGCGCGGTCCCCTTGGTGATCTTCTGCCACTGGCCCGCCGACGGGAGCCGGACGATGCCGTCCACCGAGTACGCCACCAGCGGCACCCGGTCGTCCGGGGAGGCGGTGACCGCCTTGACGCCGGTCAGCGCCGCGGGCTGCGGCACATCGGGTGTGGAGCCGTCGACCTCGACGTAGCGCATCTGCTCCACGCCGCCCTGTTCGCGGCCGACCACGACGAGCCGGCTGTCCCCGGTCCACGACATGGCCGTGACCTGCTCCAGTTCGGGGGCCGCGGAACGCAGTTCCAGCACGGTCACCGGGGCGCGTTCCGCCGTCCCGCCGTCGGGCCTGCCGCGCTCGATCCGCCCGATCAGCAGGGACCGCCGGTCGCCCTTCTCCACGACGAGGGCGATCCGCACCCCGTCGGCGGCGACCCGGACCGCCCTGATCCGGCCGTCCAGTCCGGGCGTGCGCACCTCTATCGGCTCCCCCGCGCCCTCCTCCAGGAGCAGCAGCCGGGGCGCCTCGGGGTCGCGGTCCGCGATCCACAGGCCGCCGCGGGCGTCCCAGCTGGGCGCCGTCAGCCGGTCCGTCTCGGCCTTGCCGGCGCTGCGCAGCACCGGCTCGCCGAGGGACCCGCCCGACACCAGCGACCCCACGTACAGCGACCGGCCGTCGAGGGTGACCCCGGCGGCGGTGTGCTCGTCCCAGGCCACGCCCACCGAGCGCAGCTGGTTCTCCCCCTCGCCCAGGGCTCCGGGCACCGGCTCGGGTTCGGTGTCGTCGGCGCCGGCGGCGATCCGCACCGCCCGCTGTTCCTCGTCGAGGAAGTACAGGTACTCGGGGCTGTGCAGGGAGCCGCGGGTGGCGACGGCCTCGGCACTCTCCTGGGCCAGGGAGCAGAGTTCCCTGCCGCCGGAGCGCAGTTCGACCTCGTCCACCGCGGGCGTGGTGCTGCGCACCGTGAACAGCAGCTGGGCCGCCATCTCCTCGCAGCGGCTGGTGCCGACCTCGGCGGCCCGGCCGTTCAGCGGCACGACCAGACGGCCGCGGTCGTCCGGGGTCAGCGGTCCGGCGCCCTTGGCGAGCGCGGTGCCGGTGGGGAAGCCGGAGCGCACCACCGGGTCGAGCCAGGTCGTGGGCCCGGTCAGGAGCGAGCGCACCATCTGGGTCGTGGGGTCCACGTGGCTGCGCACGTAGACGGGGTCGGCGACCGCCATCGGCGGCTCGTCGCGGGCCGTGCCCCCGGTGTTGGAGGCGAAGTAGTACTTGTTGACGGACATGTAGTTGCGCTCGAAGTCCGACTGCCCCATGACGACGCCCTGCGGCACGGCGTCGATCCGCCACTGCCGGGTCTCGGGGTCACGTATGAGGCGCAGCAGCTTGGTGTACGACCCCGAGGACGGGGTGAACGCCTGCTGCGCGTCCACGGTGGCGACCTCGCGGCCGGTCAGGGTGAAGGCGACCTCGTCCTCGTCGTCCCGGACCGGGGCGCGGACGGTGGCGTTGGGTCCGTCGGCCAGCACGGTGGTGGACCGTTCCGGCTGCCAGGTCTTCGCCGCCCGGGGGGTCAGGTACATCCGGGCGGTCTTGTACTGGGGGTCGTCACTGGTCAGGGCTTCGAGGAAGCCCTGCACCAGCTGGGTCGGCGTCGCGTCGTCGCTCGGCGGCATGGCGAACACCCGGACCTGGGCGTCCCGGCGGGGCGTGGACTCCACGCCCCGCAGGTCGCCGCTGTCCGGCATCGACGCGCACCCGGCCAGCAGGACGGCGCCGCCGGCGGTGAACACCACCGCCCGCCGCCGCGTCCACCGGCCGCTCCGCACGCGCTCACCGCCGCCCACGCGAAGCCTCCTCGTCCCCGGTCCTGTCCCTGGTCGTGCCCTCGGTCGTGCTGGTCCCGTCCCCGTTCCCGTCGCCGTCGCGGGGGTGCGCGCCCACCTCGCGGGCCGGGTCCCGGGCACCGTCGCCGGGCCGCCGCGGCTCCGGGTCCGGGCCGGGGTCCGGTGCCGGGCCGGGCCCCCCGGCGGCACGGCGGTGCGGTCCGGGCGAGGGGGCCGACAGGGTGTCCGGCGCTTCCTCCGTCCGGCGGGGGCCCGTCGCGGTCCGGGACACCACCCGCGCGCCGTTGCCGGGCAGCGCCGTCGGGTCGGCGGTGGGCGGCTCGGCGGACGTCCGCGGCACCAGCGGGTCCCGGGACGCGTGGGCCTGCCCGGCCGTGCCGGGCGGGTGCACGGGCACCGTGGCCCGCTTCTCGCCGTCGCCGCCGCCGCGGGGCAGGCCGGCGTCGTCCAGCCCCCGGTTGCGCCGCGAGTCCTTGGGTTCCAGGGCGATCGGGGAGCCCCGCAGCGGCTCGTCGGCCGTCCGGGGCAGCGTCAGCCGGAACTGCGACCCGCCGCCGGGCTCGCCCCACGCCTGGAGCCAGCCGCCGTGCAGCCGGGCGTCCTCCAGGGCGATGGACAGCCCCAGGCCCGTGCCCCCGGTGGTCCGGGCGCGCGCCGGGTCGGCCCGCCAGAAACGGCTGAAGACGCGGGTGGCCTCCCCGGGCTTGAGCCCGACGCCGTAGTCGCGCACGGCCACCGCGACCGCGCCGCCGGCAGCCGCCAGCCGCACCACGACGTCCTTGCCCTCGCCGTGCTCCACGGCGTTGACGACGAGGTTGCGCAGGACGCGCTCCACGCGCCGCGCGTCGGCCTCGGCGACGACGGGCTGCTGGTCGCCGAGGACCCGGATGCGGGTGCCCTTGCGCTCGGCGAGCGGCTCGGCCCCGCCGACGACGCTGCGGACGACGTCGCGCAGGTCGATCGGCTCCGCCTCCAGCGCCGCCGCGCCCGCGTCGAAGCGGCTGATCTCCAGGAGGTCCGCGAGCAGCGACTCGAAGCGGTCCAGCTGGTCGGCGAGGAGCTCGGCCGACCGCGCGGTCACCGGGTCGAAGTCCTCGCGGGCCTCGTGGATGACGTCGGCGGCCATCCGCACCGTGGTCAGCGGCGTCCGCAGCTCGTGGGACACGTCGGAGACGAACCGGCGCTGCATGCGCGAGAGGTCCTCCAGCTGGTTGATCTTCAGCTGGAGGTTCTGGGCCATCTTGTTGAACGCCTCGCCGAGCCGGGCGATGTCGTCCTCGCCGGTGACCTTCATGCGTTCCTGCAGGCGTCCGGCGGAGAGCCGCTCCGCGATGCCGGCCGCCATCCGCACCGGTGTGACCACCTGCCGCACCACCAGCCAGGCGATGGCGCCGAGCAGCACGACGACGAACAGCCCGGCGGTCGCCAGGGTGGTCTTGACCAGGCTCAGCGACTTCTCCTCCTGCGTCAGCGGGAAGAGGTAGTACAGCTGGTACGGGTCGCCGTTGGGGTCGTTGACCTGCTTGCCGATGACCAGTCCGGGCTGGGACGGCTCACCGTTGAAGTAGACGATCCGGGTGTAGCTCTGGGACGCGGCGGTGCTGCCGTCGAGCCGTTCCCGCAGGGCCACCGGGACGCTCTGGGCCGGGTCGACGTGCCCGGAGGCGCGCGGGCCGCGCCCGCTGCCGCTCTCGGTGCCGGCGGGCAGGGTGACGACGTCGAAGGCGCCCTGGCCGCCGCTGGAGAGGGATTCGACCAGATCGCTCATCCACTGGATGACGCTGGTCGAGGAACGGGTTCCGTCGACCGCGGTGGCGTCGTCGATGACGCTGGCCGCCTCGTCGGACTTCTGCTTGGCCACCGCGAAACCGCCGGTGGCCTGGCTCTGCGAGGCCTTCACCTTGGCGTCGAGCAGGCCGTTGCGCACCTGGCCGATGACCACGAAGCCCAGCAGCAGCACCACGCCCATCGACATCAGCAGCGTGGTGGCGACGACCTTCAGCTGGATGTTGCGGCGCCACAGCCGCATGACGGGCAGCAGCGGCCGGCGCACCCAGCGCACGAACAGCCGGATGACCGGACTGCCCTGGACCCCGCCCCGGAGCAGCCCGCCCTCCATCAGGCGGCCCCAGCGGGAGCCCGTCGTACTGTCCCGGCCGACAGGCCGCCCCGGACGGCCCCCGGAGCGGCCGGACGCCGAAGCGGCGCTGTCACCGGACATGTCAGCTCGGTCCTGCCTTGTACCCGACGCCACGGACGGTCACCACGATCTCCGGCTTCTCCGGGTCCTTCTCGACCTTGGAGCGCAGCCGCTGGACGTGCACGTTCACCAGCCGGGTGTCGGCCGCGTGGCGGTAGCCCCAGACCTGCTCCAGCAGCACCTCGCGGGTGAACACCTGCCAGGGCTTGCGGGCCAGCGCGACCAGCAGGTCGAACTCCAGGGGCGTCAGGGCGATCGACTGCCCGTCCCGCTTCACGGAGTGACCGGCCACGTCGATCACCAGGTCGCCGATGGCGAGCTGCTCCGGGGCCGGCTCCTCCGACCGGCGCAGGCGCGCCCGGATGCGGGCGACCAGCTCCTTCGGCTTGAACGGTTTGACGATGTAGTCGTCGGCGCCCGACTCCAGGCCCACGACGACGTCGACCGTGTCGCTCTTGGCCGTGAGCATCACGATCGGCACCCCGGACTCCGCCCTGATCAGGCGGCACACCTCGATGCCGTCCCGGCCGGGCAGCATCAGATCCAGCAGCACCAGATCGGGCTTGGCCTCGCGGAAAGCGGCCAGCGCCTTGTCACCGTCGGCTACGAAAGACGGCTCAAAACCCTCACCACGCAGCACGATGCCGAGCATCTCGGCCAGTGCGGTGTCGTCGTCGACGACAAGGACTCGTCCCTTCATAAACGACATCATCCCATTAGCTCATCGTTACCTGGCGTGACCTGGCACACAGCTCGGCAAGGGCCTCGGTGGTCACGGGCGAGACCGCGCCCTCTTCGGTGACGATCGCCGTCACCAGTTCCGGTGGCGTCACGTCGAACGCCGGGTTGTACGCCTGGGTCCCCAGAGGGGCCACCGGAATCCCGCCTCCCGCCTCCATCCCCGCCACCGGCACCTGCGGCGCCATGACCTCGGTCACCTCGTGGCCGGAACGCTGCTCGACCTCGATGGACGCCCCGTCCGGGGTCGCCGGGTCGACCGTCGTCACCGGGGCCACCACGATGAACGGCACGTGGTGGTAGCGCGCGAGCACCGCGAGCGGATAGCTCCCCACCTTGTTCGCCACCGAACCGTCGGCCGCGATGCGGTCCGCCCCGATCAGCACCGCGTCCACCTCGCCCGCCGCGAACAGCGATCCCGCCGCGTTGTCGGTGAGCAGGGTGTACGCCATGCCGCTGCGGGCCGCCTCGTACGCCGTCAGGCGAGCACCTTGCAGCAACGGACGCGTTTCGTCCACCCACAGGCGCCTCAGACGTCCCGCCCGGTGCGCCGCGAGGGCCACCGCGAACGCCGTCCCCTCCCCGCCCGACACCAGCGCGCCGGTGTTGCAGTGCGTGAGGATCCGGTGCCCGCCGCCGGGCAGCATCTCGTCGAGCAGCGCCAGCCCGTGCTCGGCCATGCGGGCGCTCGCCTCGGCGTCCTCCCGGTGCAACTGCCGGGCCGCGGCCAGCGCCGCCCCGGACGCCTGCCGCGGGTCGCCGGTGCGGGTCAGCGCCGCCCGGTACGCCTCCCGCGCCCGGCGGACCCCGACCGCGAGGTTCACCGCGGTGGGCCGGGCGCTCTCCAGCGCCTCCGCCGCGTCGTCCACGTCGTAGCCCCGCACGGCGGCGAGCGCGACGCCGTAGGCGCCCGCGATGCCCAGCAGGGGCGCCCCGCGCACCGCGAGCGAGCGGATCGCCTCCACCAGGGCGGGCGCGTCCGTGCAGACGAGCTCCACCTCCTCGGCGGGCAGCCTCGTCTGGTCGAGCAGTACCAGGACGGGCCCTTCGGGCGGCTCGTCCCAGCGGATCGCGGGGACACCGGTCGGCCGCCGGGGGTCTGCGCTGTGCGCGTACTGATCAGCCATGTCGCCAGTCTGCCCCCTGTGGCGCGCACAATTGAAGGTGTGCTGGTCCGACCTCGCCCGGACCTCGCACAACCACCCCATGGCACGATGGCTGCCACACTGCCGCCGCGCCCGCGGACGCGCACCGTGAAGGAGCGAGGATGAACGACACTCCGGGCTGGGCCTCGCCCGGATCCACACCCGACGGACAGGAGCCGTCCGCGCCCGGCCCGGCCGGCCCGGCGCCACGCCCCGGGGAGCCGGAACGGGCCCCGGGGGAACCGGGCGTGAAGTGGTCCAAGGAGCAGCCGCCCCCGAGCCAGTGGTCCACGCCCACCGGCCCGTCGGGCGCCCCGGGCGGCCCCGGCCAGGCTCCCCCGCCCCCGCAGGGACCGGGCTGGGGCGGCACCCCGCCCGGCGGCCACGGCCCCGGCGGTCACGGTCCCGGCGGCTGGGGCGGCGGCTGGGGCGGGCCCCCGCCCGCGGCGAAGCCCGGCGTCATCCCGCTCCGCCCGCTGGGCGTGGGCGAGATCCTGGACGGCGCCGTCTCCACCATGCGCACCTACTGGCGCACGGTGCTCGGCATCTCGCTGACCGTCGCCGTCCTCACCGAGGTCGTCGCCGTCCTGCTCCAGGGCTTCTTCCTGGACAACTCCAGCGTCGCGGTCCTGGAGGACGAGAGCGCCACCCTCGACGAACTCACCAGCGCCCTCGGCGACGCCCTCCTCACCTCCGGCGTGCTCTTCGTGGTGACGCTCCTCGGCACCGTCGCCGCCACCGCCCTGCTCACGACCGTCACCAGCCGCGCGGTGCTCGGCCGGCCGGTCACCATCGGCGAGGCCTGGCGGGACGCCCGCCCGCAGGTCGTGAAGCTGCTCGGCCTGATGCTGCTGCTCATGCTGATCACCGCGGCGGTCGTGACCGTCGGCGCGCTGCCCGGCCTGCTGGTGAGCCTCGCGGGCGGCGGCGGAGGCGCCGTCGCCCTGACCGTCCTCGGCATCCTCGCCGCCGCGGTCGTCGCCGTCTGGCTCATGGTCCGCTTCTCGCTGGCCTCGGCCGTGCTGATGCTCGAGAAGCAGGGCGTCCTCAAAGCCCTGACCCGCTCCGCGAAGCTGGTCCGCGGCGCCTGGTGGCGCGTGTTCGGCATCCAGCTGCTCGCGATGATCATCGCGAGCCTCGTGGCGTCGATCATCGTCATCCCCTTCACCGTGGTCGCCTCCGCCTTCGGCGAGGGCGGCGTCAACGGCTTCCTCGAAGGCAGCGGCGGCTTCGGCTGGACGTTCCTCGTCATCAGCGGCATCGGCTCGGTCATCGGCTCCACGATCACCTTCCCGATCACGGCCGGCGTCACCGTGCTGCTCTACGTCGACCAGCGCATCCGCCGCGAGGCCCTCGACCTCGAACTCGCCCGCGCCGCCGGCCTCCCCGGGCACGGCCCCGACGCCACTTCGGGGGGCTGACGGGGTGATCACCGCGGGGGGAGTTGTCACCGTTCTCACACCGGTCCAGGCGCTGCCGACGGCCGCCGGCAGCGCCGTACGGACCGTCCTGGGCGCCGACGAGCCGCCCGTCACCGTCCCGCGCGACCCCGCGCGGGAGGCGGCCGAGCGCGAGCTGTCCAAGCGCATGTACCACGAGAACGAGCCCAGCTGGTTCCACAAGCTCCTCAACGCCTTCTGGGACTGGGTCGGCGAACTCTTCGACACCGCGTCCGCCGCCACCCCCGGCGGCACCCTGGGCCTGGTCGTCGTCATCGCCGCCGTGATCGCCGTGGTGGGCGCCCTGTGGTGGCGCCTGGGCACCCCGCGCCGGGAACCGGCCTCCGCACCCGCCCTCTTCGACGACCGCCCCCGCAGCGCCGCCGAACACCGCGCCGCCGCCGAGGCCCACGCCGCCCAGGGCCACTGGAACAGGGCCCTCCAGGAACGCATGCGGGCCATCGTGCGCTCCCTGGAGGAACGCGCCCTGCTCGACCCCAGGCCCGGCCGCACCGCGGACGAGGCCGCCGCGGAAGCCGCCCGCGCCCTGCCCGCCCACACCGACCGCCTGCACGCCGCCGCCCGCGGCTTCGACGACGTCACGTACGGCGGCCGGACCGCGACGGAAACGGCGTACCGGAGCATCGCCGGCCTCGACGACGACCTGGAGCGCAGCAAGCCCCGGCTCGCCGGCAGCTCGGCCGGCGCGCACGGCACGCAGCACGACACCACCGGGGGAGCAGCCGGATGACGACCGAGGCCACCGTGCCGTCCACCTCGGCCTCGCCCACCGCCCGTCAGGTGTGGACCCGCTCGCGCGGCATCGCCCTCGCCCTGGTGCTGCTGCTCGCGGCCGCCGTCGCGATCGCCGTGGTCCGCGCCGACACCCGCCACGGCGAACTCGACCCGCGCTCCGCCGACCCCCACGGCAGCCGGGCCGTCGCCGAACTCCTCGCCGACCGCGGCGTGGACACCCGCGTGGTCACCACCCTCGACGAGGCCACCGCCGCGGCCGGACCCGACACCACCCTCCTGGTCGCCGTCCCCGACCTGCTGACCCCCGGCCGGCAGTCCCGCCTGCACACCGCCACCGCCGACTCCGGCGGCCGGACCGTCCTCGTCGCCTCCGGCAGCGCCTCCGTGGAACGCCTCGCGCCCGGGGTCACCGCCGCCCCGGCCACCAGCCTCGCCTCCACGCTCTCCCCCGACTGCGCCCTCCCCGCCGCACGCCGCGCGGGCAGCGCCGACCTCGGCGGCCTGCGCTACACCACGGTCCACCCCGACGCCGACGAGTGCTACCCCAGCGAACGCCTGGCCACCCTGCTGCGCATCCCGGACGGCACCGGCGACGGCGACACCGTCCTCCTCGGCTCCCCGGACATCCTCCTCAACGACCGGCTCGCCGAGCAGGGCAACGCCTCGCTCGCCCTGCAACTCCTCGGCTCCCGCCCTCATCTCGTCTGGTACCTCCCCACGCTCGCCGACGCCTCCGCCGCCTCCGAGAACGACCAGCGCGGCTTCTTCGACCTGCTCCCCTCCGGATGGCTCTGGGGCACCCTGCAACTCTTCGTCGCGGCAGCACTGGCCGCCCTGTGGCGGGCACGCCGACTGGGCCCGCTGGTGCCCGAGAAACTCCCCGTCGCGATCCGCGCCTCCGAAACCGTCGAAGGCCGCGCCCGCCTCTACCGCCGGGCCAATGCCCGCGACCGCGCGGCGACCGCTCTGCGCTCCACCGTCCGCACCCGCCTCGCCCCCCTAGTCGGCGTCCCCGTCTCCCAGGCGCACGCGCCCGAGGCCCTGCTCCCCGCCCTGTCCTCCCGCTTCCGGGGGGACGACGGGCAGTCCCTGCACGCTCTCCTGTTCGGCCCGCCGCCCGGCGACGACGCAGCACTCATCCAGCTCGCCGACCAACTCGACGCCCTCGAAAGAGAGGTACGCCGTCCATGATGGACCCGACCACTGACAACGCCGCGCACACCGGGGACCCGGCCGCCGCCCGGGCCGCCCTGGAAGCCCTGCGCGCCGAGATCGCCAAGGCCGTGGTCGGCCAGGACCCCGCCGTGACCGGCCTCGTCGTCGCCCTCCTGTGCCGCGGCCACGTCCTCCTCGAAGGCGTCCCCGGCGTCGCCAAGACCCTCCTGGTGCGCGCGCTCGCCGCGACCCTGGAACTCGACACCAAGCGCGTGCAGTTCACCCCCGACCTCATGCCCAGCGACGTCACCGGCTCCCTGGTCTACGACGCCCGCACCGCCGAGTTCTCCTTCCAGCCCGGCCCGGTCTTCACCCACCTCCTCCTCGCGGACGAGATCAACCGCACCCCGCCGAAGACCCAGTCCTCGCTGCTGGAGGCGATGGAGGAGCGCCAGGTCACCGTCGACGGCACGCCCCGCGCCCTCCCCGACCCCTTCCTGGTGGCCGCCACCCAGAACCCGGTCGAGTACGAGGGCACCTACCCCCTGCCCGAGGCCCAGCTGGACCGTTTCCTCCTCAAGCTGACGATCCCCCTGCCGTCCCGGCAGGACGAGATCGACGTCCTCACCCGCCACGCGCAGGGCTTCGACCCCCGCGACCTGAAGGCCGCCGGCGTCCGCCCCGTGGCGACCGCGGCCGACCTGGAGGCGGCCCGCGCCGCGGTCGCCCGCACCACCGTCTCGCCGGAGATCACCGCCTACGTGGTGGACATCTGCCGGGCCACCCGCGAGTCGCCGTCCCTCGCCCTCGGCGTCTCCCCGCGCGGCTCCACCGCCCTGCTGGCCACCGCCCGCGCCTGGGCCTGGCTGACCGGCCGCGACTACGTCATCCCGGACGACGTCAAGGCCCTCGCCCTGCCCACCCTCCGCCACCGCGTCCAGCTCCGCCCCGAGGCCGAGATGGAGGGCGTCACGGCCGACTCGGTCATCAACGCCATCCTGGCCCACGTCCCCGTCCCCCGCTGATGGCACTCACCGGACGCACCGCCCTCCTGGCGGCCCTCGGTTCCCTCCCGGTCGGCATCCTGGAACCCGGCTGGACGGGCCTCCTCGCGGTCAACGCCCCCCTCGCGGTGGCGTGCGCCTGCGACTACGCCCTGGCCGCACCCGTGCGCCGCCTCGGACTGACACGTTCCGGGGACACCTCGGTACGCCTGGGCGACACCGCCGACGTCACTCTGACGATCACCAACCCGTCCGGACGGCCCTTGCGCGCACGGGTCCGTGACGCCTGGCCGCCGAGCAGCTGGCGGCCCGGCACCGAGACCGCCGCCTCACGGCACCGCGTGGTCGTCCCCGCGGGCGAACGGCGCCGCCTCACCACACGCCTGCGGCCCACCCGCCGGGGCGACCGCGCGGCCGACCGCGTCACCATCCGCTCCTACGGCCCACTCGGCCTGTTCGCCCGCCAAGGAACCCACCGCGCCCCCTGGACGGTGCGGGTCCTGCCGCCGTTCACCAGCCGCAAGCACCTGCCGTCCAAACTGGCCCGGCTGCGCGAACTCGACGGTCGCACCAGCGTGCTGACGCGGGGTGAGGGCACGGAGTTCGACAGCTTGCGCGAGTACGTCCCCGGCGACGACACCCGCTCCATCGACTGGCGCGCCACGGCCCGCCAGTCGGCCGTCGCGGTCCGCACCTGGCGTCCCGAGCGGGACCGTCACATCCTGCTGGTCCTCGACACCGGCCGCACGTCCGCGGGCCGGGTGGGCGACGTGCCCCGGCTGGACGCCTCCATGGACGCGGCGCTCCTCCTGGCCGCGCTCGCCTCCCGGGCCGGCGACCGGGTCGCGCTCCTCGCCCACGATCGCCGCACCCGTGCCCTCGTCCAGGGCCGCTCCGCCGGCGACGTCCTGCCGTCCCTGGTCAACGCGATGGCCACCCTGGAACCGGAGCTCGTCGAGACGGACGCCCGCGGCCTCGCGGCCACAGCGCTGCGCACCACACCGCGCCGTTCCCTGATCGTGCTCCTGACGACGCTGGACCCGGCTCCCATCGAGGAGGGGCTCCTTCCCGTCCTGCCTCAACTCACCCAGCGCCACACGGTTCTGCTGGCGTCGGTCGCCGATCCCCACATCGCGCGGATGGCCGAGGCCCGCGGTTCCACGGACGCGGTGTACGAGGCGGCCGCCGCCGCCCAGTCCCACGCCGAGCGCGAACGCACCGCCGAGCAGCTCCGCCGGCACGGCGTCACCGTCGTCGACGCGACCCCGGAAACCCTGGCACCGGCGCTGGCGGACGCCTACCTCGCGCTGAAGGCGGCGGGGCGTCTGTAAAAAGGCGCGACGGGCTCCGTACTTCGCGCAGCCCCGCCGTCGCGTCGTCCCGTGGTTTCGAGGTCCCGTGATCCCGTGGTCCCGTGGTCCGGTGTGCTGCCCGTGCGGGCCGGCGCCCACAGCACGAGCGCCCTCGATCGAGCACACGACCCTGAACGCAGAAAACCCCGCACCGGAATGGTGCGGGGTTCTCCCACTAATTGTTCGGCGGCGTCCTACTCTCCCACAGGGTCCCCCCTGCAGTACCATCGGCGCTGTAAGGCTT
>NZ_JBWHZP010000036.1:0-20057 GCF_056323165.1 Streptomyces sp. 3-6
CTTGTCTTGGTCGACTGCCAGTTCTACCGGGGCTCCGCTCCTCACGTCCGGCGAAACCGCAGTTCACAACCCCTGGACAACCCCACCCAGCCCGCAAACTTCACGGCCTTGCGGCTAGCCCGATCCGTGCCCGCACCTCGCGGGGCCGGCGGGCGACATCGAGACCGGCGACCGTGGCGCGCCCGGCGTCCAGCCGGAGCAGGGTCGACAGGATACGGACGGCCGTCGTCTTGCCGGCGCCGTTCGGGCCGAGCAGGCCGTGCACGGTGCCGGTGCGCACGGTCAGGTCGAAGCCGTCCAGGGCGCGCCGGCCGTCATAGCGCTTCTCCAGGGCACGGGCGTGTACCGCGTGTTCGTCGTTCATGGTCCCCCTTCCGAAAACCGGGTACACCGTACTCGATAGCGGGTACACCGTACTCGGTTTTTTGGGCGCACCTAGACTGCTGCCCATGACGAGCAGTGCGGGCGACACCCGCAGCAGCGGGGGCGGTGACATCGCCCGGACCCTGGACCTGCTGTGGAACACGGACCGGCGGCCGAGCCGGGGACCGAAACCGGGCCTGACGCTGGAGCGGATCGTCGAAGCGGCCGTCGAGGTCGCGGACCGGGACGGACTCGACGCCCTGTCGATGCGCCGCATCGCCACCGAACTGGGCACCGGCACGATGACCCTGTACCGCTACGTCCCCGGCAAGGCGGAACTGCTCGACCTGATGCTGGACCGCGTGCAGCGCCCCGAGGACGACACCGCGCCCGGCCCCGAGCGCGACCCCTCCGCCGCCCACGACTCCCCCGCGTCGCCGGGCGACGGCGGCTGGCGGGCGGCTCTGGAGGAACGCGCCCGCGCCACCCTCGCCCAGTACCACCGCCACCCGTGGCTGCTGGGCGTCAACCAGTCCCGCCCGGTCCTCGGCCCTCACGCGCTGGACGGCCTGGAGCGGGTGCTCGCCCGGATCAAGCCCATGGGGCTGTCCGACCCCGAACTGCTGTCGGTGATCATCATGATCGACGGCTACGTCGTCGGCGCCGCCCGCACGGACCTGTTCTGGCAGGAGACGGAACGCACCTCAGGACTGACCGAGTCCCAGTTCTGGGAGGCCCAGCGGCCGACCCTGGAGAAGGTCATGAGCACGGGGCGCTACCCGGTGATGGCCACCCTCTCCGAGGACACCTTCGGCCCGGACTTCGACCACTTCGGCTTCGGGTTGCAGCGCATCCTCGACGGCCTGGAGATCCACGTCACCCGCCGGGCGGGAACGGCCTGACCGGACGGCACCCCGGACCACCGCCCGGCCGCCCCGCGCCCGCCGTCAGCCCCGGCGGCGCCGTCCCCGTGCGAACAGCAGCGCGCAGATCACGGCCACGGCCGCACCGCCGATCATGACGCCGTCGTCGAGCCCGTCGCCCCCCGCGCCGCCGTCGTCCCCGGCCCGCGCCCCGTCGCCGTCGCCGGAGGCGCCCTCCGCGCCCTTCGCCCCGGGCGCCTCGCGCGCCTCGACCGGGCTCTCGGTGCCCTCCGTGCCGTACAGCAGCCGGGTGCCGTCCGCCGAGAAGGTGACGGACTCCCCCTGGCCCTGGAGGGGCACGCTCAGCCGGCCCTTGCGCTGCGGCTTCCCGTCGTTCCAGGCGTAGTGGATGCCGCCCAGGTACCCGCGCACGGCGAGGTGTTCGCCGTCCGGGGAGAGCGCGGCGTCGGTGGCCCACAGGTCGATCGGGACGGTCCGCCGGAAGACGTTGGTGCCCGACGCGGACAGCTCGGCGGGCCCCTCGTACAGGTGCCCGCCCTCCTCGTTCTTGTCGATGAGGTAGACGCGCCCCGTCGTCGGGTGCACGACCATCGACTCGGCGTCCCGCGCGCCGTCGGAGTACGTCACCACGTACTGCGTGGCCCGCAGGGTCTGGTCCTTGAGCTCCTTCGGCTCGGGCAGCTCGTAGATCCACACGTGGGGCCAGGACCCGCCGAGGTTGTCGCCGATGTCCCCGACGAAGATCCGGTTGCCGGGGCCGATGGAGATGGCCTCCACGTCGCGGGGCGCGCCGATGCCGGAGAGCGTGATCCGGGCGACGGTCTCCCCGCTCGCGCTGTCGACGGCGTACAGGTAGGGGCCGTCGTCGCTGTCGTTGTGCGTCCAGTAGATGCCGGGGTGCTGCCGGGAGGCGGCGAGACCGCTGGACTCGGTGATCCGCGGGTCCTTCAGCGTGAACCCGCCGTCGCCGTCGCCCCGCGCCCGCGGGCCCTCCCCCGCGGCTGCGGCGGCGGGCGCGGCGAGCGCGCCCACGAGAAGGGCGGCGGCGAGCAGGGCGAGGGGTCTGCGCATGCCCCAAGCCTGCCATCCGGCACCGCAGTTCAGCGCCGGTCGGGATCACCCGGTCGCGTGGCCGGTCTCACACCCCGCGGGCGGGGACGATCAACGATGATGAGCGGATGCTCAGGTTCATGCCCGTCGGCGACTCGATGACGATCGGGAGCGCGGGTGAGCACACGTGGCGCTACCGGCTGTGGCAGCACCTGTGCGCCACGTACGGCGGGCCGTTCACCCTCGTGGGCCCGCGCGAGACGCTCTACGACAAGGCCGCCGAGGCCCCCACTTCGTACGCCTACGCCGACCCGGACTTCCCGCGCGGCCACCTCGCCGGCTGGGGCGAGGGCTGGCACCACCTGACGCCGCTGATCGGCGACGCCGTCCGCACCGCCCGCGCCGACGTCCTGCTGGTCTCCCTCGGCCTGATCGACCTCGGCTTCTACACCAACGCCGAGCAGACCGCGGACAACGTCCGCGCCTTCGTCGCCGGCGCCCGCGCGGCCCGGCCGTCGGTGCGCATGGTGATCATGCCGGTGCCGCACAACATCCGCGCCGACCAGGACGCCCCCTTCGCGGCCCAGGTCGCCCGCTTCAACGACCTGCTCGCGAAGGCGGTCATAGACCTCGGCACCGACACCTCCCCCCTCCTGCTCGCCGACCCGGCCGCCACCTACGACTTCCACACCGACACCTACGACGGCACCCACCCCAACGAGTCGGGCGAGCACCGCATGGCGGCGGCCTTCGCCGACGCGATGTGGCGCGACTGGGACCTGGGCGGCCCCTACGAGCAGGCGTAGCCGCCCGGCGGAACGGCCCGGGCAGGACGGCACCGTACGCGACCGCCGGAATCCCCCTGTACGTCATCGCCGACCCCTACCTGGGGCGCTGCTTCGTCTACACCGACCCCAAGAACGGTGACTACGTCACCCGGACCAGGGTGGACTTCGGCGACGACATCGACCTGACCGGCACCGTGGCCGATCTGACGCTGCCGACCGCCGGCTTCCCCCGTGACTGATCCCCTTGCGTGGAGCGCACTCCAGGACGTTGGCTGGGGCGTCATGGAGTACACGCAGCTCGGACGCACGGGACTCAAGGTCAGCCGCCTCGTCCTCGGGACGATGAACTTCGGTCCGCAGACCGACGAGGCCGACAGCCACGCCATCATGGACGCGGCGCTGGACGCCGGCCTGAACTTCTTCGACACGGCCAACGTCTACGGGTGGGGCGAGAACAAGGGCCGCACCGAGTCGATCATCGGCAACTGGTTCGCCAAGGGCGGCGACCGGCGCGACAAGGTCGTCCTCGCCACCAAGGTCTACGGCAACATGGCCGCCGACGGCGACGCCTGGCCGAACCACGACAAGCTGTCCGCGGTCAACATCCGGCGGGCCGTGGACGCCAGCCTGAAGCGGCTGCAGACCGACTACATCGACCTGTACCAGTTCCACCACATCGACCGCAGCACCCCCTTCGAGGAGATCTGGCAGGCGATCGACGTCCTCATCCAGCAGGGCAAGATCCTCTACGTCGGCTCCTCCAACTTCCCCGGCTACAAGATCGCCCAGGCGAACGAGATCGCGGCCCGGCGCGGCGGCACCATCGGCCTGGTCAGTGAGCAGTGCCTGTACAACCTCGCCGAGCGGCGCGCCGAGATGGAGGTCGTCCCTGCGGCACAGGAGTACGGCCTCGGTGTCATCCCCTGGTCGCCGCTGCACGGCGGTCTGCTGGGCGGGGTGCTCAAGAAGCAGGCGGAGGGCGGTCGCCGGGCCTCGGGCCGGGCCGCGGACTTCCTCGCCGACCCCGCCTCGCGGGCGCAGATCCAGGCGTACGAGGACCTCCTCGACAAGCACGGCATCGCACCCGGCGAGGCCGCCCTGGCCTGGCTGCTCACCCGGCCCGGCGTGACCGGACCGATCGTCGGCCCGCGCACCGCGGAGCAGCTGGAGTCGGCGCTGAGGGCGGTCGAGCTGGAGCTGAGCGAGGAGCTGCTGGCCTCGCTGGACGAGATCTTCCCGGGCCCGGGGCCCTCACCGGAGGCGTTCGCCTGGTGACACCCGTACGTCGGGGCGCGGGCGGCGGCGCTACTTGCCCAGGGCCGCCGCCAGTGCCACGACGACGAACATCAGCATCAGCGCACCGGCCATGATCCGGTTACGGGTCTTCGGGTCCACGCCTTCGAGACTAACCGGCCCCTCCCAGGGCGTGACGGGCGACCGCCTCGTAGCGGGGCTGCTCGCCCGGGACGCCCGACACCGGCAGGCTGCTGCGGACCAGGGCCAGCTCGGTCACGGTCCAGGCGGGGCCGCGGAAGCCGTCGAGGACGTCTAGGTGGGGCCGGACGTCGAGGTCGGTGCGGCTGCGGGCCAGGGTCAGGTGGGGGCGGTAGCGGCGGTGCTCGCCCATCGGGACGCCCGCCTTGCGGGCGGCGGCCTCGGACCGGTCGGCCAGCAGCCGCAGGGTGCGCAGGTCGCCGTCCACGCCGGCCCACAGCGCCCGGCCCCGGCCGAAGTGGCCGCCGCCGCCGAGCGCCAGCTCGAAGGGTTCGGTACGGGAGGCGGCCCGTTCCAGACGGGCGTCCAGGTCCGGGACGAGGACGTCGTCGACCTCGCCGTAGAAGGCGAGGGTGAGGTGCCAGCCGGGCCGCCCGGTCCACCGCAGGGCGTCCGCCCCGGGCAGCGCCCGCAGCCGGTCCACCTCGGCGGCCAGCTCGCGGGTGACGTCCTCGGGGGGCAGCACGGCGGCGAAGAGTCGCATGGGTCCAGTTTCGCGGGTGGGCCGGGGGCCCGGCGGCTTCATGGGTCTCTGGTCGGATCACGCGGGGCTCGCGGGTCCCGGCACCGCGCCTCGCCGCGTTGTCGTCGGTGGTCAGGGCTCCGAAGGACCCTCGGGCCGCGCCGGGCCTTCTCCTGTTCGCCCGGCCGGGCTTCGGGGAAGGGCGCGGCGCGCCCGGGGCCGGACCCGCATGCACCCTCCCGGTAGCCCTCCGGCAGGGATCAGGCCGCCACCAGCGTCTTCTCCCGCTCGCGCGGCACGAACCGCACCCGCGGGTGTCCGCCGTGCCAGCCGACGGTGAGGCGCAGGTTGCCGAGCCGGGCCAGGATCAGGCCGATGACGGCCGCGGCGGCCACGGCGATCGCACCGCCCACGGCGAGGCCGATCCGGGCGCCGTAGGTGTCGGTCATCCAGCCGACGATGGGCGCTCCCACGGGGGCGCCGCCGAGGAAGACCATCATGTACAGGGCCATGACGCGGCCCCGGACGGCCGGGTCGGTGGACATCTGGATGCTGGTGTTCGTGGTGACGTTGACCGTCATCGCGAACAGGCCGATGGGGATCATGAGCAGCGCGAACATCCACAGCGCCGGTGCCCAGGCGGCGACGATCTCGACGGTGCCGAAGGCGAGCGCGGCCAGGATGAGCAGCCGCAGCCGTGCGGTGCCGCGCCGGGCGGCGAGCAGGGCGCCGGCCAGGGAGCCGACGGCCATCAGGATGTTGAAGAGGCTGTAGGCGCCCGCGCCGCCCTGGAAGACGTCGTCGGCGAAGGCCGAGAGGTAGACGGGGAAGTTGAAGGCGAAGGTGCCGATGAAGCCGACCAGGACGATGGGCCACACCAGTTCCGGCCGCCCGGCGACGTAGCGCAGGCCCTCGCGGAGCTGGCCCTTGCCGCGCTTGGAGGGCGTGGCGGCGTGCAGCTCGCGGGAGCGCATCATCAGCAGTCCGGCGATGGGCGCGATGAAGGACAGGCCGTTGAGGAGGAACGCCCAGCCGGTGCCGACGCCGGTGATCAGCACGCCCGCGACGGCGGGGCCGACCAGCCGGGCGGACTGGAAGTTCGCGGAGTTCAGGCTGACGGCGTTCTGGAGCTGGCGCGGGCCGACGAGCTCGGCGACGAAGGACTGCCGGGCCGGGTTATCGACGACGGTGGCCAGGCCGAGCGCGAAGGCGGCGACGTAGATGTGCCAGACCTGGACGCTGTCGGTGAGCGTGAGGACGGCGAGCATCAGGGAGGTGAGCGCCATCGCGGTCTGGGTGACGAGCAGCGTGGGGCGCTTGCGCAGCCGGTCGACGAGGACGCCCCCGTAGAGGCCGAACAGGAGCATCGGCAGGAACTGCAGGGCGGTGGTGATGCCGACGGCGGCGGCGGAGCCGGTGAGGGTGAGCACCAGCCAGTCCTGGGCGATGCGCTGCATCCAGGTGCCGATGTTGGAGACGACCTGGCCGATGAAAAAAAGGCGGTAGTTCCTGACCTTCAGCGAGGAGAACATGGACGCCTTGCGGGGGGCGCCGTCGGGGGCGGTCGGGGTGTCGCGGGTGTCTGGTGCGGGGGCGGAAGGTGCTCCGGATCCCGTACTCAAAAGGTTCGCCTCCTTGTTGCTACAGCGGGCGCTACAGCGCTTTCTGCGTGGACGTCGCCGGGGCGGCGCTCCGGTCGGTGGGCCGCCGGGGCGGGCCTACAGGTGTGCCAGCTTCTCCAGCACGGGGGCGGCGGCGCGCAGCTTCGCCCACTCGTCCTCGTCGAGTCCCTCCACCAGCGTGGCCAGGAACGCGTTCCGCCGGCGGCGGCTCTCCTCGAGCATGGTCTCTGCCTGCTCGGTCTGCCGCACGACCTTCTGGCGCCGGTCGTCGGGATGCGGGTCCAGCCGGACCAGGCCCTTGCCTTCGAGCAGGGCGACGATGCGGGTCATCGAGGGTGGCTGGACGTGCTCCTTGCGGGCGAGTTCGCCCGGGGTGGCCTGGCCGCAGCGGGCCAGGGTGCCGAGCACCGACATCTCCGTGGGGCTGAGCGACTCGTCGACGCGCTGGTGCCTGAGCCGACGGGACAGTCGCATCACGGCGGTGCGGAGGGAGTTCACGGCGGCGGCGTCGTCGCCATGGCTGAGATCCGGCATGGTGCTTAGCTTAACTCATTACCTTCACTAAGGACTACCGGTGAGGCACGGTCCCGGGCGTGACTCCTGCCACTACCGCCCCGGATCACCCGTTCGAGTGATCAATCGGCGAAAACGGGTGCACGGGGACGAGATGTGCGGCAACGCTCATGCCCATGGGGACCGACGTGCTCAGCCTGCGGATCGATCAGGAGCTGCTCGACCGGCTCCGGGACCACGCCGCCAAACGCGGCATGACCGTCCAGGACTACGTCCTGCGGACACTCCGGCGCGACGACTTCGACCAGCGGTTCCGGACCTCGGTGGAGGAGACGGAACGGTTCTACGGGGTGCCGTGACCCCGTAGAACCGTCGCGTGCCGGGCGCGCGGGCGCGTCAGCCCGGGCGGGCCGGCGCCTCAGCCCGGGCGGGCACGCAGCCCGGGCGGGCCGATCAAGTGAGGCCCGGCGGGCGGGCGGATCAGGTGAGGCCCAGCGCCGGCATCAGGTAGTAGAAGGCGAAGACCGCCGACACCGCGTACATCGCCACCGGCACCTCACGGCCCCGCCCGGCCGCCAGGCGCAGCACGGAGAAGGTGAGGAAGCCCATGCCGATGCCGTTGGTGATCGAGTACGTGAACGGCATCATCACCATGGTCACGAAGGCCGGGACGGCGATGGTGTAGTCCGCCCAGTCGATCTCCTTGATCGAACCGGCCAGGATCAGGAAGCCGACCGCGAGCAGCGCCGGGGTCGCCGCCTGGCTCGGGACCATGGTGGCCACCGGGGTGAGGAACAGCGCGACGGCGAACAGCGAGCCGGTGACGACGTTGGCGAAGCCGGTGCGGGCGCCCTCGCCGACGCCGGCCGTGGACTCCACGAAGGCGGTGGTGGCCGACGAGGAGCTGGCACCGCCCGCGGCGACCGCGACGCCGTCGATGAACAGGACCTTGTTGATGCCGGGCATGTGGCCGTCGCCGTCGGTCAGCTTGGCCTCGTCGGAGACGCCCATGATCGTGCCCATCGCGTCGAAGAAGCACGACAGCAGCACGGTGAAGACGAACAGCACACCGGTCAGCACGCCGACCTTGGCGAACCCGCCGAACAGGCTGACCTCGCCGATCAGGCCGAAGTCGGGGGTGGCGACCGGGTTGCCGGGCCAGGTCGGCTCGGTCAGGCCCCAGGAGGGGACGTCGGCCACGGCGTTGATGATCAGCGCCAGGACCGTCATCGCGACGATGGACAGGAGGATCGCGCCGGGCACCCGGCGGACGATCAGCGCCAGCGTGAGCAGCGCGCCGAGGACGAAGACCAGGACCGGCCAGCCGTTCAGGTGACCGCCGACGCCGAGCTGGAGCGGGACGGTGGTCTGGGCGGCGTCCGGGATCCGGGTGATGAAGCCGGAGTCGACCAGGCCGATCAGCATGATGAACAGGCCGATACCGATGGCGATGGCCTTGCGCAGGCCGTACGGGACGGCGTTCATCACCCGTTCGCGCAGCCCGGTGGCGACCAGCAGCATGACCACGAAGCCGGCCAGCACGACCATGCCCATGGCGTCCGGCCAGGACATGCGGGGTGCGAGCTGGAGCGCGACCACCGAGTTCACACCGAGCCCGGCCGCGAGCGCGATCGGGACGTTGCCGATGACACCCATCAGCAGGGTGGTGAACGCGGCGGTCAGCGCGGTCGCGGTGACCAGCTGACCGTTGTCGAGCTGGTGGCCGTACATGTCCTTCGCGCTGCCGAGGATGATCGGGTTCAGCACGATGATGTAGGCCATCGCGAAGAAGGTGGCGAAACCGCCCCGGATCTCACGGGCGAGGGTGCTGCCCCGCTCGGAGATCTTGAAGTAGCGGTCGAGGGCGCCGTACGCCGGGCCGCCCTCCGGGCGTTCCGGGGTGGGCGCCTTGGCGGGAGCCGACGTGGACATGCGAGACCTCATCACCGGCGGGATCGCAAGGCGTCCCTTTGGCGTTTCCTACGACAAGCAGTGGCCAGAAACAAACCGTTTCAGTATGAACATATAACGGCCGCTCCGCTATCTCCGCGCGTAGACGCCCGGTGACCTCCGTGCACGGGTGTGCGGCCGACCACACGGCCGGGGACCCGCCGGAACAGGACCGAGGGGCCGGAACGGGACCGAGAGGCCGGGACGGGACCGAGGCCGGGGCACCCCGCAGACGCGACCGGCCGCCCCGCCGCACCCCCTCGTAGACTGCCCGTATGCAGAAGTGGACCCCCAAGCACGAGGCACCGGAGCCCCTGGAGGGCCCCGTGGTCGCCACCATCGTCGGCGGCACGATCGTCTGGTTCGTCCTCTTCCTGGTGCAGCTGCCCTTCTACGGCTGGTTCGACGAGCACGGCCACACCTGGTGGCTGTGGACCTGCCTGGCCGGCGGCGGGCTCGGCTTCATCGGCATCTGGTACGTCCGCAAGCGCGACGCCGCCCTGAAGCGGGCGCGGGCCGCGGGGACGACGGACACGGCGGGTGCGACGGGCACCACGGACGCCGCAGGCTCGACGAACGCCGCCGGTTCGACGGATGCGACGGAACGGGCCGAGACCGCGTAATAGGGCTCGGGGCCCCCGAGACACCGACGGGCGGGCGCCACAGGGCGCCACAGCGGGCCGCGCAGGCCGCACCGACCCGCACGGGCCGGAGATTCCCCAGGCAGGTGAGCCCGGAAGGCTCCCGCGGAGCCCGGAGGCCGCCCCCGTACTCCCCCGGAGGGTTGCCGCTTTCCCCCGGGTCCTTCCCGGGGAGGAACATGCCGGGGTCAGGTGGGTGAGCGTCGCCCTCCGCACGTAACGTCGGAGGCATGACGCATCTCGACGCGGGCGCCCAGGTCGAAGCCGAGCAGCCCGGCACGGTCACGTCACCGGTGACCGGACTGACCGCCGCGGAAGTGGCCGAACGCGTGGCGCGCGGGCAGGTCAACGACGTCCCCGTACGCAGCAGTCGGTCGATGGCCGAGATCGTGCGCGCGAACGTCTTCACCCGGTTCAACGCCATCATCGGCGTCCTCTGGGTGATCATGCTGATCGTCGCGCCGATCCAGGACAGCCTGTTCGGCTTCGTCATCCTCGCCAACACCGGGATCGGCATCATCCAGGAGTGGCGGGCGAAGAAGACCCTGGACTCGCTGGCGCTGATCGGCGAGGTGCGGCCGACGGTCCGCAGGGACGGGGCGGCGGCCGAGGTCAGCACCTCCCAGATCGTGCTGGACGACCTGATCGAGATCGGGCCCGGCGACAAGGTGGTGGTGGACGGCACGTGCGTGGAGGCGGACGGGCTGGAGATCGACGAGTCGCTGCTCACCGGTGAGGCCGACCCGGTGGTGAAGCAGCCGGGCGACCCGGTGCTGTCCGGCAGCTTCGTGGTCGCGGGCGGCGGCGCCTTCCAGGCGACCAGGGTGGGCCGCGAGGCGTACGCGGCGCAGCTCGCCGAGGAGGCGTCCCGCTTCACGCTGGTCCACTCCGAGCTGCGCTCGGGCATCTCGACGATCCTCAAGTACGTGACGTGGATGATGGTCCCGACCGCGATCGGTCTGATCATCAGCCAGCTGGTCGTCAAGCACAACGAGCTGCGCAACTCCATCGCCCGCACCGTCGGCGGCATCGTCCCGATGGTCCCGGAGGGGCTGGTGCTGCTCACCTCGGTCGCCTTCGCGATCGGGGTGATCCGGCTGGGCCGCAAGCAGTGCCTGGTGCAGGAGCTGCCGGCCATCGAGGGCCTGGCCCGGGTCGACACGGTCTGCCTGGACAAGACGGGCACGCTCACCGAGGGCGGCATGGACGTGACCGAGCTGCGGGTGCTCGGCGACGGGGACGAGGCGTACCTGCGCCGGGTGCTCGGGGAGCTGGGCTCGGCGGACCCGCGCCCCAACGCCTCCCTCCAGGCGATCATCGACGCCTACCCGGACACCACCGAGTGGCGGCTGACCGACACGCTGCCCTTCTCCTCCGCCCGCAAGTACAGCGGCGCGACCTTCGTGGAGGAGCCGGGCGGGGAGCCGGTGACCTGGCTGCTGGGGGCGCCCGACGTGCTGCTCGCGCCGCACGATCCGGCGCTGGACGAGACCGTCCGGCTGAACGAGCAGGGGCTGCGCGTGCTGCTGCTGGCCCGGGCCCGGGACGGGGTGGACGTGGACGCGCCGGAGGCCGCCGAGGGCGTGCGGCCGGTCGCGCTGGTGGTGCTGGAGCAGCGGCTGCGGCCGGACGCGGCCGACACCCTGCGCTACTTCGCCGAGCAGGACGTGCGCGCCAAGGTCATCTCCGGGGACAACGCGGTGTCGGTCGGCGCGGTCGCCTCGAAGCTGGGGCTGACGGGGTCGGCGGTGGACGCCCGCCGGCTGCCGTCCGACCCGGACGGGATGGCGGGGGCGCTGGACGAGGGCACGGTGTTCGGCCGCGTCACCCCGCAGCAGAAGCGGGAGATGGTGGGCGCGCTGCAGTCGCACGGGCACACGGTCGCGATGACGGGCGACGGCGTGAACGACGTGCTGGCGCTGAAGGACGCCGACATCGGGGTGGCGATGGGCTCCGGCTCGGAGGCCACCCGGGCGGTCGCGCAGATCGTGCTGCTGAACAACAGTTTCGCCACCCTGCCGTCGGTGGTCGCCGAGGGGCGGCGGGTGATCGGCAACATCACCCGGGTCGCGACGCTGTTCCTGGTGAAGACGGTGTACTCGGTGCTGCTGGCGATCCTGGTGGTGTGCTGGCAGGTCGAGTACCCGTTCCTGCCGCGCCATCTGACGCTGCTGTCCACGCTGACCATCGGCGTCCCGGCGTTCTTCCTGGCGCTCGCCCCGAACAAGGAGCGGGCCAGGCCGCACTTCGTGCGCCGGGTGATGCGGTACGCGATCCCGGGCGGGGCGCTGGCCGCGCTGGCCACGTTCACGACGTACCTGCTCGCGCGGCACCACTACAGCGGGGCGGACGCGCTGGGCGCGGAGACGAGCGCGGCGACCCTGACGCTGTTCCTGATCTCGATGTGGGTCCTGGCGATCATCGCCCGCCCCTACACCTGGTGGCGGGTCGGGCTGGTCGCGGCCATGGGGGCCGGGTTCCTGCTGGTGCTGGTCGTGCCGTGGCTGCAGGAGTTCTTCGCGCTGAGGCTGGTCGGGATGACGATGCCGTGGGCGGCGGTCGGGATCGCGGCGGTGGCGGCGGCGGCGCTGGAGTTCCTGTGGCGGTGGGTGGACCGCCGGTTCCCCGTGTAGGGCCGGGCCCCGACGCGCGGTTCCCCGCGCCCCTGGCGGGGACGCGGGGAACCGGGTGGTGCGGGGAACCGGGTGGTGCCAGAACCTGTCGGTGGCCGGGAACCGGGTGGTGGCCGGCCTGCCGCAGGTCGTGCGGTCTACTTCACGTCGACGAAGTCACCGGCGGCCTTGACGGCCGGGGTGGTGCTGGTGCCCGCGAAGTTGTAGCGGAAGTAGCCGTCGACGGACGCCTTGACGGTGGTCTTCAGCTGACCGGTGGTGCTGGTCTTGATGGTCTTGACGGTGGTGTAGGTGCTGGAGTTCTTCTTGCGGAACTGCAGCTGCACCGACTGGGTGCTGTAGCCGTGGTACTTGTGCGTCTCCCAGTTGGCCCGCGACAGCTTGCCGGTGACGGTGATGGTCTTGCCCTTCTTCACCGGCTCCGGGGCGGCGTTGACGGTCAGGCGGGAGTACCGCTGGATCTTGGTGGAGCCCATCGCGCCCTGGTCGGCGAACTCCTCGGTGGCGTAGTTCAGCGCCAGTCCGCCGGCCTTCCAGGTGCCGGCGTCGGAGTTGATCAGCTCGTCGTACGCGGGGTAGATGTCGATCTTCCCCTTGCAGGTGGCGGTGGTCGCCGAGGTGGAGGTGCAGGTGGCCGGGTTGTCCCCGAGCAGCAGGTTGACCGGCTGCTCGAAGGAGCCCTTGTAGATGTACGGGCCGGTCGCGAACTCGTCCGAGTGGATGTCCACGTCGGCGCCGTGCGTGATCTTGTAGGTGACGGTGGTGGAGACCTTGTTCGTCGTCCCGACCTTGACCGCGGCGGCGATCTTGAGGCCGGAGAAGGAGACGTCGAGGTCGCCGACGGCGGCAGCGGCGGCGAACGTGGACCGCTGGGCCGGGGCGTTGCGGTCCGCCTCGATGGCGGCGACGGCCGCCTCCCGGAACGAGGGCGCGTCGACGGCCTGGGCGGACGGGACGGCGAGGGCGGACAGGGCCAGGGCGCCGGAGACGGCGGCCACGGTGGCGCGAATACGCATGCGTTCCCCTGGTGGAGGAAGGGGGCCCCGGCTCTGGTCGTTTCGTACGGCTCGTCGTCGGCGCGGGGCCCCGAATGATCGTGGAGTCTGTTGACTCGGAAGATCAGATGCGCGGGTGGGGGCAATGGTTGCACGAAAAGTGAAAGTTTTGTGACCGTCTTTGTTCACGGTCCGCTGCCGGTCCACGCCGGGTCCGCTGCCGGCGCCGTTCCGGCCCCTTTTTTCGGCCCCTTTTCGGCCCCTTTCCAGCCCCGTTCCGGTCAGTCGAACCAGCGGTCGCGCGCCAACTCCTCCGTCCGTGAGGGGTCTTCCAGCAGCGCGGCGACCTCGAACCGGCGCGGCCACTGGCCGGCCGCCCAGGCGAGCCCGGCGGCGACCCCCTCCAGGGTGGCCGCGTGCAGGACGCCGTCCGGGGTGAGCCGCCAGTCCAGCTCCACGCCGTCGACGAGGAGTTCCTCGTGCTCGACGTAGGTGGCCGGGGTGCGCGGGCCGAGCAGGACCCGCACGGGCTCCGGCACGTCGTGCTCGGTGCCCTCGGAGCCGACCCGCCCGGTGGCCGTCTCGCTGAGCCGCCGCACCTGGAACAGCTCCGCCAGGTCGGCCGCGCGTGCCGGGCGGACCGGCAGCAGCGGCAGGCCCCCGGTGAACGGCAGCAGGTCCGGCGAGTCGACGACCACCGCGTCGGCGGCGTCCACCACCCGCACCCGCCCGTCGACGACCGCCCGCAGTTCGTCCGGGAGGGTCACGTCCTCCGGGTCGAGGCCGGCCAGCGCCCCGTACAGGGCGTGCAGCTGGGCGGGGCCGACCTCGCGGTCCGGGTCGGCGAGGCGGTCGAGAAGTTCGGCGGCGCCGCCGGGCTCGTCGAGCAGCGCGGCGACCGAGGTGCGCACGCCGAGCGCCCGCAGGACCTGCTCGTCCTCGAATCCGGTGGCGTCGGCCTCGTCGTAGAGTCCGCGCAGCAGCGGGTCGCCGCCGGCGGCGCGCAGACCGGCGGGGCGGCGGCCGTCGAGGACCGGGTGGCCGCGCAGCCACCACGCGGTGTAGGGGCGGACGGTCTCGTGGGTGCCGTCGGGCATCAGGATCCGCACCGGCTGGGTGAGCGCGTCGCGCAGCGGGGGGCGGGCGAGCAGGGCGAGGGCGCGGGGCCACTGGTCGTCGTCGACGAGGTCGAGATCGCGCACGGCGACGATCTCGGTGGCGACCGGCGGCACCGGGGTGTCGGGGAAGCGGTCGAGGACGTCCTCGCACCACACGTCCACGGCGTCCAGCAGCCCGGGGTCGTCGGGCTCGCTGAAGTCGCTGTCGCGGGGCTCCAGTTCGTCGGGGTCGAGGACGACGTCGGTGGCGCGGACGAGGGCGAAGCCGACGAGCACGCCGCAGGCGGCCAGCGGCGCCTCGCCCCACTTCTCGGCCAGCTCGGTGTCCACGGCGGCGAGTTCGCCCTCGCGCATGACGGAGGCGAACGGGCCGCCGGGGAAGACGAGTTCGCAGGCGGGCGCCAGTTCGCCGTCCTCGTCGGGGAGGGCGAGGGCGCCGAGCCAGGGCTCGTCGCCGGGTTCCAGTCCGGCGTCCCGGACCAGGCCGAGCACGGTGTCGGCGAGTTCCTCGGCGTCCGGGGCGTCGTCCTCCCAGCCGAGGCCGCCGCCGTCGTCGTCGAGGGAGGCGGCGACGGCGGCCCGCACCTGCGGGGTGGTGAGGACGGCGCGCGGGGTCGCGGGCAGCGCCCCCAGCTTCTCCAGGAGGGGGTGGGCGGCGTCCGGGTGGGCGACCTTGAGGCCGAGCCGGGTCAGCACCCCGGGTTCGATGCGGGTGGCGTCACCGCCGGGCAGCAGGACCTGGCGGGGGCCGATGGCCGTGCGGGCCGCGCCGGGGCCGTACCCGTCGGAGGGGTCACCGGCGAGCGGCACGGGCAGCCCGGTCAGCCGGTCGGGGTCGACGCCCGCGAGGCTCTCGTACAGCCGCCGCCACCAGCCGGGCTCCTTCTCCAGCCCGGCCAGCCGGTCGACGGCGTCACCGAGCGGGATCCGGGCGACGCCGAGGGTGCGCAGCTCGACGCGGCGTTCGAGGCCGGCCGGCAGCAGGGTCGGCAGGACCTCGGCCAGCACCCGCACGGTGTCGGCGCCCGCGCCCTCCACGACCTCCGCGTCCCGGGGCCGCAGCGACTCGGGCAGCCCGGAGTCGTCGTCCCGGTCGCCCCGGTCGTCGCGGGCCTCGGCGGCCGGCGGCAGGAAGGAGGTGCGCGGCAGCCGTTCCAGGATCGCCGCGCGCAGGGCGCCCTCCAGTTCGCCCTTGCCGAGCGGCCCGGGCACCAGGTCGAGGATCCCGGCGGTCACCGGCCGCCAGCCGGCCAGCAGCTCGGTGTAGGCGTCGGCGGCGCGCTGCACCAGGAAGTCGGTGAGCGGGCCGGGAGCGGTGTGCCGGCGGGTGGAGTCGAGCGGGAAGGAGGCGATGAGCAGCGCGGGGACGCCGAGGGGTTCCTCGCTGGGCGTCGGGGCGTGCACGACGGGACTGGTGCGGGGGCGGGCCGGGGTGCCGTCGGTGTCCACGGGCACGGCCCAGGTGACGGACCAGTGGGGCCGCAGCCGTTCCTCGACGGGCCGGTCGGCGAGCAGCTCGGCGGTGAGGGGCCCGTGCGCGGCGGCGGTGCGCCAGCGGGTGGTGCCCTCGCGGGAGTCCTCCACCACGGTGAGCTCGCCCTCGGTCCGGCGCCGCAACGTCCTCGGCTCGCTGTCGCCGTCCTCGACGACGATCTCCTCCAGGCCGGGCAGGGCGAGCAGCAGGGCGTCGTCGACGGCGTGCAGCAGCCGCTCGGCGAGGTCGGCGGCGGCCGTGTCCCGCAACGGGAGGATGACGGCCGTGTCGTAGGGGGCGGGGGCGGTGCCCTCGGCGGCGAAGGGCAGCCGCAGCAGCGGCACGTGCCCGTCCCGGCGGCGGATCTCGTCGCCCAGGGCGGCACTGCCCCCGGCGGCCTCGTGGGCGAGCCCGCGGGCCTCGGCGAGGGACCAGCGCACCCCGCCGTGGCGGCTGACCACGGCGGGTTCGTCGGTGACCGCGAGCACGGCCGCGAACCCGACGCCGAACCGGCCCACCGAGGCGTCCGGGGTGTCCCGCTTGGCGGAGGCGCGCAGCGTGGACAGCGACTCCACGCCCGCCGCGTCCAGGGCGGCGCCGGTGTTGGCGGCGACGAGGACCCCGTCCCGCAGGGTGAGCCGGAGCCGTCCCGGCACGCCCGCGCGGGCGGCGGCGTCGGCGGCGTTCTGGGCGAGCTCGACGACGAGCCGGTCGCGGTAGCCGCCGAGGACCAGGTCCTCCTCGGCGTTGGCGTCCTCCCGGAACCGGGCGGGACTGGCGGCCCACGCGTCCAGGACACCCCGCCGCAACTGCACCGTGCCGAACGGGTCGGCCCCCTCGGCGGCGGGCCGCACGAACTTGCTCACGTTGACTCTCCTCATCGGGTGACGACGAAGGTACCGCGAGCCGGGTGCCCGGTGTTCCCGCCGACGCCCCTGGTCCGTGGGGTGCGGGGCCGCGTCGGCCGCCGCGTGACGGGGCCCGGCCTCTTCCGCCGGGCCCCGTCGGGCGGGAGAATCGGCGAGTCCGGTGATCACGAGGCGGGGGGACCCGTGGGCGACGAGTCGAGCTTCCTGGCGGCGTACGACGCGGTGCTGCGGCAGTGGCCCGTCCCGGTCCGGGACGTGGACGTCCCCACGCCCTACGGCAGCACCCGGGTGCACGTCTGCGGCCCCGAGGACGGCTCCCCCGTGGTGCTGCTGCCCGGGGGCGGCACCACGTCCGTGGTCTGGTACGCCACCGTGGGCGCCCTGGCCGCCGCGCACCGGGTGTACGCCGTCGACCTGATGGGCGACTTCGGCCGCAGCGTTCACGACGGGGCGCCGCTGCGGGGCGCCGGGGACCTGGTGGCCTGGCTGGACGCGGTCCTCGACGGGCTGGGCCTGGACCGGGTGCACCTGTGCGGTCACTCCTACGGGGCATGGATCGCCCTGCGCCACGCCCTGCACGCACCCCGCCGGCTGGCCGGCCTCGTGCTGCTCGACCCCGCCCAGTGCTTCGTCCGGATGAGCAACCGCTACCTCCTGCGCGCGGTGCTCACCCAGCTGAGACCGGCGGCCGAGCGGCCCCGCGCCTTCCACCGCTGGGAGACCGGCAGCGACCCCGGGGACCAGGTGTGGCGGGAGTTCCTGGACAGCACCGCCACGGCGAAGCGGTCCAGGGTCGTGCCCATGCCGCCCCCCGACCGGCACGCCCTGCGGGCGTGCACCGTCCCCACCCTCGTGGTGGCCGCCGAGCGGAGCCGGGCGCACGACGCGTCCCGCATGGCGGCCGCCGCGCGCCGCCTGCTGCCCCGCGCGCAGGTCGTGACCCTGCGGGGCGCCTCCCACCATTCGATCCCCACGGAACAGCCCGACGCGCTCAACCGGCTGCTGGTCGACTTCCTCGGATCCGGAGACCCAGGCCACATTCCCGGGACGCCCTGATCCGGCTCCCGGTGACAAGCGGCACAGGGCGGATGTCCGGTACTACCAGGAATAGTCGTGAAGCGGCCCATTCCAAATCGGACATTTAGTGCGTCGCTCTGATCGATCAGCTTGAAATGGGGGGTTTCGCCCCACGAGACCCCCCTCGTCAAGAGATATGGGGCACACGCCCGATCTACGGCCTATCGTCGTAGGTCACACCTTTGCGGCTTTTGGCCGGGGGCGGTTACCAAGGAACGGCCACCACGGCGCGGTCCTGTGCACCGGGTGGTTCTCCTCTGTCCCCACCCCGTGAGGTTTTCGATGTCCCAGCGCGTCACGTCCCGTTCCTTCCGTCCGGCCCGCACCCGTACCCGCGCCGCCGTCCTGGTCGCCGGCTTCGGTGCCTCGGTCGCCCTGGGAGCCGGAGTCGCGACCGCCGCCGACACCACCACGTCCGGCGTCGCCCACGCGGTCCAGGCCCAGGCCGCCGCCCAGGCCAAGGCCGCCCAGGCGAAGAAGGCCGCCGAGGCCCAGAAGGCGGCCCACGCCGCCAAGGCGGCGAAGGCCGCGAAGGCCGCCGCGAAGAAGAAGGCCGCGTCCTGGGTCGACCCGGTGAAGAAGTACAAGCTGTCGGCCAGCTTCGCCGCGAACGGCGGCATGTGGGCCTCCAAGCACAGCGGCCAGGACTACGCCATCCCCTCCGGCACCCCGGTCGTCGCCACCCACGGCGGCACCGTCGTCAAGGCCGGCCCCAACGGCGCCGGCGACGGCCCCGCCTACGGCAACGCCATCGTCATCAAGCACGGCAGCAAGACCTACTCCCAGTACGCCCACCTGTCGACGGTGAACGTCAAGGTCGGCCAGGTCGTCAAGACCGGCCAGAAGATCGCCCTGTCCGGCAACACCGGCAACTCCAGCGGACCCCACCTGCACTTCGAGATCCGCACCACCCCGAACTACGGCTCCGCCGTCGACCCGGTCAAGTTCCTCCGCGCCAAGGGCGTGAAGTTCTGACCGACCACGGCACCACCTGACCGCGCCCACGCGACCCCGAGGATTCCCCCTCGGGGTCGCGGTGCGCGTTCACCCCTCCGACACGTACGGCACGAACGCCGCCCACACGCCCGGGGCGAAGGCGATGCTGGGGCCTTCGGTGTCCTTGGAGTCGCGGACGTGGACGGTGCGGGGGGTGAGGGCCAGCTCGACGCAGGAGTTGCCGTCATTTCCGCCGCTGTAACTGCTCTTGAACCACGCCAGTTCGCGGATCATGTCTCTCCCCACCGCCGTGTGCGCTCAGCCCTCGGACGCGTACGGCACGAACCGCGCCCAGGCATCCGGCGCGAAGGCGAGTCGAGGGCCGGCGGCGTCCTTGGAGTCCCGGACGTGGACGGTGCGGGGGGTGAGCGCCAGCTCGACGCACGACTCGCCGTTATTGCCACTGCTGTAACTGCTCTTGAACCATGCCAGCCCGGAGGCATCCCCGGCAGTGGACTTGCGGATCATGTTTCTCCCAGCAGTTGCTCGGTGAAGGCCAGCGACTCCCGTGGCGAGAGCGCCTGAGCCCGGATCGTCCCATACTGCAGTTCAAGGATGCGTAGTTGTTTGGGGTCAGAGGTAGGCCGCCCGTTGAACTCACCATCGGCCCGGCCAACCGCCGTCCCGTCCGCGAACTTCAGCAACTCGATCGTGCCGTCCGTCCCGGAGTGCGTCTCGCAGCTCATCGGCATCACCTGAAACACAACGTTGTGCAACCGGCCCACCTCCAGCAGGCGTTCGAGCTGCTGACGCCACACCATTGTGCCTCCGATAGGCCGACGCATAACCCCTTCCTCCAGGACGAAGCTGAGCGCCGGGGCTGGATCACGATCGAAGACGGTTCGCCGGGCGACTCGTGCAGCCACCATGCGCTCCACGTCGTCCGGCGAGTAGGGCGGCTGAGCCGCGCCGATCACCGCTCGCGCGTGCTCCGGCGTCTGCAACAACCCATTGATGCTGTTGGACTGATACACAGCGATCTCGACCGCACTCGCCTCAAGCTTCCCCAGCGCCCGCACCTTCTTCGGATACCGGACCTTCTTCACGTCCTCCCAGGCCGCCGCGATGAGTCCGCCCGCGTTCAGGACCTCGTCCGCCTTGTCCAGGAACTCCTGCCGGGGGATCCG
>NZ_JBWHZP010000037.1:0-13110 GCF_056323165.1 Streptomyces sp. 3-6
TAGCGTAGGGGAAACGCCCGGTTACATTCCGAACCCGGAAGCTAAGCCTTACAGCGCCGATGGTACTGCAGGGGGGACCCTGTGGGAGAGTAGGACGCCGCCGAACAATTTTTGTTGAAGGACCCCTGGTCACCAGCGTTCAGCTGGGACCAGGGGTCCTTTTTCATTTCTGGAGCGCGCTGGGTACCCGGCCGCGCGAGATACTTGCGGTACCGAAGACAGGAGTCACCATGTCCACCAACTCTCCCGGCGACCGACCGGAACGCGACCAGCGGCGACGGGACAGTGGTGACCGATCCGACCGTGGCGGCCGGCCGGGCGGCCCGCGTCGGGGCGACGACCGCGACCGCGGATTCCGCAGGGACGAGCGTCCCCCCTTCCGGCGCGACGACCGCGACCGGGATCGGGGCGGTGACCGGGACCGCGGTTTCCGCCGTGACGACCGGAGCGACCGTGGCGACCGGCCCGAGCAGCGGGGCGGTTACCGGGGCCGGGACGAACACCGCGGTGGTGAGCGCGGCGGTTACGGCGGTCGTGACGACCGCCGTGACGAGCGTCGGGGTGGTGACCGGGAGCGGTACGGCCAACGCCGCGATGAGGACCGGGGTCATGGTCGCCGCGACGACCGCCCGCGTGACGACCGGCGGAGCGACGATCGCCGGGGTGACGACCGGGGTTACCGGGGCGAGCGCGGCGGTTTCCGGCGCGATGATGCCCGTGGCGGTGACCGCGGTGGCTTCCGGTCCGCCTACCGGGGCCGTGACGACGACCGGGGACCCAGGAGCGGCGGTTTCCGCGACCGGGACGACCGAGCCGGCCGGGACGACCGCGGTGAGCAGCGCGGTGACCGCGGCGGCTTCCGTGGCCGGGACGACCAGCGCGGGGACAGCCGTGGAGGCGACCGCGGTGGATACAGGGGCCGCGACGACAGCCGAGACGGTTTTCGGGGTCGCGACGATCGTGGTGGCCGTGACGACCGTGGTGGCTTCCGGCGTGACGACTTCCGGGGCCGTGACGACCGGGGCGGTTTCCGCCGTGACGACAGTCGTGGCCGTGAGGACAGTCGCACCCGTGAGGACAGTCGCACCCGTGAGGACCGTGGCGGCTTCCGTCGCGATGACAGCCGTGGCCGTGAGGACCGTGGCGGCTTCCGGCGCGACGACAGCCGTGGCCGTGATGACCGGGGCGGTTTCCGTCGTGATGACAGCCGTGGCCGTGATGACCGCGGTGGCTTCCGTGGGCGGGACGACAGCCGTGGCCGTGACGACCGTGGCGGCTTCCGCCGTGACGACAGTCGCACCCGTGACGACCGCGGCGGCTTCCGTCGCGACGACGGCCGGGGCGGCGACCGTGGTGGCTTCCGTGGCCGGGACGACCGGCGTGGCGGGCCGCGCCGGGACGACCGGGGCGGGCGGCCGGGTGGCTTCCGTGGGCGGGACGACCGGCACGGCGGCGGACGCTTCCGTGAGGAGCGGGACCGTGACCGCGACCGCGAGCCGATCAAGCGGCTGCCCATCCCCGAGGACGTCACCGGCGAGGAGATCGACAAGGACGTGCGGCAGGAGCTCCTGAGCCTGCCCAAGACGCTCGCGGACGACGTCGCCAAGAACCTGGTGATGGTGGCCCGGCTGATCGACGAGGACCCGGAGGGTGCCTACGGCTACTCCAGGGTGGCCCTGCGCCTCGCCTCGCGCGTGGCCGCCGTCCGGGAGGCCGCCGGGTTCGCCGCGTACGCCAGCCAGAAGTACGCGGAGGCGCTCGCCGAGTTCCGTGCCGCCCGGCGGATGACCGGCACCGTCGAGCTGTGGCCGCTCATGGCCGACTGCGAGCGCGGACTCGGACGGCCCGAGAAGGCGTTGGACATGGCCGGTGCTCCCGAGGTGCACAAGCTCGACAAGGCCGGCCAGGTCGAGATGCGCCTGGTCGCCGCCGGGGCCCGGCGTGACCTGGGACAGCTGGACGCGGCGATCGTGACGCTGCAGAGCTCCGAGCTGGCGTCGAACTCCGTCCAGCCGTGGACCGCGCGCCTGCGGTACGCCTACGCCGATGCGCTGCTGGCCGCCGGGCGGGAGGACGAGGCCCGCGAGTGGTTCGCGAAGGCGGTCGAGGCCGACCGGGACGGCAGCACGGACGCCTCCGACCGGTTGGCCGAGCTGGACGGTGTGGCCTTCGTCGACGCGCTGGCCGACGACGAGGACCCCCACACTGCCGACGCCCCCGTCGACCCGGAGCCGGTCCCCACGGCTGAGGCGTCCACGGCTGAGACGCCCACCGCTGAGGCCCCCGCCTCCGAGGCCCTTGAGGCCGAGGAGACCCCGCCCGCAAGCGGCGCGACGACCGGCGGAGACGGCGACGCCACGGCGGAGGAGCCGGGCCGCTCGGACGCCTCGGACGTCGAGAAGGACGACTGAGGCGCACCGGAGTACCGAGGCGCACTGGAGAACCCAGGCGCCCCGGAGAACCCAGGCGCACGGGGAACGAGGCGCACGAGTAAGGGGTGCGGGACCGTCGAGCGGTTCCGCACCCCTCGCGTTCTTCCGGGGCGGTCAGAGGTCCAGGGCGCGCAGGACCAGGCCCGAGGCGGGTTTCGGGCCGAAGGACGTCGACTTGCGGGGCATGGTGACGCCCTGTTGGGCGAGGTCCCGGACCACTTCCTCGCGGACGGGGTGCATCAGCACCGCCGTCCCGCCGTCCCGTTCCGCCTTCTCGACCGTCGCGGCGGTGTCGTGGATGTAGGCGATGTGCTCGGGGGAGTCCTCGGGGATCCGCCAGACGTGGTCGAGGAGGGTGGCGTGCAGGACCGTCGCGTCCAGGGTGCGCCAGGCCTCCGGGCGGTCCGCCGGCACCGTGCGGGACAGCAGCTCCGGGGACGGACGGTCGACCAGGTGGAAGGCGCCGTCCCCGGCCAGCAGGAAGGCGTTGCCGGCCCCGGCGGCCTCCGCCAGGGCGTCCAGGGCGGCGGGCAGCGGCAGGTCGAGGCGGCGGACCCGGAACAGTCCGTCGAGGGCGGCCAGGGCGTCCCCGACCGGCAGGTCGTGCAGCAGCCGGTGGATGGCGCGCACCCGCAGCGGATAGCGGGCGGTGTCGACGAGCAGCACCAGACCGTGGTCCCACGGGCCGGGGGAGGGGTGCTCGGCGCGGAGCCTGCGGTAGGTCGCCCAGCGGTGGTGGCCGTCGGCGATGAGTGCCTGATGGCCGGTCAGTTCCTTGCTCACCGCGGCGAGGTCCGCGGGGTCGGTGACCGACCACAGGCGGTGGTGGAAACCGTCCTCGGTGGTGGTCGCGAACAGCGGCGGTCCCGCGGCCGTGCGCTCGACGAGGTCGGCGGTGACGGCGGCGGAGGCCGGGCCGTCGCCGCGGTAGGTGAGGAGGAGGGGTTCGAGGTTGGCGGAGGTGGCGCGCATCAGGGCCGCGCGGTCGGCGACGATGTGCGGCATGACGTCCTCGTGCGGCAGGACCACCTGCTCCTCGGGTTCGGACACGCGCAGGGTGCCGATGAGGCCGCGCTGCAGCAGCCCGTCGTCGTCGCGCTGCTCGTAGACGTAGAGGCCGGGTTCCGGATCGGGGGTCAGGACGCCCTGCTCGCGCCACCGGTTCAGCGTGTCGGCGGCCTGGGCGTTGCGCGCCTCGGGGGTGTCGGCCTCGGGCAGGATCAGCCGGACGATGTTGTACGGGTCCGCGGACTGGAGGTGGTGCAGGCCGTCGGGGCGGACGACGACGTCGTAGGGCGGGGATGTCACGGCGGCCAGGCTGCCGACCCGGTCGGGGTCGTAGCGGAGGCCTCGGAACGGGGTGAGTTCCAGGCCTCGGTGCGCCTTTGCTTCCGAGTGACCTGCAGTGTTCATCCCGGCATCGTACGGGTGCCGGGGGCATGGGGGATGATCGGGGGAAAGCCGTCGAACGAGGAGCGATGCCGGATGAGCACGAGCGTCAGGACGAGGCCCGAGGGCAGTGGACAGGCCCTGGCCGAGGCGTACGACACGGCGCTGCTCGACCTGGACGGTGTGGTGTACGCGGGTGGGAACGCGATCGCGTACGCCGTCGAGTCGCTGGCGACCGCGCGCGCCGGGGGCATGCGGCTGGCGTACGTGACCAACAACGCGCTGCGCACCCCGGACACCGTGGCGGCGCACCTGACCGAGCTGGGGATACCGACGGGCGCCGGTGAGGTGATCACGTCCGCGCAGGCGGTGGCCCGGCTCATCGCGGATCAGGTGCCGGCGGGCTCCCGGGTGCTGGTGGTGGGCGGTGAGGGACTGCGGGTCGCGCTGCGCGAGCGGGGGCTGGAGCCCGTGGAGTCGGCGGACGACGACCCGGTGGCGGTGGTGCAGGGGTACGGCGGGCCCGATCTCCCCTGGGAGCGCTTCGCGGAGGCGAGTTACGCCGTCGCCCGGGGGCTGCCGTGGTTCGCGTCCAACACCGACCTGACGATCCCCAGCGGGCGGGGCATCGCGCCCGGCAACGGTGCGGCGGTGGAGGTCGTGCGGATCGCCACCGGGGCGGAGCCGCAGGTGGCGGGCAAGCCGCTGCCGCCCATGCACCGCGAGACGATCCTGCGGACGGGGGCCGAACGGCCGCTGGTGGTGGGGGACCGTCTGGACACGGACATCGAGGGCGCGTTCAACGGCGGGGTCGACTCGCTGCTGGTGCTGACCGGCGTGACGGACGGCGCGCAGCTGCTGGCCGCTCCGCCGCGGCACCGGCCGACGTATGTCGACGCGGACCTGCGCGGGATGCTGACCGGGCAGCCGGAGGTCGTCGCGTCCGGGGCCGGCTTCCGGTGCGGTGGCTGGACGGCGGTGGCGGGTGCCGACCGGCTGGAACTGGACGGTGGGGGCGGCGCGCTGGACGGGCTGCGGGCGCTGTGCGCGGCGGCCTGGACGGCGGCCGGGGACGGTGCGTGCACCCTGGACGCGGGGAAGGCGTTGGCTCGGCTGGGGCTGTGAGGCGCCGGGGGCGGGAGCGGCGGCGGTCGGTGCGGTCGGTGGTGTCGTCCACGGCGGCCGTGCGCGTCCCGCCGGCTGTCCTGTCCGGTTCGTCCGGAGCCGGCGGTGCGGGTGGTGTCCTCCGTGGCGGCCGGGCGCGTCCGCCGGGAACGGGGGCCGGTGGCGCGGGCGTCGTCCGGACCGGGAGGCGCCCCGCGGTCCGCGCGGAAGCTCGCCGGAATCCGGCCCGTACGGGAGCCGCGGGGATCGTGATCCAATAGCAGGGTAGGCTAACCTAACTGCGTGTTGGTCGAGAGTCCCCCAGAACAGCGCGCGGCCCCTGCCCCCGCGCCCCGGAACCGCCGGGCGCTCCGGGTCTTCGGGCTGCTGCTCTCCGTGGTCCTGCTGGCGCTGGTCGCCGTGGCGAGCATCGCGATCGGGGCGAAGGAGCTGTCCCTGGAGCAGGTGTGGCACGGCCTGTTCCACGACACGGGCACCTACGGGGACGTGGTCGTCGCCGACCGCCTGTCGCGGACGCTCCTCGGGGTGCTGGCCGGTGCGGCGCTCGGCCTGGCCGGTGCGGTGCTCCAGGCCCTCACCCGCAATCCGCTGGCCGACCCGGGCCTGCTCGGCATCAACGCGGGGGCCTCCGCCGCCGTCGTCACCGCCATCACCTTCTTCGGCGTCACCTCGCTGTCCGGCTACGTGTGGTTCGCCTTCTGCGGGGCGGCGGCGGTCGGGGCGCTGGTGTGGTTCCTCGGCGGCAGCCGGAACGCGACCCCGGTGCGGCTGGTGCTCGCGGGTACGGCCATCACCGCCGCGCTGTTCGGCTACCTCCAGGCCGTGATGATCCTGGACGACGCGGCCCTCGGGAAGATGCGCTTCTGGACGGTCGGGTCGCTGGCCGCGGCGAACGACGCGACCATCGGGCAGGTGCTGCCCTTCCTGCTGGCCGGCACGGCCCTGGCGCTGGGGCTGGCCCGTCCGCTGAACGCCATGGCCATGGGCGACGACACCGCCAAGGCGCTGGGCGCCGACCTCAACCGCACCCGGGCGCTGTCCATGCTGGCCGCGACCGTGCTGTGCGGGGCCGCGACCGCCGCCTGCGGGCCGATCGTGTTCGTCGGCCTGATGGTGCCGCACGCCGTGCGTTCCTTCACCGGGCCCGACCTGCGCTGGATCCTGCCCTACGCGGCGCTCCTGTCGCCGGTGCTGCTGCTCGGCGCCGACGTCCTCGGGCGGGTCGTGGCCCGGCCCGCGGAGCTGCAGGTGGGGATCGTGACCGCGGTCATCGGCGGCCCGCTCTTCATCTTTCTGGTACGACGGCGGAGGACGGCCCAGCTGTGAAGACTACCCGTGCGCTGCGCACTCCCGGCGGGCTCTCGGTCCGGCTGGACGTCCGCGCCACCGTCGTCGTCGCGCTGCTGGTGCTGGCCGCGCTCACCGCGAGCGTGGTGCTGATCGGCACCGGCGACTTCCCGATCCCGGCCGCCGACGTGGTCCGGACCCTGTTCGGACAGGGGGACGCCGGCCAGGAGTTCATCATCACCGAACTGCGGCTGCCCCGGGTCCTGGTCGGGCTGCTGGTCGGTGCCTCGCTCGGCCTGGGCGGCGCGCTGTTCCAGTCCGTCTCCCGCAACCCGCTGGGCAGTCCGGACGTGCTGGGCCTGGGCCAGGGCGCCACGGCCGGCGCGCTCGTGATGATCGTGCTGTTCTCCGGCTCGGCGACCCAGGTCGCGCTCGGTGCCCTGGTCGGCGGCCTCGTGACCGGGTTCGCCATCTACGTGCTCGCCTGGAAGCGGGGTGTGCACGGCTACCGGCTGGTCCTGGTCGGCATCGGCGTGTCCGCGATCGTCACCGCGGTCAACGGCTACCTGCTCACCAAGTCGGACATCGTCGACGCGGCCCGGGCGATCGTCTGGATCACCGGATCCCTCGACGGCCGGGACTGGGACCAGGTGTGGCCGCTGGCCGCCCTGTGCGCGGTGCTCGTGCCGCTGGTGCTGTCCCAGGCGCGGGGCCTGCGTCTGATGGAGATGGGCGACGACATCTCGTACGCCCTCGGGGTGCGGGTGGAGCGCGTACGGCTGCTGCTGATGCTGTCGGCCGTGCTGCTCACCGCCTCGGCGACCGCCGCCGCCGGACCGGTCGGCTTCGTGGCGCTCACCTCGCCGCAGCTCGCCCGGCGGCTGACCCGTTCGCCGGGGCCGAACCTGGTGGCGTCGATGTGGATGGGCGCGGCCCTGCTGGTCACCGCCGACTGGGTGTCCCAGCGGGCGTTCGGCGCCGACCAGTTGCCGGTGGGCGTGGTCACCGGCGTGCTCGGCGGTGTCTACCTGCTGTGGCTGCTGGTCAGCGAGCGCCGGGCGGGCCGGATATGAGGGCGCGGGACACCGACCGCAGCGGACCGAACAACCGAAGGAGCACCGTGAACCGACTGTCCGCCGAGGACGTGACCCTCGCCTACGACCAGCGCGTGATCGCCGAGCGGCTGTCGGTGGAGATACCGGACAACTCCTTCACCGTGATCGTCGGCCCCAACGCGTGCGGCAAGTCGACGCTGCTGCGGGCGCTGTCGCGGATGCTCCGGCCGCAGCAGGGCCGGGTGCTGCTCGACGGGCAGGCCATCCAGTCGCTGCCGGCGAAGAAGGTGGCCCGGACCCTGGGCCTGCTGCCGCAGTCGTCGATCGCGCCCGACGGGATCACCGTGGGCGACCTCGTGGGCCGTGGCCGCTACCCGCACCAGGGCCTGCTGCGCCAGTGGTCGGCGGAGGACGAGCGGGTCGTCCGGGAGTCCATGGACCGCACCGGTGTCGGCGACCTCGCCGACCGGCACGTCGACGAGCTGTCCGGCGGTCAGCGGCAGCGGGTGTGGATCGCGATGGCGCTGGCCCAGCAGACCCCGCTGCTGCTGCTCGACGAACCGACGACCTACCTGGACATCCACCACCAGATCGACGTCCTGAACCTGTGCGCGGACCTGCACGAGGAGCACGGGCGGACCCTGGTCGCCGTCCTGCACGACCTCAACCACGCGGCGCGCTACGCCACCCACCTCATCGCGCTGCGGGACGGGAAGGTCGTGGCCGAGGGCGCCCCCGGCGACATCGTCACCGCGGAGCTGGTCGAGGCGGTGTTCGGGCTGCGCTGCCAGATCATCGACGACCCGGAGACGGGCACCCCCCTGGTCGTGCCGGCGGCGCGCAGGTCACGTGCGGCGGTGGACAGGGCCCGGATGACGGAGACCGCGAAGACGCCCTGACCGCGCCCCGCAACGGGTCCCGGAGCCGGTCACAGCAGCGTGCGGAGCCGGAGCAGGTCACGCAGGCCCGCCTCCAGCCGTACCCGGCCCGAGCCCCAGGCGCGGGCGAAGTGCAGGTCGCCGCGGACGAGGGCGAGCAGGTCGTCGCCGGTCATGGCGAGCCGGATCTGGGCCCTCTCGCGCGGCGGGCCGGGACGGGTGTCGTGGACGTGGAGGCGTCCGCCGCCCAGCCGGCCGGCGAAGGTCACGTCCAGGTCGGTGATGTGGCAGCTGACGGAGCGGTCCAGGGAGGCCGCCGCGCGGACGTCCCCCTCCGCGCCCCCCATGGACTCCGAGAGCTGGTCGAGTGCCGCACGGCACTCCTCGATCGTGGCCATCGCGCAGACGGTACCCCAGGCGTTCGCGGTAGCGTCGGGGCATGAACGACGCAGTGCCGCAGTCCGGCGCCGACCGGACACCGCAGCGGCCGGCCGGAGCGCCGTCCCGGCCGCCGGGGGACACCGGGGAGCAGCGGGAGCCGGAACCGGCGGAGGGCGGGGAGCGCGACGCCGGCGAGCGGGTGTCCGGTGTCCCGGACACCGGAGCGACGCCGTCCGCCGGACCGGACACCGCAGAGCAGGGCACCGCCCCGCAGGACACCGCGGCGCAGGCACCGGTCGGGGAGCCCGCCCCGCACGCGTACCGCCCCGCGGAGCCCGCCCCGCTGGGCGTGCCGACGGTGCCCACCGGTGACCCGGGGGTCGACGCCCTGCTGGGGCGGCTGGCCGACGCCGACCACCTCACCACCGACGGGCACCTGGAGGTGTACGAGGATGTACACCGGGGGCTGCGCGACGCGCTGACCGCGCTCGACGCCCGCCCGGGACCCCCCGCGCCCCCGTCGGCACACGGACACAGGAGCTGAACCGAACGTGGCAGGAGTCGCACGCCGCCGTCTCGACGCCGAGCTGGTACGCCGCAGGCTCGCGCGCTCGCGCGAGCACGCCGCCCAGCTGATCGCCGCCGGGCGTGTCACCGTCGGCAGGACCGTCGCGACCAAGTCCGCCACCCAGGTGGAGACCGCCGCCGCCATCGTCGTCGCCGAGGACGCCGGGGACCCGGACTACGTGTCGCGCGGCGGCCACAAGCTGGCCGGCGCCCTCGCGGCGTTCGGGCCCGCCGGGCTGCTCGTCGAGGGGCGCCGGGCGCTCGACGCCGGCGCCTCCACCGGCGGTTTCACCGACGTGCTGCTGCGGGCCGGGGCGGCACACGTGGTCGCCGTGGACGTCGGATACGGCCAACTCGCCTGGTCTCTCCGCAACGATGAACGCGTCACCGTCAAGGACCGTACGAACGTACGGGAGTTGACGCTGGAAGCGATCGGTGGGGAGCCTGTGGATCTTGTCGTGGGGGATCTGTCCTTCATTCCGCTGGGGCTGGTGCTGCCCGCCCTCAAGCGGTGCACGGCCCCGGACGCGGACCTCGTGATGATGGTGAAACCGCAGTTCGAGGTGGGCCGGGAACGGCTGGGCAGCGGCGGTGTCGTCCGCAGCCCCGAGCTGCGCGCCGAGGCCGTGCGGGGGGTGGCGGCCAAGGCGTGGGAGCTGGGGCTCGGGACGAAGGGCGTCACCGCCAGTCCGCTGCCCGGACCGTCCGGGAATGTCGAATACTTTCTGTGGCTGCGGGCCGGGGCTCCACAACCGGACGCGGCCGACATCGACCGTGCTGTGGCGGAGGGGCCGCGTTGACACAGAACCGAGCTCGTACTGTTTTCCTGCTCGCCCACACCGGGCGGCCCGCGGCCATCCGCAGCGCCGAACTGGTGGTCAGGGGCCTGCTGCACTCCGGGCTGGGCGTGCGGGTGCTGGAGGACGAGGCGCGCGACCTGCCGCTGCCCGACGACGTGGAGACCGTCAAGGAGGCCACCCCGCAGAGCCTGGACGGCTGTGAGCTGCTGATCGTGCTCGGCGGCGACGGCACCCTGCTGCGCGGCGCCGAGTTCGCCCGGGCCTCCGGGGTGCCGATGCTCGGCGTCAACCTGGGCCGGGTCGGGTTCCTCGCCGAGGCCGAGCGGGACGACCTCGACAAGGTCGTCGACCGGGTGGTGAGCCGGGCCTACGAGGTCGAGGAGCGGATGACCGTCGATGTCGTCGTGCACCGCAACGGCGACATCGTGCACACGGACTGGGCGCTGAACGAGGCGGCCGTGCAGAAGGTGTCCGCCGAGCGGATGCTGGAGGTCGTGCTGGAGATCGACGGCCGCCCCGTCACCGGCTTCGGCTGCGACGGGATCGTCTGCGCGACCCCCACCGGGTCCACCGCCTACGCGTTCTCCGCCGGGGGGCCCGTGGTGTGGCCGGAGGTGGAGGCACTGCTGATGGTGCCGATCAGCGCCCACGCCCTGTTCGCCAAGCCGCTGGTGACCTCGCCGGACTCGGTGCTGGCGGTGGAGATCCTGCCGCACGTCCCGCCGGGGGTGCTGTGGTGCGACGGGCGGCGGACCGTGGAGCTGCCGACCGGCGCCCGGGTCGAGGTGCGGCGCGGGGCGGTGCCGGTCCGGCTGGCCCGGCTGCACCACGCCTCGTTCACCGACCGGCTGGTGGCGAAGTTCGCGCTGCCGGTGTCGGGCTGGCGCGGCGCGCCGCACTGAGGCACCGGGGGCGGGCCGTTCCGGAAGGGTCCGACGGCGGGACGCCGGCGCCGCCGGACGCGTGCGCTGCCGGAGGCCCGTGCCGCCGGTCCGCCTGGGTCGCCGGCCCACCCGTGCCGCCGGACCGTCCGCCCTGCCGCTCCCGGTGCCGGGGCCTCGTCCCGCGGCCCGGGCGGTGCTCCGGCGGGCCGCCCGACGTGCGGCGCACCCGTCGTGGCCCCCGCCGGGCCGTACTCCCGGCGGTCGTCCGCGGCCCGAAGGGGTGGTTCCGCCGGGCCGCCGACATCGGGCCGTTCATGACCGTTCGTCCTGCTCTGCGCGCCGGGGTGCGGCGTCCACTCCTGCGGGTGACGGGGGTGGGCCGCTCGCACGGGCGGGCTTCGACCTCGTAAGGTCTTCAGCGTGTTGGAGGAGATGCGGATACGGTCGCTCGGAGTGATCGACGACGCTGTCGTCGAGCTGTCACCAGGCTTCACCGCCGTCACCGGTGAGACGGGGGCGGGCAAGACCATGGTGGTCACCAGCCTCGGGCTGCTGCTCGGCGGGCGGGCGGACGCGGCGCTGGTGCGGATCGGGGCCCGGAACGCGGTCGTCGAGGGCCGGGTCGCCGTGCCCGGGGACGCCGCGGCCGCCGTGCGCGCGCAGGAGGCCGGGGCCGAGCTCGACGACGGGACGCTGCTGATCAGCCGGACCGTTTCCGCGGAGGGCCGCTCGCGGGCCCACCTGGGCGGCCGGAGCGTGCCCGTGGGCGTGCTGGCCGAACTCGCCGACGAACTGGTGGCCGTGCACGGCCAGACCGACCAGCAGGGGCTGCTGAAGCTGTCCCGCCAGCGGCAGGCACTCGACCGGTACGCCGGGTACGCGGTCGCCGTGCCGCTGGGCAAGTACACCGAGGCCTACCGGCGGCTGCGGACCGTCTCCGCGGAACTCGAACAGATCACCACGCGGGCCCGCGAGCGCGCCCAGGAGGCGGACCTGCTGCGGTTCGGCCTCGACGAGATCGCCGCCGTGGAACCCCGGGCCGGCGAGGACGTGGAGCTGGCGGAGGAGGCCGAACGGCTGGGCCACGCCGAGGCGCTGGCGTCGGCGGCGGCGGCCGCGCACGCCGCGCTGGCGGGCAACCCGGAGGACCTGGAGGGCGTCGACGCGGGCACCCTCGTCGCGGGCGCCCAGCGGGCCCTGGAAGCCGTGCGGGCGCACGACCCGGCGCTGGCCGCGCTCACCGACCGGATCGGCGAGATCGGCATCCTGCTGCGGGACGTGGCCGGGGAGCTGGCGGGCTACGCCGACGACCTGGACGCCGACCCGCTGCGGCTGGCCGCCGTCGAGGAGCGGCGGGCCGCGCTGACCGGACTGACCCGCAAGTACGGCGAGGACGTCGCGGCCGTGCTGGCCTGGGCCGAGCAGGCCGCGGCCCGGCTGACCGAGCTGGACGGGGACGACGAGCGCATCGGTGAGCTGACCGCCGAGCGCGACGCGCTCCGCGCCGAACTGGGAGAGCTGGCGGCGGCGCTGTCGCAGGCGCGGGCCGAGGCCGCCGAGCGGTTCGCGGCCGCCGTGACGGCCGAGCTGGCGTCCCTGGCGATGCCGCACGCGCGGGTCTCCTTCGACCTGCGGCAGAGCGAGGACCCGGACGGCATCGAGGTCGGCGGCCGTACGGTCGCCTACGGGCCGTCGGGCGTCGACGAGGTCGAACTGCTGCTGGCCCCGCACCCCGGGGCGCCGCCCCGGCCCATCGCCAAGGGCGCCTCCGGAGGTGAGCTGTCCCGCGTGATGCTGGCCGTGGAGGTGGTGTTCGCGGGCAACGACCCCGTCCCGACGTACCTGTTCGACGAGGTCGACGCCGGCGTGGGCGGCAAGGCCGCGGTCGAGATCGGCCGGCGGCTGGCGCGGCTGGCGAAGACCGCGCAGGTCGTGGTCGTGACGCACCTGCCGCAGGTGGCCGCCTTCGCCGACCGGCAGCTGCTGGTGGAGAAGACCGACGACGGGTCGGTCACCCGTTCCGGGGTGAAGGTGCTGGAGGGCGAGGACCGCATCCGGGAGCTGTCCCGGATGCTGGCCGGGCAGGAGGACTCCGAGACCGCCCGGGCGCACGCCGAGGAACTGCTGGAGACGGCCCGTGCCGAGGTCTGACCGGCGCCGCCCGGCGCCCGGGACGGCCGGATGACCGGCCGGGCCCGCAGCCGGGCCGTCCCGGCCGCGAGGGCGGTGTCCGCCGCTCCGGCCCCCGCCGTCGCCCCGCCGTCCGCCGCGGGCCGCGGCCGGCGCACGGCTCACGGCCGGGCGCCCGCCCG
>NZ_JBWHZP010000038.1:0-9526 GCF_056323165.1 Streptomyces sp. 3-6
GTGGTGACGCCCGGTGGGCCGACAAATCCCAAACAGGACAGTCGAGACGTCAGTCAGGCGAGGGGTCAGACCCACCAGCGGCGTCACCACGTCACATCCTCACTGTCAGGCACCGTTCGGTCTGTGAGGCACGGCTCGTGGGCGTCGGTCGGTTCCGGCGAAGGGTGGCGGCCGGCATCCGCCATTAGATTGGGAGGATGGGCGACATCGGTGGCGTGCCCCGTGAGGAATCCGAGGGCGACGGCTCAGTCCGCACCCGGCTCGTTGAGCTGGCCGAGGGCTGGGCGGATGCGATCGTGTCCAATGATCCCGAGCGCATCGGTGGCTTCATGGCCGACGAGTGGGTCATCGTCTCCGAGTCCGGTGTCTCCGACAGGAGGCGGTTCCTGTCGCTCGTCGAATCCGGGGAGCTGACCCACTCGGCCATGCGGAGCATCAGCCGGCCGAGGATCCGGGTGTACGGCGACACCGCGGTCCTCACGGCGCGGGTGACGAACACGGCCCACTACAAGGGCCGACGCTTCGAGGCCGACGAGTGGACGACCGATGTGTTCGTGAAGCGGAACGGCCGCTGGTTGTGCGTGCTGAGCCACGTCACCGCGGCGTCCCCGGACTGAGGACGCATGCCGAGCACGACGCGCGGACTCTCGTGCACCACCCTGACGGACCGCCGACACACGCAGGGGTTCCACCGTCCTTGACGGAGGTCGACGTCAGCCGTTCTCCCCCGGGCCCGGTTCGTAGGGACGGGAGACATGTGCACCGGCCGTGCGGCGCCGACCCGTGCCTGCACAAGCCCTGCCTGCACGGCCCTGCCTCGATGGGCCGGCCCTGCCTTGATGCCCTCTGCCTGCGGGGTCCTCGCCGGGACACTCTTGCCTGGATCGGTCGGGTCGCGGGGGCCCGGGTAACCCGTCCTGGAGAGGACTGGATGGCTGGACGACCGGAGGACCGGAGGACCGGAGGACCGGGGCTCCAGTCGGCGTCGCACCCTTCCGGGTCCGCGTGACGCAGAGCTGCTCACGCAGACACGCGTGAAAATCTGTTGTGTTCGCAGTAGACATTCATGCGTCGCGGGGATATCGTCGTGCTCGTACCCAAGAAGGTCGAGAAGGGTGCGGCAGACAGGAACGGCCGCACGGACAAGTCGAGCAGGACGCGACCCGGAGGTCGCGAGCAGTACCCGCGTTATCCCGTAGTACACACCGTGTAACCGAAGGTAAGGAGCCAAGACGCCATCAGGATCGCCCGGGTCGGCCAGGCCGCCCGGGTACCGCAGGCCCCGGATTGGAAGGTGGTCCCCGGTCACGCATCCGCGATCCACGCAGCCCCGCCCCCGCGGGCGGAACCTGCGACACAGAGAACCGGCGTCATGCGCCGGCAGATGGTGTTGAAAGCTCGGGGTCCGGGCGCCGCGTGGCGCCCGGGCCCCTCGATGCGTGTCCCGGAAGAAGAGGTCTATGCCCCCTGCTGCATCCCGTCCCATCGACAAACTCGACGATGACGACTACCCCGCCTACACCATGGGCCGGGCCGCCGAGATGCTCGGCACCACCCCCGCATTCCTCCGCGCCCTGGGGGAACACCGCCTGATCACCCCCCTGCGGTCCGAGGGCGGCCACCGCCGCTACTCGCGATACCAGTTGCGCATCGCCGCACGCGCCCGTGAGCTCGTCGACCAGGGCACCGCCATCGAGGCCGCCTGCCGCATCGTCATCCTCGAGGACCAGCTCGAGGAGGCCCAGCGCATCAACGAGCAACTGCGCGCCCACGGTCACCGGCCGCAGCAAGAGCCGTCGGCCTGAGCCTGCGCGCACGTCCGTGGCGTGCCCTGCCGAACGGCTCGGAGTGACGACCGTCTCCAACCCGAGGGTGACGCGTCGGACGACGTAGCGGCACGACCACGGGCAGGGGCACGTGCGCGGGAGCACGAACAGCCCGCGGGCCTGGAAGGGCGTCGTGGTGCGGGCGTCCGGCCCGGCGCGCCGCCGGACTGCGCCGCCCGCGGACGTCGACCGGGCCGGGGTGGGCCCGCCGTCACGGGTTCTCCGGCCTCCGCTGCCAGAAGGGGGCGGGGGCCGGGATGTAGGGCAGGGAGGTGTCGACCCGGCCGAAGTGGTCGTCCCGGCGGGCCCAGGAGGCGTGGGCGGCGTCGATCTCTTCGCGGTCTCGGCCGACGAAGTTCCACCACATCAGGATCGGTTCGGGGAAGGGCTCCCCGCCGATGAGCATCAGGCGGGTGGGTTCGCGCACGTCCAGGGGCAGCTCCTCCCGGCCCTCCCCCAGGTAGCCGAGGCGCCCCGGGTGCAGGGGCTGGCCACGCAGGGCCACGGCGCCCTGGAGGACGACGAGTGCGTACTCCCAGTCAGGTCGCAGCGGGACCGTGACCGGGGCCCGCAGGTCCAGTTCGGCCCCGACGAGCGGGGTGTCGTGGCGGGCGGGACTCCTCAGGCCGTAGAAGTCGCCCATCAGTACCGTGGCGGCACCCGCGCCGCCGTCGAGATCGGTGCGCGGCAGCTCCGCGTGGTGCTCGAACCCCGGTGCACCGTGCCGGGTGGTTTCGGGCAGCGCGGTCCACAGTTGGATGCCCTCCAGGGTGCCGCGGTAGTGGCCGGTGGCCTCCTCCGCGTGGGAGACGGCGTTTCCGGAGGTCATCAGGTTGAGCTGGCCGGGCTTGATGACCTGTTCGGAGCCGAGGCTGTCGCGGTGCAGTACCTGCCCGTCGGTCAGCCAGGTGACCGTCTGCAGACCGATGTGCGGGTGCGGGCCGACGTCGAGTCCGCTGTCCTCGGTGACATCGGCCGGTCCCATGTGGTCGGCGAAGCACCAGGCGCCGACCGTGCGCCGACCCCGGCGCGGCAGGGCCCGGCGTACCCGGATGGCGCCCACGGTCGCTTCACGGCTGTCGGTCACCTCCAGGCACGGCGGTTCGGGATGGCCGGTGTCCGCCTGATCGGCAGGCGCGTCGACGGTGCTGACCGGTCCGCTCATCGCGAGACCTCCTCTTCGTGTCGTCCAGGGGTGCACCCAGGATGGGCTTACGGGTAGTCGCACGGCGCACGGGACGCGCGGGTGATGCCCATGTCTGAGGAAGGAAGGCAAGGGGCACAAGCAAGCCGTCATCGCCCTCGCCCGCCGACGCGTCAACGTCCTGTGGGCCATGATCCGCGACCACACTTCCTTCAAGATCGCCTGGCCGGGGTTCGATACGGGTGGGGCGGCCGGCCGACAGTCAGGGCTGGGTCACGGCGACCTTGAGGCCGAACCCGATCAGGACGACTCCCGTGATCCGGTCCATGGCGCAGCGCACGGAAGGCTTCTGGAAGAAGGCGCGGGCTTTGGCCAGGAGCAGCACGTAGCTGCCAAGCCATACGGCGGTCAGCACCGCGTGGATGAGGACCAGCAGCGCCATACCGGCGTGCGGTGACAGCTCGGGCGGGGCCAGTGTCGGCAGCAGGCCGGTGTAGAAGACAGCGATCTTGGGGTTGAAGATGTTGCTGACCAGGCCGGTCCGCCAGGGGCTGCCTACGGGCGCGGCCGGGAGTGTGTCCGAGGTCTGTGCCCGGCCGCTTCGACTATGGATCAGTGCCTGGATGCCGAGGAAGACCAGGTACACGGCACCGGCCAACTTGACCACGGTGTACGCGGAGGCGGACGCGGCCAGCACCGCGGCCAGGCCCACGACCGTGAGAACACCCCACACCAGGAGCCCAGCGGTTATGCCGCCGACCGTCCGCAGCCCGTCCTGCCATCCGGCAGAGACGGCCCGCTTCGTCACGACGGCCATGTCCGGCCCGGGCACTACGGTCAACACGGCGAGCACGCCAGCTGCGGTGAGGAGCTGTATGAGCATGCCCCCAGTCTCACATCCGGCAGGACAAGGCCGCAGGCCGCCCGGGCCGGCTCGCATACCGTCTCGTCGACCGCGTGCTTGTCGCACAGCTTGACAGTCGGCATGGGGAAGTTGCCTCGTCCGCGGCTCAGGAGATCCGGCAGATGTCCCCTCCGCACGGATGCGCCTTCCCCGCAGACGCCCCTTCGCGCAGACGCCCCTTCGCGCGCAGACGCGCCTTCCCGAAAAGGTCTCGCCCTCGCAGCTGTCGCAGCTGTCGCAGCCCTCGCCTTCCCACGAAAGACGCAAGCAGCCTCTGCACGGCCCGGCCCTCAAGCGGCTCCCCTCCCCCCACCCTCCTCACCCGGATGGCGGGCGGGAGCGACGGGGCAGCCGTCCTGGCGGCGCGCCCGGATCTCGTGCAACGGGCTGGATCAGAGGGCCCGGTCACCCGCAGCGACAGGGACGTCGAAGGACTGGTGACCCGCACCGCCAGGTCCGGCGGAAGGCGGTCGGCACGCGCGACCCGGCTCCCTGCACCCGGCGGGACGTATCCGGCCCACCCCGCGACCAGCGGTGATCCTTTGCGCCATTTCCCCCTTATCTCCCGGGCGGTGCGGTGAAGATGCGGGCGTCCGCGGCGCGGGTGACGATCGGACGGGTGGTCGTCGTGCGCCTGTGGTCCGCGAGCCACCCCGCGCCATTCCCCCTTCACGCACCCTGATGCGCGCACGCCCCGGACGGAGTCACCATGCCTCGGAGGACCGGAGCACTTCCCGCCCTTGCGGTCCGGCGGCCGTGGTCACGGCCCGCCGCTACGGGTGGACGAGCGGCCGATCCTGTCCCGGAGGTGTTTCGACCAGTTCATGACCCGGCCGCCCCAGCGGCGGAGTCGGCCGGGTGGCATCTCCGCAGGGGGCACACGGCGGTCCAGGGCGCCCGTGCGGATCGCCTCGAGAGCGTCGGCGAGGTCCACGCCCGCGAAGGTGATGACGTCGGTGGCGACCGTACGCAGGCTGTAGGCCAGGAAAGTGCGCTCGGAGTCGGCCGGACCGGTCTCCGCGGTGATCCGCGTGGCGAGTTCCAGCGAGCGGTCCGCGGCGCGCTGGCGCACCGTGCGGTCGCCGAGTCCGTCGGCCAGCGAGCTGACCACGTCCGCCAGGCCGCGCACCGGCTGCTCCAGCCGGCCACGGGTGTCGGCGTCGGCCGAGGTGAGCAGTCGCGCGAACAGCAGGCAGCTGGCGCCGAGCAGGTCGAGGTGTTCCGCGTTCTCCTTCTCGCGCACGACGATCTTGGCTCCGCGCGCCAGGGCGCGCCGGGTGACACGGGTGTTGGTCCGGCCGGCCCGGCGCAGGTCCTGGAGGTGGTCCAGGACGAGGCGGAGTTCCCCGACCGCCTGCCGGGCGAGCGTGTCGTCGTCCCGGGCGATGGCGGTGGCCAGGGTGGACAGGCCGCCGGCGATGGCCTTGAGCGCGGCCCGCTCGGCGCGGCGCAGCAGGGTGAGGGGTTCGGGCGGGAAGAGGAGCTGCGAGAACACCAGGGCGATGCCGGCACCGGTCAGGGCGTCGAGCAGGCGCTGGACACCGTTCGCCTGGTCTCCCAGCGCCACGACCAGGATGGCGCTCACCGCGGCCTGGACGTGGACGATCTGTGCGCCCCGCAGCATCCGGGCGGCGGCGAGGGAGACGAAGACCGCGAGGGTCATGGTGCCCGGACCGGTCCCCAGGGTGGCGAGCACGATCTGGCCGATCAGCAGCCCGAGGAACACGCCGAGGAGGAGCCGCATCGCGTGCAGGCCGCGTTCGCCGAGGTTCGCGGTCAGTGCGATGACCGCGGTGATGGGTGCGAAGTACGGGGCGGGGTGGTCGAGTGCGTAACGAGCCACCAGCCATGCCGCCCCGGCGCTGGCGGTGGCCTGGAGGAGCAGCCACACGTCCAGGGCGGCCCGGCGGCAGCCGGCCACGAACCGCGATGCCGCTCGGCGGGCCGGTGCGCGCGCGGCGAGCACTTTTGTGCGGGTTCGCGGCGCGCTCACCCGGCCCACTATGCCAGCCGGCCGCCTCGCGCACCCGGCGACTGCCCCGGGCCGGCCGGGCCGGAGGCCGTGCCCCGGGACGAGCGCGTGCTGCGGCGCGCGGTGGAAGGGACGTGGTGAGGGTGAGGGTCGAGCAGGTCACCGAGCCGGTGGCGTATCACGCCGAGGGACCCGTCTGGTCCGAGGCGTGGGCGGACTGCGGTGGCTGGACATGCTGGCGGGCGACGTGTTGTCGCTCGCCCCGGACCACGGCGTGACGCGGCGGCACATCGACACCGTCGTGGCCGCGGTCCGGCCCCGACGAGGAGGGGGCGCCGTGATCGGTGTCGAGCGCGGCTTCGCCCTCGAGGACACGAACGGAACGGTGACGGTCTTGGATTCCCTGTGGAGCGACGAAGGCGTCCGTATGAACGAGGGGGGTTGCGACCCCGACGGACGTTTCTACTGCGGTTCGATGGCCTACGACGGCCGTGAGGGGGCCGGCTCGCTGTACCGCCTGGACGCGGACGGCTCGACGACGACGGTCCTGGGCGAGGTGACGGTCTCCAACGGTCTGGAGTGGAGCCCGGACGGGGACCGCGCGTACTACGCGGACACCGCGACGGGTCGCGTGGACGTCTTCGACTACGACCGCGGGGCGGGCCTGAGCGGGAGGCGTCCGTTCGCCTCCGTGCCGGACGGCGACGGCGGCCCGGACGGGTTGACGGTGGACGCGGAGGGCGGGGTGTGGGTCGCGCTGTACGGCGGTTCCTCGGTGCGCCGGTACGCACCCGACGGCACCCTGGACGAGGTCGTGGAGCTGCCGGTCAGCAAGGTCACGGCGTGCACGTTCGGCGGGCCCGGCCTCGACCGGCTGTTCATCACCACGTCGCGTGAGCACCTCGAGCCGGGGGCCGAACCGGAGGCGGGCGCGTTGTTCTCCTGCTCGCCCGGGGTGCGGGGCGTGCCGGTGAGGGAGTTCGCCGGATGAGCGCCGCCGGCACCCCCGCGGCGGGCACGGCCGACGGGCGGACCCAGACACTGCTCGTCCTCGGCGCGGGCGGAGACCTGACGCAGCGGCTGCTCCTGCCCGGCCTGGGCAACCTCGTCGCGTCGTCGGGGCTGACCGGTCTCCGTCTGGTCGGCAGTGACCGGGGGGAGAGCAGTGACGAGGAGTGGCGGACGCTCGTCGCGCGGGCGTTCGCGGCGGGCGGGGCGCAGGGGCCGGCCGTCGACGCCGTCGTCCGGGACACGCGCTACGTGGTCGCGGACGCCACCGACGAGGACGATCTGCGCCGGGTGATGGCCTCCTGCCGGGGCCGTCTGACCCTGTACTTCGCGTTGCCGCCGGCCGTCACCGTGGAGGCGTGCCGGGTGCTGGCCCGGACCGGTGTGCCCGCCGGGACGCGCCTGGTGCTCGAGAAGCCCTTCGGCACCGACGCGGCCAGCGCCACCGCGCTGAACGAACTGCTGCACGGTTTCGTGCCCGAGGACCATGTGCATCGCGTCGACCACTTCCTGGGAATGGCGACGGTGCTCAACATCCTGGGTGTCCGGTTCGCCAACCGGGTCATCGAGCCCCTGCTGACCTCGGAGCACGTCGCGGCGGTGGACATCGTGTTCGACGAGACGCTCGGTCTGGAGGGCCGGGCCGGCTTCTACGACACGACGGGCGCGCTGCGCGACATGATCCAGAGCCATCTGCTCCAGGTGCTGTCGCTGGTGGCGATGCCCGCGCCGAGCAAACTGGACCCGGTCGACGTGCGGGACGCCAAGGCGCACGTGCTGCGCGCCACGCACGTCTGGGAGGACCGTCCCGAGCGGTTCAGCCGGCGTGCCCGTTACACCGCGGGAACGGTCGACGGGCGCTCGCTGCCCTCCTACACCGACGAGCCGGGCATCGACCCCGCCCGGGAGACCGAGACGCTCGCCGAGGTGGTGTTCGCGGTCGACACCTGGCAGTGGGCGGGTGTCCCGTTCCGGGTCCGTTCGGGCAAGGCGATCGGTTCGCCGCGGCAGGAGGTCACCTTCTGGTTCAAGGCCCCGCAGCACGTGCCGGACGGGCTCGTCGGTGCCGTGCCCGACAACCGGCTGCGTCTGGGCATCGGTCCGCACCGTCTGCAACTGGACCTGAACGTCAACGGACCCGGCGACCCGTCGACGATTTCCCCGGTCACCCTCGACACCACGTTCGGGCCGGGCGAGCTGCTGGAGTACGGGGAGGTGCTCCGGGGCGTGCTGGAGGACGAGAAACCGCTGTCGGTGCGCGACGACATGTCGGTGGAGTCGTGGCGCATCGTGGAACCGGTGCTGGACGCCTGGCGCGACGGGCGTGTCCCCCTCGACGACTATCCGGCCGGCAGTGCCGGACCCGCGAGTTGGGAGGAACTGCCGTCATGAGCGAACCACTGGACACACGCCCCTCGGCGCAGAGCCGGTTCGTCCGGCTCACGCCGAAGGGGCTCGGGATCGTCCGCCGCTGGGCGATGGCCATCACCATCGGCAGCTTCCTGTTCGGTTTCGACACCCGGGATCATCTCCGGCGCGCTGCTGTTCATCCGCGACGAGTTCGAGCTGACCTCCTTCGAGCAGAGCTCGGTGGTCAGCGTCCTCCTGCTCGGTGCGGTCGCGGGCGCGCTGGGCAGCGGAAAGATCTCGGACCGCTACGGGCGGCGTCCGCTCCTTGCCGGTCTGGGCGTGCTGTTCCTCCTCGGGATCATCGTCGCCGCGGTGGCCAATGGGTACTGGATGCTGATGCTTGGCCGCATCATCATGGGTCTCGCGGTCGGCGGGGTGTCGGCGACGGTGCCGACCTATCTCGGCGAGATGGCTCCGGCCCAGATCCGGGGCCGGGTGCTCAGTCTGAACCTGTTGCTCATCACGCTGGGTCTGCTCGCCTCCTACCTCGTGAACTGGGCGTTCGCCGATTCCGAGCAATGGCGCGCGATGTTCTGGGTCGGCGGCATCCCTTCCGCGCTGCTGGTGCTGGTGTGCCTGTGGCTGCCCGAGTCCCCGGTGTGGCAGATCAACAACGGCAGGACGGACCGGGCCCGCCGGACGCTCGACCGGGTCACCGAGGAGGGCGGCGCGGACCTCGTCGTCTCCCGCTACGATGACACCGACACCGGCGGCGGCAGTGGCGGCGCGGACGGAACCGGGGCCGGGGGCATGCGGGCCCTGTGGGTCCCCGCCGTCCGGCCCGCGCTGCTGGTGGGCGTCATCCTCGCCGCGCTGCAGCAGTTCTCCGGCATCAACACGATCCTGTACTACGCGCCGACCATCATGGGCCAGGCAGGCCTGTCCGCCTCGAACGCGATCTACTACTCGGTGTTCATCGGCATCGTGAACGTCATCATCACCGTGGTCTCGCTCAGCCTCGTCGACCGGATCGGGCGCCGGCCCCTGCTGATCGGTTCCCTCGCCGGCATGGCGGTCTCCATCGCCCTGCTGGGGATCGCGTTCGTCGCGGATCTCAGCCCGTTGGTCATGCTCATCGCCATGATGCTGTACATCGTGGCGTTCGGGATCGGCCTGGGCCCGGTCTTCTGGGTCCTGCTCGGTGAGATCTTCCCCGTTACCTTCTAGACGGCCTCGATCATGAGGCTCCCGGCCTTCTGGCCCGGCATGACTTTTGCCCCCTGTCGACCATGACCCGGGGGGTGGTGTCACCGGGCCGGGAG
>NZ_JBWHZP010000039.1:0-8073 GCF_056323165.1 Streptomyces sp. 3-6
GTCGTCGCCTGCGGGTGCGGGGTGGGGTTTGCGCAGTTCCCCGCGCCCCTGAAGGGTCTGCTTGGCGTCTGCGGGTCGTGGGGGGATTTCGCGCAGTTCCCCGCGCCCCTGAGGACGTCGTCGCCTGCGGGTGCGGGGTGGGGTTTGCGCAGTTCCCCGCGCCCCTGAAGGGTCTGCTTGGCGTCTGCGGGTCGTGGGGGGATTTCGCGCAGTTCCCCGCGCCCCTGGGGACGTCGTCGCCTGCGGGTCGTGGGGATCTCGCGCGGTTCCGCGCGCCCCGGGAGGGCGTGTTCGGGGCGGATGGGGTTGTGGCGATGAGTTTCTGGGCGGGGGGCGGTCTGTAGGTTCGTCCGTGGTTCCGATCGTTGTGGGAGTGGACGTCATGCGGATTGTCGTGACCGAGTTCATCAGCCTCGATGGTGTCTCGCAGGCCCCGGGTGGGCCGCAGGAGGACACCGACGGGGGGTTCGCGCACGGTGGGTGGTCGCACCCGTACTTCGACCCGGAGGTGCTCGGCGGGGCGTTCGACGCGGGGCTGCGGAAGGCGGACGCGCTGCTGTTCGGGCGCCGGACGTGGCAGACGATGGCGGCGGCGTGGCCGGAGCGGGCCGGTGATCCGTTCGCCGACCGGATGAACAGTCTGCGCAAGTACGTCGTCTCGGGCACCCTCGGCGAGGACGACCTGACGTGGAACAACTCGCGGTTGATCCCGGGCGGTCAGGCCCTGGAGCGGATCCGTGAGCTGCGGGCGACCGAGGGCGGCGACCTGGCGATGATGGGGAGTCCCACGCTGGTGCGGACCCTGCTGGCCGAGGACCTGGTGGACGAGCTCCAGCTGATCGTCATGCCGGTGATGCTCGGCGGCGGCAAGTCGGTCTTCCCCACCGACGGTGCGAAGCGGCCCTTCGAGCTCGTGTCGACCACGGCCGCGAAGACCGGCGCCCAGGTGTGCGTGTACCGGCCGGCGCAGACGCCCGCCGGGGGCTGACGGTCACGGAGGTCGGCGGCGCGTGGCGACTTCGGGGTGTCAGGGAGGAGTCGGGGTCGGGGTCCGCGGGTAGGGTCCGTGGGCATGAAGCTGGCGTTCTCCACCCTCGGCGTCCCCGGCCTGCCCGTCACCGACGTGCTGGAGCTGGCGACCGCGCACGGCTACCACGGCGTCGAACTGCGCGCCCACCCGGAGGAACCGGTGCACCCGGGCCTCGCTGCGGCCGAACGGGACGATGTCGCCGCCGCGTTCAAGGCGGCCGGCGTCGAGATCCTGAGTGCCGCCGGATACGTCCGGGTGGCCGCTCCCGGTGACGACGACCCGGTGCTGGCCGAGCTGCGCGCCCTGCTGGAACTGGCCCGCGACCTCGGCGCCCCCTACGTCCGGGTCTTCCCCGGCGGCACCCCGGAGCAGAGCCCCGAGGACGCCGACGCGACGGCCGCCCGCCGGCTCGGTACGGCCGCCGAGTACGCGGGCGACCTCGGGGTCCGGATCCTGCTGGAGACCCACGACTCGCACCGCACGGCCGCCGACGCGATGCGTGTCCTCGGCCTCGTGGGGCACGGCCGGGTGGGCGCGCTGTGGGACGTGATGCACACCTGGCTCGGCGGTGAGCAGCCCGTGGACAGCTTCGCCGCCCTCTCCCCCCACCTGGGGTACGTGCAGGTCAAGGACATCGCGTCCGCCGACGACACGACCCCGTTGGCGCTCGGCGAGGGCATCCTGCCGCTGGCGGACTGCGTGGAGGTCCTGTCCCGGCACGGCTGGGACGGCTGGCTGTGCTGGGAGTACGAGAAGCGGTGGTACCCGGAGGTGCCGGAGCTGAGCGGACTGCTCGCCCCCGGGCGGGAGCACCTGGCGCGGCTGTTGAACGAGTCGGCGTGACTCCGCGGAGGATGCGGGCCGCCGCCTGACCGGCCCGGCGGGGAGTGCAGCCGCTCCAGGCCTCTCCCTCGGCCCCGGATGACCGTGCTTTCCGGACACAGCGGGCTGGCGCGTTCACGGCACCCGTCCGAGCGGTGCCTGCGGCTGCTGCGGTCCCGGCTCGTCGCCGTGGATGAGACGGTCGGCCGCCTCCACGAAGGAGCGGACCCGTGCGGTGGTGCGCACCGCCGGCCAGACCAGGGCCCATGTGAGCGCCGGGGCGTCGCTGATGGGGAGGTAGGTGATGTCGGGCCGTGGGTAGTAGCGGCGGGTGTGGGCGCCCGCGGGGAGGGTGCCCTGACCGGCACCGACCAGAGTGAGGGCCTCCTGGAGCGTCTCCGCCGTCGGGCCCCCGGGCACGGGGAGGGCGTCGGTCCGGCGGTGCGGGGGGAGACTCGTGTGGCCCGGTAAGCGCACCAGGGGGACGCGTGCCAGGTCGGCGGCCCGGACGCTGTCCCGGCGGGCGTAGGGGTGGGTGGAGGGGACCGCGAGGACGTGCGCCTCGCGGATGAGCACCCGGCCGTGGGTCAGCCCGGGGTCGTCGAGGGGCAGGGTCGTCAGCCCGAGGTCGCTCTCCCCCGCGTGGATGCGCGCCGGCATGTGGTGGGCCTGCGTCTCCTGGATGCGCACCTCGCATTCGGGTGCCTGTTCGCGGAAGAGCTGTGCGGCACCGGCCAGGAGCTGCGCGGCGGCGGCGCTGACGAAGTCGACGCGCAGGACACCGGTCAGGCCCCGTCCCGTCTCGGTCGCGCGGTGCACGGCGGCGCCCAGCGCGTCCCAGGCGGGGCGGAGCTCGTCGTGCAGCTGCTTGCCGACCTCGGTGAGCGAGACCCTGCGGCTGGTGCGGTGGAACAGCGGCACGCCCACCCGGCGCTCCAGCTTCCGGATGGTCTGGCTGACGCGGGCGGTCGACACGTGCAGCGCCGCCGCGGTCCGGCCGAAGTGCAGTTCCTCCGCGAGGGTCAGGAACGCCTCCGCCTCGTGCCGCTCGATCACTCGTTCCCCCATCGTGAAGCCCGGCTTCACGATCATTGCGCATCCGAGCGTTGGTCGCCTGCCCTTTCCCCAGCAGAGTGGGTGACGTCCAGCAGCACGTCAGCCGCATGAAGAGGGGCCCGACATGACCACTCCCGCCGACTCGCACGCCGATCCCGCCGGCTCGCACGCCGACCCCGGCGGCCGGGACGCCGCACAGCCGTTCCCGCCGCTGCTGACCCGTGGGGCGGAGGCCGAGACCTGCGCCGACCCCAGCAGCGTGATGACCCTGCTCGCCGACTCGGACACCACGGCCGGCGGCTTCACCGCCTACCGGTCCACGTTCGCCGAGGGTGCCGTGGGCGCGCCGGCGCACTTCCACACCAGGGCGACCGAACTGTTCTTCGTCATCAGCGGCTCCCTGCGGGTGCTGGTGGGCGAGGAGGTCACCGTCCTGGAGGCGGGCGACTTCCTGGCGGTGCCGCCCCGCACCCCGCACGCGTTCGCCGCGGCGCCCGGGTGCGAGGCCGACGTCCTGTTCGTGTTCACGCCGGGCATGGGCCGCTTCGACTACCTGCGGCTGCTCGGCCGGGTGATGCGCGGCGAGGCGGACGGCAAGGAGATCGCCGAGTCCGCGGAGCGGTTCGACAACCACTACGTCGACAGTCCCGTCTGGCGCGCCGCCCTGGAGACGTCGGGGTGAGGGGCGCGGCGGCCACCCGGCGCCGCAGAGCGGTCACCCCCACGGGGCGGTCGCCCCGACCGGGCGGCCGGCCCCGGGAGGCACCCGACCCCGCGAGGCAGCCGCCCTCCTTCCCCGCCCTCAGCCGCCGGCCCGGGAGCCCTCCGCGCGGGCCGGTGCCGGCGGTACGGGCCGGGTGGCCGGCGGCGTCGGCGGGCGGCGCCGGGTCACCGTGGCCAGGGCCACGCCGCCCACCAGCAGCACGCCCGCGCACCACCGCAGCGGGGTCATCGACTCGCCGAGGAACAGGGCGGCCGACGACATCCCGAAGACCGGTACCAGCAGGGAGAACGGCGCGACCGTGGAGGCGGGGTGACGGCGCAGCAGCCGGCCCCACGCGCCGAAACCGAGCACGGTGGCGACCCAGGCGCCGAACAGCACGGTGCCCGCGCCCTGCCAGTCGAGGCCGGCGAGTGCGTCCTGGCCCCGCCGGGGGCCCTCCAGCAGGAGTGACAGGGCCAGCAGCGGCAGGACCGGCACGGTGCTCACCCACACCATGAAGTTGAGGGCGTCCGGGGGCGCCGCCCTGCGGGTGAGGATGTTGGAGGCGCCCCAGCAGGCGGCCGCCGCGACGACCAGGGCGAAGCCGGTGAGCGGCCCGGAGGTGCCCTCGTCGACCGCTGCGACGCCGATGCCCGCGAGGGCCACCGCCATACCTGCCAGGCGCCGGGCGGAGGGGCGTTCGCCGAGCAGCGCGAAGGCGAACAGGGCGGTGAACACCGCCTGGATCTGGAGCACCAGGGAGGACAGCCCACCCGGCATGCCCGCATCCATGCCGACGAAGAGGAACCCGAACTTCGCGACGCCGAGGGTCAGGCCCACGCCGACGATCCATCTCCAGGCCACCGTGGGGCGTCCGACCAGGAACACCGCGGGGAGCGCCGCCACGAGGAAGCGCAGGGCGGAGAACAGCAGGGGCGGGAAGTGGTCGAGGCCGATCTCGATGACGGTGAAGTTGACGCCCCAGACGGCGGCGACGAGGACGGCGAGCGCGAGGTGGGAGGGTCGCATGGGCCGAGCATCGCCGTACCGCACACTTCAGCACCAGCGAAGGTTTCTGCATGGTTGGATGAAGCGTCGCTAACCGATCGGGGGCCCGGATGCTCGACCTGAACCGGCTGCGCGCCCTGCACGCGGTCTCCGTGCACGGCTCCGTCGGGGCCGCCGCCGCGGCCCTCGGCTACACCTCCTCCGCCGTCTCGCAGCAGATCGCGAAGCTGGAGCGGGAGACCCGGACCGTCCTCCTGGAACGCCGGGGGCGCGGGGTGCGGCTCACCGACGAGGCCCGGCAACTCGTCGCGACCGCACAGGAGTTGATGGCGATCGTGGAGCGGGCGGAGACCGAGCTGGAGGAGCGGCGGGGGCGGCCGTCGGGGCGGCTGACCATCGCCGCGTTCGCGTCGGCGGCGCGCGGGCTGATGCCGTCGGTGCTGGCGGACCTGGCACGGCGTCATCCCGCGCTCGACACCCGGCTCACGGAGATCGACCCGCACCTGTCCGTGGACCTGGTGGCCCGTGGCGCCGTGGACCTCGTGGTGGCGCACGACTGGGACATCGCGCCGCTGCCCGCCCCGGCGGGGGTGGAACAGGCGGTGATCGGCGACGACCTGTGCGATCTGCTCGTTCCCCGCGCTCACCCGTTCGCCGGGCGGAGCGCGGTGCGGCGCGAGGAGCTGGGCGGGGAGCGGTGGATCTGCCCGCCGCCGGGGCGGGTCTGCCACGAGTGGCTGGTGCGCACGCTGCGGGCCGACGGTCACGAGCCGGACATCGTGCACCAGGCCGACGAGAACCCGACCCTGGTGGCCCTGGTGGCGGCCGGGCTCGGGATCGCGCTCATCCCCCGGCTGGGCCGCGGCCCGCTGCCCGAGGAGGTGGTGGAGGTGCCGCTGGACCCGCTGCCCGCCCGCCGCCTGTACGCCCTGTGGCGCTCGGGTGCGGCGCGGCGGCCGGCGATCGCGGAGACGGTGCGGGCGCTGCGCGAGCACTGGCCGCGGGTGTCGGCGCACGCGCCTCGCTGAAACCCGGGCGGCCCGCCCGCCCCGATCTCGGGGCATTCCTCCCGGCGGCGGAACCCGCGGCCCGCGCCGTCCGTCCCAGGGGCAGGCTGCCGGACGAGTCCAATGTGGCACGGTGTCGGCCCTCGCCGCCGGCGGCGATCGCCGACCCACCCTCTCCGCCGTGCCACGGCCGGCAGCACGCCGTCATCGGCGCGCCCCCTCCCTTGCGCCGGTGGCGGCCCCCGCGTTGGTTACGGTGCACTCCCTTGACTGGCAGAAACTTCCCGGATATTGCTGACTCCCTGGAAGTTTCCTTCAGCAGATCCCCGCGGATCACCTCCGGAAGGAGCGCACGTGCCCGACAGCAGCACGGCAAGCACGGGAAGCACGGGAAGCACAGCCAACACAGGCAACGCAGGCAGCGACGGCGGTACGGGGAGCACGGGGCGGGCCGCACGGCCGTCCAGACGCGTGGTGCTCGCCGCCACGGCGGGGGTCGGCACGGTCCTCGCCGCCGGGGGTTCGGTGCACGCCGCCTCCGGCCGCTCCGGCGCCGAGGACCGCAGGCTGCGCGGCCTGTTCTCCCGCATGACGCTGGAGGAGAAGGTCGGCCAGCTGTTCGTGATGCGGGTCTACGGTCACTCCGCGACCGAGCCCGACCAGGCCGACATCGACGCCAACCTGAAGGAGATCGGCGTCCGCACCGCGGCGGAACTGCTGGAGCGGTACCGGGTCGGCGGCGTCATCTACTTCGCCTGGGCCCACAACACGCGGGACCCGCACCAGATCGCGGACCTGTCCAACGGCATCCAGAAGGCGTCCCTGGGCCTGCCGCGCGGGTTGCCGGTGCTCGTCTCCACCGACCAGGAGCACGGCATCGTGGCCCGGGTCGGTGAGCCGGCCACCCTGTTCCCGGGCGCGATGGCCGTCGGGGCGGGCGGCTCCCGGTCCGACGCCCGCACCCTCGGCCGGATCGCCGGGCGCGAACTGCGGGCCCTGGGCATCCGTCAGGACTACGCCCCGGTGGCCGACGTGAACGTCAACCCGGCCAACCCGGTGATCGGCGTGCGGTCGTTCGGTTCGGCGCCGGAGGCGGTGGCGCGGCTGGTGGCGGCCGAGGTGACCGGGTTCCAGCGGTCGGGGGTGGCGGCGACCGCCAAGCACTTCCCCGGGCACGGCGACACCGTCGACGACAGCCACGACAAGCTGCCCTACATCCACCACACCCGGGAGGAGTGGCAGCGGCTCGACGCCCCGCCGTTCCGCGCCGCGATCGCCGCGGGCATCGACTCGATCATGACCGCCCACATCGTCGTCCCGGCCCTCGACCCCTCCGAGGACCCCGCCACCCTCTCCCGGCCCATCCTCACCGGCATCCTGCGCGAGGAACTGGGCTACGACGGGGTCGTGGTGACCGACTCCCTCGGCATGGAGGGCGTGCGCACCAAGTACGGCGACGACCGGGTGCCCGTGCTCGCCCTGAAGGCGGGCGTGGACCAGCTGCTCAACCCGCCCTCCCTGGACGTCGCCTGGAACGCCGTCCTGCGGGCGGTGCGGGACGGGGAGCTCACCGAGGAACGCCTCGACCAGTCGATCCTGCGCATCCTGCGGCTCAAGGCGAAGCTGGACCTGTTCGACGACCCGTACGTCTCCCACGACGACGTGGACCGCACCGTCGGCACCCGCGCCCACCTGGCCGCCGCCGACCGGATCGCCGAGCGGACCACCACGCTGCTGGTCAACGAGGGCGGCCTGCTGCCGCTGTCGAGGCGCAGGCACCCGAGGGTGCTCGTCGTGGGCGCCGATCCGGCCTCCCCGTCCGGCACCACGGGCCCGCCGACGGGCGTGCTCGCGAACGCGCTGACCGAGCTGGGCTTCACGGCCACCGCCCTGTCCACGGGCACGGCACCCTCCGCGGCCGTCATCGACCGGGCGGTCGCCGCGGCCGGGGAAGCGGACGCGGTGGTCGTGGGCACGTACAACGTCTCGGCGGGCAGCAGCCAGCGGACGCTGGTCGAGCGGCTGCTGGCCACCGGGCGGCCGGTGGTGGCGGTGGCGATCCGCAACCCGTACGACGTGGCCCACCTGCCCGGCGTGCCGGCGTACCTGGCGGCCTACTCCTGGACGGACGTCGAACTGCGGGCGGCGGCCCGCGTCATCGCCGGCCGGGTGCGGCCCCGCGGGACGCTGCCGGTGCCCGTGCAGCGCGCGGACGATCCGGCGGCCGTGCTGTACCCGGTCGGGCACGGGCTGCGGTACTGACACCCCAACCCCGATCACCCCGCCCCTGACACGCCGCCCGGCCGCGCCGCCCCTGACACCCGGCCCCTGACGCGCCCCCGGCCGCCGCGCCCGCCACACCGTGCGGCGGGGGCGGCGGCCGGGTGCGTACGGCGGGGGCGGCGGGCGGCGCCCCCGTCGGACGCGGCGGGGCGGCGGCCTGCGGC
>NZ_JBWHZP010000040.1:0-7720 GCF_056323165.1 Streptomyces sp. 3-6
GTGCTGCAGGAACCTGCCGAGTTCGCGTCCCGCGTTCGACGTGAGGTAGGACTGGTCCGTTCCCAGCAGCGCGAGGTGGCCGCTCGCGAAGTTGTAGAGCGCGTCGATCAGGCCGGGGTCGGACTGCACGGCACTCACGAACGCGGGCACCTGGTGACCGCGGAAGGTCACGGTGTACACGTTGTTGACCGCGTTGAGCATCCACCAGGAGGAGTTCCAGGTGGAGTCGTAGTCCGCCAGCAGGCGCTTGACGACGTGGATGTAGCGGGCGTTCTCCTCGGCGCTGTCGATGAGCGTGACGGCCTCGGCGAGCGTCTCGCCGTTGGCGTCGTTGACGTCGCGGGAGTGCGGGCTGGCGAAGAAGGCGTCGAGCCCGGCGCGTATCGCGGTCTGCAGGCTGCTGCCGTAGGTGCCCACCGTGCCGGCGTTGTAGTAGTGCACGTAGTAGCCGGCGCGCAGGTAGAGCACGAGCTGCGGCATACCGGTGGAGGCGTTGCCCGGGTAGGACGTCGAGCCGTCGCGCAGGGCGTAGGCGACCGAGGTCATCTGCGACTCACGGAAGGCGTAGTAGGCGTCGTTCCCGGTCAGGTTGAACAGGGTGTTGACGCAGTCGGTCGTGGACGCCTTGATCTGCTGGACCAGCGCGCCGCCGCTCCGGCTGGTGAAGTCGGAGACGTTGCACGCGGCGGCACGCGCACGGGAGTTGCCGGTCTTGCCGGCGACCGCCTTGTCCGTCGACTTCGAGGGACGGACCGGCGCCTTCGCGGTCTTGCCGTACACCTCCTTGAGCGCGTCCTTACTCGCGGCCACGGGCGGAAGCTCGGACGCCTTCGTGCGTCCCTGCGCGACGTGCTCCGTCTCGGCGGTGGGGGACTGCGCGACGGGCGGGGGTCCCGCGTGCTCCGGGTCGTCCGCCGCGACGTGCACGACGGACCCGGTGTTCCCGGCTGCGCCGGCCGGCTGCGACAGCAGGCCCACGCTCATGGCGACGGTCAGGGCCAGCGGCAGCGCCGCCCCCAGACCTCGCCGTACCAGTGACTTTCTCACAGCGCCTCCCATGAGGGATCCGGCCGTGCGGAGCACGGCCGACTGAAGGGGGAGAGGGCGTGGGAAACGGAGTACCGCGCTGCCACCTGACGGAAGACGGATGCCCCTCCGTCTTGGCATGGCCACGCCCTGCACCACGGAACATGGCACAGGTGACATTGCACAGGGAATGGTGTCGAGGAGTGAGACCGTGGGCGGGACCGGTGCAAGCGGGTCCGCAGGACCACCGGAGACGAGGCGGAATGGCTGCTGAGAGGGGGTGCCGATCCCTGGCGGCCCTCTCGCCGAACGGGGCATAACAGTTCCGCCGTGTCAGTCATAAGACTTCGTTCCGGAAGTGCCGTCGGGCCCCGAAGGAAGCGACGCCTGCGCATACTTGGCCGACGCACTCTCCACCCAGGGGTACGAGAATTCCTGTTCGTCTCGATCTTGCGAGGACGAGCCTCATGAGGCCTATTCGTGCGCACATCCGTGCGTCCGTCGTCACACCCACGGTGATCGCCACGGCACTGGCAGCCGGTCTGCTGCTTTACCCGACGGACGACCAGGAGGGCGCCACCATCAAGGTCGGGACGACGGAACCGCCGACGTCACTCGACCCGGCCGGCGGCTACGACTCCGGCTCGACGGCTCTGTACAGCAATGTCTTCCAGACACTGCTGACCCTGGAGCCCGGAGTGGCGGAGCCCGTTCCCGACGCGGCCGAAAGCTGCTCCTTCACCAATTCCGGCCTACGCACCTATCGATGCCGGCTTCGGGATGACATCACCTTTTCCAGCGGACGCGAAATGACGGCCAAGGACGTCCGCTTCTCGTTCGAACGCGTCAAGAAGATAGATTCCGACGTGGGGCCGTCGTCCCTCCTGGACACCGTCGAGTCGATGGACGCCCGCGACCGGACCATCACTTTCCGACTGACCGCACCGGACGCCACGTTCCCCTTCAAGCTGACGACCGGGGCGGGCTCGATCGTCGACTCGACCACGTACCCGGCGGACTCCCTGCGCTCGGACGGCCGGATCGACGGGACCGGACCGTACGGCGTCGTCTCCTACACGAAGGGCGAGAAGATCTCCCTCTCGCCCAACCCTCGGTACAAGGGCGCCGCCGAGAACACCGGCCGGCCGATCGAACTCCACTTCTACGACACCCCCGACTCACTCGCCCGGGCCTGGAGGTCCCACCGCGTCGATGTCGCCCTCAGACAGCTTCCCCCCGAAATGCTCGCCGACCTGAACCCGAGCGATCCGGGGCTTCGCGTGACGGAGGCGCAGAGCGCGGAGACTCGAAACCTGTATCTCAACAACCGCCGCGGCAAGCCGTTTCACGACAGACGCGCACGGCAGGCGGCGGCCTGGCTGATAGACAGGGACCGGATTTCCTACGACGTCTACGACGGAACCGTGGACCCGCTCTACTCCCTCATCCCGACGAGCATCACGGGCCACACCACCTCCTTCTTCGACAACTACCCTCACAAGGACGCCGAAAGGGCACGCCGCCTCCTCGTCGAGGCCGGTGAGGAAATCCCGCTGTCTTTCACCTACGGTTACGCGGCGGGACGCGGATCAGCCCACGAGGAGGCTGCGGAGGTGAAAAAGCAACTAGAGGCCGACGGGCTGTTCAAGGTGACCCTCAAAGGATACGAGTGGGACGAATTCCAGAAGAGCTGGGCCGAGGGAGAGCTCGACGCCTACGCCGTCGGCTGGGTCGCCGACTACCCCGATCCCGACACCTTCGGCGGTCCTCTCGTCGGCACGGACGGCACCATGGCGACGGGGTACGGCAGCAAGGCCGCCGACCGGCTGATCACGAGCAGTCAGCGCTTCGCCGACCGGAGCGACGCCGAAGCCGACCTCGCCCACCGTGCTGCCGGGACTCGGCGGCCGCGTCGGCTCGCTCGCCGGGGAGCGGCTGGCAGCGGCCGGTGCCACCGTGCTCACCCACGTGGCCGTGGACACGGTGCGCAAGGGCGACGGGCTGCCCCGGGGCGGCGAGATCGACGTCCTGCTGGACGACGGGACCCGGCTGCCGGCCGAGACGGTCCTGGTCGCGATCGGTTCGCGGCCGGACACGGAGTGGCTCTCGGGCACCGGCCTCGACCTGACCGACGGCGTCCGCTGCGACGCCGTGGGGCGGGCCGCACCCGGCGTCCACGCGTGCGGTGACGCCGCCGCCTGGTACCGGCGCGCGACCGGCGGGCACCTGCGCCTCGAGCACCGCATGCACGCGGGCGACCAGGCCCGCGCCGTCGCCGCCGACCTGACGGGCAGGCACCGGGAACTCGACCGGGTGCCGTTCTTCTGGACGGACCAGGGACCGAACAAGATCGTCGTACACGGGCTCATCACGCCCGATGCGGAGTTCGAGGCGCATGAGACCGACACGGAGCACGACCGCTTCACCGGGATCTACCGCACGGACGGGCAGGTGTGCGCCGTCCTCGGCTGGAACGAGCCGCGCGGAGCCATGGGCCTGCGCCGGGCACTGCTCACCGGCCCGGTTGCCCCGGCTTCCGGCGGTGTTCGGCAGGTGGTCGCGGCCTCCGGCTGACGGCGCCCCGCCACCCGCCACCCCCGCACACCGCGGAACCCTTCAAGGAGAACCCTCTTGTCATCCACCGCCACCCCCACCCGGGGGCCGGGCGCGATCACCGCCGTGATCGCCCTGAGCGGCATCGTCGTGTCGCTCATGCAGACGCTCGTCGTGCCGATCATCCCCCAGCTGCCGGACCTGCTGAACGCCTCAGCCTCCGACGCCTCCTGGGTGATCACGGCCACGCTCCTCGCGGCGGCCGTGGTCACCCCCATCGCCGGACGCCTCGGCGACATGTTCGGCAAGCGCCGCGTCCTGATCGTGTCGCTGCTCCTGCTCGTAGCCGGCTCCGTCGTCTGCGCCGTCTCCGACAGTCTGGTCCCGGTCATCGTCGGGCGGGCGCTGCAGGGCCTGGCCACCGGCGTCATACCGGTCGGCATCAGCGTCCTGCGCGACGAACTGCCGGCCGCCAAGGTCGGCGGCGCCGTGTCGCTGGTCAGCGCCACCCTCGGGGTCGGCGGCGCGATCGGCCTGCCGGTGTCGGCCGCCATCGTCCAGAGCGCGAACTGGCACGTGCTGTTCTGGCTCGCGGCCGCCCTCGGCACCGTGTGCCTGCTGCTGGTGACCCTGCTGCTGTCCGAGTCGCCCAACCTCTCCCCCGGCCGGTTCGACGCCCCGGGCGCGGCCGGGCTGGCCGGCGGGCTCGTGCTCCTGCTGCTGCCCGTCACGAAGGGCGGCGACTGGGGCTGGACGAGCGGGACGACCCTGGGTCTGTTCGCGGCCGGCGTCGTGGTCCTCGCGCTGTGGGGCTGGTACGAGACCCGCGTGTCCGAGCCGCTGGTCGACCTCCGGGTCACCGTGCGCCGCCCGGTGCTCTTCACCAACCTGGCGTCCATCATGGTCGGCTACGCCATGTACGCCATGTCGCTGACGCTCCCCCAGCTCCTGCAGTCGCCCCAGGCGACCGGCTACGGCCTGGGGCAGTCCGTCCTCGCCGCGGGCCTCGCGCTCGCCCCGGGCGGCCTGGTCATGATGGCCCTCTCCCCCGTGTCCGCCCGTGTCTCCGCCCGGTACGGCCCCCGCACCTCGCTGCTCGCGGGCGTCGCGGTCATCGGCGTCGGCTACGGCGCGGGAATGCTGCTGATGTCCCAGGTCTGGCAGATCGTCGTCACCTCGATGATCATCAGCGCCGGCGTCGGCATCGCCTACGCCGCCATGCCCGCCCTGATCATGGACTCCGTGCCGGTCACCGAGACCGCCTCCGCCAACGGCGTCAACGCGCTCATGCGCTCCATCGGCACGTCCACCGCCAGCGCGGTCATGGCGGCCATCCTGGCCAACATGACCATGAAGCTGGGACCTGCTCAGATTCCCACCGAGAGCGGGTTCCGCATGACCTACCTGGTCGCCATCGGTGCCGCGGTGGCCGGCCTGCTGCTGACCCTGGCCATCCCCCGCGTCCGCGCCGACGCCCGGCACGCCGCCCACACCTCCGGCAGCGAGCAGTCGCTGCCGGCCGACGTCCCGGCCACCGCCGGGAAGCACTGAACACCCCCCACGGGCAACCGCCCACCAGCAAGGAGCACCACCATGAACCGACTGCAGGACAAGGTCGCCGTCGTCACCGGAGCCGGAAGCGGCATCGGCCGCGCCGCCGCGGAGCTGATGAGCAGGCAGGGCGCCCGCGTCGTCGTCGCCGACTACGACACCGAGGCGGCCCGGGAGACCGCCGACCTCGTCACCGCGGCCGGCGGCACCGCCCTGCCGCTGACGGTGAACGTCCTCGAGGAGGACTCCATCGCGGCCATGATCAATACCACCGTCGAGGAGTACGGCGCCCTGCACGTCCTGTGCAACCACGTCGGCGGCACCAACCCGCGCACCGACCTCGACCTGCTCCGCATGGACATGGCCGAGTTCGACCGCGCCGTCGGCCTGAACATGCGCAGCACGCTCGTGGGCTCCCGGCTCGCCATTCCGCACATGATCGAGTCCGGCGGCGGATCGATCATCAACACGGCCTCCGTCGCCGCGCTCGTCGGAGACGTCCTCCAGACCTCCTACGGCGCCGTCAAGGCTGCCGTCGTCAACATCACCAAGTCGGTGGCCACCCAGTACGGGCCGAGGAACATCCGCTGCAACGCGATCGCCCCCGGCGCCGTGATGACCCCCTCCCTGGAGAACAACCTCCCCCAGGAGGTCGTCGACAGCCTCAAGGCGGGCAACGCCCTCCCCTACCTCGGCTCCCCCGAGGACATCGCCCACACCATGGTCTTCCTCGCCTCGGACGAGTCCCGCTACCTCACCGGCCAGCTCCTGGTTGTGGACGGCGGCATGACCATGCAGTCCTCGGCCGCACCGGGACGCCGGGCCATGCTTCCGGCGTAGCGTCGTCCCTCCACCCCCCTGGTTCCCGAGTCGGCACTCGGTACCAGGGGCGTGCCGTGCCGGGGCCACCACCGGGAGCGCCGGGCACTCGGAAGCGAGACGGTGCGGTCGTCACCGGAGCGCCGCCGTCATCGGGTGGGCCGGCCCAAGGTGGGGCCAGCGCGGGGCGAGCCTGCCGAGCAGCCCGCGCAGCTCGTGCCCCACGGTCACCCGCGTGGCCGCCAGGGCCTCGGCCAGCAGCGGGGAGGCGACGGACGCCGCGGTCTCCGGCCGGCCGGCGCAGGCATGGCAGTCGGCCAGCCGCAGCCCGAGGAGCACCGCCGCCGGCCTGGGCGGTTCGGGCACGCGCGTCATCGCTCGCTGCGTGACGTCGAGGGCGTCCCGGGCCAGTCCCCGGTCGCCCGTGGCCACGGCGGCGTCCCGCAGCGCGCCGCCGATGCCCGCCTCGACGAGCACGGCGCCCTGGGCGCCCTTGATCCAGTCCGGTCCGTCCGAGGCGTCCCGGGCCGCCTCCGCGAGCGCGGTGCGGCACCTGGTGACGCTGGCGAGGGTCTCCCCGGTCTCGCCGAGCAGGGCGAACCCGCGGGCCAGGTGGAGGTGGGCGAGGGACTCGGCCCAGCTCCGTCCGCGGGCGGCCGACAGCATCGCCCGGGCGTGGCCGACCGCCCCCGCTCCGTCGTTCTCCAGTCTGGCCAGTGCGTTCATGTCGCACAGCACGGTCAGCGTGAGCGCGGTGTCGGCGCAGAGCGCGGCCCACCGCAGTCCCCTGTCGTAGAAGGACATCGCGGCACCGAGCTGACCACGCAGCATCCTCAACTGGCCCGCAAGGGAGGCGTACCCCGCGGCGAGCCGGGTCAGGGCCGGACCGAAGGGGCAGTCCGGCTCCCGCCGCAGGCGGACGATCAGGCCGAGGGCCGCCTCCACCGCCTCGCCCTCGGAGGAGGAGTCCGTCGCCTCGGTGCCGCGCACGCCGACGGACAGGTGCGCGGCCAGCACGTGGACGACGTCCTCGCCGACGGTCCGCAACGGTTCGGCCGTGAAGGTGTGCCAGATGTCGTTCGCCGTCCCGGGCGGAGGTAAGGAACAGCCAGCGGCTGCGTGGAGGGGGCACGGCACACCGTGATGGGGCAGGCGGGAGGGCCACGTCGTGACGTCCCGCACGGTCAGGTCCGCGTGGCCCTGAGCGGGGTGGGCGCGGGCGGCCAGGTCGTGCGGCCACGGGTCGAAGTCACGGTCCGCCTCGGTTTCCGTACACAGACGGGTGAGGCGGCCCCCGGTGCGCAGGAGGTCGTCGAGTCGCCTCAGCTGATCGTGCGGCGGGTTGCGGTCGCCGGTCTCCCAGCGGCTGATCACGCTGTGGTGGTAGCCCAGTTCGGCGGCGAGTCTGACCTGGGAGTAGCCCGCCAGGAGGCGCAGCCGCCGCAGTGTGGGTCCCAGCTCGGGGTGTGTCGGACGGTCCGGCGGTGCGGCCGTGTCGTTCACCGTTCTCTCCTGCCGTGAGGCGGGTGGGGACGGACGCGAGTGTGCCGCACGATCGGCGGCCGCACAACGAGCGCACGTGAGACGCCCGGACGGCGCGGCAGAGCCGTCCGGGCGCCTCGGGGCGGTGACTTGACCGCCAGTTGGTTGGCTGTGTGTTCTCAGGGGGTGTCGTAGCCGAGGGTGTAGGCGCCGTTGCCGCTGTAGGCGTGGACCCGGTAGCGGTAGTAGCCCGCACCGCCCGTGTACGTCAGCTTCTCGTCGGCCGCCG
>NZ_JBWHZP010000041.1:0-6593 GCF_056323165.1 Streptomyces sp. 3-6
TTGACTTTTGGCACGCTGTTGAGTTCTCAAGGAACGGACGCTTCCTTCGTACTCACCCTCTCGGGCTTTCCTCCGGGCGCTTCCCTTCGGTGTTTCCGACTCTATCAGATCTTTCCGATCCGATTTCCTCGGTGCTTTCCAGGTCGAACGCTTTCCGCGCTTTCCCTTTCCGGCGGACCCGACATTATCAGAAGTTCTGAGTCGGATTTCCCGCCCCGCCGGGGACCGTCACCGACGCGTGAAGCAGTCGGGTTCCCGATCGGGGGGAGCTGTAAACGTACTGGAGCGGGGCGCCCCGATGCAAATCGAGGCGCCCCGCTCCGGGTTGGCGCGTCCGTACGAGCCGACGGTCCGTCAGACCTCCACCACGACGGGGAGGATCATCGGACGGCGCCGGTAGGTGTCGGACACCCACTTGCCCAGCGTGCGTCGCACCAGCTGCTGCATCTGGTGCGGCTCGACGACGCCGTCCTGGGCCGAACGCTCAAGCACCTCCGTGATCTTGGGGATCACGGCACTGAAGGCCGAGTCGTCGATGCCGGAACCGCGGGCCTGGACGTGCGGGCCGCCGGTGATCTTCCCGGTGGAGGAGTCGATGACCACGAAGACCGAGATGATGCCCTCGTCGCCGAGGATCTTGCGGTCCTTCAGCGCGGGCTCGCCGACGTCGCCGACCGAGAGGCCGTCGACGTAGACGTAGCCGGCCTGCACCTTGCCGGAGATCTTCGCCTTGCCCTCGACGAGGTCGACGACCACGCCGTCCTCGGCGATGACGATCCGGTCGTGCGGGACGCCGGTCAGGGCGCCCAGCTCGGCGTTGGCCCGCAGATGGCGCCACTCTCCGTGCACCGGCATCAGGTTGCGCGGGCGGCAGATGTTGTAGAAGTACAGCAGCTCGCCGGCGGACGCGTGGCCCGAGACGTGCACCTTGGCGTTGCCCTTGTGGACGACGTTGGCGCCCCAGCGGGTCAGGCCGTTGATCACGCGGTACACCGCGTTCTCGTTGCCGGGGATGAGCGACGACGCGAGGATCACCGTGTCGCCGTCGACGATGCGGATCTGGTGGTGGTCCCGGTTGGCCATGCGGGACAGCGCCGCCATCGGCTCGCCCTGGGAACCGGTGCAGACCAGCACCACCTCGTGCTCGGGCAGGTCGTCCAGCGTCTTGACGTCCACGACGAGACCCGGCGGCACCTTGAGGTAGCCGAGGTCCCGGGCGATGCCCATGTTGCGGACCATCGAGCGGCCGACGAAGGCGACCCGGCGGCCGTACTCGTGCGCCGCGTCGAGGATCTGCTGGATGCGGTGGACGTGGCTGGCGAAGCTGGCCACGATGATCCGCTTGCGGGCGTTGGCGAAGACCTGGCGCAGGACGTTGGAGATGTCCCGCTCGGGCGGGACGAATCCCGGGACCTCGGCGTTCGTCGAGTCGGACAGGAGGAGGTCGATGCCCTCCTCGCTGAGCCGGGCGAAGGCGTGCAGGTCCGTGAGGCGGTTGTCCAGCGGCAGCTGGTCCATCTTGAAGTCGCCGGTGTGGACCAGCAGGCCCGCCGGGGTGCGGACGGCGACGGCCAGCGCGTCCGGGATGGAGTGGTTGACCGCGACGAACTCGCAGTCGAAGGGGCCGATGCGCTCGCGGTGCCCCTCGGCCACCTCCAGGGTGTAGGGGCGGATGCGGTGTTCCTGGAGCTTGGCCTCGATCAGGGCGAGGGTGAGCTTGGAGCCGATCAGGGGGATGTCCGGCTTCTCCCGGAGGAGGAAGGGGACGCCGCCGATGTGGTCCTCGTGGCCGTGCGTGAGGACGATGCCCTCGATGTCGTCGAGGCGGTCACGGATGGACGAGAAGTCCGGGAGGATCAGGTCGATGCCGGGCTGCTCCTCCTCCGGGAAGAGCACTCCGCAGTCGACGATCAGCAGACGGCCGCCGTACTCCAGGACGGTCATGTTCCGGCCGATCTCGCCGAGGCCGCCGAGCGGGGTGACGCGCAGGGCGCCCTCCGGCAGCGGCGGGGGCGGGCCGAGTTCAGGGTGCGGATGACTCAAAAGACTCTCCTCAACCACACGCGCCACGTACCGGTGGGCACGTGGCGCGCATGACGTTCGTGCAGAAGCAGGTGTCGAAGTGGGGTGCGGGCACCGGTGGCCCGCCTGTTCAGTTGTGAAGTCGATGCGCGCGCGTGCGCGCGAAGCCCGTTGTCAGAGCTGTACCCCGCCGGCGGCAAGATCGATCTTGAGCTGCTCGATCTCCTCGGGCGCACACCCGACCATGGGCGCGCGCAGCGGTCCGCCGGGCAGCCCCTGCAGGGCGAGCGCCGCCTTGGTGGTCATCACGCCCTGCGTGCGGAAGACGCCCGTGTAGACGGGGAGCAGCTTCTGGTGGATCTCGGTGGCCTTCTGGACGTCTCCGGAGGTGTACGCGTCGACCAGGGCGCGCAGCTCGGGGGTGACGAGGTGGCCGACGACCGAGACGAACCCGACCGCGCCCACGGAGAGCAGGGGGAGGTTCAGCATGTCGTCGCCGGAGTACCAGGCGAGGCCCGAGCGCGCGATGGCCCAGCTCGCGCGGCCGAGGTCGCCCTTGGCGTCCTTGTTGGCGACGATCCGGGGGTGCTCGGCGAGGCGGACGAGCGTCTCGGTGTTGATGGGGACGCCGCTGCGGCCGGGGATGTCGTAGAGCATCACCGGCAGGTCGGTGGAGTCCGCGATGGCCGTGAAGTGCCGGAGGAGGCCCTCCTGCGGGGGCTTGTTGTAGTACGGCGTGACGACCAGGAGGGCGTGGGCGCCGGTGCGCTCGGCGGTGCGGGCGAGCGCGATGCTGTGGCGGGTGTCGTTGGTGCCGACTCCGGCCACGACGTGGGCGCGGTCGCCGACCGCCTCCAGGACCGCCCGTACGAGGTCGGCTTTCTCCGCATCGCTCGTGGTGGGCGACTCGCCGGTGGTGCCGTTGATGATCAGGCCGTCGTTGCCTGCGTCCACCAGGTGGGTGGCGAGCCGCTGGGCGCCGTCGAGGTCGAGTGCGCCGTCCGCCGTGAACGGCGTGACCATGGCGGTGAGGACCCGCCCGAAGGGGGTCTGCGGAGTGGAGGTCGGAGCCATGGGTTACACGCTACTCGTTGCTCGGGGCGGGGTCTGCCCTCGGGGGATGCGACAAGCCCGTACAAAGGCGGATCCCGGCACTGCCTGCTCGGGGGTTCAGGCAGTACCGGGTCCGTTCGATCAGGCTAGATGAACATCTCGAAATGCCGCAATCCGGACACTTCGTAGGGCTGACCCGTACATCTGTGCCCGGCGCGGGAAATTCCGCAGGACGCCTACGGGGCGACGCGTCCGTTGGCGTTGAACGCGGCGTGGGTGAGGGGCATCAGCCGCGCCCACTCGGCCTCCATGCGCTCGCCGACCATCTCGATCTCGCGCTGCGGGAAGGACGGCACCTTGGCCAGCTCGTGCTGGGTGCGCAGGCCCAGGAAGTGCATCAGCGAGCGAGCGTTGCAGGTGGCGTACATCGAGGAGTACAGGCCCACGGGCAGCGTGGCGCGGGCGACCTCGCGGGCGACGCCCTCGGCCAGCAGCTTCTGGTACGCGGCGTAGGCCTGCTCGTAGGTCTCGGCCAGGACCCGCTGCACGGTGGCGTGCTGGTCGGAGGTGCCCTCGACGAAGACGTACTTGCCGGGGCGCCCCTCCTGGACGAGCTTGCGGGACTCGTCGGGCACGTAGAAGACCGGCTGGAGCTCCCGGTACCTGCCCGACTCCTCGTTGTAGGACCATCCGACCCGGTGCCGCATGAACTCGCGGAAGACGAAGATCGGCGCGCTGATCAGGAAGGTCATCGAGTTGTGCTCGAAGGGGCTGCCGTGGCGGTCCCGCATCAGGTAGTTGATCAGGCCCTTGGAGCGCTCCGGGTCCTTCTGCAGTTCCCCGATCGACTGCTCGCCGAGCGTGGAGACGCGGGCGGCGAACAGGACGTCGGCGTCCGAGGCGCTGGACTTGACCAGCTCGACCGTGACGTCGCTCCGCAGGGTGACGTCGGCGGGCGGGGTCGGCTGGGAATCGTCGGCGGAGCTCAAGGGGGTCCTTCCCATCTGGTCTGGCGTGCGGCGCCCACTTTACGGGGCGTCCCGGCGGGAGCGGCAGACGCCCGACTTGTACCGGCCGGTGGGATCTTCGTGCTGTCCGGGCACTTTTGGGGGCGTCCGTTCGTATGAAGGGGTGAGAGATGTTCGTTCGACCCGAAGGGAGACATCCACCCGATGCTCGGTCGGCGTGAACCCGTGCCGTTCGCCTTCCTCGCCGAGGCCGACAGATTCCGCAGCAACGTCACTCCCCCGCCCCGCGAGCGGGCGTCCGCCGGCCAGATCGCCGGACGCTGGCTGCTGGGGCTGACCATCACCGCCGGACTCGTGGGTTCCCTGGTCATCGGGACGCCGGCGCTGACCCCCGACCCCTCCGGCCCGGGGACCGGGACGTCACAGGCGTCCGAGGGGCGCTGAGCCGGGGAGGGACGGCCGGAGGCGGCGCCGTCCGGACCCCGATGGTGGTGACCGACCCCACAGATCGGTAGCCTCACCGGCACTGCCCCCGCATGGATCGAGTGAGGACCAGCCGTGCCCCTGCCCTTCCTGACGGCCGACCGCGCTTTCGAGACCGCGGACGACGTCGCACTGCCCTACGACGACCGTGACCGCTGGCGGCGCCCGTACCGCCCGGGGCCGTGGAGGGTGGGGGCGGCGGCGATCGTGCTGCTGCTCGCCTCGTTCGTGCTGTTCGCCGCGGTCATCATCGCCGCCACGGCCTCGGTGTCCTCGGCGGGATTCGTGTTCGCCGTCGCGCTGGTCGGCATCGCCTGCGCCCTGCGGATGCTGCGCATGGGCGTGTGGGTGAGCGCCCGGGGGCTACGGCACGTGGTGTTCTGGACCACGCGGACGGTTCCCTGGGCGCAGGTCGCCTCGGTGCGCACCGTGCAGCAGCCGGTGCGCTGGCTGGGGCTGCCGAGGACGGTCCAGGGGCAGGCCCTGCTGCTCGTCCGGCAGGGCCGGTCGGCCGACCCCGCGTCCCCGCTGCTGACCACGCACGACGCGGACTTCCTGGGGCGGGAGACGGCCTTCGACCGGGCGGCGGACTCGGTGGAGGTCTGGGCCGACGAGTACCGGCCGGGCTGAGCCCCGGTCCCCCGACACAGCCGGGGCCCGGTCCGTGTGCGTGTACGGACCGGGCCCCGGCTGTGTGCGTGGCCGGTGCGGAGCCGGGCTTCTCAGGGGGACGCCTTGCGCAGGCTGATGGCCCGCTGCATCGCCTTGCGGGCGCGCGGGGTGTCCCGGGCGTCGTGATAGGCGACGGCCAGGCGGAACCAGGAGCGCCAGTCGTCGGGGGCGTCCTCCGTCTCGGCCTTGCGGCGGGCGAAGACCTCGTCGGCGCTGTCCCGGTCGACGCGGCCGCTGGGGAGCCGCTTCAGGTCGTCGACGGGCAGCCCGCCCTCGGCGTCGAGTTCGGCGGCGAGCCGGTTGGCGTCGCGGACGAACTGGGTGTTCTTCCACAGGAACCACACGCCGATGACCGGCAGGATCAGCACGGCGATGCCCAGGGTGACGGTCAGCAGGGTGCCGGTCCGGATGAGCAGCACGCCGCGGCTGCCGACCAGGACGAAGTAGACGACCAGGACGGCGGCCGTGAGGGCGTAGGAGATCTTCGCGCGCATGGGGTGGGACCGGGCTCAGTTCAGGTCGAGGAAGTGCTCCAGGCCGAAGGTCAGGCCCGGGGTGGACACCACGCGGCGGGCGCCGAGCAGGATGCCCGGCATGAAGCTGCTGTGGTGCAGGGAGTCGTGGCGGACGGTGAGCGTCTCGCCCTCGCCGCCGAGGAGGACCTCCTGGTGGGCCAGGAGCCCGCGCAGCCGCACCGAGTGCACCGGTACACCGTCGACGTCGGCGCCGCGGGCGCCGTCCAGGGCGGTGACCGTGGCGTCGGGAGCCGGGGCGGTGCCAGCCGTGCGGCGGGCCTCGGCGATGAGCTGGGCGGTGCGGGCGGCGGTGCCGCTGGGGGCGTCCACCTTGTTCGGGTGGTGGAGCTCGACGACCTCGACCGACTCGAAGTAGGGCGCCGCGATCTGGGCGAACTTCATGGTGAGGACGGCACCGATGGAGAAGTTGGGCGCGATGAGCACACCCGTCCCGGGGAACTGGTCGAGCCAGCCCCTGAGCTGGGCGAGGCGCTCGTCGGTCCAGCCGGTGGTGCCGACGACGGCGTGGATGCCGTGCCGCACGCAGAAGTCCAGGTTGCCCATGACGGAGGCGGGCGTGGTCAGTTCGACGGCGACCTGGGCGCCCGCCTCGACGAGGGTCTCCAGCTTGTCGCCGCTGCCGAGGGCGGCCACCAGTTCCATGTCCTCGGCGGCCTCGACCGCCCGTACCGCCTCGGAACCGATCCGGCCCTTGGCGCCGAGGACCGCCACGCGCAGCTTGCTCATGTCTCGTTGCTTCCTTACGGGAGGGGATGCTCCTATGGCTGTCAAGCGGCTGGAGCGAGGTTGGTTTGGGTGATTCGTCCGGTTGATGTGCTGGTCAGGGTGCGGTAGACCTCGCGGGCGACGAATCGCTTGA
>NZ_JBWHZP010000042.1:0-4664 GCF_056323165.1 Streptomyces sp. 3-6
CGGCGACCATCCGCACCGCACGACGGCGCAGCTCAAGCGGGTAGGGGGAAGGACGTGCCATGACTCGATCCTCTCAAACGATCGAGTCCCTACCGAACCCGGAACGGTTTATCTCTTCGGCTTGCACCAATGAGCGGCACCGCGTGGACACCTCCGGGCGCATCGTGGTCGAGGGGAAGGTGATCGACGTCGGCGCCCGTCTGAAGGCGGGGACGACGGTCGTAGTCCTCATGGAAGACGAACTGATCCGGATCATCCAGGACGGCCGCCGGCTGACCACCGCGCCCCGACGGCACGTCAGCAGTAGCAGCAGGACGGAGCCGAGAGTTGAGACATGCCCCCTCCTCATCCGCGCAGGCCCACGCATGTGTCGGCTCACCATGTGACTGGCTCTCCGCTGATTCCGCACTTCGTGGGGCTTTCTCGATACGGCGACCAGGCGGGCCTGGTGTAATCGGCGGCGGACGACCGAGGATCAAGGGGGGCCGCGCTATGCAGGCCAAGGAGACGTTGTTCGCCGATCTCATGCAGGGCCGGGCCCAGCAGTTCCAAGTGCCGCTCTACCAGCGGACGTACTCCTGGACCGAGAAGCACCTCAAACAGCTCTGGAGCGACATCCTGGAACAGGCCGGGCTGCTCGAGTCGTCTGAAGAGAAGGGAAGCACGCACTTCCTCGGTTCGGTGGTGCTCGCCCCGTCACCGCTGAACGACGCGACGTTCCCCCGCTGGCTCGTCGTCGACGGCCAGCAGCGGCTGACCACGCTGTCCCTGGCCCTGGCCGCCATCCGCGATCATGTCGCGGACACCGCGCCGGTCGAGGCCCAGCGCATCGACGAGCAGTACCTGATCAACAAGTGGAAGAGCGGCAACGACCACCTCCGTCTGCTGCCGACGCAGGCGGACCGGAAGCAGTTCGCCGCCCACATCCGCGGTCCCTTAACCGATCAGGACACCGGCAGCGGCGTCGCCACCGCCTACGCCTTCTTCCGCAAGAAGCTGGTCGAGGCGGACGATCCGGCTGCCCCGCAGGACGTGTTCCGCATCGAGCAGGCGATCACCTCCCGGCTCGCGCTGGTGGCGGTGACCGCCGAGCGCGGTGACAACGTCCACCGCATCTTCGAGTCGCTCAACAACACCGGCCTCAAGCTGAGCCAGGCCGACCTGCTGCGCAACTACCTCTTCATGAAGCTCCAGGCGCGCGGCGAACACGTCTACGAGACCTACTGGCTCCCCCTGCAGAAGAGCCTGAGCAACGACGAGCTGGAACAGCTCATGTGGCTGCAACTCGTACTCGACGGAGATGACCGGGTCCGCCGCCAGGACCTCTATGCCGCCCAGCAGAGGCGTTTCGAGAACACGAACGCCGGCGACGCGGAGATCGAGGCGTACATCGGGGAACTGCACCGGCGCAGCGCCCACTTCCGCCGGCTGCTGCACCCCGAGGAGGAGCCCGACCCCGCGGTCCGGGACGCGCTCCGCCGTCTGGACGCGTGGCAGGCGGCCGTCACCTACCCCGCCCTGATGCTGCTGTTCGACCGGCGCGAGCGTGGGGAGCTGGACTCCGCCGGGACCGCCCGCGCCCTGGCGTACATCGAGAGCTTCCTCGTCCGCCGGATGATCTGCCGGGTCCCCACCAACAACCTCAACCGGATCTTCCAGGCCGTGCCCGGACAGCTCCCGCTCGACGTGCCCGTCGACGAGGGGCTGCACCGGCTCCTCTCCGCCGAGAACCGCTTCTGGCCCGACGACGCCGAACTGCGCGAGAAGATCAGGACGGCGCCGTTCTACCAGTACGGCCGGTGGCAGCAGCGCAAGCTGGCGCTGCAGCGGCTGGAGGAGAGCTACGGACATCCCGAGCCGGTCGACTTCGCCGCCGCGCAGCTCACCGTCGAGCACGTCATGCCGCAGTCGCCCGGCGACGAATGGCTGCGTGTTCTGAGCGAGGAGGCCGACGAGGGCGAGACCGCGGAGGAACTGCACGCCCGGTTCCAGCACACCCTCGGCAACCTGACGCTCACCGCGGTCAACGCGGAGCTGTCCAACCACCCCTTCGAGCGCAAGCAGGACCTGCTGCGGGGCAGTCACCTGGAGATGAACCGCCGCATCGCCGCCACCGAGCGCTGGGGCGTGCGCGAAATCCTGGCCCGCGCCGACGAACTCGCGGACCGTGCGATCGCGTTGTGGCCGGCCCCGCTGCGCGGAGTAGGCCGGGCGGAGCGCAGCCGCGACTGGCAGCTCGCCCACCAGGTCCTCGCCGCACTCCCCCACGGCACCTGGACCTCCTACGGCGACCTCGCCGCGTTCCTCGGCTCCGGCGCCCAGGCCGTGGGCAACCACCTGGCCAACACCCCCGGAGTGGTCAACGCGTACCGCGTCCTCACCTCCGAGGGCAAGGTCTCCGACGGCTTCCGGTGGGCGACACCCCAGGAGGCGGGAAGCGACGACGTCCGCGCCCGGCTGACCGCCGACGGTGTCCGCTTCACGGCCACCGGGGCCGCCGACCCGGCCCAGCAGCTCACCGCCGACGACCTCGCCGCGCTGCTCGCCGGCACGGACGACGACCGGGCGGACGGCGAGGACACCGCGCAGGACGGGACCGCCGGAGCGCCGGGCGAGGAGACCCGCGCCGAACGGTTCTTCCGCCAGCTCGCCGCCGACGACTCCCACGAGACGGTCGAGGCGGTCCGCGCGCTCTTCACCCACTGGGAGTCACTGGGCGGCTGGATCGGCCACGGCGCCGGACACGTCACCACGAGCGCCTACCTCATGCTCGGCGAGGCGGGCGGCCCCGGGCGCGGCATCTGGCCGATGACGCTCTACCCGGGCGCCGGGCGCGGGGGCACGGCGGAGGTGGTGTTCCAGTACATGGCCGCACGGGAGCCGTTCACCGACCGCGCGCTGCGCGCCGAACTCCTGACCCGCCTCAACGCCCTGGACGGCGTCGACATCCCGGAGGGCAAGCTGGAGTTGCGCCCCAACATCCGCCTGTCCCTGCTGGAGAAGGAGCGCAACCGGGAACTGCTCACCGAGACGCTGACGTGGTTCCGGGACCGCTGGGAGAGCCGGGGCTCGTCCTGAGCGGTGCCCGCCGGGCGCACTCCGCCCACACCGTCTTGCCGCCCGGCGGGTACGGTTCGCAGCCCCAGGCGTCGGCGAGCGAGGCGACCAGGAGCAGACCCCGTCCGGACTCGCCGTCGGCATCGACGGCCGGGGCCGGCACGGGGCGGCGCTCGCCCCGCGCGTCGGTGACCTCGATCCGCAGGGTGGCGGGGGTCAGGGTGAGAGCGAGACGTGCGGCTCTGCCCCTCACCCGGCCGTGCAGGGCCGCGTTCGCGGTCAGTTCGGCGATGAGGAGGGAGGCCGTGGCCGCGCTGTCGTCGCCGGCGGCCTCCGGCCTGCCCTTCCGCTCGGCCAGCCAACGCTCGGCGGCGTGACGCGCGGTGTGCGCGCCGTGCGCGGTGGTGGGAAACGCGGTACAGAAGCGGGCCGTGCCGACGATCGGTTCACCGGGTGCGGTGACGGTTTCCTGATTCACATCACCGAGGGTGACCGAGTCGCTCTACCGTGGGGAGCACCCCGGGCGGTACGCAGAGTGACTGTCCCGGTGCGGACGGTGTGGTGTACGGGCGTACGGCCGTGACCCGGCCAGGCCCCCGCCGGTTCGCCCTCGGTACAGGGAACAGGGTGGTGGTACGGCATGGCAGCACAGTCGGGCACGGGGATCCCCACGGGCGGCGAGGCGGACGGTACGGACGAGGTCGCGGACCTGTTCCGGGCCCTGGGGCGGCAGATCAAGGTCGCCCGGGAGCGTGCCGGGCTGAGCCAGAAGGAGCTGGGCGACCGGATCGGTTACAGCGAGGAGACGATCTCGTCGGTGGAGCGGGCCCGGCGGACGCCTCAGCCTGAACTGCTGGTCGCGGTGGACCAGTTGCTGGACTGCGGGGGCCTGCTGACGTCGGCCGCGGAGGACGTGGAGCGGGCGAAGACCCGGCGCAGGGTGCGGCATCCGGAGTGGTTCCGGGACTACGCGCGGCTGGAGGCGGAGGCGGTTGAGCTCCGTTACTTCGCCAATCAGGCGGTGCCGGGCTTGTTCCAGACCCGGGAGTACGCACGTGCCGTGTTCGCCAGTCGGCAGCCCTTCTTCGACGAAGAGACCATCGAGGAACGTGTGGCTGCGAGGATGACTCGGCAGGAGTTGATGACCCGATGGCCGCCGCCGACCGTGAGCGCCGTCGTCCAGGAGACCATCCTGCGCCAGCCGTTCGGCGGCCCGGCCGTACAGCGCGGCCAGTTGGAACAGCTCCTCCGTATCGGTCGGTTGCGCCACGTCGAAATCCAGGTCATGCCAACCATGAGCGAGGAACATGCGGGCATGGGAGGCCCGTTCACACTGCTCACTCCGAAGGGCAAACCGCAGGTCGCCTATCTGGAAGTCCAGCACTTCAGCCGCCTCATCACTGACCAGGAAGAGGTGCGTGTCCTGGCCGCGAAGCATGGCAGCATCCGAGGTCAGGCACTCGCCCCATGCGAGTCCCTGCGCCTGCTCGAGAAGATGCTGGGAGACTCCCAATGACATTGTCAAGCGGGGGCGGTGACGTTCCGTGAGGGCGTCATGCCCCTGTGACACTGGTCCTGGGCATGGCTGTCTCGAAGGTGCGGTGGTC
>NZ_JBWHZP010000043.1:0-4215 GCF_056323165.1 Streptomyces sp. 3-6
CGACAACAACAGCACCATCGAGGTCGTGGTCTTCGACTCCAGCACCGACTACCAGACCTACGCCGGCGCCATGTACGGGATCGACACCAACAACGGCGGCATGTACCTGGAAGGGAACCCGTCGGCGGCCGGCAACCAGCCGCGATTCATCGCCTACGAGGCCGAGTGGCTGCGGCCCGACTTCCAGATCTGGAACCTCAACCACGAGTACACGCACTACCTCGACGGTCGCTTCAACATGTACGGCGACTTCAACGCCAACATCACCACCCCGACCATCTGGTGGATCGAAGGCTTCGCCGAGTACGTCTCCTACTCCTACCGCGGTCTCCCCTATACGGAGGCGACGACCGAAGCAGGCCGTCGCACGTACGCGCTGAGCACCTTGTTCGACACCACGTACAGCCACGACACCACGCGCATCTACCGCTGGGGCTACCTCGCCGTGCGGTACATGCTCGAGAACCACCGCGCCGACATGGACACCGTCCTCGGCTACTACCGCGCGGGAAACTGGAACGCCGCACGTTCCTACCTGACCGGCACCATCGGCACCCGCTACGACAACGACTGGTACACCTGGCTGGCGGCCTGCGCGGCCGGCAACTGCGGAGGCGGGGGCACCAACCCGCCCGGCAACCAGGCGCCCACCGCCGCGTTCACCACCGCCGTCCAGGGCCTGGACGTCACCTTCACCGACCAGTCCACGGACGCCGACGGCACCATCGCCTCCCGGTCCTGGAGCTTCGGTGACGGCACCACCTCCACGGCCACCAACCCCGTCAAGAGGTACGGGTCGGCCGGGTCCTACACGGTGAAGCTGACCGTCACCGACGACAAGGGAGCCACCGCCACCGCAACGAGGACGGTCACCGTAGCCAGCGGCGGAGGCGGCGGCACCGAGTGCACCGGAACCGACACCCGGGAACTGGGCCAGAACTGCCAACGCGGCAACCAGTCCGCCACCACCGGTAACTACGCCTACCTGTACCTCTACGTCCCGGCCGGCACCACCCAGCTGAAGATCACCACCTCCGGCGGGACGGGCGACGCGGACCTCTACTACAGCACCAGCGGCTGGCCCGGCACCACGAGCTACACGCAGCGTGCGACGGGATCCGGCAACAACCACACCCTGACCATCAACAACCCGCCGGCCGGAGCCAACTACATCAGCCTGCACGCCGTGAGCAGCTTCAGCGGCGTCACCGTGAGTTCCGCCTACTGACCCACGCTTCCCGCACCAAGGTACGACCCCCACGACGGCCCGGGGCGGCTCTCCCCGCCCCGGGCTGCGTCCGGGGCGACGGCAGAAGGGGAGACCTCCGTCGCCCCGGACCGCGAACACACCGCCCGCCCCCACACGGGCATCCGACCTCCCAGGCGGCAGAGCGTGAAGGCATCACCCGCACGCAGGCGCCGCCGAGCCATGAGGTCCCTCATCGCGTCCGTCGGCCTCACCTGCGCACTCGCCACACCCGCCGTCGGCAGCGGTGAGAGGACACGCCGCGGCTCGGCGCCTCGCAACAGCGCTGCGTGAGCGCCTGGGTTCCCGCTTCGCAGGAGCCTGGATCGACCAGAAGCACGGCGGCAGGCTGACCGTGGCCGTCACCCGGTCGACGGCCACCGCCCCCGTCGAGGTCCGGCCCGCTCAGGCTCGGGCCCCCGACGACGACCACCGTCGTCGTCGACCGCAGCCTGCGGCAACTCAACTGCATGCCCGCAGAGTTGGCCCACCCAGTGGCCCCGGGGAACAAGGGCGCGGCCCACGGTCTGCAGTTGGCTGTGGTGGTGCAGGACAACAAGGTTCGTCCGGACCTGCCACGGGGCATGACCCTCACCCTCGCCCGGCACACAGTGGTGGAGTGGGCGAGGCGGACTCTCGGGGAGGGCCTCGAGGTCAGCACCTACGCGCACGCCTCCGAACCCTCTTCGGCTGCGGGATGGGTCTACCCGTCGACCGGCATCACCGGCTGAGACTACGACGACGGCGGCCGGTACGTGTGCGAGCAGGACTCCTCGACCGGTTACACCTGCGGGCAGATCACCGTGGTCGGCGTCCTTCCCGTACTCTGCTCGTCCGTCACGCAGCGGAGCGTCGACGGGGGCGTGGCACGCCGTGCATGCCGCAGTGCAGCGGAACACGTCGGCTGATCAGACCGTACCGGGGAGTGCCTTTCCGGCTCCGCTCGCGGGACGGGCGGGTGCGTAGGCGCGTGTCACCCACTTCTGGAAGTGCGGAGCCTGCGACAGCAGCTGCCAGTGGGTGCGCACGGCATGGTGGTGCACCACCTCGACGACCGGCGCCTCGACCGAGTCCCGCCGCCAGACGAGCAGATGCCGCTGCCACAATGGATCCCCCACGAGGGGTTTGACCAGCACTCCGCCCACCGGGCGCATGGTGGGCTGGACGGCGGCCACCCCCAGCCCCTTGGCTATCATCGACTGCAGTTGGTCGAGCATGTGGAACTCGTGTGTGACGGCGGGCCTGAATCCTGCGGCCCCGCACGCGTCGTAGAAGGCGCCGGGCCAGCCCACCCCGTCGTCCGCGGAGACGAACCACGCGTCCTCCGACAGGTCGGCCAAGGACACCTCCAGCCGTTGCGCCAGTGGGTGGTCTGCGGGCGTGGCGACGAACACCGGGACGGTCCTGATCGCCCGGTGATCCAGCTTCGGTGAGTGACGAAGAGGGAGTCCAGGGTAGTCGCACCCCAGGGCGACGTCGAGTTCGCCGGCCTCAAGGAGGCCGAGGAGTTCTCCGGTGGCGTACACACTGCTGACGGAGACGGTCAGATCGGGGCAGGCGTCGCGGAGGACGTCGAGCAAGGTGGGCACCACCGGTGTGTTGATGGCACCGAGGCGAAGCCGACGTGTCGTCCCGGACGAGCGGGGCGGCCGCAGACGCGCGAGATCGTCGGAGAGCGCCAGGATCTCCCGGGCCCGGCCGACGACCTGGGCGCCGTAGGCGGTGAGTTCCACGCCCGTGCTGCTTCGCAGGAAGACACCCGCGCCGAGCAGCCCCTCGATGCGGCGCAGTTGGGTACTCATCGCCGGCTGGGTGTACCCGAGCGCCGCGGCGGCCCGGCCGACACCCCCCGCGTCGGCTATGGCGCACAGCACGCGCAAGTGGCGCAGCTCAAGTTCCACGCAGGCACCTCGCTCCGGGCGAACAGAGGTCCATTATGCGCCAGGAAGAAGTGGGTGGGAAATCCGAGACGGTCCGACGCCTTCGGTCGACCAGCAGGCCGAGGGTCCGAGGGTTATGGGTGAGCCGGAGTCTCTGGTATGGCCTGGCCGGTTGTTTGCGTTTGACCGCCGTGCAAGTCTCGGACCTGCGTGTTGTTCCGCAGAGGCGACTGCGGAAGCCTGAAGCGCACCGCCTTCGAGGAGCGACATCATGCCTCACACCTGCATCAGCTTCACCGTCGAAGCGACCGGGGCCGCGGTTCACCGCGCCCGCCACCGCGTCTCCACCGCGTTGAGCTGGTGGGGAGGGCCGGTCGAGGATGATCTCCGCTTCAGCGTGGAACTCGTGACCTCCGAGCTCCTCACCAACGGGCTGCGGCACGCCGGCGGGCCCATGACCGTCGAGTTGACGCTGGTGCACGACATGGTCGTCGTCGCGGTCCTCGACGACAGCCGGGAGCTCCCGCGGCCTCGGCTGACAGAGGTGGACGACGAGTGCGGGCGGGGACTCGCCCTGATCGAGGACCTCAGTCTGATACGGGGAGCCGAGACGACTTCCCGCGGTAAGCGCTGCTGGGCGGTTCTGCCGCTGCGGACGCCGCAGGAGCCGGTTGCCGAGTCGGCTCCGGCTGAGGAGGCGGACCCCGGCTTCGCGGCGGACCGGGAACGCTGGTCACTGGCTCCGCAGGGGAGCGGACTGCTGGCGAGTCTGTTTCCGGCGAAGTGAGCTCGTTCTCTCGGTCGGCCCCGGGAGCCGACCCACAGCAGGCGGGTATGCCTGCGGGCGCGAAACCGCTCGTTTTGACGCTCTGGCTGCCCTCAACCTGCACAGCGAGCCGATAGACCGCCTCTGCCCTGGCCTCTTCTTCGGCCGGCTCGGACCGACCTTGTTCCGATGACGTCGCACGTGGAGTGCGCGGTCACGTCCGCGGGAGTGGTGTATCGACGGCCACTCGGTGATCTCGTTTTGAGGCTATGCGGTGAGTTCGGTGGGCAGGGTGGTGTCGTCGGTTTCTGACTCGATCGGGT
>NZ_JBWHZP010000044.1:0-3722 GCF_056323165.1 Streptomyces sp. 3-6
GCTGCGCCTCACCCGCCGTCGTCGCCGTCCCGACCGACGCCGTCGTACTCCCACCCGGATCCGTCGAACCCGCCGACGGATCCACCGACACCGAGAAGTCCCGAGCAGGGGCGTCGGCACAGTACTGCTCCTGCTTGCCGATGGCCCGGTAGGGGCAGTCCGCGTATTCGGCGAGGGTGAGCACCGACTCCTTGTTGCGTGCGGTCTGTTCGGGGATGACCTCGTCCGGGGGGTAGAAGCCGGGGTAGGCGGAGGCGGGGTACATCTCGAAGACGTAGGACCAGATGCCCTGGTCGCCCCACATCCAGTCGATGGAGTCGCCGTCGGTGATGTACAGGTCGCTGCTCTGCTGCGGGGTGTAGCCGTTGGTCGCGGCCATCTGCTGCCCGATGGTGCGGAAGGTCGCCTCCTGGTCGGCCGTCATCCCCTGGTCGGTGTCGGAGTAGGTGTAGCCGAACGGCCAGAGGATGAGCTCGGAGTAGGAGTGGATGTCGATGTGGGCCTTGATCTGCTGTTCGCCGCCGATCCGCCGGGACAGGACGAAGTCGCGCAGCACCCGGGTCTCGGTGGCCGAGAAGGGGTCGGAGCCCCGGTAGGTGTCGCTGGACGGGGAACCGCTGGAGCCGTTGCAGCAGCCCCACTTGTAGCCGAAGTTGCGGTTCAGGTCCGTGCCCACGCTCGACGTGCCCGCGTTGGGCTGGCGGTTCTTGCGCCAAGACCGGTAGGAGCCGGTGGCGTGGTCGTACTCGCTGCCGTCCGGGTTGAGCATCGGGATGATCCAGATCTCCCGGGAGTCGACCACGTTCGTGACGCGCGTGTCGCTGCCGTGCCGCGAGGTGAACAGGTCGGCCAGGTAGAGCGCCTGCTCCGTGGTGAGGTGCTCCCGGGCGTGGATGTTCGCGTTGAACAGGACCTCGGGTTCGTCCTCGTCGGTGCCGACGTTGTCGGAGATCTTCAGGGCCACGATGTCACGGCCCTCGTGGGACTTGCCGACCACCGACTTCCGTGCGAGGTCGGGGTACGCCTGGGCGATGCGGTCGAGTTCGGCCACCGTCTCGGCGTAGTCGTGGTAGCCCGAGTCGGCCGGCGGGAAGCCCGCCGCGCCGCCCGTCGCCCTGTCCGACGGGGCGGGCGGCAGGCGGTCCGCGGTGAATCCGAGCCGGCGGATGCTGCGGACCTCGGCCGTGGTCGCGGTGACGTAGATCGTGCCGTGCTCGACGAGGTCGACGGCCGCGCCGGTGGCGGCGATCCTCGACCGGTCCTCACGGGACTTGGCGCCCGTGACCCGGTACTGGACGGACTGCTCCTGCGCGCTCGCCGCGGGGTCCGGCGAGGGACCGGCCGACGCCGAGCCGACCGGTCCGACGAGGGCGGTCGCCCCCAGGACCAGAGTGGACAGTAGTGCGATGCGCCATCGCATCGGATCCTCCTGCGAAGTGGGATGGGTGAGGAGGGCGGGCGGGACCGTGGCCCCCACAGAACCGCGACGGTCCCGCCCGCTTCGGGTGAGCGCCCCCCGTCAGGGCACACTCACCCGGCCGGCCGGCTCACCTGGGCCGGCCGGCGTACCGGGGGCTGTGCCGTGCCCGGGGAGACACGCATGGCACGTCGGCCTCCGGCGGCTCGGGACAGACCTGAGGACGGGGCGCTCAGGGGGTGTCGTAGCCGAGGGTGTAGGCGCCGTTGCCGCTGTAGGCGTGGACCCGGTAGCGGTAGTAGCCCGCACCGCCCGTGTACGTCAGCTTCTCGTCGGCCGCCGGAGTCGTCCCCCGCGCCACCGTCGTCCAACCGGCACCGCTCCACTTCTGCAGGTACAGGTCGTAGTCCGCGTTGTCAGGACCGTCCAGGCAGGCCGCGAACGCACCCGTGACGGTGGTGCGGAAGTAACCCCCGTCCGGCTGGTACGCACTCGAACCCGACGTCAACGAACCCGACTTCACCGTCTCCGCGTCCTCACAGCCCTTCGGAGCCGACCCCTTCACCGTGAGGGTGAAGGCCGCGGTGCGGGTGACGTCGCCGCCCGCGCCGGTGGCGGAGACGGTGACCGGGTAGGTGCCGGGGGCCGTGTCGGCGGTGGTGGCCAGGGTGAGGGTGGAGGACTCACCCGCGGTCACGGTCTCCGGGCTGAACGTCGCGGTCGCTCCGGTCGGCAGGCCGGTCGCCTTCAGGGCGATGCTTCCCGGGTCGCCCTTGACGAGGGAGGTCTTCAGCGTCGCCTGCACCGAACCGCCCGGGTCGACGGTCCCGGCCGTCGGCGAGAGCGACACGGAGAAGTCGTCCTCGGCCGGGGCCTCGTTGCCGACGTGCAGCAGCTTGTTCGGGGAGCCGGGGCCGGGGTCGGTGACGACTCCGTTCGTGGCGTCGGCGACCATGGCGTCGCGCACCTGCTGCGGCGTGAGCGAGGGGTTGGCGGCGGTCACCAGCGCCGCCACCCCGGCTGCGTGGGGCGAGGCCATGGACGTGCCGCTGATGGTGTTCGTGGCGTTGTCGTTGGTCCACCAGGCGGAGGTGATCCCCACACCCGGCGCGAACAGGTCCAGGCACGAACCGTAGTTGGAGAAGGAGGCCCGCTTGTCCGCCTTGTCGGTGGCGCCGACGGTGATCGCCTCGGGGGTGCTGGCCGGGGACTTGCGGCAGGCGTCCGTGTCCTCGTTTCCCGCCGCCACCACGAAGGTCACGCCGTCGGCGACCGCCGCGGAGACGGCGTCGTTGACCGACTGGATCTTCTCGCCGCCGATGCTCATGTTCGCCACGGCCGGTTCGCCCGGATCGTGGTCGGCGGCCACCCAGTCGATGCCCGCGACGACGTCGCTCCACGAACCGGAGCCTCCGCAGCCCAGGATGCGGACCGGTACGACGGTGGCGTTCTTGGCGATGCCGTAGGCCGTTCCCGCGACGGTGCCGGCCACGTGGGTGCCGTGGCCGTTGCAGTCGCCGGGTTCGTTGTCGCCGTCGACGATGTCCCGGCCGCCGGCGGCCCTGCCCCCGAAGTCGGTGTGGCTCGCCCGGACGCCGGTGTCCAGGATGTAGGCCCGCACCCCGTCACCGGAGTTCGGGTACGTGTACGAGTTGTCCAGCGGGAGAGCGCGCTGGTCGACGCGGTCCAGGCCCCAGGACGGCGTCGGCGACTGGGTCCCCGAGATGCTCGCCCGGCGGTCCCGCTCCACGTAGGCGACCGCGGGGTCGGCGGCCAGGCGACGGGCGTCCGACTCGGACATCCTGACGCTGAAGCCGCGCAGGGCGGTGCGGTAGGTGTGGGTCACCGTGCCGTCGTGCTCGGCGGCCAGGCGCAGCGCCCGGTCGCCGGTGGACGCGGCCGACACGGCGGCGTCGCGGAAGACGACGATGTAGGACCCGGATATGGCACCCGATCCGGCCTCGCCGAGGATCCGGCCGGCCGACGGGGAGGGTGCCGCGGTTCCGGCCACCGCGGCCGGGAGCGGCGCGAGGGCCAGTACCGCGGCGGCGGCGGTGGCGGCGCCGAGCAGGCGTCGTCTGGAGAGCTTGGGCATGGAACGATTCCCTTTCTGAGGGGGTGGTGTGCCGCGACGGACCTGCCGTGGGACCACGGGGCCGTCGCGACGAGGGGGAACCAACTGGGGGAAGAGGGTTCAGGGGGTGTCGTAGCCGAGGGTGTAGGCGCCGTTGCCGCTGTAGGCGTGGACCCGGTAGCGGTAGTAGCCCGCACCGCCCGTGTACGTCAGCTTCTCGTCGGCCGCCGG
>NZ_JBWHZP010000046.1:0-1589 GCF_056323165.1 Streptomyces sp. 3-6
TGAGACGAGTCAGAAACCGTTGATGTAGGCGAAGGACATGCGAAAGGTCCGGCGTAGAGGGTAAGACCCCCGTAGTCGAAACGTCAGCGGCTCGTTTGAGAGACACCCAAGTAGCACGGGGCCCGAGAAATCCCGTGTGAATCTGGCGGGACCACCCGCTAAGCCTAAATATTCCCTGGTGACCGATAGCGGATAGTACCGTGAGGGAATGGTGAAAAGTACCCCGGGAGGGGAGTGAAATAGTACCTGAAACCGTGTGCCTACAAGCCGTGGGAGCGTCGCGCAAGGACTTGTCCTTGCGTCGTGACTGCGTGCCTTTTGAAGAATGAGCCTGCGAGTTTGCGGTGTGTTGCGAGGTTAACCCGGGTGGGGAAGCCGTAGCGAAAGCGAGTCCTAATAGGGCGTTTGAGTAGCACGCTCAAGACCCGAAGCGGAGTGATCTAGCCATGGGCAGGTTGAAGCGGAGGTAAGACTTCGTGGAGGACCGAACCCACCAGGGTTGAAAACCTGGGGGATGACCTGTGGTTAGGGGTGAAAGGCCAATCAAACTCCGTGATAGCTGGTTCTCCCCGAAATGCATTTAGGTGCAGCGTCGTGTGTTTCTTGCCGGAGGTAGAGCACTGGATAGGCGATGGGCCCTACCGGGTTACTGACCTTAGCCAAACTCCGAATGCCGGTAAGTGAGAGCGCGGCAGTGAGACTGTGGGGGATAAGCTCCATGGTCGAGAGGGAAACAGCCCAGAGCATCGACTAAGGCCCCTAAGCGTACGCTAAGTGGGAAAGGATGTGGAGTCGCAGAGACAACCAGGAGGTTGGCTTAGAAGCAGCCACCCTTGAAAGAGTGCGTAATAGCTCACTGGTCTAGTGATTCCGCGCCGACAATGTAGCGGGGCTCAAGCGTACCGCCGAAGTCGTGTCATTGCAGTACATACTCCCAACGGAGACTGTGATGGGTAGGGGAGCGTCGTGTGCCGGGTGAAGCAGCGCCGGAAGGCAGTTGTGGACGGTTCACGAGTGAGAATGCAGGCATGAGTAGCGATTCACACGTGAGAAACGTGTGCGCCGATTGACTAAGGGTTCCTGGGTCAAGCTGATCTGCCCAGGGTAAGTCGGGACCTAAGGCGAGGCCGACAGGCGTAGTCGATGGATAACCGGTTGATATTCCGGTACCCGCTGTGGAGCGTCAAACATCGAGCATCGTGATGCTAAGGCCGTGAAGCCGCCGGCTGAGTCTTCGGACGAGGTCGGAGTGGTGGAGCCGCTGAACCAAGCGGTTAGTAGGTGAGTGATGGGGTGACGCAGGAAGGTAGTCCATCCCGGGCGGTGGTTGTCCCGGGGTAAGGGTGTAGGACGTCAGGTAGGTAAATCCGCCTGGCACATAGTCTGAGACCTGATGCCGAGCCGATTGTGGTGAAGTGGATGATCCTATGCTGTCGAGAAAAGCCTCTAGCGAGTTTCATGGCGGCCCGTACCCTAAACCGACTCAGGTAGTCAGGTAGAGAATACCGAGGCGTTCGGGTGAACTATGGTTAAGGAACTCGGCAAAATGCCCCCGTAACTTCGGGAGAAGGGGGGCCATTCCTGGTGAT
>NZ_JBWHZP010000047.1:0-1431 GCF_056323165.1 Streptomyces sp. 3-6
GGTTGCGTCCCGGGAAGTGGTGTACGGGCTCCCACCTGATCCGGGCGTTTGTCCTGGCGTCGGAGTGAGGGTCCGGATATGAGAACGGCCACCGGCTGATCTTTCGAAGTGTCGAAGCCTCGAAGGAGATCAGCACGATGACCGCACCTGACAGTCTGCCCCTGCACGCCCTCGCCGAGGAGAACCTCGCTGCGGCGAGTCCAGATCTGCTGCGCGCGATGATCAAGACGTTCGCCGACGCCCTCATGTCCGCCGAGGCCGACGCCCTGTGCAACGCCGAATACGGGCAGGTCAGCGATGAGAGGGTCAACCACCGCAACGGCTATCGCCCGCGCGAGTGGGACACCCGCGCCGGGACCGTCGAGCTCGCCGTTCCCAAGCTGAGGCAGGGCAGCTACTTCCCGCACTGGCTCCTCGAACGGCGCCGCCGGGCCGAGCAGGCCCTGATCTCGGTGGTGGCCACCGCCTACCTGCTGGGCGTCTCCACCCGCCGAGTGGAGAAACTCGCCGAGTCCCTCGGAGTGACGCAGCTGTCGAAGTCCCAGGTCAGCGCGATGGCCAAGCATCTGGACGAGCAGGTCGCAGCCTTCCGCAACCGGCCCCTGGACGCCGGCCCGTACTCGTTCGTCTGGGTCGACGCACTGACTCAGAAGGTTCGCGAGGGCGGCCGGATCATCAACGTCCACGCGCTGATCGCGGTCGGTGTCAACGCCGACGGACACCGCGAGATCCTCGGCATCGACGTCGCCACCGCCGAGGACGGCGCCGGCTGGCTGGCCTTCCTGCGCTCGCTGATCGCCCGCGGCCTCACGGGCGTCCAGCTCGTCGTCTCCGACGCCCACACCGGCCTGGTGGACGCGATCGGCGCGGTGCTGCCCGGCGCCTCCTGGCAGCGCTGTCGCACCCACTACGCGAGGAATTTGCTGAGTCAGGTGCCGAAGTCGGCACAGCCCTGGGTGGCGACCCTGCTGCGGACCGTGTTCGAACAGCCCGACACCGACGCAGTGAAGGCCCAGATGGCACACGTCCTGGACGCCTTGGAGGCCAAGTTCCCCAAGGCCGCCGCTCACTTGGATGCCACCCAGCACGACTTGCTGGCCTTCACCGCCTTCCCGCGTGAGATCTGGCGGCAGATCTGGTCGAACAACCCCCAAGAGCGGCTGAACAAGGAGATCCGCCGCCGCACCGACGTGGTCGGCATCTTCCCCGACCGCACCGCCGTCATCCGGCTCGTCGGCGCCGTGCTGGCCGAGCAGAACGACGAATGGACCGAAGCCCGCCGCTACATGGGCCGCGAGCTCCTCGCCAAGGCCCGCCTCCACCCGATCGAGTCAGAAACCGACGACACCACCCTGCCCACCGAACTCACCGCATAGCCTCAAAACGAGATCACCGAGTGGCCGTCGATACACCACTCCCGCGGACGTGACC
>NZ_JBWHZP010000048.1:0-1334 GCF_056323165.1 Streptomyces sp. 3-6
GACAGTGAGGATGTGACGTGGTGACGCCGCTGGTGGGTCTGACCCCTCGCCTGACTGACGTCTCGACTGTCCTGTTTGGGATTTGTCGGCCCACCGGGCGTCACCACGCACGCGGCCGGACGGGCGTTTGTGACCTTATAGGAGCTTGGTCCAGAAGCCCCGTCACTGTCTTGTCCACCCGCCCGACCGGCGCGTGCCGCCCTCGGAACGGACACGCCACAAGGACGGACATGACCAGCATGACGCACGACGGCCCGCAGATCACCGGCGGAGTCGACACCCATGGCCTGACCCACCACGCGGCCGTGATCGACACAGTCGGCCGGCACCTGGCCGACCGGGAGTTTCCTGCCACGATCCGCGGCTACCGCGATCTGCTGGACTGGATGCGCTCACACGGCGAGCTCCTCGCGGTGGGCGTGGAGGGCACCGGCGCCTACGGGGCCGAACTCGCCCGGGTGCTGACCGCCGCCGGCGTCACGGTCATCGATGTCGACCGCCCCGACCGCAAGACGCGGCGGATGAAGGGCAAGTCCGACCCGATAGACGCCTACGCCGCCGCGATGGCCGTGCTGTCCGGGCGGGCCACTGGTATCCCCAAGAGCCGGGACGGCCTGGTCGAGGCGGTCCGGGTCCTGCGAATCGCGCGCCGCAGCGCCGTCAAGGCCCGCACCCAGGCGATGAACCAGATCCGCGGCCTGCTCGTCTCGGCCCCCGCGATGCTGCGTGAACAGGTGACAGGGCTGGAGAGGGCAGCCCTGATACGCACCCTGGCCCGGCTGCGGCCCGGCGACGATCTGTCCCGGCCCCTGGCGGCGACCCGGGCGGCGCTGCGGCGCCTCGCCCGCCGCCACCAGGCGCTCGATGAGGAGATCGCCGAGCTGGACGCCGAGATCGGCCCGCTGGTCAAGCAAGCCGCACCCCAATTGCTGGAGCTGTTCGGCGTCGGCCCCGAGACCGCCGGCCAGCTACTGGCCTCGGCCGGGGACAACCCCGAACGGATGCGGTCCGAGGCGGCGTTCGCGCACCTGGCCGGGGTCGCGCCGATCCCGGCCTCATCCGGACGCACCCACCGCCACCGCCTCAACCGCGGCGGCGATCGGGCCGCCAACAACGCCCTGCACACCATCGTGCTCACCCGCATGCGCTTCGACGAACGCACCCGTGCCTACGTCGAACGCCGCACCAAGCAAGGGCTGAACAAGAAGGACATCATGCGCTGCCTCAAGCGATTCGTCGCCCGCGAGGTCTACCGCACCCTGACCAGCACATCAACCGGACGAATCACCCAAACCAACCTCGCTCCAGCCGCTTGACAGCCATAGGAGCATCCC
>NZ_JBWHZP010000049.1:0-1219 GCF_056323165.1 Streptomyces sp. 3-6
TGAGCTGGGGGTGGCCGCAGAGACCAGCGAGAAGCGACTGTTTACTAAAAACACAGGTCCGTGCGAAGCCGTAAGGCGATGTATACGGACTGACGCCTGCCCGGTGCTGGAACGTTAAGGGGACCGGTTAGCTTGGATTCGTCCAGGCGAAGCTGAGAACTTAAGCGCCAGTAAACGGCGGTGGTAACTATAACCATCCTAAGGTAGCGAAATTCCTTGTCGGGTAAGTTCCGACCTGCACGAATGGCGTAACGACTTCTTGACTGTCTCAACCATAGGCCCGGTGAAATTGCACTACGAGTAAAGATGCTCGTTTCGCGCAGCAGGACGGAAAGACCCCGGGACCTTTACTACAGTTTGATATTGGTGTTCGGTTCGGCTTGTGTAGGATAGCTGGGAGACTGTGAACTCTGGACGCCAGTTCAGGGGGAGTCGTCGTTGAAATACCAGTCTGGTCGTGCTGGATGTCTAACCTGGGTCCGTGATCCGGATCAGGGACAGTGTCTGATGGGTAGTTTAACTGGGGCGGTTGCCTCCTAAAGGGTAACGGAGGCGCCCAAAGGTTCCCTCAGCCTGGTTGGTAATCAGGTGTTGAGTGTAAGTGCACAAGGGAGCTTGACTGTGAGACCGACGGGTCGAGCAGGGACGAAAGTCGGGACTAGTGATCCGGCGGTGGCTTGTGGAAGCGCCGTCGCTCAACGGATAAAAGGTACCCCGGGGATAACAGGCTGATCTTCCCCAAGAGTCCATATCGACGGGATGGTTTGGCACCTCGATGTCGGCTCGTCGCATCCTGGGGCTGGAGTCGGTCCCAAGGGTTGGGCTGTTCGCCCATTAAAGCGGTACGCGAGCTGGGTTTAGAACGTCGTGAGACAGTTCGGTCCCTATCCGCTGTGCGCGTAGGAGTCTTGAGAAGGGCTGTCCCTAGTACGAGAGGACCGGGACGGACGAACCTCTGGTGTGCCAGTTGTTCTGCCAAGGGCATGGCTGGTTGGCTACGTTCGGGAGGGATAACCGCTGAAAGCATCTAAGCGGGAAGCCTGCTTCGAGATGAGGGCTCCCACCCACTTGATGGGGTAAGGCTCCCAGTAGACGACTGGGTTGATAGGCCGGATATGGAAGCACGGTAACGTGTGGAGTTGACCGGTACTAATAGGCCGAGGGCTTGTCCTCAGTTGCTCGCGTCCACTGTGTTGGTTCTGAAACCACGAACAACCCC
>NZ_JBWHZP010000050.1:0-1151 GCF_056323165.1 Streptomyces sp. 3-6
TCCATACCTTTCTTCGTGGGTTGCTCACGGTCATTCGTAGGATCGGGACACCCAGGGGCATCGGGTGTGGCTGTCATATTTCTGCCGTTGTAGTGGCTTTGGGAGACTGGCCGCCCGAGGCCCCGCGACGACTCGGCCACTCATTGGGATACGCGAACTGCATCGCTTCGTATGGACACGTCGGCGAGGTCGTCTGCTGGGAAGAAGACTGCACGCACGACTTCGGAGGTGGCTGTGCCCGAGTTGTGGGCCGGTACGGATGCGGGCAAGGGCGAGCATCACTGCACAGTGATCGACAAAGACGCCACGGTATTTCTCACCCGACGGGTGCCGAACAGCGAGACCGAGTTGCTGGAACTCATCGGTGACGTCCTGGAGCTGGCCGAGGGCGAGCCAGTGACCTGGGCGGTGGACCTCAACGCCGGCGGCGCCGCCCTCTTGATCGCACTCCTGGTCAGCCACGAGCAGAAACTGCTCTACATCCCCGGCCGCACCGTCCATCATGCTTCCGCCGCCTACCGCGGCAGCGGGAAGACGGACGCAAAGGACGCCTTCGTCATCGCCGACACGGCCCGCATGCGACGTGACCTGCAGCCGGTGCAGGAACAAAGTGAGATCGCGGTTGACCTGAAGATCCTCACCGCGAGACGCATGGACCTGTCCGCGGATCGCACCCGCGCGATCAACCGGCTTCGCGCGCAGATGCTGGAGTACTTTCCCGCCCTGGAGCGGGCCTTCGACTACAGCAGGTCCAAGGCCGCCCTCGTCCTGCTCACGAAATACCAGACCCCAGCCGCACTGCGACGAGTCGGCCGGGCCCGACTGGTGACCTGGCTGAAGAACCACGGAGTCCGCACCCTCACCACCGCGAAAAGCGCCGCAGACGCGGCCGTGACTGCCGGTGAGGCCCAGCACACGGCCGTGCCCGGAGAGAAGACAGCAGCCAAGATGGTCCACACCCTCGCGAGAGAGGTGATGGCTCTTGACCAGAAGATCGCAGAACTCGAAACCCTGATCGAGGGCCGGTTTCGCGAACATCCCGACGCCCATGTGATCACGTCCATGCCCGGCATCGGCGACACACTCGGCGCCGAGTTCATCGCCGCGACCGGCGGCGACATGAACGCCTTCGCCAGCCCCGACCGGCTTGC
>NZ_JBWHZP010000051.1:0-1113 GCF_056323165.1 Streptomyces sp. 3-6
GAGAGTGTCTTCCAGGGCCGACGGGGCTTGATCAACTCGGTTTTGAACAGGCCGATCGTGGACTCCATCAGGGCATTGTCGTAGGCGTCGCCGACCGATCCGATCGATGCGGCGATGCCTGCCCGGTCGAGGTGCTCGGCGAGCGCGAACGATGTGTACTGCGACCCGGCATCGGAGTGATGTATCAACTCGCCTTTTTTGTAAGGGCGTTGGTCTCGGTCGCGTTGCCAGAGGGCCATCTCGAGGGCGTCCGGGACGAGCCGGGTCTCCTTCGAAGTGGCCGCGGACCAGCCGACGATGCGGCGGGAGAAAGTGTCCACGACGAAGGCGACGTAGACGACGCCGGCGAACGTGGTGACGTGGGTGAAGTCGGCAACCCAGCAGCGGTTCGGGGCCGGGGCGACGAAGTCACGGTCCACGAGGTCCGGGGCCCGCTGTGCGCTCACGTCGGGGATCGTGGTGATCACCTTCTTGCCGCGGACCGCTCCGGCGATGCCGAGCTCGCGCATGAGGCGTTCGACGGTGCAGCGGGCCACCGCGACATCCTGGCGGTTCAAGAGCCGCCAGATCTTCCGGGCGCCGTAGACACGGTAGTTGGCCTCGTACGCCTCCTGGATCAAGATCTTCAGTTCGGAGTCCCGAACGGTGCGGGCCGAGGGTGCCGTCAGGCGTTTGTGGTGGGCGTAGTACGTGGACGGGGCGATCTTGCAGTCGTGGTCGGTGAGGACCCGGCAGATCGGCTCGACTCCGCCGAAGCGGCCCTTGTGCTCGTCGATGAACGCTACGAGCGTGTGTGTGGCCGGTCGAGCTCGGCCGCGAAGAAAGACGCTGCGGCTTTGAGGATCTCGTTGGCCCGCTTCAGCTCGGCGTTCTCCTTCTTCAGGCGCTTCAGCTCGACGGACTCCTCCGTCGTGGTGCCCGGCCGAGTGCCGGCATCGATCTGGTCCTGCCGTACCCACTTGCGCAGGGTCTCGGTCGTGCCGATGCCCAGCTTCTGGGCGACCGCTTTCATCGCGGCCCACTCGGTGCCGTACTCCGGCCGCACCTCGGCGACCATCCGCACCGCACGACGGCGCAGCTCAAGCGGGTAGGGGGAAGGACGTGCCATGACTC
>NZ_JBWHZP010000052.1:0-891 GCF_056323165.1 Streptomyces sp. 3-6
GCGGCGATCATCGCAGACGCCGCCCGCACCATGCCCCACACGCTCCGCTCGATCGAGCTGGACGACGAGACCATCGCCGAGCTCCACATGATCGTGGGCTTCGACGACGACCTCGCCGGTGAGGTCACCCGGGTCGCGAACCGGCTGCGCGGCCTGCTCACCCAGATCCACCCGCACCTGGAACGCGTGATCGGCCCGCGCATCCAGCACCCGGCTGTCCTCACCCTGCTGGAGCAGTTCGGCTCGCCCAAGGCCATCCGCAAGGCCGGCCGGCGCCGACTGGTCACGCTGCTGCGGCCGAAGGCCCCGCGGATGGCCGAGCGGCTGGTCGAGAACATCTTCGCCGCGCTCGACGAGCAGACCGTCGTGGTCCCGGGCACCGACGCGGCCGCGGTGATCGTCCCCAAGCTCGCCAAGAACCTGGCGGCCCTGCTCGACCAGCGCAAGCAACTCGCCGCCGATATTGAGGAGTTGCTCACATCGCACCCTCTTTCCGAGCTCCTGACGTCGATGCCGGGGATAGGCGTCAGGACCGGAGCCAGGATCCTCATCGACGTCGGCGACGGATCCGCCTTCCCCACCGCCGGACACCTCGCCGCCTACGCCGGACTCGCCCCGGTGACCCGAAGATCCGGATCCTCGATCCGAGGTGAGAGCCCGTCCCGCAGAGGCAACAAGCACCTGAAACGCGCCTTCTTCCTGGCCGCGTTCGCTTCGCTTTCCGACCCGGCCTCCAGGGCCTACTACGAGCGGAAGAAGACCGAGGGCAAACGGCACAAGCAGGCCCTGATGTGCCTCGCCCGCCGCCGCGTCGACGTCCTGTTCGCCATGCTCCGCGACGGCACGTTCTTCCAACCTCACACCGCCCCCCAAGCCACCTGAAACATCACC
>NZ_JBWHZP010000053.1:0-817 GCF_056323165.1 Streptomyces sp. 3-6
ACCGGCGGTGTTGGTCGCGAAGCAGGTCAGCCTCATGCCGTCCGCGTCGGTGAGCCTCAACTGGGCCCCGGGATGCGGACGCTCTTTCCTCACGATCAGCCGCATGCCCTTCGGCCAGCCGTGAAGGACGTCGCCGGTGAGCTCGGCGACCCAGGCCCCGTCCCGGATCTCCCCGTCCGCCTCGACAGCCGGCGTCCAGGCCGAGGCCGGCACTTTCAGGACGTGGCTGTGGATCGCGTCGGTGATCACCATGCCGACCGAGTAGGACAGCCACCGCCCCCGCCGGGCGAGCCAGGCCACGAAGTCGTGGGTGCCGCCTGCGGAGTCGGTGCGGATCAGGGTCCGCCGGCCCCGCCGGAACTCCTTCGGTAGTTGGGCCAGGGCGAGTTGGGTGGTGGTGATGTGGTCGGCGGCGGTGTTCGATCCCGCGTTGCCCGGCCTGAGCAGGGCCGCGACGGGCTCCCCGGTGCCGCCGGGGCCGTGGTCGACGAACGCCATGAGCGGGTGATGGCCCCAGGTCCGCTTCCAGGTCGGTGCGGCGTCCTCCTTGTCGGAGTGCGCGATCACCAGAACCCCGTCGAGGTCGACGGTGACCGTCCCGCCCACGTCGGGCGCCGCCTGGCCGGCCAGGCGCCAGACCCGCTCGCGGGCTTGGGCCCGCGCGGAGCGGATCGCCTGCAGCGCCTTCTCCCCGGAGGCGGCGAGCGCGTCGACCAGGCGGGAGACCGTCGGATCGGATGCGACCGGCCCGAACACGGCCGGCTCGGCCCGCAGCATGCCCACATCCGCGAGGCAGTCCCCGCCCGACGCGACCGCC
>NZ_JBWHZP010000054.1:0-695 GCF_056323165.1 Streptomyces sp. 3-6
CTTCCACCGCCCCCAGCACGGGGTGCGGACCGTACCGCCGGCACCCCGGTAGCCCTTGTCGGCCCAGCATGCGATGCCGGCCTCGGCGAGGGCGTCGACGATGCCATGTTCGCGAGCCGCGCGGACGTCGTGGACAGCTCCGGGCAGGGCCGGTGAGGCCCACAGCAGCCGGCCGAAGGGATCGGCGAGGACCTGCACGTTCATCCCGTGCCTCTTGTGCTTCCCCGAGTAGTAGGGCCGGTCCGCGGCGATCCGGTCGATCGGCAGCAGGGTCCCGTCCAGCAGCACGAACGCCTTCGACGACGCCGTCCGGACTGCCTCCGCAAGGGTCGGCGCGAGAGCGGCCAGGACCTCGACGGCCTCGGTGATGTACCGGTACGCGGTCGTGGTCCCGATGCCGAACCCGGCCGCGAGCTGGGCATAGGGGTGGCCGTTGCGGAGGTGGGCAAGAGTGAGCAGGGCCTGACGGCCGGCACTCAGGCGCCGCCAACGGGTACCGAGCTCTTGGCGGCGCTGACGGAGTTTGGCGGACAGGAAGCGCAGGGCAGAACTGGACACGTCGACGCCCGACGGGTAGACAAGCACACGAAGCCTCTGGTGGAGACGGATTTCTTGGTCGAAAACCCATCTACCAGGGGCTTCACCTGTCTGTCACCCCAACTGCCCCTCCAACCGAACAGGTTGGAAAGAGCTCA
>NZ_JBWHZP010000055.1:0-656 GCF_056323165.1 Streptomyces sp. 3-6
AACGAGCGGACCAGCACCTCGTAGAAGACGGCGCGTTTGAACCACTCGGGGTCCCGGTCCCCGGCGGGGGTGTCCTCGAAGGTGTCCGGCACGGGTTCGTTGACGATCATGATGTGGGTGACCCTCCCATGTGCGGAGTGGACGGCCGCAGAACCGACGTGTGCTCACCCGGGGTGTCATCCCCGGGCCCCCGGCCGACGACGAGTACATGCGCTCCCCCCGGCCCCAGGCGCACGTAGTTGGCGCTGCCCCAGTGATAGGTCTCACCGGTGAGCTCGTCGCGCACCGGCACCGTCTCGTGCCGTTCGAGGCCGAGACACGGCATGTCCAACGAGACCGTGGCCTCCTGGGTGTGGTGGGGGTCGAGGTTGGCGACCACCAGAACCGTGTTCGAACCCTTCCGTTTCGAGTATGCGATGACCGGCTCCTGGTCCGCATGGTGGAAGTGCAGGTCCCGCAGCTGACGCAGGGCGGGGTTCTCCTGGCGGAGGGTGTTGAGTGTGGTGATGAGCGGGGCGATGGTGCGGCCCTCGCGTTCGGCGGCCTCCCAGTCACGGGGCCTGAGCTGGTACTTCTCGGAGTCGAGGTACTCCTCGCTGCCCTCCCGCAGCGGGGTGTTCTCGCACAGTTCGTAGCCGCTGTAGATGCCCCAGGTG
>NZ_JBWHZP010000056.1:0-632 GCF_056323165.1 Streptomyces sp. 3-6
ACCTGGTAGCCGTAGACCGGGTCCATGATCGTCGGCAGGAAGAGGCGGCCGGGGTCGGAGGAGGAGAAGCCGGCGTTGCGGTCCGGGGTCCACTGCATGGGGGTGCGGACCGCGTCGCGGTCGCCGAGCCAGATGTTGTCGCCCATGCCGATCTCGTCGCCGTAGTACATGACGGGGGAGCCGGGCAGGGAGAGCAGCAGGGCGGTGAACAGCTCGATCTGGTTGCGGTCGTTGTCCAGCAGCGGGGCGAGCCGGCGGCGGATGCCGATGTTGGCGCGCATGCGGGGGTCTTTCGCGTACTCGGCCCACATGTAGTCGCGTTCCTCGTCGGTGACCATCTCCAGGGTCAGCTCGTCGTGGTTGCGCAGGAAGATGCCCCACTGGCAGCCGGAGGGGATGGCGGGGGTCTTGGCGAGGATCTCGGAGACCGGGTAGCGCGATTCGCGGCGGACGGCCATGAAGATGCGGGGCATGACGGGGAAGTGGAAGGCCATGTGGCACTCGTCGCCGCCGACGGCGTAGTCGCCGAAGTAGTCCACCACGTCCTCGGGCCACTGGTTGGCCTCGGCCAGCAGCACGGTGTCGGGGTACTGGGCGTCGATCTCCTTGCGCACCCGCTTCAGGAACGCGTG
>NZ_JBWHZP010000057.1:0-620 GCF_056323165.1 Streptomyces sp. 3-6
CACCTGGGGCATCTACAGCGGCTACGAACTGTGCGAGAACACCCCGCTGCGGGAGGGCAGCGAGGAGTACCTCGACTCCGAGAAGTACCAGCTCAGGCCCCGTGACTGGGAAGCCGCCGAACGCGAGGGCCGCACCATCGCCCCGCTCATCACCACACTCAACACCCTCCGCCGCGCACACCCAGCGCTCCGACGGCTGAGGAATCTGCGCTTCCACGGGACCGACAACGACGCGGTCATCGCGTACAGCAAGCGCAGCGGCTCCGACGTCGTCCTCGTGGTCGTCAACCTCGACCCGCACCACACCCAGGAGGCCACCGTCTTCCTGGACCTGCCGCACCTCGGACTGGACCCGCACGAGCCGGTGCCGGTGCGGGACGAACTCACCGGTGAGACCTATCACTGGGGCAGCGCCAACTACGTGCGGCTGGAGCCGGGGCGGGCTCCCGCGCATGTCCTGCACGTCCAGCGACCGCCCGCCGCACCGCGAAACGGAGGGTCACCCACACCATGATCGTCAACGAACCCGTGCCGGACACCTTCGAGGACACCCCCGCCGGGGACCGGGACCCCGAGTGGTTCAAACGCGCCGTCTTCTACGAGGTGCTGGTCCGCTCGTT
>NZ_JBWHZP010000058.1:0-567 GCF_056323165.1 Streptomyces sp. 3-6
AGGTCCGGCTGGTGGGAGAAGAAGCGGTGCCAGTAGTACTGCTTGCGCACCGGGTCGTAGGTCCAGTTGGACGCCTCGGTGTCGACGAAGATGATGCGCGCGTCCTGGAACTGCTTGTCGTCGTCGGCCCACACGTAGTAGTCCCCGTACGGGCCGTCGGGGTCCTTGCGGGACTCCTGGAACCACGGGTGCTGGTCACTGGTGTGGTTCATGACGAAGTCGATGATGACGCGCATGCCGCGCTGGTGCGCGGAGTCGACGAACTCCACGAAGTCGGCGAGGTCACCGAACTCGGGCAGCACGGCGGTGTAGTCGGAGACGTCGTAACCGCCGTCGCGCAGTGGGGACTTGAAGAACGGCGGCAGCCACAGGCAGTCCACGCCGAGCCACTGCAGATAGTCCAGTTTGGCGGTCAGGCCCTTCAGGTCGCCGACGCCGTCACCGTTGCTGTCCTGGAACGAGCGGACCAGCACCTCGTAGAAGACGGCGCGTTTGAACCACTCGGGGTCCCGGTCCCCGGCGGGGGTGTCCTCGAAGGTGTCCGGCACGGGTTCGTTGACGATCATG